>CAWJHK010000007.1:0-195515 GCA_963842695.1 uncultured Chloroflexia bacterium
TCATGGAGCCGTCGAAGCCCCTCCGCTGCTGCAGGCGCTGATGACGAACATCAGCACGACGAACAGGACGCCGGTTCTCTTGACCATCGTTCCTCCTCCAACTGATCCGACTGCTCCGACCGTGGTCAGGTCTGCTGCATCGACTCCTCCGTGACTCGGGCCCCCGTCCCGATCGGATCCGTGCCGGCCGGGCCTCCCCGCCCGGCTCGGCGCCGCCCCCCGCGGACGGTCGCGACCCCGACCGGAGCTCGTGTCGAGCCCCGGATCACCAGCCGCGTCTCCAGGAGACGCCGCACGCTGCGGCCGTCGTCCCGCCGGACCGGGCCCTCGAGCAGGAGACGGATGGCCTCCTCGCCCTTGTACCTGGTTGGCTGGTGGACGGTCGTCATCGGCGGGTCTGTGTACTGGGACAGCTCGATGTCGTCGAATCCGACGACCGATACGTCCTCGGGGACGTCGAGCCCGAGCCGACGGGCGGCACTCAATGCCCCGACCGCCATCGCGTCGCTCATGGCAAGGACGGCGGTCGGGCGAAGGCCCGACGCCCACGCCCGCTCGAAGGCCTCGGTGCCGCCCTCGACGCTCGCCGGGGCGATCTCCACCTCCCGGTCGGCGAGGATGATGCCAGCGGCGGCCAGGGCGCTGCTGTAGCCCGACATCCGTCGAGCCCGGACGCTCCATGGGTCACCGGCCGGAGACGGGAACGGGCCGAGGCTGATGACGAGGAAGGAGCGGTGGCCGAGCTCGAGGAGGTGCACGGCGGCGGCCCTGGCGCCCTCTTCGTCGTCGACGGTCACCGTCGCCTCCTCGATCGAGGGGTCCGAAATCGACGGCGACGAACGGGAGGCCGGAGCGCCGGATCTCGTCGATGTCCGGGCCTTCGGCGCGCAGCCCGATCGCGACGACGCCGGCGACATTGGCCCGATCCAGCGCCTGCGTGAGAGAGCCGTGTAGCGGCGATACGAAGTGGACGGAATAGCCGGCCGCCTCAGCCGACGTCAACGCGCCCGCGGCGAACTCCCCGAAGTTCGGGTTCGCAAACATCGTGCCGAGCGCGTGCGGCGCGAGGAGCGCGATCGTGCCCTGGCGGCGGCGCCCGAGGGACCGCGCGTAGGCTCGTGGGCGGTAGCCCAGCGAGGCCGCCGTTCGCCGGATTCGCATCAGCGTCTCCGGTCGCAAACGCTCGGGCGCGTTGTACGCGAACGAGACGGAGGTCTTGGACACTCCGGCTGCCGCCGCGACGTCCCCGATGGTGGGGCGACGTTCTCCGTGCGTCACCACGACCCCCTCTTGCCGGGCTGCGGGCCCGACCGGCTCCGTGGAGCGAAGAATGTTCAGACGGTGGTTTGCAAACGGATGGGCGGCGAATCTTAGTCCGGGGGCATGGCCGCGTCAACGGCTGTAATGCCATTGCAATGTCGCCGATGGGCACCCGGATCCGAAACCTGGCCAGGGACTCGCGGGAGGTCAGGCGGGGACGAACTCGTGGTCGTCGCGGTGGATCCCGTCGCACAGCCCCCAGCTGGGTGGCTTCGTCGGGATCGCGATCGGGCGCATGATCTCGCGCACTTCGCCGCGCCGGCAGAACAGCAGCCCGCGGCCGGCCATCCAGCGTCGGACGCAGGCCGGGTCACCGTGGAATTGGAACGGGCCGGGGTTGATCGCCGGTCGCTCTGTCCAGCCGACGGGCGACTCCGCGGCGACGATGTCGAGCAGGTTGATCCGCCACGGCGTTCCCTCGATCACCTCGCGGCAACCCTCGCAACGGATCGCGACGTTGTCCTTGATGATCGTCCGGATCTGGACGCCCATGATCTCCATCGCGGCCGATGGTAGCAGGCGGGCCTGCGGCGACGATGCGGCGGGGCGGCGGGACGGTGCCGCGGTCGGCGGGCGGTGCGTCGGGCGGCGCCGACTCGGTGGTACGCGGCGGGCACCACGCACGGCGGCCGATCAGTGGTACCCCCAAGGGGATTCGAACCCCTGATCTCCACCTTGAAAGGGTGGCGTCCTAGGCCTCTAGACGATGGGGGCCGGACCGCCCGAGTCTAGCAGAGGCCCCTGTTCGCCCCTGATCGTGGATCAGGCAGGCGGGCGTGAAAGGAGGAACAGGATGACGGCCGCCGCCAGGCAGCCGGCACCGATCATGGCGGCGATCCCGCCCCCGATACCGAGCAGCAGCGCCCGCCCGTTTCGGCCGTCGACGCCGGCGGTCCACACCGACCGGAGGGCATAGACGGCCAGCGCCACGAAGGCGATACCGAGGGCCGCGGAGCCGGCGGCCAGCAACGGGATCTGCGACGCATCGCGGACGGTCACGGCGTACAGCGCGAAGAGGACCGCCCCGACGACGGCGATGGCGAGAAAGACGATCCCGGGCGAGATCGATCGCCGGCCTGTCGAGGTGCTCACGCGACTGCTCCGAGGGTGCGGTGGTAGACAGCCACGTTGTACGACAACCTGGGCCGCTTCATCCGGCCGGCGAGCGCGCGCCCGGCCTCGCCGAAGACCTCACCGAGGAATGGCCCGGCCTCGTCGACCGACTCGAAGGTCCAGAAGCAGTGGAGGACGCGGACCTTGAACCCCGCGCCCAGGAGCGGACCGTGTCGCTGGCTCAGCACGCCGTATTCCGGTCGATCTCCGCGCAGTGGAGCGATGTCGTCGCGGCCGTAATCGAGGACGACCAACAGGCGCCCGCCGGGGCGGACGACACGGGCAGCCTCGGCGGACTCGTCGGTCGCGACGCCGAGAAACGTGCCCCACATCGTGACGAGGACGTCGGCGGAGCGGTCCGGCGCCTCGATCGTCGACACGCCGATGCTCGCGACGGGCATCACCCGACCGCCGAGATCGGAGAGCTGCCGTGCGCGAAGACCGTTCGGGGCGTCGAGGAGGGCGACATCCCCCTCGCTGATCGGGCCGAGGGCCTCGAGGGCCCGGGGGATCTTCCCCTCGACGTCGAGGATGCGGGCCAGGCGGCCGGCGAGCTCTGGCTCGAGGTCGATCGGTAGATCTGGCACAGGACGGGGAGGATAGCGGAAAACCTCAGGTGAGCCGCATGACCGCGCCGGACCGCGGAACGAGCTCGAGCGTGGCCTTCTCACCGACGACGTCGACCGCGCGAACGACCCCGAGGCCGGGCAGGTCCACCGGGACCAGCCGCCGTCCCTCGCCAGACGGGCCCTCCGCGACCTGGATCGGCAGCCCAAGCGGTGCGTCGCCGGCATTGACCGCGACCACGAACCGTCGATCGCCGACACCGCGATCGAACGCGACCGCCCGCTCGGCAGCGCCGGCGACGACCACCGGACCGGCACGCAGCGCGGGCTCGGACCGGCGGAGCGCGATCAGCGAACGGACCGAGTCGCGCAGGCCCGGCTCCCATCGTCCCGTGTCCCAGGGAAACGCGCCGCGGGATGCCGGGTCGTTGCCGCCCGACAGGCCGATCTCGTCGCCGTAGTAGACGCTGGGAGCCCCGGGCAACGTCATCTGGAGCAGGGTGGCCAGGCGGACGGCCTGCGGATCGCCGCCGAGCACGGTCCGCAGCCGCGGCGTGTCGTGCGAGCCGAGCAGGTTCAGCTGCACGGCGACGACATCGGGGTCGTAGTTCCGGTCGAGCTCGATGACGCGGTTCGCGAAGCCGTCGCCGTCGAGCGGCCGGACGCTCTGTGACAGCTCGTGGTGCTCGGCCAGGATGTCGCCGGCCAGCCGGTCACCGCCGACGAACCCGTTGATCGCCGCCGCCAGCGGGTAGTTCATCAGCGCGTCGAACCGGTCGCCGCGAAGCCAGTCGGGGGCGGACTGCCAGATCTCGCCGACGAGGTACGCGTCGGAGCGAACGACCCGGCAGCGAGCACGGAACTCCTGCCAGAAGGCCTCGTCGTCGATCTCGGCCGGGACGTCGAGGCGCCAGCCGTCGATGCCGAAACGGAGCCAGTGCTCGGCGACGCCGAACAGGTACGCGCGGACCTCGGGGTTGTCCGTGTTGAGCTTGGGCAGCGCCGGCAGCCCCCACCATGCCCGGTAGCTGCGGTCGGCTACCGGCGCTTCCGGATGCGGGTAGGCGACCACCGGCCGGCCGGCGTCGAGCGACGCATGGTCGAAGTGGAACCAGTGACGATAGGGCGACGCCGCGCCGGTCTCCAGGACGTGATGGAACGGCCAGAAGCCGCGACCGGTGTGGTTGAACACACCGTCGAGGACGACCCGGACGTCCCGAGCGTGGGCGGCGTCGAGCAGCTCGCGCAGGGCATGGTCGCCGCCGAGCAGCGGGTCGACCGCGAGGTAGTCGTAGGTGTGGTAGCGATGGTTGCTGGCCGAGGCGAAGATCGGCGTCAGGTACAGCGCGGTGATGCCGAGATCGGTCAGGTAGTCGAGATGCTCGGCGATGCCCAGCAGGTCCCCGCCCTTGAAGCCGTGGCTCGTCGGCGGAAGGTCCCACGGCTCGAGCGGGCCTGGCTTGTGGACCCGGTCGCTGGCGGCGAAGCGATCCGGAAAGACCTGGTAGAAGACGGCGTCGCGCACCCAGGCCGGCGTGTCGACGCTCACCGGCGGCTTGCCGGGCCGGTCGAACCGCGGATGATGAGGTGCGTGTCGAGCGTCCGATGGTCCGGGCTGGAGGCGGCGCCGCCGCGGACGAGGCCCAGGAGCATCCGGACCGCCTGCTCACCCTTGCGCCGGATCGGCTGGTGGACGGTGGTCAGCGGCGGGTCGACGTACTGGGCCAGGTCGACGTCGTCGAAGCCCACGACGCTGATGTCGCCCGGGATCGTCAGCTCGAGGTCGCGCACGGCTCGCATCGCCCCGATCGCCATCGCGTCACTCATCGCAAGGAGACCCGTCGGGCGAGCGCCGGCGGCCCAGGCTCGACCGAAGGCATCGGCGCCGCCCTCGATCGTAGCGGGGCCGACCACCACCGCACGGTCGGACAGCTCAAGGCCCGCGGCGTTGAACGCGGCGCGGTAGCCGCTCAGCCGCCGAGCCGTGACGCCAACGTGATCGGCCGTCTCGGTCTCCTCAGGCGGCTCGACGCCGAGGACGAGGACGTCGCGATGCCCGAGCCCGATGAGGTGCTCGGCAGCTGCCCGGGCGCCGCCGATGTCGTCGACCTCGATGGAGGCGTGGTCGGCCATGGCGCTCGAGTCGACGAGCACGATGGGTACGCCCATCCGCCGGATCTGCTCGACCTCGGGGTGCTCCTCGCTCAGCCCGATCGCGACGACGCCATCGACGGTGGCGCGGTCGATCGCCCGGGCCAGGCTGCCATGGAGCGGCGAGATGAAATAGAGCGCGTAGCCCGATGCCTCGGCGGCGATCGCCACGCCCTCGCTGAACGCGCCGAAGAAGGGGTTGGAGAAGATGACCGAGAGCGCCTGCGGGGTGAGGAGTCCGATCGTCGACGTCTCGCGCTGGCTCAGCATCCGGGCGACCGGATGGGGCGTGTAGCCGAGCTGCTGGGCGACGACCCGAATGCGGCGGGCCGTGTCGGGCGCCAGGCGATCCGGGTTGTTGAAGGCGAACGACACGGCCGTCTTGGAGACACCGGCTTCGCGTGCCACGTCGGCGATCCGCGGTCGGGCGGGACGCTGCTCCACTCGTTCTCCCGTGCGCACCGTTGCGGCGCTGATGCCGTCCGTCGTTGTGCCGACCGGCGTGAGCCACCGTCGGCGCGGGCCGCGGCCCCGAGGAGGAGGAGTGACGGGGCCGCGAACCTGATCGCAAACCGGTTCAGTAAACCGGTTTAGGCGACAGTACGAGTTGCCCTCGGGCCGTGTCAAGCGCGACGCGAGCGTGCCCGCGGGGCGGCGTCGGCTACGATGGGCAGCCGATGATCGAGCGCCTTCGCGCGATGCCCGGCGGCATCCGCCTCTTCCTGCTCTACGCCGCGTTGATCCTGGCCGGCATCGGCCTCAGCCTGCGCTCGGTCGTCGACCTGGCGATCTCGACGCCGGTCAGCCTCGAGGGCCTGGTGGTCATGGTCCTCCTCGCCTACACGATCTTCACGACCACCCTCGTGCTGCAGCGCAAGCAGGCGGCCCGGTCGCTGGCGCTGGGCCTGGCCAGCCTGACGATCCCGCTCGTGCCGCTGCTCGTCCTGAGCCGGCTGATCGTCGAGGCCGTCTTCGTCGGGACGCTGGGCCTGCTGCTGTTCCGGGGCCTCCTCCGGCCCGAGATCCGCACATACCTCAGCGAGCCGTGACGGACACCGCCGGTCGACGGACCGCCATCGGCGCCGTCCGCGGTACCATGGCGCGCCGCGGGCCGTGGCCGGATCGCCACGACGCCGCTGGGCGACCGATCGTCACCTCAGCTGCCCTCCTCCTCCACCAACTTCCGCGTATCGAGGCCGACACGTGAGCAAAGCCAGTCGCCGGCGCAGGACACCTGCGACCCCGCCACCCGCCAGCCGCCCGACGGGCAGCCAGCCGTCGAGCGCCCCTGGCCCGAGCTCTGCCGCCGCTGCTTCGGGTGGGACCAGCCAGGCCGGCACCCAGCCGGCGAGCGGCCCGGTGGCGCCCGCGGGGACGACCACCCGGCCGCCGAGCACGACCACGCGACCGAGTAGTCCGGCATCGCGCCCGACCGGCAGCCGGGCGGGCCGACGCGAGCGGCAGCGGACGGCCTACCCGCCGTCGACCATGGAGCGCTACCGGACGGTGATCATCGTGGTCGTCGCCATCGCCCTCGTGGCGCTCCTGTCCGTCTTCGTGTTCTTCTCCGCCTCACAGTCGGCGTATGCCTGCTCGACGGTCTGGAGCCCCGATCCGACTGCGTCCCCGAAGCCCGGCGCGACGCCCGCCCTCGGCTACGTCCAGCCCGACATGGGCCACCTCCACACGGGGCCGGGCGACAAGGTCACCTACACGTACTGCGCACCCGCCAGCGGCACGCACTACAACACGAGCGGCCGCGGCCCGATCGCGGCCCGCGTGTACGGACCGGGCGACAGCGTCATCCCGCAGGGTTGGCTCCACAACCTCGAGCACGGCGGGCTCATCATCCTGTACCGCGGCGACAGCGCCGGCGCGACGCCGGAGGGTCAGGCCCAGTTCAAGGCCTACTTCGAGGCCTTCCCGCCGGCTGCGAACTGCGGCCCCGTCATCGCCCGCTTCGACCAGATGAGCACTCCCTTCCAGGCCCTGGTGTGGGGTCGCGTCCTTCCCCTCGACACGTTCGACGAGGCGCAGGTCACCGCGTTCTGGAATCAATGGGGTGGCCTGACGAACCTCGAGCCGCTGTGCCCGGTGCCGAACTCGCGGACGAGCCCATCGCCGGGCGCCTCGGGAGCTCCGAGCACGTCGGCGGCGCCGAGCGCCAGTCCGGTTCCGAGCTCCAGCCCCGTCCCGAGCGCGAGCGCCGCGGCGTCGCCGAGCTGACGGACGACGCCGTCGATGCGCCTCGTGTTCTGGTTCGGGCCTGAGGACGCCGGCACCGGCGTCCTGGTCGGCGACCGGGTCATCCCGATCTACGACGCGTCGGAGACGGACATCGCACCGTGGCCCGACGCGATCGAAGACATCGGCCGCCGCCTCGCCGCGTACGAAGGAGCGCGCGGGGTCACGCTCGACGAGGTCGACGTCCGCGCTCCGTTCCCGTACCCGGGCAAGGTGATCTGCGTCGGGCTGAACTACCACGATCACGTCGCGGAGGGTGGCCGCCCGGCACTCAGCCGGCCGTTGCTGTTCTCGAAGTTCGCCAACGCCGTGATCGCCGACGGCGAGCCGATCGTCCGGCCCGAGGGCACGCACGCGCTCGATCTCGAGGTCGAGCTCGGCGTCGTGATCGGGACCGAGGCGCACCGCGTCAGCCGCGAGGATGCCCTCGACCACGTCGCCGGCTACGTCGTCGTGAACGACGTCAGCGCCCGCGACTGGCAGGGCGTGCCGGCCGCCTTGCGCGAGGGCGAGACGGGCGACGGCCAGTGGCTGCGGGCGAAAGGCTCCGACACGTTCCTGCCGATGGGCTCGGTCTTCGTCACCGCGGATGAGATCCCCGACCCGCAGGCGCTGCGCCTGCGGTCGTGGCGGATCCCCGGCTCCGGGCCCGATGCGGGCCGCGAGATCCTGATGCAGGACGGCTCGACGGCCGACATGATCTGGACGGTCGCCGAGCTGATCGAGCTCATCAGCCAGTCGATCACGCTCGATCCCGGCGACGTCATCGCCACCGGGACGCCGGGCGGCGTGGGCGTCTTTCGCGACCCACCCGTCTTCCTCGAGCCGGGCGACCGCGTTCGCTGCGAGATCGACGGCATCGGGACCGTCGAGAACCCGATCGTCGAATGGTCCGACGTCGAGGACAACGACGGCGGCGACGATGACGACGACGCCGACGGGCCGCCCGATCTGGGCGACTTCACCCTCGAATCGATCATCGGCGACCGGTAGCGGCGCGGGACGGAGCGGCGATGCTCGCGCTGGTCAAGACTGCTCCGGACCCCGGTCTCGAGCTGGCCGACGTCCCGGCCCCCGCGATCGGCATCAACGACGTCCTGATCCGCGTCCACAAGACCGGGATCTGCGGCACGGACCTCCACATCGAGTCGTGGGACCCCTGGGCGGCCAGGACGATCCGGCCACCGCTCGTGGTCGGTCATGAGTTCGTCGGCGACATCGTCGAGGTCGGCGCCAACGTCGTGGACTTCCGGCCCGGCGACCTCGTCTCCGGCGAGGGCCACGTCGTCTGCGGCCGCTGCCGCCATTGCCTCGCCGGCCGGCGCCACCTGTGCGCCAACACGATCGGCCTGGGCGTCGGTCGCGACGGCGCTTTCGCGGAGTACGTCGCGCTGCCGATGACGAACGTCTGGCACCACTGGCCGGGCGTCGACGAGGAGGTCGCCGCGATCTTCGATCCGTTCGGCAACGCGGTTCACACGGCGCTGGCGTTCCCGGTCCTGGGCGAGGACGTGCTGGTCAGCGGGGCCGGGCCGATCGGGCTGATGGCGACCGCCGTCGCGCGCCACGCCGGCGCGCGCCATGTCGTGGTCAGCGAGCCGAATGCCTACCGGCGCGACCTGGCCATGCGGATGGGCGCGACCATGGCGGTCGACCCGCGCGAGCGATCCTCGCAGGCACGTTCAGCGCGAGCTCGACATGGTCGAGGGCTTCGACGTGGCGCTGGAGATGTCGGGCAACCCGGTGGCGCTCCGAGCCGCCGATCGCGACGATGGCCCATGGCGGCGGGATCGCGATCCTCGGCATCCCGACCGAGGAGATCGCGCTCGACGTCAACGCGATCGTCTTCAAGATGCTGACGCTGCGCGGCATCTACGGCCGCGAGATGTACGAGACCTGGTACAAGATGACGGTCATGCTCCAGTCGGGTCTCGACATCACGCCCGCGATCACCCATCGCTTCGGCTTCCGCGACCACGAGGCCGCGTTCGCAGCGGCCCGCTCGGGCGACTCCGGCAAGGTCATCATGGACTGGACGATATGAGCGCCACCCGACCCGGCCCTGCCGGACGCCCCGATCCGCTGGCATTCCTCGACGACGAGATCGCCGCGCTCCGCGAACGCCACCTCTACCGGCCGCTGCGGGTGATGTCGTCGGCGCAGGGCCCGGTCGTGTCGATCGACGACCGGCGCGCTGATCTCGCTGTCCTCGAACGACTACCTCGGGCTGACCCACCATCCGCGCGCTCCGCGAGGCGGCGCCGAAGCCGCCGTCCGCGAGTTCGGGGCGGGGTCCGGTGCGGTCCGGACCATCGCCGGCACGATGTCGATGCACGAGGCGCTCGAGGCCGAGCTGGCCGAGTTCAAGGGCACGCCCGCGGTCCTCACGTTCCAGTCCGGCTTCACGGCCAACACCGGCGTCATCCCGACGATCACCGGCGAGACCGGACCTGATCGTGTCGGACGCGCTCAACCACGCCTCGATCATCGACGGCATGCGCCTGTCGAAGGCGCCGCGACAGGTCTACCCGCACGGTGACGTGGCCGCGCTGCGCGAGATCCTCGCGAGGCGCGGCGGACGGGCCGGGCGCGGCGACGGCGAGTACCGCCTCATCCTCGTCGTGACCGACGGCGTCTTCTCGATGGACGGCGACATCGCGCCGCTGCCCGGGATCGTCGAGGCGGCCGAGGCGTTCGGCGCGGCCGTGATGGTCGACGACGCCCACGCCTCGGGCGTGCTCGGCCGCAACGGGCGGGGCACCGTCGACCACTTCGGGCTGCATGGCCGCGTGGCCATCCAGGTCGGCACGCTGTCGAAGGCGGTCGGCGTCCTCGGCGGCTACGTCGCCGGCATCGACGGGCCTGCGCGAGCTCCTCACCCAGCGCGCCCGGCCGTTCCTGTTCTCGACCTCGCATCCGCCGGCCGTCGCGGCCGCCTGCCGCGAGGCGATCCGGGTGATGTACGACGAGCCCGAGCTCCTGGAGCGGCTGTGGGCCAACACGCGGCGCTTCAAGGCCGAGCTGACCCGGCTCGGCTTCGACACCGGCCGCTCGGAGACGCCGATCACGCCGGTGATGATGGGCGATTCCGACACGGCCGGCCGGTTCTCCGATCGTCTCTTCGAGGAGGGCGTCTTCGCGCAGCCGGTCGTCTTCCCGACGGTCGCCCTCGACCAGTCGCGGCTCCGGACGATCGTCACCGCCGCCCACAGCGACGAGCACCTCGACACGGCTCTCGCGCGTTCGATCGGGTCGGCCGCGAGCTGCGGCGCTGCGTCGCCGTCGGCTGATCGGCCGGCGATGACCGACCGGCAGCCGCGCGACCTGCCGCTCGACGCGCATCTCCACACCGACCAGTCGCCCGACAGCAACGTCCCGATCGACGCGTACGCCGCGGCGGCGCGTCGAGCGCGGCATCGCCGAGATCGCGATCACGGACCACGTCGACTTCGAGCGCGGCGCGCCCGGCCTTCGACTACACGACGTTCGACGATCGCGAGCGGATCGTCCGGGACGCCGCCGAGCGCTGGGCGCCCCGCGGCGTGCAGATCCGGTTCGGGGTCGAGCTCACCTACGACCGTGCCTGGGAGTCGGACATCCGCGAGCACCTGCCGCGCCATCCGTACGACTTCACGATCGGCTCGGTCCACGACCGGGTCGACGTCGCCGTACCACCGCTCGACCGTCGCGGCGCTGGGTCGCCGGCCGGTCGCTGGCCGAGGTCGTCGCGCCGTACTTCGACGAGGTCGAGGCCGCCGCGCGATCCGGGCTGTTCGATGCCATCGGCCACATCGACGGCGTCAAGCGCTACCTCCACCCGCACATCACCCCGGCCGAGCTCGCGGCCGCGCCCGAGCTGTACGAGCCCATCCTTCGCGCCCTGGTCGACAGCGGCACGGCGCTCGAGGTCAACACCAGCGGCCTCCGCTATGCGATCGCCGAGACGTTCCCGGCACCCGCGATCGTGGCCCGGTTCCGCGAGCTGGGCGGCCGGGCGGTGACGGTCGGCTCGGATGCCCACCGCGCCGACCAGTTCGCCTGGGGGCTGCAGGACGGCTACGCCATCGCCGATCGCGTCCGGCTTCGACGAGCTCACGTTCCGGCGGAGCGTCGGCGCACCGCAAATCACGATCCCGATCGGTACGATCGCCTCATTCAGTCCATGGTCATGCGGACGGGCGCGTGGCAGGATGAGCGTTGCCATGAGCCGGGGACCTAACGCGACACGCGGCCATTCGTTGTGAGCCTCGACGACGCCGCGATCGAGCGGCTGGTGCGAGATGCCCAGGCGGGGGATGCCTGGGCGTTCGGTCGCCTGTTCGACCACTACCACCTGCCGGTCTATCGCTACATCGCCAGCCGCGTGCGCCGCCCGAGTGACGCGGAGGACCTGACGCAGCTGGTCTTCGTCAAGGCCCTGGAAGCGCTGCCGCGCTACGAATCCCGCGGCATCCCGTTCGGGGGCTGGTTGTTCCGCCTGGCACGGAACGCGGTCATCGACTTCGCCAGGACGAACCACGAGCACGCCGACCTCGCCCAGTCGGTCGATCGGGCCGGCAGCGACGCCGGACCGGACGAGGTGGCGGTGATCCGCCAGGAGATCGAGTCGGTCGGGGCCGCGTTGTGGACCCTGACCGACGACCAGCGCGACGCGATCACCCTCCGCTTCCTCGCCGGCCTTTCTGCCCGCGAGGCGGCGGAGGTGATGGGCAAGCAGGAGGGAACCGTTCGAGGACTGCAGTTCCGGGCCATCGCCGCTCTGCGGCGGCAGCTCGGGATCGAGGAGCCGGATGCGACAGCCGCAGCCGGACCCCTCGAGCAGCCGAAGATGACCTGATGGACGACCAGCTGTTCGAACGACTCGACCCGGGAGGCCTGGAGGTGCTGCGGCGCCTCGAGGCGTATGCCGACGCGCGGCTCACGCCGACGGGCGCGACTTCGGCGCGGATCCGGGCCGGCATCATGGTAGCGGCCCACCACCGCGCCGGGATCCTCGCGGCCGAGGTGGCCGCGGCAGCCGGCGCGACCGAGACGATCCGTCAGGCTCCCGCAGAACGACCGGCGCGCATCGCCATTGGGTCATGGCGCCGGGCGTTCGGAGCGGCTCTCGCCGGCACGATGACCCTCGCCATCCTGGCCGGCACCGCATTCGCCGCTCGCCCCGGCGGGCTGTTCTATCCCGCCCGGATCTGGACCGAGACGGTGAACATGCCCTCCAGCGGTATGGACCGCGCGGAGGCCGAGATCGGCCGGCTGGACGCCCGTATCCGGGAAGCACAGGAGGCCGCGCTGGCCGGGGACGTCCCGGCGGTCCAGGCCGCCATCGTCGCCTACTGCCGCGATCGTGGCGGAGGCGATGACCGGGATCGATGGCGACGCGGATGCCGCGGCCGCCATCGAGCTGGCCATCGAGCGCCACATGGTCGTCCTGACGGCCCTCCTGGATCGTGTCCCGGTGGCGGCTCGGGCCGGCATCGAGAACGCCCTGGCCGCGAGCACCACGGCGCTCGACTCGATCCACGCCGGGATGCCGCCGAGCGGCGGTGGCAACGGGACCGGCGGCAACGGGACTGGCGGCAACGGCGGGGGACCGAACGCAGGCGGAGCGGGCGGGGCCGGCGGCGCGGGCGGCGCCGGCGGTGCCGGCGGCGGGGCTCCAGGCGCTGCGCCGACACCGACAGCCTGCCGCCCAAGCCGACGCCGCCCGGCCACCAGCGGACCCCGCGCCCGGAACGGAATACCGGGCATCCGACGACCGAACAGGGTCAACCGACCAGCGAGCCACCCGGCAAGAACAAGTAGCCGCGATGCGGCTCAGCGTTGTCGGCGCGGGGCCGGCCTACACCGATCGGCCCGGCGCGTCCGGAGCCTGCTATCTGGTCCGTGACGAGCGATCGAGCCTTCTGCTCGACCTCGGCCACGGCTCGTTCGCCCGGCTGGCTGGGCTCCTCGATCCGGCCGACCTCGACGCGGTCGTCGTCAGCCACCTCCATCCCGACCACTTCGTCGACCTCGTACCGCTCCGCCACTACCTCCGCTATGAGCGGGAGCCCGCGCGGGTCCGGGTCGCGGGACCGGCGGGGCTTGCAGACCGACTCGATGCGCTGCAACGGCGAGCCGGGCTTCAGCGCCGCGGCATTCGACGTCGAGGCATTCGGCGCCGGGCCTCTCACCGTCGGGCGGCTCAGCGTCGACGTCCGACGGGTGACTCACACGGACTCGGGCTACGGGTTCCGTGTCACGGCCGGCGACGGGCCCGGGCTGGTCTATTCGGGCGACTGCGGCAGGGCCGAGGACCTCGATCCGCTGGCGCGACCGGGCGACACGTTGTTGTGCGAGGTGTCGTTCGGGCCGGGGCCGGTCATCGAGGGTGCCCAGCACCTGGACGGTCCCGCCGTCGGAGCGCTCGCCGCACGGGTCGGGGCCGGGCGGGTGCTGTTGACCCACCTGCAGATGGGGTACGACCGTGCAGGCGACGATCGAGAGCGTCCGGGAGCGCTACTACGGGCGGGCCGGTCGAGCTCGTCGATCCGGGGTTCGAGACGCTCATCGAGGTCTGACCCTTCCGCAAAGAAACGACCGAGGCACCCCACCGTGGTGGAGCGCCCCGGTCGGACGCCGCTCGGGGTCGCGGCGCATAAATCGGGAAGGCAGGTGTACCGACGGCCGAAGCCCGACCCTCGCGGGCCGGGCGTTCGACCGGTCGGTGCGCTAGCGGCGGTTCCGGCGTCGGACGACGGCCGGGACCGGGGTGACGAAGCCGATGGTCAGGACGATCCCGCCCAGGACCGCGAGGACGAGCAGCAGGCTGGAGCCTGGAGCGCTCGGCCCTGCGGGCGCGGCGAGGACGTCCGTCGGCGGCGCCGTCTCTTCGAGCGGGATGACCGGGACGAAGACGTCGGAGACGGCATCGTCAGGTTCGGTCTCGGCGGAGACGATGGTGGCCGTGTTCTCGAGCGGCTGCGCGAGCTTCGAGGCCCCGGTGTCGATCTTGACCTTGTAGGTCAGCGTGCCGTTTTCGGAGACGCTCGCCGCGGTCCAGGTCAGGGCGCCAGCGTTGGTGACGTTGAAGTCCTTGAACGTGAACTGGCTGTCGCTGGAGGCCGATCCGGCGATGTACGTCACGCCATCGGGGAGCTCATCGACGATGACCCCGTCCGTGACCTCGCTCGAGCCGACCGTGTAGGTCAGGGTGTACATGACGGTCGAGCCTTCGTCCGCGGTCGGCAGGTCGATCGTGCAGATGGCCGGAGCCGGCGGGCAGCCCTCGGATCCGGTCGGCAGCTCGAGGGTTTCGAGCGGCGCGTCGTTGGTCTTGTCGATGGTCAGGAGGAAGACGTCGACGTCGTCCTCGGAGCAGCCGTTGCCGTCGTTCGTCGTCGTGACGCAGGCCTCGTTGGTGACGGGGCTTTCCGCCGCGGTGGCTACCGTGGTCGGGCTGGTGACGTGGAAGCTGAAGCCATCGCCCGCGACCAGATCGATCGGGCCGCAGGTCACGACGCCGGCCGTGAGCGAGCACAGCCCGCCCGCGTTGTCGTCGAGGATCCAGGCAAGGCCTGCGTCGGTCGGGAGCGTATCCGTGGCGATCACGCCCTTTGCGGTGCCCGTGCCGTTGTTGGTGACGGTGACGGTGTAGCCGATCGGGTCGCCGGCGCTGACGCGGGCGGCGTCGGCGGTCTTGGTGATGGCGAGGCGGCCGCAGTTGACGGTGATCGTGTCGGAGGCCGCGTCGGCTGCCGTCGTTGGTGCTGGTCGACGCTGGCGGTGTTGTCGTAGGTGGCGCACTCGGTGGCCGAGGTCGTGGCCGGTGACGTGGACCGAGAGGCTCTGGCGCCGGCGGCGAGCGTGATCGGCTGGCCGCGAGGTCGAGGACCTGGCTGCCGGCGGCGCCGGTCGAGCTGAAGCCGGCGTCGGCCTGCGCCGTCGATGACCCAGGTGACGGGCGTGGCCGTGCCGCCGGGCAGGGTGTCGGTGACGGTGACGCCGGTGGCGGTGCCGGGGCCGGTGTTGCTGACGGTGACGTGTAGCCGATCGGGTCACCGGCGCTGACCGCTCGCGGCGTCGGCGGTCTTGGTGATGTCGAGGTCGGCCGGGTTGCAGGCGATCGGGCCGACGCCGCGTCGGTGCCGTCGTTGGTGCTGGTCGCGTGGCGGTGTTGTCGTACGTGGCGCACTCGGTGGCCGAGGTCGTGCGCGGTGACGTGGACGTGGCGCTGGCACCGGCCGCGAGGGTCGCCGGGCCGAAGCCGAGGGTCTGGCCGCCGGCCGCTCCGACCGATGGAGAAGCCGTCGGCCGCGCCGTCGATCGTCCAGGTGACGCCCGTGCCCGAGCCGGCCGGCAGCGGTCGCTGACGGTGACGCCGGTCAGCGGTGCCGGCGCCGTTGTTGCTGACGGTGACGTGTAGCCGATCGGGCCACCGGCGCTGACCGTGGCGGCGTCGGCGGTCTTGGTGATGTCGAGGTCGCCGCAGTTGACGGTGATCGAGGCCGACGCGTCGGGCGCCGTCGTTGGTGGTGGTGACGTTGGCCGTGTTGTCGTAGGTGACGCACTCGGTGGCCGAGGTCGTGGCCGCGACGTGGACGGTGGCGCTGGCACCGGCGGCGAGGATCGGCTGGGCCGAAGCTCGAGGGTCTGGCTGCCGGCCGCGCCGCTGAGGGAGAAGCCGTCGGCCTGCGCCGTCGATGACCCAGGTGACGGGCGTGCCCGTGCCGCCCGGCAGCGGGTCGCTGACGGTCGACGCCCGTCGCGGTGCCGGCGCCGGTGTTGCTGACCGTGACGTGTAGCCGATCGGGTCACCGGCGCTGACCGCTGGCGGCGTCGGCGGTCTTGGTGACGTCGAGGTCGGGCCAGTTGACGGTGATCGGGCCGACGCCGAGTCGGGTTGCCGTCGTTGGTGCTGGTGCGCGTGGCGGTGTTGTTGTACGTGGCGCACTCGGCGGCCGAGGTCGTCGGCGGTGACGTGGACGTGGCGCTGGCACCGGCGGCGAGGACCGCCGGCCCGAGCCGAGCGCCTGGCCGCCGATCGCTCCAGTGATGGAGAAGCCGTGGCCGGCGCCGTCGATCGTCCAGGCGACGCGCGTGCCCGTGCCGGCCGGCAGCGTGTCGCTGACGGTGACGCCCGGTCAGCGGTGCCGGCGCCGTTGTTGCTGACGGTGACGTCGTAGCCGATCGGGCCGCCGGCGCTGACGCTGGCGGCGTCGGCCGTCTTGGTGATGGCGAGGTCGCCGCAGTTGACGGTGATCGAGGCCGACGCCGTCGGGCTGCCGTCGTTGGTGGTGGTCGCCGTGGCCGAGTTGTCGTACGTGGCGCACTCGTGGCCGAGGTCGTCGCGCCGTGACGTGGACCGAGAGGCTTGGCCCCGGGGCGAGCGTGATCGGCTGGCCGGAGGCTGAGCACCTGGCTGCCGCGGCGCCGGCCGAGCGAGAAGCCGCCGGCCGCCGCCGTCGATCATCCAGGTGACGCGCGTGCCCGTGCCGCCGGCAGGGTGTCGGTGACGGTGACGCCGGTCGCGGTGCCGGCGCCGGTGTTGCTGACGGTGACGCGTGTAGCCGATCGGGTCGCCGGCGCTGACGCTCGGCGGCGTCGGCGGTCTTGGTGACGTCGAGGTCGGCGCAGTTGACCGCGGATCGGGCCGACGCCGAGTCGGGCGCCGTCGTTGGTGCTGACGACGCTGGCGGTGTTGTTGTAGGTGGCGCAGCTCGTCGAGGTGGTGGCCGCCGTGACGTGGACCGACGAGGCTGGCGCCCGGCGGCGAGCGTGATCGGCTGGCCGGCGAGCGTGAGCACCTGGCTGCCGTCGGCGCCGGTGAGGGCGAAGCGGCGGCTTGTCCGACGGCGGGGTCGATGACCCAGGTGACGGGCGTGGCGGCGTTGCCGCCGGGCAGGCGTCGGTCAGGGTCGACGCCGGTGGCGTTGCCCGGCGCCGTGTTGCTGATCGTGACCGTGTAGCCGATCGGGTCGCCGGCGCTGACGCTCGGCCGCGTCGGCGGTCTTGGTGACGTCGAGGGCGGCGCAGTGGACCGGCGATCGGGCCGACGCCGGGGGCGCCGTCGTTGGTGCTGGCGCCGGTGGCGGTGTTGTTGTAGGTGGCGCAGCTCGGTCGGCGAGGGCTGGCGCGTGACGTGGACCGTCGAGGCTGGCGCCCGGCGGCGAGGGTGATCGGCTGGCCGGCGAGCGTCAGCGAGCTGGCTGCCGTCGGCGCCGGCGAGCGCGAAGGCGGCGGGGTTGTCCGGAGGCGGGGTCGATGACCCAGGGGACGCGCCGTGCGCGGCGTAGCCGACCGGGCAGCGCGTCGGTGAGGGTGACGCCGGTCGCGTGCCGGCGCCGTGTTGGTGACGGTGACCGTGAAGCCGATCGGGTCGCCGGCGCGCACCGAGGCCGCGTCGGCGGTCTTGGTGACGTCGAGGTCGGCGCAGCTGACCGCGATCGAGGCCGACGCCGAGTCGGCCGCCGTCGTTGGTGCTGGCGACGCTGGCGGTGTTGTTGTAGGTGGCGCAGCTCGTCGAGGTGGTGGCCGCCGTGACGTGGACCGTGAGGCTGGCGCCCGGCGGCGAGCGTGATCGGCTGGCCCGCGAGCGTCAGCGTCTGGCTGCCGTCGGCGCCGGCCAGCGTGAAGGCGGCGGGGTTGCCGGGGGCGGGGTCGATGACCCAGGGGACCGGGTTCGCGGCGTTGCCACCGGGCAGCGCGTCGGTCAGGGTGACGCCGGTGGCGTTGCCCGGCGCCGTGTTGCGGACGGTGACCGTGAAGCCGATCGGGTCGCCGGCGTTGACCGGGCCGCGTCGGCGGTCTTGGTGACGTCGAGGGCGGCGCAGAGGACCGCGGTCGAGGCCGACGCCGAGTCGGTTGCCGTCGTTGGTCGCGGTGACGCTGGCGGTGTTGTCGTAGGTGTTGCAGGAGGCCGAGCGTGGTGGCCGCTCGCGACGTGGACGCTCGTGCTGGCACCCGGCGGCGAGGGTCGGCTGGGCGTGTAGACCAGGGCTCTGGTTGCGCGATCGGCGCCGGTGATCGACCAGCCGGCCGACGGCGGGCTCGATCGACCCAGTGACGGCCGGCGTCGCCGCCGGGCAGCGCGTCGGTGAAGGTCGACGCCGGTGGCGGTGCCGGTGCCGGTGTTGGCGAGCGTGACCGTGAAGCCGATCGGGCTGCCGGCCGAGACCGACGCCGCGTCGGCGGTCTTGGTGACGTCGATCGCTGCCGGCTGGAGCGAGTTCGCGTACGTGCAGATGACCCCTTCGCCCTCGGCGAGGTCGATCGTTGCCGTCTTGCCGTTGATCGTCTGGCTGCCACCGTTCGCGGTTCCCGGGCACGATCGGCAACCCAAGGAGTTGAACGTCCAGTTGTGGGGCAACGTGCTCTCGTCGACCGTGTAGGTCTGGAAGTCGATGATCGTGTTGAAGTCCTTCACCGCGGTGCCGCCAACCGTCGTCAGGTTGAAGTTGGCCAGCGGGCTCGGGCCGGCCGTGAAGGCGAACGTGGCGTTTCCGCCGGTCGTGTTCTTCACGATGCGGATGAAGCCCGGGAAGATGACCGCAGCGGCCGACAGCGAGCGGTCCTGGTTGCCGCCCGCGCCGTCGAGGTCGATCAGGCGCGTGTGGTACGGCGAGCCCGAGATGGCGACCGCGGAGTTGTTGAGGCCCCAATCCTTGCGGCTGGCGATGTGGCCGCCCCAGGCGAGGACCGGATTGGCGACGATGGCGGTGAACGTGATCGTGATCCGGCGCGAGTTGTCACCTGCCGGGAAGCACCGTCCTCCGCCGATCGAATAGGCGCAGACGCTCGTGATCTCGCCGCCGTACATGCGTGAAGTCGCCGGCGACCTGGCGTGACGCCGTCGCCGGTCGATCTGCGGGTCGGCAGGGATCGGGAACGTAGTCGCCGCCGACGGAGCCACAGCCGATGACGCCCAGGCACGGGTTCGCGTCGCGACCGACGCGGTTGAACGTCGTCAGGTAGTCGAGCGCGTGCTTGCCGCTCTTGGTCGTGTCCCACTCGATCGTGACCGTGTGCGACTGCGGGCGAGCGAGGTCGCCGAAGGTCGAGGCGATACGGGATCGAGTCGCCTTCGAGGTAGACCGACTTGCTCGCGCCGAGGTTGCCGTTGACCCACTCCGACGCGCCGTGTCACAGCCGTCCGTGGACGGCGACGGCGCCTCATCGTTGGCGCATTGATCGAGGTTGGCCGACGGGTTCGCCGCCATGACCGAGGCCGGTGTCGCAGCCGCCACGTATTGCATCGCGAGCGACCAGACAAACAGCGCGATCCAGAAGAGCACCAGGCCCTTCCGACTCCGCGCGCCGATACCGATTGACGTACCCCGTGACGACATGTGTGCCTCCGTTCCCCGATTTGGAGTCGCGATAGCCGTTGAGCCTCCGCGTTCCTTGGATGAGTGCGTCCCACTCCCCCGAGTGAGGGAGCGATAGTGTGCCCGTGACCTAGTACCCGTCTAGTACTTTTCGGCCCGATTTTTCGGGCGTGACTGCACGTATTCGCACCACAGCACAGCAGGTCTCGGGAATTCGTTGCACAGCAGCAACGAGGCGGCCCAGGACCCGCCGTGGCCGGGGTCATGGGACCTTTGGCGGTGGGCGCGGCGGTCAGTCTAGGGCCGCGGCCCCAGCAGCGCCTTTCCGCGACGCATGGCGCGCGATCGGTTGGCCCACATCCGCAGGCGCAGGAGCCAGAAGTCGCGGACGGCGCGGAGGACGACCTGTGGCTTCGCGCCCGTCGGCGAGCCGGCCGTCCGCGGGTAGTGCGGCACGCCCACCTCGACGACGGACCGACCCGCCGCCCGGAGCTTGACGAGCATCTCGGCGGAGAAGAACGCACCGCCCGATTCGACACGCAGCCCCTCGAGCGCCTCGCGGCGGAACAGCTTGCAGGCGCAGTCGATGTCGGTGACGTTCAGACCGAAGAAGATCCGGTTGGCAAGGCGGTACGCGCGCGCGTAGAGCGTCCGGATCGGCGGATCCGCGCGCTTGATCCGGAACCCGACGACGACGTCGGGTGCGTCCGCGGCGGCCAGGCGCTCGGTGAGGCGCCGCAGATCGGCGACCTTGAACTGGCGGTCGCCGTCGATGAACGTCACGAGGTCGTAGCGGGCCGCTCCGAAGCCCGAGCGGAGCGCGTCTCCGTAGCCCAGGTTCGTCGGGTGGTGGACGGCTCGGACGATGCCCGGGTTGGCCGCGGTCAGCGAATCGGCGATGGCCGCCGTCGCGTCGGTCGAGCCGTCATCGACGGCGATGATCTCGAACGTGTCGGCGAGGGTCGGGAGCGTCTCCAGCGCCTCGCGCACCAGCGCCTCGAGGTTGGCCTCCTCGTTGTGCGCGGGGAAGAAGAAGGACAGCCGGGGCACGCGCGCCGACGGCGGGGGAGCGGGGGTCATGGCCGGGATTGTAGGGGCGCGCCGCTCGGACGGTCGGCGAGCCGGTCGACCGCTCGGGCGGGAGCGTGCACGGCCCGCACGGACCCGGACATGGCGACGACCCCGGCGGTTGCCCGGCCGGGGTCGTCTTCGGTGCTGCGGTGCGGACTAGGCGTCCGCGCTAGGACTAGTCAGCGCAGAGGGCGTAAGCGGACAGTGAGGGCGGGCCGCCGGTGGTCACGTGCCGGCCACGATCGTGGCGGTGACGGTCCACGTCGTCGCCGAGGTCGGGAAGGACGAGGTGATCGCCGCGTACTTCTTGCCGGGTCGCCGGCGTTGGTGACGTCGCCCGCCACCGGACACCAGCGTCGCCGGTTGCGCAGGTTGCGGTCGCCGTGATCGTCGCACCGAGGTCGTCGTCGTCGACGCGGCACCGGGTCACGAGTCGCGTAGCCCGTCACGCCGGACACCGCGACGCCGGGGTCACCCGGATCGCCCTTGTCGCCCTTGTCGCCCGTGAGCGCCGGGAGCGCCGGGTCACCCGGATCGCCCTTGTCGCCCTTGACGCCGGGATGCGCCTGGTCACCGGCGACCCGGGAGCACCAGGAGCGCCGGGTCACCCGGATCGCCCTGGTCGCCCTGGTCGCCCGGGAGCGCCCGGGATGCCCTGGTCGCCAGCGGCGCCCTGAGCGCCCAGGATGCCCTGGTCGCCGGTACCTGAGGCCCGGATGCCCTGGTCGCCGGCGCCACCGAGGCCCTGGATGCCCTGGTCGCCCGGCGCACCGGGAGGCCCGGATGCCCTGGTCGCCGGCGTCACCCTGAGGCCCGGATGCTGCGCCGGCGCGCCCGGGAGGCCCGGATGCCCGGTCGCCCGTGAGCGCCGGGCAGCGCCGTTGTGGCCGCCGGCCCATCGCGCCCTTCGGACCGACGATGGCCCAGGTGAACAGGCGCTCGCCGGGGCGGCACCACTGCGTGGCGGAGAACGGCTTGACGCGGATCCTCGTGACCTTGGTCGTCTTGTTCACGCAGGCGTTGATCTTGGTCCAGCCGGCGGGGTTCGCGGCGCCCGCGGCACCGCTCATGCTCATGACGAGCACCCCGGCGAGGACCACGACCAACGGCCCGCGAAGGCGACGGGTCGGCGTGGGGATGGAGGCCATCGTTTCCCTTTCCATGCTGGGACCCGTCTCCGATGAATGAGACGCAAAGAGTCCGGTTCGCAGATGTTCGGGGCGGACGGTGGTGCGCAACGATGGCCCTGAAGGGCTACCAGGGCCCGTACGTTCGATGCCGCGGGACCGGGCCGCTAGAGCTCGGGCAGGTCCTCGGGGGCGATGTCGCCCTGCCGGCCGATCTCGGCGGCGGCGATCATCTGCGTCCGGTTGATCAGCACGAACTCGTAGCGGCTGACGATGCGCCGGTCGGCGAGCGACCGGGTCGTCGCCTCGATGACGGGGACGAACCGCGGGTCGGTGGCGTCGACGAAGCCGGCGAGGTCCGTCTGTCCGAAGATGTAGACCTTGCCGCTGACCGTGTGGGCCGGCGTGAACATCACGAACTCGCGTGCCTTGCGCGCCTCGATGCCCGACGCGTCCCCGAACGACGGCTCGATGAAGCCCGTCGCCGTGCCGGGCTCCGGGGCCGGGGCCGCGCCGCTGGGCGATGAACGAGACCTCGTCCTGGTCGACCATCAGCTCGGGCATCAACAGGTCCGTCGGCTCGCCGTTGCGCTGCAGCAGCCGCGCGTCGTGGATGCGGAGGTAGCCGCTCGAGGCGTTGATCAGGTCCGTCAGCCGGCCGAACCGCCCGAGCGAGACCGAGCCGGTCATCCGCAGGTTCATGCCGACCAGCTCGACCTCTTCGACGTGACCGCCGTCGGCCCCGGCGTCGCCGAAGCCGTCACCCCATGCCATGACGCGATTGTAGGGGCCGCCGTCGGCCCTGCGACACCCGTTGGTCCGTCCGCCCGGCGACGCTGGTCCGGGTCGCTACGCCTCGTGCGCCGGCTCGCCCGGCAGGATCAGCCGGAACGAGGCGCCGCGACCGGGCTCGGCCGGATCGAGGACGAGGTCGCCGTCCATGCCGCGCATGAGCGCGCGCGAGACGTAGAGCCCGAGGCCGCTGCCGTTGCCGCTCGTGCGCCCGGCGGCGCCGCGCTCGAACCGGCCGAACAGCCACGCCCGGTCGGCGTCGTCGAGGCCGCGACCGTGGTCGGTGATCGTCGTCCACAGGCGCCGCTCGGTCGCGTCGGCCCCGATCTCGACGGTGATCTCGCCCTCGCCGTACTTGACGGCGTTGTCGAGCAGCGCCCACAGCACCTGGTCGAGCTGGTCGCCATCGGCCACGCCGAGCCAGTCCGGTGCCGCGTCGCGGAGCGTCATCGTCCGGTCACGGACCGCCAGTCCCTCCCAGGCGCGCTGGATCCGCGGCCCGATGGCGAGGACGTCGGCGGTCGGTCGAGGCGGCTGCGACTCGAGCCGGCTGACCAGGAGGAGCTGCTGGACCATCCGCGACAGGCGGTCCGCCTGGTCGGAGATGACCGTCAGTCGCGGGTCCGGCCCATCGAGTGCCGCCGACCCGACGGCGAGCGCCTCGGCGTTCGAGCGGATCGAGGTGAGGGGTGTCTGCAGGTTGTGGCTGACGCCGCGCAGGAAGTCGTCCTTGACCTCGCTCAGCTGTCGCAGCTGGACGTTCTTCTCCTGGACCTGACCGAACAGCTCGGCGTTCCGGATGGCCACCCCGATCTCGCTCGCGTACAGGTCGAGCAGGGTCTGGTCGGCGCGCTCCCAGGACTGGGTCGCCGGCAGGCTGGCCAGGAGGAGGCCCATCCGCTCGTCACCGGCCCGGAGCTCTGCGCGGATCGGCAGCGAGACGCCCGGGATCCGTTCCTCCTCCTCGACGCTGTCGGGATCGACGAACAGGAGGACCGCCGCGATGAACCCGAACGCCGTCTCGGCGTCGCGCGCGGCACGCTCGGCGAGCGCCTCGACGCCGTCGCGCGGCTCGGCCGCCTCGACGGCGGCGAGGATGAGGCCGAGCTGCCGGTTCCGCCGCTCCGTGTCGCTCGCCAGCCGGTTGTGGCTCTCGGCCAGCTGCGCCAGCACGTCGTTGCCGTCGACCGGGATCGGCTGGCTGAGGTCGCCTGCCGATACGCGCTGGACGGCGGCCGAGATCTCGCGGAGCGGCCGGACCAGGTCCAGCCCGATGACCGCTCCGCCGAGGATGCCGACGGCGACGGCCGCCGCGAACATGAACAGGAGCAGTCGCGAGCCGACCTGCGGGTCGACCGTTCCGGTCACGATCAGGACGAGGCCGAAGACGCCGAGCGGCACGATCGCAGCCGCCAGCAGGGTCAGGGTCAGCCGGGTCTGGAACGACAGCGCCGACGCGGCGCTCGCTACGTCGCTCGGTGGGTCCGGTCACGCGTCCGTCTGGCCCGGCTCGCCGGGGGTCCCCGTGACGGCCAGTCGATAGCCGATGCCGCGGACCGTCAACAGGTGCCGCGGCCGGTTGGGATCGACCTCGAGCTTCTGGCGCAGGCGGCGCATGGTGACCCAGACGTAGGACGGCTCGGCCTCGTCCGTCTCGGCCCAGCCGCGGCTCAGGAGCGTCTCGGTGGTGACCGTCTGGCCGAGGTTGGCGGCGAGGGCGAACAGAAGACGTGACTCGGTCGGTGTCAGGGCCACGGTCTCGCCGGCGACGATCGCCTGACGGCGATGGAGCTCCAGGGACAGGTCCGGACCCAGGTCGAGCCCTTTTCGCGGCACTCGCTCGCCGACCCGGCGGAGCACGCGCTGGATCCGGGCCCGCAGCTCCGAATAGTGGTACGGCTTGGTGACGTAATCCTCGGCGAACTCGTCGAGCAGGTCCGCCTTGTTGTCCCCGGCATCGATGGCCGACAGCACGATGATCGGCAGATCGGCCCGCGCCTTGATCTCACGAGCGAGCGTCAGGCCGTCCATCCGCGGCATCAGCAGGTCGATGATCAGGAGATCGGGCCAGGACGTGTCGAGGCGGCGCAGCGCCTCGTCGCCGTCGCGCGCGGTCGTGACGTCGAAACCGTCGTGACGGAGCTGGTCGGCCAGCGGCACCAGCAGGTCGCGGTCGTCGTCCACGAGGAGGATCCGCGGAGCCGCGTGACCGTGGGCCCGGGCGGACGAACCGCTGAACATGGCCCGGAGTATAGGCGGACGGACCGGCTGTTCCCGGGTCAACCGGCCGGTGCACGCTCGCCGGACGCGCTTGCCGGGGCGCGTAGGATGCGCGGCGTGCGATCGCCAACGGCTGCGCCATCGGGCCGCGATCTGGCGCGGCTCGACGCGAGCATCATCCTCCTCATCGTCGTCCTCTCACTGCTCAGCCTCCTCGTCTGGACGAGCAGCGGGTTCCCGGCGTCGAGGACGCGCGTGCCCTCGACATCGCGATCAACGTCGCCGCGACGCTGATCGGCGCCGGCGTCGCGATCCTGGCCTGGATCCGATGGCGCGACAGCGGGAAATCGGTCGCCCTGTACGAGAGCAGCGGGTTCATCGCCCTGACCGTGGTCAACGCGGTGATGATCGGGATCGTCATCGCCGGCCGGGAGGGCGAGTTCGGGCTGTCGGCCGACGCGCCCGGGGCTGCCCCCGTCTATCTGTGGACGATCACGCGCGCGGCCGTCGCCGCCCTCCTGGTCATCGGAGCCGCCCGCAGCCTGCGCCACGAGGCGCCACCGCTGCCGGCGACGTTCCTCGAATTCGCGCCGACCGCCGTCCTCGTCCTGTCGGGGATCATGCTGTTCGGTCGCGAGGCGATCCTGCCGCCCGTTCCGGGAGCCGAGGCGTTCGACCCGAATGCGCCACGCGTCACGGCCCTGTCGGCGGGCTCCACCGCGATCGCCCTCGTGCAGGTCCTGATCTTCGTGGGGTTCATCGTCGCCGGGATCCTGTTCCGTCGCCTGTACGTCCGCGACGGCCTCGTGTCGCATGCGTTCCTGTCGGCCGGGCTGGTCGTGGCGGCCTTCAGCCAGCTCCATTTCGCGCTGGACCCGGTCGTCGCGACGGGCGTCGTGACCTCGACCGATGCGCTCCGGCTGGCGTTCTACGCGATCCTCGCCATGGGCATCCTGGCCGAGCTGGCCGCCGATTTCGGCGCCCTGCGCCGGGCGAACGCGGAGCTGCGAAGGCTCCGCGATGTCGACGCTGCGAATGCGGGGCTGGCCGAGCGCACGAGGCTGGCGAGGGAGATCCACGACGGCCTTGCGCAGGACCTATGGCTCGCCAAGCTCAAGCAGGGACGCGTCATCGGGAGCGCGAGCCTCGATGCCGAGGCCAGGACGTCCGCGGGCGAAGTGCTCGACGCGATCGATTCCGCGCTGGCGGAGGCACGCCAGGCGGTCATGGCGATGCGGGTCGATCCGGCGGCCGCGTCGAGCCTCGAGGAGGTGCTGCGCTCGTACGTCGAGGATTTCGCGGAGCGGTTCGACGTCCGCGCCGAGTTCGAGGCCGACGGCGACGCTGTCGCGCCTGCCACCGCGGACCGAGGCCGAGGTCCTGCGGATCGTCCAGGAGGCGCTCAACAACGTCGGCGCCACGCGGACGCGACGCTCGTGCGCGTGCGGACCGAACGCCAGCGGGCCGATCTCGCGGATCTCGGTGGCCGACAATGGCCGCGGGTTCGACCCGTCGGCGGTGCCCGGCGACCGGTACGGGATCCGCGGGATGCGCGAGCGGGCCGAACTGGTCGGCGCGACCCTGGACATCCGGTCGCGCGATCGGGACGGGACGAGGATCACCATCGAAGTGACGAACGGGGAGCCGTAGCCACCCGTGAGGCCGCGTGCTGCGGGTCATGCTCGTCGACGATCATGCCTTCGTCCGCTCGGCCATCCGCCAGGCGCTGTCGGCGCCCGACATCGAGGTCGTCGGCGAGGCATCGACCGGCGAGGAGGCGCTCAAGCTCGCACCCGAGCTCCGGCCCGACGTCCTGCTGATCGACATCGACCTGCCCGGCATGAGCGGTCTCCGCCTGCTGCGCGAGCTCCGGCCGCGCCTGCCCGATTCGAAGTTCGTGATGCTGACCGTCTCGACGTCGCAGGTCGACGTCCTCGAGGCCGTCCGGCTCGGTGCCGTCGGCTACCTGACCAAGGACCTCGACGCCGACGCGCTGCTGCGCTCGATCCGCGGCGTTCGCGACGGCGACCTGGCGATGCCGCGCAAGCTGGCAGCGCGGACGATCCAGGACCTAGTGGCCGGTGCCGGCGCACGGGCCGCCGATCGTGGGGCGCCCGGCCTCGAGTCGCTCAGCCCTCGCGAGGACGAGATCCTTCGCCTGCTGGCCGACGGGATGACCGATCGCGAGATCGGTGAGGCGCTGACCATCTCGACCCGGACCGTCGAGACCCACGTCGGCAACATCCTGCGGAAGCTCGATGCCCGGAACCGGGCGTCGGCTGCTCGGCGCTACCTGGAGCAGCGCTGACATTTCTCGTGCTCGGCGCAGGCGGCACGTATCCGCCCCGGTGCGAAGCAGCACCGGAACCTCGGTGTACGGACTCCTAAATCCGTACCTCCCTGCGTGAATTCACGGATGGCCGTTCGGGGCCATTCGCCAGCATTGGAGACTCCGTCGCCGGGGGGCGAACGAGCAGCGCGCGGCTCGTGGCACCCAGAGTGCCGAAGCAGGGGAACTTCATTGATGCATCTTTCCGGTTCGCCGTCCCGACGGCGCCTCTTGCCGACTGCCGTCGTGCTGGCACAGGTCCTCTTCCTGTGCATGAGCCTGCTCGGCCCGGCCTTCGTCCTCGCCGCCGACCCGACGGACAGCCCGCCGCCGTCCGTGGAGCCGTCGAACCCGGCCGCACCGGATCCGTCCTCCGCCCCATCTGACCCGCCGCCCGACGCGACGCCCGACCCGACCGCCGAGCCGACGCCTGACCCGACGAGCCCCGTCCCGACCGCGGCGCCGACATCCGAGCCGACGGCGCCCCCCGAGAGCGCCTCGTTGCCGTTCATCGTCACGTTCGCCGCCGGCGTCGACGGGTCGAGTCAGGCTGCGATCCTTGCCGCGGCCAGTGCCGTCGAGACCGGATCGATCCCGGTCCTGCACATGCGGTCGATCCTGCTCCCGCCGTCGACCGCGACCGCGACCACCGCCGCGCTGCGGACGGTCCGTCGGTGGTGCGCGTCGACGCCGACCGCGTTCGCGAGGCCGAGGCCGCGCCGGATGACACGAGCTACGATGACCAGTGGTCGCTGCCGAAGATCGGCTGGGACAACGTCTTCGGAACGATCACGCCGTCAGGCAGCGCGGTCGTCGCCCTGCTCGACACCGGTGTCGACGCCTCGCACCCGGATCTTGCCGGCCAGCTCGTGGCCGGCACGTCGATGCTCGATGGCTCCGCCGGAGCGACCGACCCGAACGGCCACGGCACGGCCATGGCCGGCATCATCGCCGCGCGCACCGACAACGGCAGCGGCATCGCCGGGATCGCGTACGCGGGTGTCAAGGTCATGCCCGTGACCGTCCTCGCCGCCGACGGCCTCGGCCAGGACAGCGACATCATCGCGGGCGTCGTCTACGCGGTGGCCCATGGGGCGGACGTCATCAACATGTCGTTCAGCAACCCCGGCTACTCGCCCTCACTCCAGGCTGCCATCGACTACGCGTGGGCCAACAACGTCGTCGTGGTCGCCGCCACCGGGAACGAGGGGGCCTCCACCGCCACGTTCCCGGCCGGCGATCGCGGCGTCATCGGCGTCTCCAACACGGATCAAGCGGACGTTCTGAACCCGTCGTCCAACTACGGCGAGGACACGTTCCTCGGCGCCCCAGGCACGGACATCGTGACGCTCGCGGCCGGTGGCGCGACGACGTCCGTGACGGGCACGTCGGCGTCGTCTGCCGAGGTGGCCGCGGCCGCTGCGCTGTTGCGGGCGGTCGATCCGGGCGCCTCGAACGGGGTCATTGTCGGACGGCTCGCGCGGAATGCCGATGCCGCTGGGACGGTGGCCCAGACGGGGAATGGACGGCTGAACCTGGCGCGGGCGATCGCCGACACCTCGACAGGCGGGGTCGAGCCGGCCGGTGCGGCGCCGGTGGGGCCCGGTGGCCCGCTTGTGGGCCCGTATGTCGCGGCCTCGATCACAGCATGGTCAATCACTCTGAACGGCGGATCCGCTTGGACGAGCGCACCCGCCACGGGCAGCGCCGTCACCGTCCTCCCTGGCGCTTCGATCACGGCCGCAATAACGGCGACCGAGAGTGGCGGCAACGACGGCGACAACCCGGCTCAGTGGCAATCAACAGGGTGGACGATCAAGACCGTCGCGCCGCCTAACGGTGTGAATCTGGCAACGACGCCGGCTCCGAGTGGCTGTGTCGATACCGCTGACGTGAACAACACGACCGGGACTGCAAGCTTTTCGATAACGGCTCCGGCAGTAGCCGGAACGTACAACGTGTACTTCGAGCTCGACGGGACGGACGGTACGGGGGCGAACGCCTGCGGCGATGGCAACAGCTTCAACATCGTGTTGGCGCTTGCAGTCGTCGTCGACACCACCGCGCCGTCGGTCACCGCGTTCAGCTGCGTCCCGGCGGCGACGCCGTCCAACAGCACGAGCTTCAACTGCTCGGTCACCTTCAGCGAGACGCCCGGCACCAACGGCTTCGACTCGACGACCTCCGACGTTACGGTCGGCGGGACCTCGTCGGCCTGGACCAAGGGCGCGCTCATCCGGCTCGGGCGTCGGGCCCTACACCTTCACCGTCAGTCGCGGGGCGCCGAATACCGACGGCACGCTCACGATCCAGATCGCCGCCGGCGCGATCAACGACGCGGCCACCAACGCGAGCAGCGCCTCGGCCGTCCTGTCGTGGACGATCGACACCACCGCGCCGTCGGTCACCGCGTTCAGCTGCGTCCCGGCGGCGACGCCGTCCAACAGCACGAGCTTCAACTGCTCGGTCACCTTCAGCGAGACGCCCGGCACCAACGGCTTCGACTCGACGACCTCCGACGTTACGGTCGGCGGGACCTCGTCGGCCTGGACCAAGGGCGCCTCATCCGGCTCGGGCGTCGGGCCCTACACCTTCACCGTCAGTCGCGGGGCGCCGAATACCGACGGCACGCTCACGATCCAGATCGCCGCCGGCGCGATCAACGACGCGGCCACCAACGCGAGCAGCGCCTCGGCCGTCCTGTCGTGGACGATCGACACCACCGCGCCGTCGGTCACCGCGTTCAGCTGCGTCCCGGCGGCGACGCCGTCCAACAGCACGAGCTTCAACTGCTCGGTCACCTTCAGCGAGACGCCCGGCACCAACGGCTTCGACTCGACGACCTCCGACGTTACGGTCGGCGGGACCTCGTCGGCCTGGACCAAGGGCGCCTCATCCGGCTCGGGCGTCGGGCCCTACACCTTCACCGTCAGTCGCGGGGCGCCGAATACCGACGGCACGCTCACGATCCAGATCGCCGCCGGCGCGATCAACGACGCGGCCACCAACGCGAGCAGCGCCTCGGCCGTCCTGTCGTGGACGATCGACACCACCGCGCCGTCGGTCACCGCGTTCAGCTGCGTCCCGGCGGCGACGCCGTCCAACAGCACGAGCTTCAACTGCTCGGTCACCTTCAGCGAGACGCCCGGCACCAACGGCTTCGACTCGACGACCTCCGACGTTACGGTCGGCGGGACCTCGTCGGCCTGGACCAAGGGCGCCTCATCCGGCTCGGGCGTCGGGCCCTACACCTTCACCGTCAGTCGCGGGGCGCCGAATACCGACGGCACGCTCACGATCCAGATCGCCGCCGGCGCGATCAACGACGCGGCCACCAACGCGAGCAGCGCCTCGGCCGTCCTGTCGTGGACGATCGACACCACCGCGCCGATCATCAGCCTGGTCACCCCGGCTGACGGCAGCTCGACCAACGACACGACGCCGGCCTTCAGCGGCACCGCCGGCACCCTCACCGGCGACTCGGCCACGGTCACGGTCAAGATCTACACCGGCGCCAGCGTCAACCCGCTGAACCTCGTCCAGACGTTGACCGCGACGCGCAACGGCATCACCGGCGCGTACAGCGTCGACTCGGCCGCCCTGGCCGAGGGCACGTACACCGCCCAGGCCAGCCAGTCCGACACAGCCGGCAACACCGGCTCCAGCTCGGCCAACACGTTCGTCGTCGACACCACCGCGCCGATCATCAGCCTGGTCACCCCGGCTGACGGCAGCTCGACCAACGACACGACGCCGGCCTTCAGCGGCACCGCCGGCACCCTCACCGGCGACTCGGCCACGGTCACGGTCAAGATCTACACCGGCGCCAGCGTCAACCCGCTGAACCTCGTCCAGACGTTGACCGCGACGCGCAACGGCATCACCGGCGCGTACAGCGTCGACTCGGCCGCCCTGGCCGAGGGCACGTACACCGCCCAGGCCAGCCAGTCCGACACAGCCGGCAACACCGGCTCCAGCTCGGCCAACACGTTCGTCGTCGACACCACCGCGCCGATCATCAGCCTGGTCACCCCGGCTGACGGCAGCTCGACCAACGACACGACGCCGGCCTTCAGCGGCACCGCCGGCACCCTCACCGGCGACTCGGCCACGGTCACGGTCAAGATCTACACCGGCGCCAGCGTCAACCCGCTGAACCTCGTCCAGACGTTGACCGCGACGCGCAACGGCATCACCGGCGCGTACAGCGTCGACTCGGCCGCCCTGGCCGAGGGCACGTACACCGCCCAGGCCAGCCAGTCCGACACAGCCGGCAACACCGGCTCCAGCTCGGCCAACACGTTCGTCGTCGACACCACCGCGCCGATCATCAGCCTGGTCACCCCGGCTGACGGCAGCTCGACCAACGACACGACGCCGGCCTTCAGCGGCACCGCCGGCACCCTCACCGGCGACTCGGCCACGGTCACGGTCAAGATCTACACCGGCGCCAGCGTCAACCCGCTGAACCTCGTCCAGACGTTGACCGCGACGCGCAACGGCATCACCGGCGCGTACAGCGTCGACTCGGCCGCCCTGGCCGAGGGCACGTACACCGCCCAGGCCAGCCAGTCCGACACAGCCGGCAACACCGGCTCCAGCTCGGCCAACACGTTCGTCGTCGACACCACCGCGCCGATCATCAGCCTGGTCACCCCGGCTGACGGCAGCTCGACCAACGACACGACGCCGGCCTTCAGCGGCACCGCCGGCACCCTCACCGGCGACTCGGCCACGGTCACGGTCAAGATCTACACCGGCGCCAGCGTCAACCCGCTGAACCTCGTCCAGACGTTGACCGCGACGCGCAACGGCATCACCGGCGCGTACAGCGTCGACTCGGCCGCCCTGGCCGAGGGCACGTACACCGCCCAGGCCAGCCAGTCCGACACAGCCGGCAACACCGGCTCCAGCTCGGCCAACACGTTCGTCGTCGACACCACCGCGCCGATCATCAGCCTGGTCACCCCGGCTGACGGCAGCTCGACCAACGACACGACGCCGGCCTTCAGCGGCACCGCCGGCACCCTCACCGGCGACTCGGCCACGGTCACGGTCAAGATCTACACCGGCGCCAGCGTCAACCCGCTGAACCTCGTCCAGACGTTGACCGCGACGCGCAACGGCATCACCGGCGCGTACAGCGTCGACTCGGCCGCCCTGGCCGAGGGCACGTACACCGCCCAGGCCAGCCAGTCCGACACAGCCGGCAACACCGGCTCCAGCTCGGCCAACACGTTCGTCGTCGACACCACCGCGCCGATCATCAGCCTGGTCACCCCGGCTGACGGCAGCTCGACCAACGACACGACGCCGGCCTTCAGCGGCACCGCCGGCACCCTCACCGGCGACTCGGCCACGGTCACGGTCAAGATCTACACCGGCGCCAGCGTCAACCCGCTGAACCTCGTCCAGACGTTGACCGCGACGCGCAACGGCATCACCGGCGCGTACAGCGTCGACTCGGCCGCCCTGGCCGAGGGCACGTACACCGCCCAGGCCAGCCAGTCCGACACAGCCGGCAACACCGGCTCCAGCTCGGCCAACACGTTCGTCGTCGACACCACCGCGCCGATCATCAGCCTGGTCACCCCGGCTGACGGCAGCTCGACCAACGACACGACGCCGACCTTCAGCGGCACCGCCGGCACCCTGACCGGCGACTCGGCCACGGTCACGGTCAAGATCTACACCGGCGCGAGCGTCAACCCGCTGAACCTCGTCCAGACGTTGACCGCGACGCGCAACGGCATCACCGGCGCGTACAGCGTCGACTCGGCCGCCCTGGCCGAGGGCACGTACACCGCCCAGGCCCAGCCAGTCCGACACAGCCGGCAACACCGGCTCCAGCTCGGCCAACACGTTCGTCGTCGACACCACCGCGCCGATCATCAGCCTGGTCACCCCGGCTGACGGCAGCTCGACCAACGACACGACGCCGGCCTTCAGCGGCACCGCCGGCACCCTCACCGGCGACTCGGCCACGGTCACGGTCAAGATCTACACCGGCGCCAGCGTCAACCCGCTGAACCTCGTCCAGACGTTGACCGCGACGCGCAACGGCATCACCGGCGCGTACAGCGTCGACTCGGCCGCCCTGGCCGAGGGCACGTACACCGCCCAGGCCAGCCAGTCCGACACAGCCGGCAACACCGGCTCCAGCTCGGCCAACACGTTCGTCGTCGACACCACCGCGCCCGACTCGACGATCCTGACCACACCGGCCAATCCGACCAACTCGACCTCGGCGACGTTCACGTTCAATGCCACCGACCCGCCCTCGGGTGGCGTCGCCTCGGGCGTTAACCACACCGAGTGCCAGCTTGACGGCGGGCTCTGGGTTACGTGCACCAGCCCACAGAACTACACCGGCCTGGCCGAGGGCAGCCATACGTTCAAGGTCCGCGCCGTCGACAACGCCGCCAACGTCGAATCGACTCCGGCCTCGTATACCTGGGTGATCGACACGACGGGTCCAAACGTTGCGATCACCCATCCGGCCAACGGCGGTGCCTACAGCGAGGCCAGTTGGGATGCGGGCTGCTCCACAATCGCGGGGGACTTCTGCGGAACCGCCGGTGATGGCGGCTCAGGCCTGGGCCTGGTCCAGGTCAGTGTCTACCGAGACTCGACAAATCGGTGGTGGGATTGGACCACCTTGTCATTTACCGCGACGACCGAGCAGATGAGCACGGTGACCGTGACCGCCGGGTTGTGGAAGAAAGCCTTCTCGTTTGCGAATTTCCCGACTACCGGCTCGTACACGATCCATGCTCGGGCGACGGATCTCGCATCGAACCTCACTGATGCCTATTCCGTATTCACGATCAACCGGTACACGCTGTACTACAACAACCCGATCGATGGATCCACGCCGACCAGCATCGTCATCAACAACGGCAAGAACGGGCGGGTCATCCCCGTCAAGGTCAACGTCTACCTCGAGGGCGTAAATCAGTCCAGCGCGCAGGTGGCCGAGGGTCTGCTGACGATCAACGTCAATCCGATCACATGCGGCAGTTCGGTGGTGGTCGACGACGTCGAGCTCTACGCGGATGCCGGCCAGTCCAACGGCAACACCAGCATGTTCCGGGCAAACGGGGATAGCTGGATCTACAACCTCGATACGAAGGCCCTCGGGCTTACGACGAACCAGTGCTATCGCCTCGACGTCTACCTCAAGAGCAGCCCGTCAGCAACGGCGGTGCGCATCTCGACACAGCAGTTCGCAGTATTCAAGCCGATCAAGTAAGCCAATCCAGCTCGGGACACTCCGAGCGCGCGCGAGAAGGCCGGCTGTGGGGGCCGGCCTTCTCGTTTCTCGGTCAGGGCGCCTTGGGGTCGACGAAGCGGCAGCGCTCGCGCAGCGGGCAGGCGGCGTGGTCGGGGCGCTGGGCGTGGCATACGGCGCGGCCGTGGTGGATGAGGTTGACGTGAGCCTCGTACATCTGGTCGGGCTGGAGCATGCCGAGGAACAGGTCGTGGGCGTCGTCGGCGCTCGTCTTCTTGCCGATCAGCCCGACGCGCTGGGCGACCCGCTCCACGTGCCGGTCGACCGGCATGAGCGGCAGCCCGAACGAGAACAGCAAGAGCACGGAGGCGGTCTTCTTGCCGATGCCGTCGATCCGGGTGAGCCAGTCGCGCGCCTCGATGGCGGTCATGTCGCCGAGGAACTCGAGCGAGTAGTCGCCGCGCTCCTCGCGGACCTTGCGCAGGGTCGCCTGGAGCCGTGGCGCCTTCTGGTTGGCGAGGCCGCCCGGACGGATCGTGTCGACCAGCTCGGGGAGTGGCGCGAACTCGATCGCGGCCCAGTCGGGCGCCGCCCCGTCCGGCAACCCGAACGCCGCCCCAGCCCGCGCCGGGGTGATGGGCCTGGATCTCGCCGCCGCCCGGGTACTTCGCCCGCAGGGCCTCGAAGGCGACTTCGGCATTGGTGTCGGCGCTGTTCTGGGTCAGGATCGTCAGGATCAGCTCGCTGGTCGGGTCGAGCCGCCGCTGCCACTCGGGCCGGCCGTAGGTCGCCTCCAGCTGGGACAGCACGTACGTCACCAGCCCGGGCCGGTACCGCTCGAGCGTCTTGGCCCAGGTCCGGCCGGGGTTCGAGAAGTGCCGCTTCCGCGGTCGGCGACGGGTCGGCGTGGTGGCCATCAGGCGATCGTGGCCGAAGCGGCGCGCACCGGCAACCCCAGCGCAACGAGTCGCGCCAGCCGCTCCCCGCAACGGGCGACGGGATCGACCCCGGCAGCCATCGCCGCCTCGATCGACTGCGGCCGTTCGACGACGGGCACCGCGATCGCGCCGCTCGCCGCGAGCGCCTCGATGCCGTCGACCTCGACGCCGCCGCCGACGGCCACGCAGGGAACACCCGCCTCGGCCGCCCTCCGGGCCACACCGAGAGCGGTTTTGCCGAAGCCGGTCTGCGCGTCGATCCGGCCCTCGCCGGTGATCACCAGGTCGGCGTGCGCCAGCCTGCCGGCGAAGTCCGTCGCCTCGAACATGAGGTCGATGCCGGGCCGCAGCGCGAACGACCGGAACCGGTCGGCGATGGCCAGGAGGGCGAAGCCGACGCCACCAGCTGCCCCCGCGCCCGGAGCATCGCGGACACGCCGCCCGGCCGCAGCCTCGAGCGCATCGGCGAACCCGGCCAGCCGGCGGTCGAGGTCGGCCACATCCACCGGCGAGGCCCCCTTCTGCGGACCGTAGATCGCGGCCGCCCCGGACGGACCGAGGAGCGGGTTCGACACGTCGCAGGCGACCGAGAGCTCGATCCCGGCGAGCCGTTCATCGAGACCGGCAAGATCGGCCGCCGCGCCGTCGCGATCCGCCACGGCGCCCAGCCCGCACAGGAGCCCGGCACCGCCGTCGGTCGTGGCACTCCCCCCGATCCCGAGAACGATCGACGTCACCCCGGCATCCAGGGCGACCCGGATCAGCTCGCCGGTCCCGAGCGACGTGGCCGCCACCGCATTGCGCTCGACGGCCGCGACCCGCGAGAGCCCGGACGCCTCGGCCATCTCGATCGCGGCGCGGCCATCGTCGGCGGCGAGCCAACGGGCCGGGATCGACCGGCCGAGTGGGTCGGTGACGGCCGCCTCGCGCCACGACCAGCCGCCCGCCGCGGCGATGGCCTCGAGCGTTCCCTCGCCGCCGTCGGCCAGCGGGCACAGGACGATGCTGTCGCCCGGTCGTGCCCGGGCCCAGCCGGTGGCCAGCGCGCGGGCGACCTGGACCGAGGTCAGCGAGCCCTTGAACGAGTCCGGGGCGATCAGGACCGTCAGCGGAACCGCCGACGGGTTTGCGCCTGTCGCGATCGGGCTATGGCTCGAGGACACGCGCCCGTCGCCGCCTGACCGGGGCCACCACGGCGGCCTCCTGGGCGATGTCCGCCGGGTGATGACGCTCGGCGTACTCGGGGATGCGGATCATCGGCGGGCGCTCCTGATCGGCGAGCTCGATGACCTCCAGCCCGAGTCGGCCGCGACCCGAACGGGGCAGCTTCATGGTCGACCCCATCTCGGCGAACAGCCGCGTCTTGCGCCGCTCCTCGAGCCGCTTCATGACGGCCTGGAGGATGACGAACGACATCCGAGACAGCCCCTCGAGCTCCTGGTTGCGGTGGATCCGGCGCTCGAGGTCGACCTGGCCGAGGCCCTCGATGCCGACCCGCTCGGCGGCATCGATCAGGTGGCCGATCTCGACCGCGTACCCGGTGAAGAACGGGATCTGCTCGAGCAGCGACCGACGGCCCGCATATTCGCCCGCAAGCGGCTGGATCATCCCCGACAGCTCGGGGTAGAAGAGGTTGACGAGCGGCCGGGCGACGAGCTCGGTGACCCGCCCGCCGCCACCCTCGGTGAGCACGCCGCCCTGGACGATGGGCCGCTGGTAGTAGCCCTTGACGTACTGGAGGCGCGGCTCGTGGAGGAGCGGCCCGAGCGTGCCGTAGACCATCCGGTGATGCCAGTTCCGGACGTCGGTGTCGGCCCACACGATGAGGTCGCCGGTCGCCTCGTACAGCGACTTCCAGAGCGCCTCGCCCTTGCCGATGAACGACCCGTAGCGCGGCAGGATGTCCGGATGGGCAACGACCCGGGCGCCCTCGGCCTCGGCGATCTCGCGCGTCCGATCGGTCGACGAGGAATCGATGACGAGGACCTCATCGAGGAGCGGCACGCGGCCGACCATCTCGCGCATCGCCCGGCGGACGATCGGCCCGATCGTCTCCTCCTCGTTGAGGGTCGGCAGGACGAGGCTGATCGTCAGGTGCTGCTTGTCCTTGAGCGTCACCAGCCGCCGCAGGTCGGCGAACTCGGCGTGATGGAAGTTCGACTCGCCGAACCAGCGCTCGACCCGCGCCGGGACGGCACGAGCCTCCTCCGCAGCGCGGTCGGCGGCGGCCAGCGTCTCGGCCCTGGCGGCCAGCTGGTCGAAGGTCGTCCGCTCGATCGATTCCCGGGTCTTGACGACCATCACGGTCGTACGCGCGCGCGCCGCGATCGACTCCGGCAAGGCCCCGAACAGGTACGTCTCCCCATCGGCTCCACCGGGCTGGGCGGACGCGCCCATGACGACCAGATCGGCCTTCTCTGCCTCGCGCAGGATCGCGTTGCGGACGTTGGGAGCCTCGCGCAGCACGGCTTCGCTGCGACCGGCAAGGTGCTGCCGGACGAACGCGGCGAGCGCCCGTTCTGCCTGGGCGCGCACGGCCAGGGTGATGCCTGGCGGGACGAGGTGAAGGACGGCGACCGTGGCGTCGTGATGCCGGGCGATCGCGTCGGCGTACTGCAGGGCCAGCTCGGCGTGCGGACCGCCGCGGACCGGCACCAGGACCCGGCGGATCTCCTTCGTGCCGCGCTGCTTGACGACCGCGATATCCGCCGGCGATTCGCGCACGACCTCGTCGATCGTCGGCGAGAAGACCATCGGCCCGCTGCCGTTTCGGCCGCCGGCGGCCCGCCCGCCCCAGCCGAAGATGATGAGGTCGGCCTCCTGCTCGGCCGCCGCCTCGATGATGCCCTCTGCGGCATGACGGCCGATGCGGACGAGGGGATGGATCGTCGTCCCGTCCGGGGCGTAATCGAGGACCTTCTGCAGGAGCCGGCGGGCGTGGCGCGCCCGGGTGGCACCCTCGGACAGCGGCATCCCCTCGGGCACCTCGACGATGCCGAGCGCCGACAGCTCGCCCGATCGGCGGTCGAGCATCGCGGCCCCGAGCCGGATCAGCTCCTCGGCGGTCACCGGGTTGGCGACCGGGATGAGGATCCGGGCGGGCAAGGGCGGCCGGGGACTCATGAGGCCGCCGTCGGCTCGGCCGACCGGGTGGGAGCACCAGCCTCATTCCAGCGCGTGACGAGGTAGGGCTTCAGCAGCTCGAACTCGCGCGCCTGGCGCTCGACGCGCTCCTCGGCCTGTTCGGTCGTGACGTTCCGGTTTTCGATGACGAAGCTCGCGACCCGCCCGAAATAAATCGGCACGAGCGATGCGACGAGTGCCTCGAGCGACGGCTGCGGATCCCGAGCCGCGATGATCATGTCATAGATGACCCGCGCCCAGACGTCGTCGGGGAAGTGGAACGCCGCGACCGCGTCGGCCATCTCGAGGGTGGTCGCCTTGGTCGATGCGACGTCGCCCCCGATGCCCAACCGACTCCTGGCCGCGTCCTCCAGCCGGCCCGCCTCGCCCGCCAATTCCATCACCGTCTCGTACGTCGCGGGGGCCAGCATCCGTGCCCACGTGTCCGCCAGCGTCAGCGACCCGGCCTGGAACTCAGACAATAGGCGGAGCGTGTTCACATCGAGCGGCGGCGGCTCGATGATCCGCTCGAAGCCATAGGCCGGCACGTCGTGGCTGCCCTTGATCGCGATCCAGCGGTCGGGATAGCGATTGGCCAGCCGCAGGATCGTCCCGACGACCTGGCGGAACATCGGTCCGAGATCGGATCCCGGGTCCTTGGGGTCGTGAATCTTGGCGCCGAGGCGCGTCTGGCAGACGGCGAAGCCGGCGGTCAGGGCGGACGTCGTCATCCAGATGTCGATGCCGAAGCGGCTGATCTCAGGGGTCCAGTCGTCGAGCGACAGGTAGTGCTTGACGAGGTCGCCCGACACCCCAAAGTCGCCGCCGATCGGCTGCCGGATGCGGTGGCCGTACAGCGCCCGGGTGAGCGGATAGGTGACGGTGTTGGTGATCGTGCCGTCGTACTTGTACCGGGCGTACAGCGGTGCCACGAAGTCGTAGCCGCCCTTGAGGATCGGGCCGGCCAGCAGCTCGATCCATTCCGGCACGATCGAGCGCAGGTCCGAGTCGACGACCACGAGGGCCTGGACGTGGAGCGCGTCGGCGATCTCGAAGATCGTCCGCAAGGCCGCTCCCTTGCCGCCGACGCCGTCGATCTCGGGGTAGGTCAGGCTGACCCGCTTGAGCCGGCTGGTCGGGCGGACCAGGAGGATCTGCTCGATGTACTCGGGCGGCTCGGTCTCGACCACGACACGACCGGTCCCGTCCGGGCGAGCCGGCGTCCGAATTGACCACGACCGGGTTGAGATCGGGGAAGTACTGGACGAGGCCCGCCTGCGCCGCGCGCACGACGTAGCCGATCGTCAGGGCGTTCTTGAAGCTCGGGATCCCGACCATGATGTCGGCCCGGCCGAGCCGCTCGATCTCATCGCGGATGGCCGGCGTGAGCGCGGTTTGGGGCACGGCTCCACCGTACCACCGTCATCTCGCCGGTGTCCCGCGCCCCCGTTCGAGCACGGACGATTCAGCGACGCGGCATCCCCGCGACGACCCAGTCGTCGTTCTGCCGACCGGGCAGATACCGGCTGTTGGCGGCCTTGTATGTCAGTCCACCGAAGCCCTGGGCGCGCCACGACGCGACCCAGCGTTCGATCGGCGGCCGGACGAACGCCCCGATCCGGACGCCGTCCGACTCGCCGACGACGGCCTCGAGCTGCCGCCGCCGTTCGAGCAGCGGCACGTCGAGCAACCAGGTGTCGTCGAGCCACAACAGGTCGGTGGCGACGAAGGAGAGCAGGTCGTCGGGCTCGAACGTCGTCTCCGCCAGTGCCTGCTCCTTGAACTTCGTGGCGTCGAGCGCCCGGTTGCGCCGGAGGCCGATGAAGCTGCTCATCGTCGGCATCTCGTCGGACCAGGCTGCGACCGCGCGGGCCTGGTGCGATGCCTGCTTGGTGATGTAGCCCTCGACGACGACCTCGGCCGACGCGACGGCGATCCCGAGAGCCTTGGTGATCTCGTCGAAGCCACCGACCGCATCGCCATCGATGTCGACCAGCGCGACGTCGCCGTCGCTCACGGCCGCCAGGAGCCGGATGCCAGTCCACAGCGGCTCGACGATGGGGTCGAGGACCCTGACCGGCGAGGTGTGACCGAATTCCTGGAGGCGCACCTCGCCGAGCGCCTGCTGCGCAAGCCCGGTCCGTGGCGGCGCGACCTCGTCCGTCATGACGACATCCTACCCGCCGTGGGTGCGCCTGCCGCGGCTATCATCGGCGCCGTGACGAGCGCCGCGCCGTCCAGCGGTCCCGCGTCCCCGGCGCCCGCCCGCCGTGGCCTGGCGGGGCTGACCCCGAGCGGCCGGGCGATCGTGCCCGCATCGTGGGCCCTGTACGACTTCGCCAACACGATCTTCTCGTTCGCGGTCGTGTCCGGGGCGATCGGTCTCTATCTCGTCAACGACAACCAGTTCGGTGAGCGGGACGGCAACGCCCTGCTGTCGATCGCGGTCGTCATCAGCGTCGGGATCAACGCGCTGGTATCGCCGATCCTCGGCGCGTTCTCGGACCGCGGCCCGGGGCGGATGCCCTTCCTGCTGTTCTTCACGGCGCTGTGCATCGGGGCGACGTTCTTCATCGCGAATGTGCCTCCGCTGATCGGCCTAGCCCTGTTCGTGGTCGCGAACTTCGCCTACCAGGCGGCGCTCATCTACTACGACGCCACGCTCAAGTCGGTCAGCTACCCGGCGACGCGCGGCAAGCTGTCCGGTCTCGGGACGGGCATCGGCTACTGCGGCACGATCGTCGTCGGGCTTCTCATCTTCCTGCTCGAGATCCCGGTTGCCGACCGCTTCCGTCTCACCGCCTTGCTGTTCCTCGTGTTCGCCATCCCGATCTTCATCTTCGTCCGCGAGCCCCGGATCGACGACCGGCGCCCGGTCACTGGGGCCGACATCCGTGGCGCGTTCGGCCAGCTCCGCCGCTCGATCGCCCATGCCCGCCAGGTACCCGGGCTGACCCGCTTCCTGGCGGGCCGGTTCTTCTATTCGGACGCGGTCAACACGGTGATCGTCGTGATGAGCGTGGTGGTGGTGAAGACCATGGGGCTGTCCGAGGCCAACGCCAACCTGGTCCTCCTGCTGCTGACCGTGGTCGCGATCGGGATGAGCTTCGTCTGGGGCTGGCTGTGCGACCGCATCGGGCCGAAGCGGACGCTCGTCACGGTCCTCGCGTCGTGGGCGGTCGGCCTCGTTGTCGGCGGCGTCGCGGTCGGGTTCGGATCGGCCGGGATCGTGCCGTTCCTCGTCGCCGGCGCGATCCTCGGCAGCGGCCTCGGTGGGGTCCAGGTCGCGGATCGCGTGCTGATGGTCCGTCTCTCCCCACCCGACAAGATCGGTGAGTTCTTCGGGATCTACGGGCTGGTCGGCAAGGGCTCGCAGGTCATCGGCCAGCTGCTCTACGGCGCGACGATCTTCCTGCTGGTCGACACCATCGGCAACGGCGCGTACCAGGTCGCGGTGCTGAGCCTGCTCGTGACGATGTTCATCGGGCTGTGGCTGATCTGGCCGGTCCGCGACGATTGGGCTGGGTCCGGCGAGACGGTCCTGCCGCCGGGGATGGGTCCGGTCGCACCGCCCGAGCGCCTGGCTCCGGCCGGAGGTCCGGTCGAGCCGCGCTGAGCCGCACCGAGCGGCATCGAGCCTGAGGTTGGTGTCGGCCACGACGGCCCGGCGGACTCAGTCGGGATAGCCGTCCGGGTGTGCCCGGCGCCAGGCCCAGGCCGAGCCGACCATCGCCTCGAGCGACGGCCGCGCCGGACGCCAGCCGAGGACCTCCGCCGCGCGGGTCGACCGGGCGACCAGGACGGGTGGGTCGCCGTCCCGTCGCGGGCCGATCGCGGCCGGGATCGGGGCCCCGACGATCGCCTCGGCGGCGGCGATCACCTCGCGAACGGAGAAGCCATCGGCGTTGCCGAGGTTGCAGGCAAGGGGTTCATCCGTGCGGACGTCGCCCGGCGCCGTCGCCTCGATCGCCCGGAGGTGCGCCTCGGCGAGGTCCGAGACATGGATGTAGTCGCGGATGCCCGTCCCGTCGGGCGTCGGGTAGTCGTCGCCGAAGATCGTCAGCTCGCCTCGGCCCTCGGCCGCCCGGAGCACGGTCGGGACCAGGTGGGTCTCCGGCTCGTGGTCCTCGCCCAGCTCATCCGTCGCCCCGGCCACGTTGAAGTAGCGCAGGCTGACGCTGCGAAGGCCGTACGCCCGCCCGTACCACGCGAGGGCACTCTCGAACGTTCGCTTGGACTCGCCGTACGGGTTGATCGGCGCGAGCGGTGCTTCCTCGGGGATCGGCGTCGTCGCCGGGATGCCGTAGACCGCGGCCGTCGACGAGAACACGAACCGCTCGACACCGACGTCGCGGGCCGCATCGAGCAGGGCGATCCCGCCGGCCACGTTGTCGCGGTAATAGCGTCCTGGGTCGCGGATCGATTCGCCGACCAGCGACCGCGCGGCGCAGTGGAGGATCGCCTCGACGCGTTGGCCCTCCAGCAGGCGCCTGACGGCATCGCCTTCCCCGTAGCTCCCGACGACGAGCCTGGCTACCCGGCGGAACGGCGCCACGATGACCGGTGGTCAGGTCGTCGAGGACGACGACGTCATGCCCGGCGTCGAGCAGCGCCGCGGCGGACACCGAGCCGATGTAGCCGGCCCCGCCGGTGACCAGGATCGTCGTCATGGCCGAACGATACGGTTTGGGCTCGTCACCAGCCGATGCGGCGGAACAACCGGTCGACCCAGGAGCGTTCGGCCGGAGCACCGGCCGACGCGCCAGCCGCCGCGGGCTCGGCGGGCTCTGCCTCGGGCGTCATCGGCGCGAGCGGTACCGTTTCCGGCTGCGGCGATACGGACGCGCCGCCCTCAGATCCAGGCTGGGCCGGCTGCCCCGCACCCGAGGGCAGGATCGTGTCGACGGCCTCGCCCGAGGTCTCGGTCTGGTCCGGCATGGTCGCCGCGGGCTCGGTCGTCGTCCGCGGCCGCGAGCTCATCGGCCTCCTCGCCGGGTCCGGGCTCCTCGGCCCAGCACACCGTCGCGGGGCAACGGGACCTCGTCGCCGCGGAAGACCATGACCTCCTCGAGGCGGGCGACCATGCGGACCGCCGCGGCGTTCTCCGGGTCGATGGCGAGCGCCCGGCGAGAGAGCTCGAGCGCGGCCTCCTCGTCGCCCCGGTCGAGGGCGACGCGGGCGAGCCCGACGACGGCGATCGAGTTGCGCGGGTCGGCCGTCGCGACCTGCCGATACAGGGACTCGGCTCGGTCCAGCAGCCCGACCGACAGGGCACGCTCCGCGGCGAGCAGCGGTTCGATCACGGCCGGGCGCGTCCTGCTGTCATGCGCCTACGGTACCCGGCGAGCGTGACCCGGACGCGACGTTTCGTCGCTCAGCCATCGTCGGCCAATGCTGCCTGGGCCAGCAGCAGCAGGGTCGGGCGGTCGTTGAGGGCCGGGTCGGCGATGACCTGCTCGACGAGGTCGTCGAGGATCCGCCCGAGCCGCGGCCCCTCTGCCAGCCCGAGCTCGGCCTTCAGATCGTCCCCGTCGACGGCCAGGCCCGCCCGATCGAGCACCAGCTCGGCGGCCTGCTGGGCGGCGACCCGATGCGCGGAGCTCGTCGAGCCGCCCGGCGTCGGCCGGCAGCCCGGACCCGACGTTGTCCGCTGCCCGCAGCGCGAGGAGCTCGTCGAGCGCCCCGTCGCCGATCGATCCCATCTTGCCGATGAACCGGCGGACGGCCGCGTCCGACCACGTCGGCTCGTAGCCGAACATGTGCTGGCGGACGAGCGCGACGACCCGGTCGCGGACCGCTCGCGGGTAGCGCAGACGCTCGAGCAACCCGTCGGCCAGGTCGGCGCCGACGACGTCGTGGCCGACGAACCGTCCATCGGCGAACGTCGCGGGCTTGCCGATGTCGTGGAGCAGGGCCGCCAGCCGGACGATCGGCCGGGCGGCGGAGGCAGCGTCGACCGAGCGCAGCGTGTGGTCCCACAGGTCCTCGTCCTGCGACCTTGTTCTGCGCGATGCCGCGCTGGGCTGCCAGCTCCGGTGAGATGCCGGCGAGGAGGCCCGTGTCGCTCAGCAGGCGGAGCCCGATCGACGGCCGCGCGATGCCCAGCAGCTTGTCGAGCTCGGCCGCGATCCGCTCGCCCGACAGGTGGCGCGACCAGGTCGGCCCGCGCCTCGATCGCGGCCAGCGTCCGACGGTTCGATCGCGAAGTCGAGCGTCGCGGCGAGTCGGACCGCGCGGACCATCCGCAGGGCGTCCTCCTCGAAGCGGGCCACGGGTTCGCCGACGGCCCGCAGGAGCCGGCTCGCGACGTCGTCCGTGCCGTCGTACGGGTCGACGAGCGCCGGCGGCTCGCCCGGCCGGGCGCCCCAGGCCATCGCGTTGACCGTGAAGTCGCGGCGCGCCAGGTCGAGCTCGATCGTGTCGCCGAACTCGACGCGATGCGGCCGGCGGAAGTCGGCGTAGTCGTGGTCGGTGCGGAACGTCGTGATCTCGAACGTCTCGACCGTCGCGACGGACGGCGACCGTCCCGAACCGGTTCTCGTAGACCGCGCCGGGGAAGGTGTCGACGAGCCGCTCCGGCAGGGCGTTCGAGGCGAGGTCCCAGTCAGCCGGTGACGCGGCCGAGGAGCACGTCGCGGAGCGACCCGCCGACGACGTAGGCGGCGTGCACCGCCGGACCACAGCGTCTCGAGCAGGTCGCGGACGGCGGCCGGGATCGCGGACTCGATCTCGGGGGGCTGGCCCGTCAGTTGCGACCCAGGAACAGGTACGTGCGCCACGCCTCGTTGTTCTCGTCGGCGAGGTACGGCGTGAACAGCGAGTAGATGTCACTGCGCGGCTCGAACGGTGGCCGCAGCAGGCGCAGGCGGGCCTCCTCGAGCGTCTTGCCACCCTTGCGGTGGTTGCACGACTTGCACGCCGTGACCAGGTTCTCCCAGGTGTGGCCGCCACCGCGATGGCGCGGCACGACGTGGTCGAGGGTCATGTCGTGGGCCTGCCGGCCGCAGTACTGACAGGTATGGCGGTCGCGCGCGAACACCTCGCGTCGCGACAGCTTGACCCGCGGCCGCGGACGGCGGATCAGGTGCTGCAGGCGGATGACGGACGGCGCGCGGTATTCCGTCCGCGGCGTCCGGATCACCTGGTGGTCGTATTCGATCACTTCGGCCTTCTCGCCGAACACGAGGCGGAACGCCCGCGGCAGGTTGCAGACGTTGAGCGGTTCGTAGTTCTGGTTCAGAACGAGCACGACACCGTCCATCTGGCGGGACGATAGCAGGTTGTCCGGAACGTGCCGCCCCTCGTGGCGATCCTAGGTCCGGGCGATCGCCGCGCCCGTCGCCGGGTCCCAGCCGCCGGCCTGACCGACCTTGGTCGCGAGCGGCCGGCCGAGCGCGTCCGCGATGAACCGCGCGGCGACCAGGACGCCCTCCAGCGAGACGCCCGAGTCCCACCCGGAGGCGTCGAGCAGGTAGACGAGGTCCTCCGTGGCGAGGTTGCCGGCAGCGCCCGGCGCATACGGACAGCCACCGGTCCCGCCGGCCGCGGAATCGAAGCAGCGGACCCCGGCGTCGAGCCCGGCCGTCACGTTGGCGAGCGCTGTACCGCGGGTGTCGTGGAAGTGGAACGCGATCCGCTCGAGCGGGATCCCGGCCGTCGACGGCCAGCCCGGTCAGGGTCGCGACCTGGGCCGGCACGCCGACGCCGATCGTGTCGCCGAAGCAGACCTCGTCGACGCCGAGCTCGACGAGTCGTCCGGCGACCTCGACGGCCCGGGCCGGATCGACCCGGCCGGTATAGGGGCAGCCGAACGCGGTCGAGACGTAGCCTCGCCGCCACCAGCCAAGGTCGCGGGCGCGCACGAGCACGGGCTCGAAGGCGGCCAGCGACTCGTCGACGGTCATCCCGATGTTGGCGCGCGTGAACGCATCGGTCGTGGCCGTGAACACCGCGACGGCGTCGACACCGGCTGCCTCGGCGCGCGCCAGCCCGCGCTCGTTCGGGACGAGGACCGGGTAGCGGACGCCGGGCGATCGCGGCAGGCCGGCCATCAGCTCGTCGGCGTCGGCCAGCTGCGGGATGGCCCGGGGAGCGACGAAGCTCGTGGCCTCGATCTCGCGGACCCCGGCGGCGGCGAGGAGCTCGATGAAGCGCGCCTTGACGGCCGTCGGGACGGCGGTCGCCTCGTTCTGCAGGCCGTCGCGTGGGCCGACCTCGTAGACCCGGACGCGCTCCGCCATCGAGCTAGACGAGCGGCGGGTCCATCGCCCGCTCGATCCGGGCGACCTCGACCTCGATCCGGCCGAGGAGGTCGATGGCAGCCACGTGCTCCGGGCTGCCATGCGCCGCGGCATTGCGGCGTCGGCGGGTCTCGCGGTGGAGCGCCAGCAGCTCGTCGCGGGTCTGCGGGAGCGCCTCGGTCGTCGTGCTGATCGCCTTAGCCGTCGCACGAGCCGCCGGCTGGGGTTTGGCCATCGGATCCTCCGTTGGGGACGCCGCTGAGCGTACCCGAAGCGTGCGCCTCAGGGTTCGACGACGGCGAGAAGCTGCCCGCGTGCCACCTGATCGGCAGGACGGACGAGAACCTCGGCAAGCCGGCCGGCGAACGGGGCGCTCGACGACGTGCTCCATCTTCATCGCCTCGAGCGTGACGACGGGGTCTCCCGCGGCGACCATCGCATCGACTGCGGCGTGCACCCGCAGGACCGAGCCGGGCATCGGTGCCACCAGCTCGGCAGGTCCGGCGCCGACCGCAAGGTGCGCGGAGGCCGAGCGTGCCGAGGCGTCGACATCGGGCGGCCTCGCGACCCGGAAGGCCACGCTCCGACCGCCGAGATCGAGATACGCGACGTCGTCGGCAAGGACGGCCTCGAAGGACCGATCGGCGTCCGTGGTGCCATCGTCGATACCGGCCAGCCCGACCGTCCGCCGGGTTCCCTCGACCTCCAGCGCGATCGACGGCGCGGCGTTCAGCCGCCAGCCGCCGGACCACGGATCGGCTGGGTCGCCGGCGTCGACCAGCACCCGGGCGGCGGTCCGCCACGCCACGTCCGGGACGGCGGCGCGCTCGGCCCAGTCGTCGGGCGGCCAGATCCGGTCGAGCGCATCGGTCCGCGCCTGGCCCGCTCGCACGATCGGCTGGCGCACGAGCCAGCGCAGGAACCGGAGGTTGGTCACGAGACCGAGGACGAGCGTCTCGTCCAGCGCAGTGGCAAGGCGGTCCAGGGCGCTCGGTCGATCGGGGGCCCAGGCGATGATCTTGGCCAGCATCGGGTCGAAGCGGCCCCCGACGACGTCTCCGGCCTCGACTCCGGCATCGACGCGGATGCCCTCGCCTTCCGGCCAGCGCAGCACCTCGATCCGCCCGGTCGCCGGGAGGAAGCCGTCCTCGGCGTCCTCCGCGTAGAGACGCACCTCGATGGCATGTCCCGTGCGTCGATCGGCCCGGGCCTGGTCGAGGCCGAGCGGTTCTCCGGCGGCGATCCGCAGCTGGTCGGCGACGAGGTCGCGACCGGTCACGAGCTCCGTGACGGGGTGTTCGACCTGCAGGCGGGTGTTCATCTCGAGGAAGGCCGGCTCGCCGTGGTCGTCGACCAGGAACTCGCACGTCCCGGCGCTCACGTACCCGACCGCGCGGGCGAGCGTCAGCGCGGCCTCGCCCAGCCGACTGCGGAGCGGGCCGTCGACCGCGGGCGAGGGCGTCTCCTCGAGGATCTTCTGGTGACGGCGCTGGAGCGAGCAGTCGCGCTCGCCGAGGTGGACGCCGCCGCCGTGCCCGTCGAACAGGACCTGGATCTCCACGTGGCGGCCGCCCTCGACCAGCCGCTCGAGGATGAGCCGGTCGTCGCCGAACGATGCCGTGGCCTCGCGACGCGCCGCAGCCAGGGCGTCGGGCAGGCGCTCGGCGTCGCGAACCTCCCGCATCCCCTTGCCACCGCCCCCCGCCGCCGGCTTGACGAGGACGGGGTAGCCGATGGCTGCGGCCGCCCGCACGAACGCCTCGTCGGATTGGTCGGGGTCGTCATAGCCGGCCAGGGTGGGGATGCCAAGAGAGGCTGCCAGGTGTCGTGCAGCGGCCTTGTCGCCCATCGACTGGATCGCCGACGCCGGCGGTCCGACCCAGCGGATCCCGGCCGCGCCGACAGCGTCCGCGAACTCCGCGTTCTCGGCCAGGAACCCGAACCCCGGGTGCAGCGTGTCCGCCCTGGCTCGGAGGGCCGCCGCGACCACGGCCCGGATGTCGAGCAGGTCCAGACCGCCGGGCCCATCGGTCGCCGGGATCACGGCGCGGATCCCGAGGCGCTCGCAGGTGCGACGGATGCGGGCCGCGATCTCGCCCCGGTTCGCGACGAACAGGGTGCGAATGGGCTTTACCGCGGCTGCCCCGGGCTGACCGGTGACGACCGATGATTGTGCCACGAACGCGTCAATCACGTCAGACGCGACACGCCAGCGACCACCAACTCGCCGAGCGGGCAGCCGACCGGCAGCGATCCACCGCTGCACGGACCGCGTCGTGGTTCCGAGCCGCCGCGCTGCCTGACTTGGACTCAGCTCTTCGGACATCGCTGTCGCGATTGTCGCAGATGACCGCGAGGGTCGATCAGCCGAGCACCGTCGCCGCCGCCCAGACGATCGCGAACGCCAGCAGATACGCGACCGCAAGGGCGTACTGCTGGAGTGCCTGGAAGAGGCGGAAGCGCATCGGGACCCGGAAGGGTGCGAACGCACGGACGGCCATGCCGAACTCGGTGCGCCACGGCTCCCCGGACCGGATGCGGAGCCACGCGATCGACCATGCCAGCGACAACCGTTGGTAGCGCTGTTCGTGGGCCGGCAGGCTCGCCAGCTCGGGCGTCGCATCGAGCATCGTGAGCGCCTCCGCGATGGAATGGTCTCCGCCATGCTGGGCCGCGAACGCGATGCGCAGACGTGCGAGCCGCACGATGTCGGCGGCGGCGTCGGGCTGGGCGGCGCCCACGAGCGCTCGGGCGTCTTCGAGCCGTCCCGCAGTCGCCATGACGCTGGCCCGGACGTCGGGCGGCGCTTCGGGATGGTCGGCGAGCCACGCCGTGGCCGTGACCGGGTCGATCGGCAGCGTGCCCCACGTCCATCGCTGGCGCTGCCGAACCGCCACCTCGGTCATCGCCATCCGGATGCGCCAGCCATCCCGGTCGAGACGGCCGACGAGCGCGAAGGCAAGGAACGGCATCGTGAGGAGCAGCGCGAGGTCGTCGATCCCGGCGGCGAACAGCAGCGCGATCGGGATGAGGCTGAGGAGCGCACCGGCCGCCAGCCACGAGGTCGGCGGGCCGGCGTCACGGATCGCCTGGGCCGATGGCGATCGGCGCCGCGCGTTCCAGCGCCGGACGGCTTCCACCTAGTCGCGGCCCTCGTCCGGCGCCCAGACCGGACGTCGCCGGTCGCTGAACGCGCGGAACCCTTCCTGGGCCTCCTCGGTCGTCCGCTGGCGGGCGATGACGCGGGCGGTGTGCCACTTCGCCGATCCGTGCCCCAACCCGCGGATCTCGCGCACGATCGCCTTCGAGGCACGAACGGCGGTCGGCCCGGCCGCGAGCAGATCGTCGACAGCCGTTTCGACCGCCGCATCGAGGGCGTCCTCGCCCTCCACGATCTCGTGGACCAGCCCGATCCGCGACGCCCGCGTGGCGTCGAACCGGCGACCGCCCGGGAAGAGCGCCCGCGCGTGGCTCTCGCCGATCTTCGCCACGACGAACGGGCTGATGACCGCGGGCAGGATCCCGAGCCGCGTCTCGGTGAACCCGAACCGGGTGCCCGACTCGGCGATCGACGATGTCCGACACGGCGAGGAGGCCCATCCCACCTCCCAGGGCCACGCCGTGCACGCGCGCGACGACCGGCACCGGGCACGTATCGATCGTCTCGAACATGTCGGCCATCGCCATGGCGTCCTGCTCGTTGCCCTCGGTGTCGAGCGCCATCGCGGCGCGCATCCACGCGAGGTCCGCGCCGGCACAGAACGACGGGCCGTCGCCGGCCAGCACGACCGCCCGAAGCCGCGTGGCCTCCTCTCGCGCGAGACCCAGGAACGTCGTCCGCAGCTCGGCGATGAGGGCCGCGTCGAACGCGTTGTGGACGTCCGGCCGGGACAGCGTCACGCGGGCCACGACATCGCCCGGACCCGTCCGCTCGACCCGCAGGGAGGCGCTCGAGGTGCCGCTCACCGCGGCATCGTACGGCAGGTCCTCGGCCTCATCCGAGGTCCGCCGCCCATTCCGCGCGGACGGCCGCCCGGTGGATCGCTCCGAAGCGCGCGAGCGGCGCGGCGCCGTTCATGACGCGTGTCGGGGCCGCCTCGGAACGGTCGCTCACGAGCACATCGTACTGGGAAGGAAGGACCGGGCCGGATCGCGGTGACCCTCTGCTAGGCTCGGGCGGATGGGTCCGTGGAGCCCGAACTGGCGTCCCGATCCGAGCGGACGGCGTCTCGCGGCCATCCACGCGGCGCGGCGTGGGGCGCTGCTCGCGGCGGTCATCTTTGGCGTGCTCGTCACGATCGCCGTGCTGCGGGCTCCGGCCGAGACTCCCTCCCTGCCCAGCGCCAGCCTGGCCAGCGCCCTGTTCCTGGCGGCGCTCAGCGTGCCGGGTCTGGCGTTGCTCGGGGCCGGTCTGACGGCGGCCGCGCTCGGCTCCCGGGCCTCGGCGGCAGCCGCCGGGCTGGCGATCGCAGTCGGCGTCCCGGTCGCGGCGGTCACGTCCGCGATGATCGCGGCATTCGTGGCGGGCGCCGTGCGCCATGGGTTCGATGTCGCGACGACCTGGGCGAGCAGCATCCTTCGCGGCGGCGTGACGGCCGCCGTCTGGATCTCACCCCTCATCGCCCTCGGCGCCGTCGTCTGGGTCGTGACCGTCCGGCGGGTCCAGCCAGGCGTCCATGCCCCGCTGGGCGAGGCGGAACGGACGGATCGCTCCTCGTCGGTGGACGACTGGGAGGCCCCCGAAGACGTCGACCCCCGCGCGACCGATCGGGACGCGCCCCTTCGCTGACGGTTGGTCGTGTCAGTCGCCGAGGACGGTCACCTCGTCGCCGAGCCGGATCCTGCCGGGCATCGTGACCTCGCCCAGCACGCCGAAATCTGCGTGCTTGCCCTCGCGCAGGCCGCGGTACGAGATGATCGTCCGGAGGGTGTCGAGGTCGCGCCGCCCGCTGTCGGGGTCCTGGGTGGTGATGGCGCAGCGGGCGTCCGGCTTCGTGATCTGCAGCTCGGCCGTGCCGACCGCGATGCGGCCGCCGATCCAGGAGTCCTCCTCGTGCGTCTCGGCCCCCTCGAGCTCCATGAGCATGCGGAACCGCCGCGCGTCGACGGCCTCGAGGCCCGCCTGCCGGGCCAGCGCGGCAAGCGACCCGTCGCCGACGAGGCTCACGGCGTTCGCGACGCGGGTGCCGCCCGGGCGATCGCACCGGACCAGCCGGATCTCACGGTCGCAGAACGCTGACAGCGCTTCGGCCCACGGCCCGACAACGACATGCCCGACACCCGTCCGGCCGTGGATCGGCGTCTCGATCGGATCGGCGAGCGCGACCTCGTCCTCGATGACCTGGCCGTCCGGAAACGTCAGGCGAAGGACCGTCGCGTCCGGCGTTCGTGTGAGCCGAGATCTGCACGAGCGAACCGAGGATGATCCGGTCGACGAGGCGATTCGCGGCATCCGCTAGGTAGAACCGGCGGTCCTCGAGGACGCCGGTCGGACCGACATCGACGGCCTCGGGATGCTCGAGGCCGAGGCTCCGGACCGGGGCGATCGACAGGCGGGCGACGCGTGGCACCGACCGATCGTAGTGGATGGCGGCATGCTTGGCCGATGCTGCTGGGCATCGACCACCTGGTCATCGCCGTCGCCGATCCGGACGCCGCGGTCGACGCGTTGGAGGCCACGCTCGGGCTCGAGCCGGGCGGCGGCGGCCGGCATGACCGCCTCGGCACGTTCAACCGCCTGGTCTGGCTGGGCGACACCTACCTCGAGCTGATCGGCGTGTTCGACTCGGTCATGGCCGCCGGGTCGCGGGTCGGCGCCCCGACCGTTCGTGCGCTCGATGCGGGCGGCGGACTCGCGACCTGGGCCGTCTCGACCGACACCATCGAAGCCGACGTCGTGCGGCTCCGCGAGCTTGGCTCCGATCTCGCCGAGCCGATCCAGGGCGACCGGACGCGGCCCGACGGCCGGGTCGTCCGCTGGCGGCTGGCCGCCCCGCCGATCCTGGGTCTCGACCGGCCGCCATTCGTCATCGAGCACGATCCGACCGGCGCCGAGTGGACCACCGCGGAACGCGCGGAACGGGCGCGAGGACCCGCTCGGCTCGAGCGTCTCGAGATCGCCGTCGACGACGTCGATCGGGCCAGTCGTGCCTTCGCGCGCTCGCTCGGCCTGCAGTTCCGGCCCTCGCTGGTCGGCGGCGGAGCGCGCGACACCGACATCGGCCCGCACCGCCTCCGACTCCGGCCGCAGCGCGCCGCGCCGGCCTCCGGGCCGGCTTCGACGATCGCCCTCGCGATCGCCGGCCACGAGCCGGCCGTGCTCGAGCTCCTCGGTTGTCGGTGGGCCGTGAATCGCTAGCGCAGCTCGATCACATCCGGAACACGCCGAAGCGCGTCTCCGGGATCGGTGCGTGCAGCGCCGCCTCGATGCCCATCGTCAGGACACGGCGTGTGTCGAGCGGATCGATGACGCCGTCGTCCCACAGGCGGGCCGTGGCGAACCAGGGCGAACCCTCGCGCTCGTACGTGTCGAGGATCGGTGCCTCGAAGGCGTCGCGCTCGTCGTCTGTGGCGAACCCGCCGCGGACCGTCGACAGGACACGTGCCGCCTGCTGGCCGCCCATCACCGAGATGCGGGCATTCGGCCAGGACCACAGGAAGCGCGGCTGGTAGGCGCGGCCGGCCATCGCGTAGTTGCCCGCCCCGAACGACCCGCCGATGAGGATCGTGAACTTCGGCACCTCGGCCGAGGCGACCGCAGTGACGAGCTTGGCACCGTCCTTGGCGATGCCGGCCTCCTCGTACTCGCGACCGACCATGAACCCGGTGATGTTCTGGAGGAACACGAGCGGGATCCGGCGCTGGCACGCGAGCTCGATGAAGTGCGCGCCCTTGAGGGCCGACTGGCTGAACAGGATGCCGTCGTTGGCAAGGATGGCCACCGGGTAGCCGTCAAGGTGGGCAAAGCCGGTCACGAGGGTCTCGCCATAGCGCGGCTTGAACTCGTGGAACTCACTGCCGTCGACCAACCGCGCGATGAGCTCGCGGACCGGCACCGGGCGCCGCGCGTCGGCCGAAACCGCGGCGTACAGAGAGGCGGTCGCCTCGTCTCCAGCCGGCTCGACGAGCGGCGGCCGTGGCAGCCGGCGCTCCCAGGGCGGATCCGGGGTCCGGCGGTTCAGGTGCGACACGATCGACCGGCCGAGCGCGAGGGCGTGCTCGTCGTCGAGCGCCTCGTGGTCGGCGACACCCGACTTGCGGGTGTGGACCTCGGCACCACCGAGCTCCTCCGGTGTCACGTCCTCGCCGGTGGCCGCCTTCACGAGCGGCGGGCCGCCGAGAAAGATCGTGCCCGTCCCGCGGACGATGACCGTCTCGTCGCTCATGGCCGGGACGTACGCTCCGCCGGCCGTGCAGCTGCCCATGACCAGCGCCACCTGCGGGATGCCGAGCGCCGACATCCGCGCCTGGTTGTAGAAGATGCGGCCGAAGTGGTCGCGATCCGGGAAGACCTCGGCCTGGAGCGGGAGGAAGGCCCCGCCCGAGTCGACGAGGTAGACGCACGGCAGCCGATTCTCGAGGGCGATCTCCTGGGCCCGGAGGTGCTTCTTGACCGTCATCGGGTAGTAGGTGCCGCCCTTGACGGTGGCGTCGTTGGCGACGACGACGCAGGTCGTGCCCTCGATGCGGCCGATGCCGGTCACGATCCCGGCTCCGGGGGCGTCCTCGTCGTACAGGCCGGTCGCCGCGAGCGGCGACAGCTCGAGGAACGCGGTGGCCGGATCAAGGAGACGATCGATCCGCTCCCGGACGGGGAGCTTGCCGCGTTCACGGTGGCGTTCGATCGAGCGGTCATCCCCGCCGGCGCCGCGAGCCGCGATCGTTGCCTGCCGAGCGGCAAGGTCGCGGACCAGGGCGGCCATCGCATCATGGTTCGCCCGCGTCTCGGCGCTGGCAGGATCGAGCCGGCTGCGAAGGACGGGCATCGCTCGATGATAGGACCGCGGGAACCGGCGACGGAACCGCCGACGGAACCGGCGATGGGGCTGGCTCGTCCCGGGGTCGTGCATCACCTCTCCCGCCTGGCGCTCACGCTCGCCACCGTCACCTGTGTGGCGCTGGCGCTCGGCGGCTGTGACGGGCCGGCCGCCGCCGCGGGACCGCTCATGTCCGTCGAGCTGCGCGGCGGGGAGTGCTTCGCGGCCCCGTGCGGCATGACCGTGACGCTCGAACGGGACGGACGCGTCCACGGCGCGACGAAGCCCCCCAACGACCTCGGCATCGTGCCCGTGGACCAGGTCCGGACGCTCGACCGGCTGATCGCCACCACCGACTTCGCGATCGTCCGGAGCCGCCCGTTCGTCGGCGACTGTCCGACATCGTTCGACGGGCAGGAGATCGTCTTCCAGTTCGCGACACCCTCCGGCGTCCAGCGGATCGAGAGCTGCGAGTTCGCGATCGACTACGGACTGCCGCTCTTCGTGGCGGTGTCGACCGCTTTGGGTTCGTTCGTCCCGCTCCCAACGACCTGACCGCCGGATCGTGACGACGGCGGAAACGGCCGTCTCAGCGTCGTCGGGGGCCGACCCATTCGAACACCGCCGCCAGCCCCCGGGTGGCGACACTCCAGCCCAACCCGATCACGATGGCGGGCACCATGAGGTAGGCGGCGCCGGCGACGGCGACGGCCGCTCGGCCCACGGCGGCCGCACCGATCTTCACCGGGTCGAACCTGTCCACGGCGACGGCGTCGCTCACGCCCTGGACGATCGACAGGAGGGCCGTCATCCCGATCAGCGCGATGGCATAGGCGAGCGACGCGGCGAGCAGCCGTCGCGGCTCCGACGTCGCCAGCGGGCCGGCCAGGTAGCCGGCGACCATCCCGATCAGGGCGACCAGCGCGATCCCCGTGGCGATGGCGGCGGGGCCCTCCGGACTCGGGCCGATCGCGAAGAGGATGCCGACAACGGTCGCCGGCAGGAGCCCTGCGATCGCACCAGGCGGGCGGCCGAGGCGCGGAGCCTGCCGCTGCTGGACTTGGACGGTCATCCGCGGATCACCCGGTGCTACGCTGACATAGCAAGTTATGACCATGAAACCGGCTACTGTCAAGGCGCACGTTACTGAGGGTGGCTCCGACGTGGGTAACGGCGCTGCCGCCCCGGCTCGAAGCGCGGACACGACCCCACCCAGCGCCACCGCAGAGTCGATCCGCATCGAGCTCGCCGAAGCGTGGGGCGACATGGGCGCGGCATGGGGCGTGACCCCCGCGATCGCCCGGGTCCAGGCCTACCTCATGGCCCGCCAGGAGCCGCTCACCGAGCGCGAGGTCCGGGAGGCGCTCGGGCTCAGCCACCGTGCGGCGAGCCTCGCCCTGGCCGAGGCCGAGTTGTGGGGGATCGTCGAGCGAGTCCCGGAACCGCGACGCGTCGGCCGACGCGGGCCGGCCGGTGCCGCGTATCTCGCCGTCGGTGACCACTGGCAATGGTTCGGACGGGTCATCGCCGAGCGGAAGGTCCGCGAAGGCGATCCGATCATCGCCGTCCTCGAGTCCAAGGAGCAGGAGGCGGCCGCGGCCCTCGCCGCCAACCCGGCCGACCGCGAGCTCGCTGCCCTGCGCGAGTGGCTGTCCGCGTTCCTGGTCTTCGTCCGGCTGTTCGATCGGGCGGTCGGGCTCGTGCCGCAGCTCGAGCCCCGGGAGCTCGAGCGGTCGCTTCAGCTGCTCGGCCGGATCCCGGACGCCACGATCCTCCGCCTGTTCGACCTCCTCGGCGGTCTCGATGACGACGACGTCATCGATCTGGTCGATGCCCTGTCGCGTCTGTCGCCGACGGCCGCGCGGCGGGCCACCAAGCTGATGTCCGGAGTGGTCAGGACCGTCGCGCGGTAGGGGCGGCCGGTGGGCGGGTCGCGATCGTCACGCGCCCCCGGGGTCGGCATCCACGAAGTGATGCGTCCTGGCACCACCCGTCCGGGGTGCCGGCTGACAGGAATCCGGGTGGGCGATATCCTCCCGATACTTTGACAGCCGATTCGGCACGCGCGATCTGGAGGACCGCGATGATGCCCGGTCGCCGCCGCGTTTCCGACGAGTCAACGGCTCCCCAGGTTCTGCGACTCGAACCCATCCACCGTGGAGGACATGCGTGAAGAAGCACGTTTCACGCTTCGCGGCGATCGCCGCGCTGGCCATGCTGGTCGGCGCGATGGCGCCCGGAGCGATGGCCGCTGGCCAGGGCCAGCAAGCTGCCTCGTTCACCGCCGGCCGGTACCTCGTGACGTTCGCCGACGCCCCGGTCGCCGAATACAACGGCTACGTGAAGGGCTTCCCGGCGACCCGATCGGTCGCGGGCAAGAAGCTGAACGCCCACTCGGCAGCTGCGCAGAAATGGCAGCAGCGCCTGACGCGTCAGCATGACGCCGCGCTCGCCAAGGTCGGCGCGACGAAGCTCTACGACTACACCGTGGCGAACAACGGCGTTGCGGCGCGCCTGACTGCCCGCCAGGCCCAGAAGCTCGCAGCGGTCGGCGGCGTCGTCCGCCTCGAGAAGGACCAGCGCGCCCAGCTCGACACGACCGCGTCACCGCAATTCCTCGGCCTCGACGCCGCGGGCGGCCTGTGGTCGCAGCTCGGCGGTGGCCGACGCGCCGGCGCCGGTCTCGTCGTCGGCGTCATCGACAGCGGCATCTGGCCCGAGAACCCCTCGTTCGCGGGACATACCGGGATCCCGATCCCGGCGACCTGGCATGGCGCCTGCATCGCCGGCCAGAACTTGGGCACGTCGACGTGCAACGACAAGATCGTCGGTGCCCGCTACTACTTCGCGGGCTTCGGCCGGAAGAACATCAACAAGGCCGACTACCAGTCGCCGCGTGACGGCGCCGGCCACGGCTCGCACACCTCGTCGACCGCCGCCGGGAACTACGGCGTCACGATGACCATCGACGGGAACACGATCGGCGTCGGCTCGGGCATGGCGCCCGGGGCGAAGATCGCCATGTACAAGGTCTGCTGGGAGGAGACGGTGTCCCTGACGGCTGCTTCAACTCCGACAGCGTGGCCGCGATCAACGACGCGGTAGCCGATGGCGTCGACGTCCTGAACTACTCGATCGGTGGCTCGAGCGAGTCGTCCGTGCTCGACTCGGTCGCCCAGGCCTTCCGCGGCGCGTCGAACGCCGGGGTCTTCGTCGCCAACTCGGCCGGCAACAGCGGCCCCGGCGCGAGCACGCTCGACCACCCGGCGCCGTGGGTGACCACGGTCGCCGCGTCGACGTTCCGCCGCGCGTTCCAGGTCGTCGAGCTCGGCAACGGCGAACCGCTACGTCGGCGCGTCGACGACGCTCGTCGCTGTCGACGCTCACGCCAATCGTCACCGCGGGCAGCGTCAAGCTCGCTGCGCTGCCGAGGCGCGACGCGAAGCTGTGCATCGCCGGCACGCTCGACCCGGCCCAGGCAGCCGGCAAGGTCGTCGTCTGCGATCGCGGCGTGAACGCCCGCATCGACAAGAGCTTCGAGGTCAAGCGCGCCGGCGGCGTGGGCATGGTCCTCGCCAACACCTCGCCCAACTCGCTCAACGGCGACTACCACGCCATCCCCTCCGCGCACATCAACAACGTCGACGGCGCCGCCGTCAAGGCGTACATCACCGCGGCCGGAGCCGGCGCCACGGCGAAGATCGTGCCCGCTGACCGCGGCCGAGCTGGCCGCCGCGCCAAAGGTCCCCGAGATCACCGACTTCTCGTCGCGCGGTCCGTCCACGACGACGGGCGGCGACATCCTCAAGCCGGACATCGCCGCCCCGGGCAACGACGTGATCGCGGCGGTCGCCCCGCCCAGCAATCACGGCCGGACCTGGGACTTCATGTCCGGTACCTCCATGGCGTCGCCGCACATCGCCGGCATCGGCACCCTGCTGATGGCGCGCCACCCGGACTGGCTGCCGTCCGAGATCAAGTCGGCGATGATGACGAGCGCGCGCCCCACCGTCTCGAGCGCGGGCGATCCGTTCGCCCAGGGCGCCGGCAACGTGAACCCGAACGCGGCCGCCGATCCGGGCTCGTCTACCCGACGACGGCCGACCGAGTACCGCCAGTACATGGTCGGGCTCGGCGTGCAGTTCGCCCCGCCGTTCGACACGCTGACGCCGATCTCGGCCTCGGACCTCAACCAGGCGTCGATCGCCATCGGCAGCCTGGCCGGCGTCGAGACGGTCACCCGCCACGTCAAGAACGTCGGGACGGCCGCGGCGACCTACACGGCGTCGGCGAGCGTGCCCGGGTTCACCACGGTGGTGACCCCGGCGAGCCTGACGCTGGCGCCGGGTGAGAGGGCAGCTTCACGGTCAGGTTCTCCCGGACCGGCGCCCCGTTCGGGGAGTGGGCCAAGGGCTCGCTCACCTGGACCGACGGCACGCACAACGTGCGCACGCCGATCGCCCTCCGAGCCGGTCGCCGGTCGCGGCGCCCGGCCGAGGTGCACGGTGACGCGAGCGCCAGTGGCTCGGTCGATTCCAGGTGACGCCCGGCTTCACGGGCAACCTCTCGACGACGGTCTCCGGCCTCGTCGGGGTCACGCCGCATCGCCGACAGCGTCGCGATCGGTGCCGTACGACATCGCCCATCCCGTGGTCGATGCCGACACGGATGTCTACCACGTCGTCGTCCCGGCCGGCACCCGTGCGGCACGGTTCTCTCTCGATGCCGTGACAACACGGACGACCTGGACCTGTTCGTCTACCGTGAATGGCGTCCTCGTCGGCCTGTCCGCCTCGGGCAGCGCCGACGAGCAGGTGACCCTGATCGGTCCGGCGGCCGGGACGTACGACGTGTACGTCAACGGCTTCGCCGCCAGGCGGCCTACCAGCTCGTCGCAACTTCGTCGTCGGCACGGCGAGTGCCGGCAACGCAGCGTCACGCCCAATCCGGCCGCCATCACGCAGGGAACCCCGGTCACCCTGACGGCGAGCTGGACCGGGCTCGACCCGGCCAAGCGCTGGTTCGGCGTGATCAACTACACCACCACGGACGTGTTCACCTTGTTCTCGGTCGGCTGAGCCTCCGGGCGTAGACCGGGCGCCGCAGGTCCACCTCGGCGCCCGACAGATCTCACTGCGCAACCTCGAGACCCGCCGGTCAGCCGGCGGGTCTCCGATTCCTGCCCCGCTCTCGCGCGGTAGGATCGGCCGCATGACCGAGCCGACCGCCGACCGGCCGCACATCCCCGAATACGGGATCCCGACCTCCACGGACGGATTGGTCCCGTGGTCGTGGGCGGTCGAGCTCCTCGAGCGGGCGCTGGTCTATTCGCTGGCCACGGCCGGCTCCGACGGCGCGCCGCACACGATCCCGATCTGGGGCGCCTGGGTGGACGGCCGCTGGTACGTCGAGGGCGGCAACACTCGGTGGCAGCGCAACCTGCGCGAGAACCCACGGATGGCCATCAACGTCGCCATCGACAACGACGTCGCGATCGTCGAGGGGACCGCTCGCGAGCTCGTCGCCCCCGCCGCCCCGTTGGCCGAGCGGATCGTCGCCGGGTTCGCCAAGTACCGAGAACCGAAAGGCTACGAGGCCAGCCCCGAGAACTGGGCCGCTGGCGGCCTGTGGGAGCTCCGACCGGAGAAGGCCTTCGCCTGGTCGGCATTCCCCGACAACGTGACGCGCTTCCGGTTCTAGGCGACCGCGACGCCGTTCCGGGCACTCGTCGGCACGCCCTCTGGTCCGGCGTGGGACTCGGTGCGATAATCCGCTCGCGCGCGGGACTCGGCCGACTCGAACGGGCGACGACCCCGGGGCCAGACCCGGCCGGCGAACCGAGCGCAGTCAACCAAAGGGATCCCTCCGACATGACCGTCGAAACGTCCACCTGGGCCACCAAGAAGGGGCTCGCCCAGATGCTCAAGGGCGGCGTCATCATGGACGTCGTCACACCGGATCAGGCCAAGATCGCCGAGGACGCCGGGGCCGTCGCCGTCATGGCGCTCGAGCGCGTGCCTGCCGACATCCGCGCGGCCGGCGGCGTCGCCCGCATGTCCGACCCGGCGATGATCGTCGGGATCATGGACGCGGTGACCATCCCGGTCATGGCCAAGGCCCGGATCGGCCACTTCGTCGAGGCGCAGGTCCTCGAGGCGCTCGGCGTCGACTACATCGACGAGTCGGAGGTGCTGACGCCGGCCGACGAGCGCAACCACATCGACAAGCACGCCTTCAAGATCCCGTTCGTGTGCGGCTGCCGGAACCTCGGCGAAGCCCTCCGCCGGGTCAACGAGGGCGCGGCGATGATGCGGACGAAGGGCGAGGCCGGGACGGGCAACGTCGTCGAGGCCGTCCACCAGCTGCGCGACGTGCTGGCCGAGATCCGCCGGCTCCAGGGCATGCGCGAGGACGAGCTGTTCGTGGCGGCCAAGGAGCTCGGGGCGCCATACGAGGTCGTTCGCGACGTGGCCGAGCAGGGCCGCCTGCCGGTCGTCAACTTCGTTGCCGGTGGCATCAGCACGCCTGCCGACGCCGCGCTCGTGATGCAGCTGGGCGCCGAGGGGGTGTTCGTCGGCTCGGGCATCTTCAAGAGCGAGGACCCGGCACGGATGGCCAACGCCATCGTCCAGGCCACGACGTTCTTCGATGACGCGGCCAAGATCGCCGAGGTCTCGAAGGGTCTCGGAGCCCCGATGCGCGGCATCGCGATGGAGGCCATCCCGGACGAGGAGCGGCTGGCGGTTCGCGGCTGGTAGGGCACGGCTACGACGCCGGCGGCCGCGCCATGAAGATCGGAGTGCTCGCCCTCCAGGGCGCGTTCCGCGAGCACCTCGACACGCTCGATGCGATCGGCGTGCAGGGAGTGCGCGTCCGCGAGCCGGCCGACCTGGCCGGGATCAGCGGGCTGATCCTGCCGGGCGGCGAGAGCACGACCATGCGCCAGCTCATCGATCGATGGGGCCTCCACGATCCGATCCTTGACCTGGCCGACCGCGGGGTCCCGATCTACGGCACCTGCGCCGGGATGATCGTCCTGGCCACGGAGATCGTCGGCGGCGAGCCGCCGATCCTGCCGCTCCTCGACGTGACCGTCCAGCGCAACGCGTTCGGTCGCCAGCTGGACTCGTTCGAGGCGGAGCTCGACGTGCCGGTCCTCGGCAGCACGCCGGTCCATGCCGTCTTCATCCGGGCGCCGATCATCGATCGGACGGGTCCCGATGTCGACGTGCTGTCGCGCCTGGACGACGGCCGGATCGTCGCCGTCCGTCAGCGGAACGTGCTGGCCACCGCGTTCCATCCCGAGCTCGCCGGGGAGACCCGCTTCCACCGGCTCATGGCCACGATGGCCGCCGAGCACGACGACCCGGGCGAGGGCTCGGGCCGCCGGCCGCACCCCACCCGCCGCACCCAGCCATCCCATCGCGGGAGCGCGGCGTCATGAGCGCGCTCCGCTCGCCGCGGAGCAGCGGCAAGGTTCGCGCCGCACGGCTGACCGACCTGGCCGCGCTCGGCGAGCTGTCGCGGCTGTGCCAGTCGGACGGTGCCGACACGAGGTCGCTCGGCCTGCCCGTCAACGGGCCGCCGATCGGCGTGTTCAGCCTGTTCCGCCTGCCGCTCGGTGCGTTCCGCCCGAACGACCTGATGTACGTCTACGAGGACGACGGCCGGATCGCCGGGCTCGTCCGTGTCGAGCGCGAGTCCGTGCGGGACGAATGGACGATCGTCGAGCTCGATGCGGTGGGCATGGCCGACGCCGGCGACATCCGCTACCGCCTCGTCCAGCAGCTCCTGCGCGAGGGTGCCAAGCGCGGCGCTGCGCGGTTCCACGTCGCCTGCGCCGACGCCGACGGCAACGTCGAGCTGCTGATGCAGGCGGGCTTCATGCGCTACGGCGAGGAGCAGGTCTTGTTCCGCGCGGTCGACCGCGAGCTGCCCGAGGCATGGCCGGACGAGCGGGCCGCGGGCTGCGGCGTCCGACCGGCGACCAGCCAGGACGCGCTGGCTCTCTCGCGGCTGTACGCCACCGCCACGCCGACGCCCGTGGTGCGGCTCGAGGCGATCCGGCTGGCCGACTGGGAGCGCCAGGGTCAGCACTGGCGCGTCCCGCGCTCGAGCCTGACCCCGATCCTGCGCTTCGCCGACGTCGAGGGCTTCGTCCAGGCGACGCCGGGCGGCGGCAAGGACGGCACCCAGCTCGACGCCTTCCTCCAGATCGGTGTCGCCAAGGAGGACCAGCCGCACTATCTCAAGGTCATCGCCCGGCCCGAGGCCGACCCGTCCGACCTCATCGACTTCGGGCTCGGCGTGATCGCCGCCCGGACGACGAAGGGCGGCGATCACCGCCACGACCACGGGGTCATCGCCCCGGTCCGCACCTACGAATCACCCATCGACCGTCGACTGCAGGAAGCCGGCTTCGACTCGATCGCCAGCGTGAACCTGCTGATGAAGGAAACTCTGATCCGAGTCGCCGAGCCGGCCCTGGTGCCGGCCGGCGTGCGCTAGGAGGCACGCGTTGGAACAAGGCGAGCGCGCTCGTGAATTGATCGACGATCTCGACGCCCTCCTCCAGTCGCTCCCGCCCGAGATCGTCGCGGCCGTCCATGGCCTGCCGAACCGGCCCGATCTGATCGAGGTCGTCATGGATCTCGGCCGCCGGCCGGAGGCCCGCTTCCCCGATTCGGAGGTGAGCCTACTCGAGCGCGAGATCGTCGAGGCCGACATCGCCTTCGTGGTCGAGCATATCGGCACGTTCGGCGACGACAACCGGGCCGGCATCGAGCGGACGCTCCATCGGATCAGCGCCATCCGCAACCGCAACGGCAAGATCGTCGGGCTGACCTGCCGGATCGGCCGTGCGGTGTTCGGGACGATCGAGATCATCAACGACTTCGTCGAGACCGGGAAGTCGATCCTGATCATGGGCCGGCCGGGCATCGGCAAGACGACCATGCTCCGCGAGGCCGCCCGCGTCCTGGCCGACGACATGGGCAAGCGGGTCGTGGTCGTGGACACCAGCAACGAGATCGCCGGCGACGGCGACATCCCGCATCCGGCCATCGGCAAGGCCCGGCGGATGCAGGTCCGCACCCCGTCGCTCCAGCACGAGGTGATGATCGAGGCGGTCGAGAACCACATGCCCCAGGTCATCATCATCGACGAGATCGGCACCGAGCTCGAGGCCCAGGCGGCCCGGACGATCGCCGAGCGCGGGGTGCAGCTGATCGGCACGGCCCACGGCAACAACCTCGACAACCTGATGCTCAACCCGACGCTGTCCGATCTGATCGGCGGCATCCAGAGCGTGACCCTCGGCGACGAGGAGGCACGCCGGCGGCGGACCCAGAAGAGCGTCCTCGAGCGCAAGGCGCCGCCGACGTTCGACGTGATCGTCGAGATCCAGGATCGCGAGCGGGTGACCGTCCACGCCGACGTTGCGGATACGGTCGACGCGATGCTCCGCGGCGACCCGGTGGCTCCGGAGCTCCGCTGGCGCGACGAGGAGGGCGTCCACCGCTCGCAGGGCCGGCCGCGGCCGTCGCCCCGCGAGCAGCTCGGGGCGGAGCGGTTCGCGGGCCTCGTCGGGGCCGGCTCGCCCTGGCGCATGGAGCCCGGCTGGCGCGGGGACACCTCGTACCGGAGCGGCGGCTATCGCGAAGCCGACCGCGGGGCCGGCGCACGACCCGGCTACCGGCCGGGCGCGAGCGGCGGCTGGAGGTCGTCGCGCGGCTCCGGTCGCGAGTCGACGCCACGTGGCCCGGTCGCCGAGGGTGGCTGGACGGGCGGAGCGCCGCCGACCGAGCGCCCCGGGCCGGGCGCGACCGGCCGCATCGCGACGGCAGCCCCGGCCGAGGGCCCGTTCGTGGCCGGGGACATCGCCGACCGCGGCCCACTCGAGCGCAGCGCCGCGTCGACCGCGGCGGAGACCAAGGCCCGCGAGGCCCGCGAGCTGCAGCGCCAGCGCGCCTGGAGCGAGCAGGCCAGTCGTGCCCTCAACGCGATGAAGGCGGAGAACGGGACCGGTCCCGTCAACGCCGACGAGCTCGAGGACGACGACCTCGACCGTCTGCCGCTCGGCGCCGAGGAAGGCCCGGACGGCGGCACCTTGCTGGTCCCCGGCGGGACGCCGCTGCCGACGCTCCGGGTCCTGCCGCAGGGCATCAGCCGGAAGCGTCTCGAGCAGGCGGTCCGCGACCTCCAGCTCCCGGTCGTCCTCGCCCACGACGTCGACGAGGCGGACGTCGTCATGACGCTCCGCAACGAGTACAAGCAGAAGACGCCGATGCTCCGCGACGCCGAAGACCGGGCGGTCCCGATCTACGTCCTCAAGAGCAACACGATCCCGCAGATGCAGACCACCCTGACCTCGATCTTCTCGCTCGAGATCGACCCGCGCGAGGCGGCCATGCGCGAGACCGAGGACGCCATCGAATCGGTCCTGTCGTCGTCGGAGGCGGTCGAGCTGTCGCCGCAGAACGCCTACATCCGCCGGCTCCAGCACCAGATGGCGGAGCGCGCCAACCTCGTCTCGCGATCGCGCGGCCGGGAGCCCTACCGCCGCGTCCGCCTCTACCCTGACGCCGCCCGAAGCGGGTGGCGGTGAGCGGGCCGCTCCTTCTCGATTTCCTCGGCCACTCCGCCGTCCGCATCGAGCTCGACGGGGTCCGGATCCTCACCGATCCGGTGACCCGCGGCGCGCGTCGGTCCGCTCCGACGCGTCGAGCCCGTCCCGCACCGCGACCGGCTGCGCGACATCGATGCGGTGCTGATCTCGCACCTCCACTGGGACCATCTCGACGTGCCGTCATTGCGCGACCTCGGCCGATCCGTCCCGGTCTTCGTGCCGGCCGGGTCGGGGCCGTGGATGCGCGCGGCCGGCTTCCATGAGGTCCGCGAGCTCGGCGTCGGCGACACCGTGGACATCGGCGGCGTCATCGTCCGGGCGGTGCCGGCCGTCCATTCCGGGTTCCGACCGCCGCTCGGCCCGACCGCCCCGGCGCTGGGCTTCGTCGTGCGCGGCACGCGGTCGATCTACTTCGCCGGTGACACGGACCTGTTCGACGGGATGGGCGAGCTCGGCGAGCCGATCGACGTGGCACTCATCCCCGTCTGGGGCTGGGGTCCGACGCTCGGTCGGGGCCTCCACCTCGACCCGTTGCGGGCCGCCCAGTCGCTGCGGCTCATCCGGCCGCGGGCGGCGGTGCCGATCCACTGGGGCACATACTGGCCGCATGCCCTGGGGCGGGTCTTCCCGGAGCGGCTGGTCGAGCCGCCGGCCGCGTTCGTCGAGTACGCGGCCGAGCTGGCACCGGACGTCCAGACGGCCCCGACGGCGGTCGGCGATGTGGTGGAGTGGGATCGGTGAGCGATGACCTGACGCGACCGTTCGACGCCGGCCGGCGCCGGCGTCGGCCGATGGCGCCGTCCGGGCGGTCCGCTGTCGCCGCCGGTCGAGCCCCGCGCGCCGGGCGCCGCCGACCCGCCAACCCCCGACCTGCGCCGGGGCTCCACCGGCTGAGCCGCGGGCTGATCGCCTACGGCATCGTCGGTCTCGTGGTCGCCCTGCTCGGACTCGGCGTCCTGGCCTACGTCAACACCCGGATCGCCACCGCCGGCGACCGGGTCGCCGCGTCCGTCGACCAGCTCGCGACCACGCTCGACCGGACCGCGACCGCGCTCCACGACGCATCGACCACCGCCGACACGTTCTCGGTCACCCTCGACCGCACGGAGGAGGCCGTGTCCGCGGCGGCGAACACGATCATCGGGGTGCGGACGAACCTCGAGACCCTCCAGAACGTGCTGCAACACGGTCAGCTTCCTGGGCATCTCGCCGCTGGGACCTGCGGGAGACGCCGTCGGCGGGATCGCCAGCTCGATCGAAGGGCTCGACTCCCGGTTGACGGCGATCGCCGACGGGCTCGCTGCCAACCGGACCTCGCTGGCCGCGAATGCCACCTCGCTCGGCCTGCTCGGGGACAGCATGGATGCGACGGCGGATCGACTCCGGTCGGGTGTCGTCGAGGAGTCGCTCGCGGACGTGCAGGTGATCCTGGGGTTGATGCTGGTGGTGCTGATGGTCTGGACCGCGGTGCCGGCCATCGGAGCCCTGGCCTTCGGCCTGTGGCTCCGGCGCGAGCTCGAGCCTGCGCGAGCCCCGGTCGCCCCCTAGCCCTACCGCAGCTCGTGCCGCAACGCCGACCGGGCGGCGTGGTAGCCGGACATGCCATGCACGCCGCCGCCGGGCGGCGTCGATGACGAGCACAGGTACAGGCCGTCGCCGACACGGTACGGATCGATCGACGGCCACGGCCGGAAGATGAGCTGGCGGATGTCCTGGACCCCGCCGTTGATGTCCCCGCCGACGTAGTTCTCGTCGTACGCCTCGATGTCGGCCGGCCCGCGCGTCGCCCGCGCCAGGATGCGGTCGCGGAAGCCCGGCGCAAAGCGTTCCACCTGCGCCTCGATCCGGTCCGTCATGTCGACCGTGGAGCCGGCCGGCACGTGGCAGTACGCCCAGGCCGTCGCCTTGCCGGCCGGCGCCCGGGTCGCGTCCCACGGCAGGTACTGCACGAACAGCACGTAGGGCCGGTCCGGGTGCCGGCCCTCGGCAACGGCTGCCTCCGACGCCGCGATCTCGTCGAGCGTGCCGCCGAGGTGGACCGTGGCCGCCCGGCGCGAGCCTTCCGCCGCCCACGGCACCGGGCCGTCGAGCGCCCAGTCGACCTTGAAGATGCCCGGCCCGTAGCGGAAGCGCTCGGCATGACGTCGCGTGCGCGACGGGAGCCGGTCGCCCCCGATCGCCACCAGCTGGCGTGGCGTCACGTCCAGGAGCACGGCTCGCGATCGGCGGCAGCTCCGCGAGCGACGCGACCCGCCGGCCCGTGACGATCTCGCCGCCGGCCGCCTCCAGCTCGGCGACCAGCGCGTCGGCGACCGCATTCGCCCCTCCCCGGATCAGAGGCCAGCCGACTGCGTGGGCGAACGTCGCCAGGGCCAGGCCGAACGAGGCACTCACCGGGCGATCGAGGCGAAGCATCGAATGCGCCGCGATGCCCGCGAACAGCGCCCGGCCGGGCTCGTCCCGGAACCGGCCGCGGGCGAGACCGGCGGTGGATCGCAGCGCCGGCAGCCCGAACCTGGCGAGGGCCAGCGGATGGCGGGGAACGTGCGGCACCGGCCGCAGGATCTCGGGCGCGATCGTCGCAGCATCGCGGACGATCGGTCCGAACAGCCGGCGCCAGGCCCGCCCGTCGACCGGGCCGAGGCCGGCCGCGGTCGCGGCGACGGAGCGCTCGAGGACCGCGGCGCGGCCACCGTCGAGGGGGTGACCGACCGGGGCGTCCGGGTGGACCAGCTCGACGCCATGAGCCGCCAGGTCGATCGTTGCGAAGAACGGCGACCCGATCGTCAGCGGCAGGATCGTCGAGCAGACGTCGTGACGGAAGCCGGGAAGGGTCAGCTCGGCGGTCCGGAGACCGCCGCCCGCGGTCGATGCTGCCTCGTAGACACGGACCGAGCGCCCCGCACGCGCCAGAGTGATGGCCGCCGCCAGCCCGTTCGGTCCGGCCCCGACGACGATCGCGTCGACCGGACCCTCGCCGGTCGCGGTCATCGGCCGGCCCGGCCGCTGCGCAACCAGGCCGTCATCGAAGACAGAGGCCGGGCTCCGGGACCGTCACCCCCGGCCGGTCAGCTTGCGGACGGGAGCGGTCAGCGTCCTGCGTGCCGAGTGGAGGGTGGCGCTGTACCGGAGGTTCCGCCAGTTGTGCCACTGGCGGCGGCCGTCGATGCAGGTGACCTGGGCGTTCACGACGGGCGCCTCGACCCCGACCGACGTCGCGAGATTGCGCAGCGTCGCCTCCCAGAACCGGGTGTTCTTCCCGTTGGCGCCGAGCAGGTAGAGGATCTCGTCGAATGGATCGGCCGGCCGCTCGAGTGCCTGCAGCGAGGCGATCGTGACGTCCCCTTCGCGTCGAGCGGAGAAGGTGATCCATGCCGACAACGTATGCCCCTCGGGGGTCATGAACGTGAACGACACGTCGTCGGCGAAGATGACCATGACCCCGGTCGACAGGCGCACCGGCGCGCCGGGCAGGGGTGACACTTCGAGCAGACCGACCTCGCCCGGCGCGATGCCCGACAACGGGGCGTAGAACCGTTGACCCCTGGGCCAGAACGACGCGAAGTCGGCCTTCCAGTGGGCGATGAGCGCCTCCGGTGTGATGTCGACGCCGTCCATCGGGACCGTCAGGTTCTTCTGCCACAGCTGGCCGAAGCCCTGGAGCGGGCCCTTGACCCGGCGGCCCGTGACGGCGTCGTCGGTGGCGCCCGGCACGCTGCTCGCCGTCAGACGGTCGACCGGGCGTGCCCACGCATCGACGTCGCTGTGACCGTGCTCTTCGGTCCGTTGTTCGGTCGGCGTGGCGTTCATGTCGCTCTCCTCGCTCAGGCGCTGGCCGCGGCGACCGCGGCCGCCTCGTCATGCTTGATCTCGATCGCCTCGTCGAGGCGGGTCAGCTCGAAGATCTGGCGGTAATGGTCGGAGAGGCCGGTTGCGACCAGCCTGCCGCCGGCCCGCTGTGCCCTGACGAGCAGGGTCACCAGGAGACCGATGCCGCCGCTGTTCATGTACTCGAGCCCGGTGAAGTCCAGGACGACGGCGGACGCCCCATTGGCGACGGCCAGGCCGTACGCGGCCATCAGGTCGGCCTCGCTGCCGGACGTGATGTCGCCCTCGATGCGCAGGATCGAGGCGGGACCTTCCTGGTCGAGCTCGATGATGGTCGCGCTCATGCGGCGTCTCCTTCGACGATCTCCATGAAGTCGGACAACCGCGTGATGCGGAAGATCTCCTGGTAGTGATCGGTCAGGCCGATCGCCCGGACCGCTCGGCCGTCGCGCCGAGCGTCGGCGAGGAGCCGGACGACGAGCGCGATGCCCGTGCTGTTGATGTAGCCCACGCGGTTGAAGTCCAGGCTGAGCCGGCGTGGGCCGAGCTCGACGACGCGTGCGTAGGCGGTCGCCATGGCCTCGTCGGCCCGGGCGTTGAGGTCGCCGCTCAGGCTGACCCGCACCTCTTCGGGAACCTCGCTGACCTCTGCCCCGAACGTCCTGTCATCCATCGCTGCGCTCCTCGCGCGCCACCGTCAGGGTGACCGTCTGGGTCGACCCGTCGCTGGTCACGTCCATCGAATCCACCATGTTCCCGATGAGGAAGAGCCCCCAGCCGCGTGCCTTCTGGGCGCCGGCCAGCTTGAGCTCGATGTCGGGCGACTCGGCGTGCTCGGGCACGGGACCGGACAGCGCCCGGTCGGTGATCCGGACGACGATCGACTCCGCGGTCGTCTCGACGACCACGTCGACCGGCACCTCCGGGCGCCCCTGCGAGCCGTACTCGATCGCGTTCATCGCCGCCTCGCTGACGGCCGTCTTGAGGCGCTCGAGACGAGCCGGCGCGAGACCCAGGCCGTCGACCGCGGCGGCGCACCCGGTCCATGGCCATCCGCTCGTTGCCCTCCTCGCCGGGGATCGCGAACGCGGTAAGGACCTGGGAGCTCGGTGGTGTGGCGTCGCCCGGACCGTCGTCCGCGACGCCCGTCGCCCGACGCAGGGTGACGAGGGTGATGTCGTCCTCCTGCTCCCAATCGGGACCGGTGAACCGGTGCAGGGTGTCGAGGAGTCGATCGAGCAGCTCGCTGCCGGCGTCGTCGACCTCCATCGCCTCGCGAAGGCGGGGGAACCCGTACATCTCCTGGGCCGGGTCATGCGCCTCGACCAGCCCGTCGGAGTAGAGGAGCACGTTGCTCCCGGGCGCGATGACCCCTTCCGTCTCGTCGTACTGGATGTCCGGCATCAGCCCGAGCGGCATGCCCGTCGCCCGAAGCTCGATGACGCCGTCGTCGGTGCGGACGTACGGCAGGTTGTGGCCGGCGTTGGCCAGCACGATCCGTCCGGTCGCCGGGTCGAGGATGGCGAACAGGCAGGTCACGAACATCCGGGCCGGCATCTCGGGGACGAGCAGCGCGTTGGCCCGGGCGAGGATCGGTGCCCGGCGAATCGGATCGCGTCGCCTCGGCGCGGAGGATCGAATGCGTCCGGGCCATGACCAGCGCTGCCGGGACGCCCTTGTCGGTCACGTCGCCGACAGCGATCCCGATCCGGCCGCCGGGCATCTCGATGAAATCGTAGAAGTCGCCACCGACCGCCCGCGCGGGACCGTAGTAGGCCGCGATCTGCCATTGCGGCAGGGCCGGCAGCTCGCGCGGCAGGAACTGTTGCTGGATCAGCGTGGCGACGCGCATCTCCTGCTCGAGGCGCTCGCGCTCGGCGGCCTCGTGCGCCTGCTCGCGGACGAGCTGCGCGACGCGGATGGCGGGTGCGGCCTGGGCGGCGAGGGTCATCAGCAGTCGCCGGTCGTCGGTCGAGTAGTCCTGCTCCGACAGCCGCGGGCCGAGGTTCAGGGTGCCGATGAGCTCGCCCTGCGAGACGAGCGGCACGACCAGGGTCACGCCGGCCGCGCGCAGCGCGCTGACCGCGGGCGAGTCGAGCTCGAGGCGCCCGACCTCGACCGGTCCCGGCGCCGTCTGGAGGTAGGCCATCAGGGGATCGGACTCGGCGATGTCGATGGCGACGCCGGCACTCTCGGTCACGGGGACCGGCTCGACGGTCGCCGCCGGGATCACGGGCTCGACGGTCAGGGTGTCCTTGCCACGGCCGAGGAGGCGGCGGAGTGGGCGAGTGAGCTCTGTCATGTCGTGGTGACCGTATGCGGCCCGCGTCCGGGAATCGTTACGGGCGCATCGGGGGCAGGACGATCGGCCACATGCGGCCGGGAGGGCCGCGCGCGCAGCCACAGCGCGCTCGTCGACGGGCGGAAGGTCCGGGCCACGACGTCGACAACGTCATTCTCGACACGATCGATGTCGACGTCCACGCGGAGCCGATCGGTCAGCGCACGGATCGTCCGGGCCGCGTCGTATCCGGCCCGATCGAAGCGGCGATCGACGATCGTCTGGGCCCTGCGGCGGAGGGGCCCGAAGAGGGTGACGACGATCAGCGTCGCCCCGGCGACGGCGAGGGTGTTGTTCTTGCCAGCGAGCGAACCGAGGAGGGCGCTCAGGCCGACCGCACTCGCCCAGAAGACCGCTGCGAGGACGAGTGTCAGTGACCCATAGATCAGGGTCCGGCTGATCAATCGGTCGATGTCGTAGAGGCCGTAGCGAAGGATGGCGATCCCGATGGCGACCGGGATCAGCGACCCCGCGAAGCCGAAGACGGCCAGTCCGATCTCGGGTGGGTTGCTGGTGATGAACGCGCCAAAACCGGCGAAGCTCAGCGCGATCATGGTGATCGTCAGGGCGAGGATGAACCACTTCAGCTGCTGCCGGCCGATGGCGTCGGCAGCTCGGTAGCGCGAGACCACCGCCAAGATGGTGAACGGAACGAACAGGACGGAAGTGGCCGCAGCGATCGGCGAGAGCTGCATCCCGATGATGGTCCGGAAGTCGGGTCCGAAGGGGAAGGGGTTGTCGATGGCTTTCCAGACGTGGAGCTTTCCGGGTTGGATCACGATCATCAGGAGGAACAGCGGTCCGAAGACCAGGAAGAACTTGAGCGCCCGGTCCCAGGCGCGGTTGTGGCCCCGTCCCGTCGGAAAGATAAAGGCAAGACCGAACATGATCCCGCCGAGTGTCGTGAACAACACGGTGAGCCACGCCGTGATCGCGGCCTGCCCGGACGCGACCGGCCCGTCGGCGACGAGCGAATAGGTCCAGGCAGCCATCAGCGCGCCGACCGCGTAGCCGACGCCGACGACGACCATGACCCAGCCGACCGCGTTGCCCGGTCGCTTGACGACGAGCAGGCCGCCGAAGGAGGCGAACGACACGCCGAGCCAGCAGAACCCGACCAGGGCCAGGTCGGTGAACCCGAACTCGGTGGCGACGACGGGGACCGGATCGACCAGTCGAAACGCGATCGCGCCGACCGCGCCGACGAGCGCGAGAGCCAGCCCGACGAGGGCGAATGGCACGGAGAGGCGCCGGATCATCGCCCGGCCACGCGGATCCATACGGCCAGCAGCGCCGGGGCGAGAGCACCCGACGTCGTCCTCGTCAGGTCGGCCGTCACCGCGCCCAGGTCCGTCTCCTCGCGAAGGCGTTCGGAAAACGCGATGGCCGTCAGATCGGCATCGTACCGGGCACGATCGAAACGCCGGTCGACCGCTCGTCGGATCGGCCGAAGGATCGGCTGGAACAGAGAGGTAGACCACCAGCGTGGATGCGGCGACCGCGATCGTCTCTCCGCCGGTCACCCGCGCGAGCACGAACTGCAGCAGGAAGATGACCCCGACGAAGGTAGCGCCCATCACGCCGAGGACGAGGCCATAGGCCACAGTCCGGCTGACGATCCGGTCGAGATCGTAGAGGTGATAGCGGAGGATGGCGATGCCGATCGCAAGCGGGACGAGGGCGCCTGCGAACACATAGACGACGAGGCCGATCGCATTCTCGTCGCGGCCCATGATGATCACTTCCCAGGTCACGATGCCGAGCCCGATCGCGGACAGGCCCGCTGCCAGGACGAACCATTTCAGCTGTTGGCGCTCGACGCGCCCGGCCGATCGGTAGCGCGACACCATCGAAAACCCGAGGCCGACGAACAGGATGAGCGTGAAGGCACCGAGGATCGGCGCGATCGGGCGACCGCCGCGGAGATCAGGCCCGAACCCAAACGGGTTGTCGAGGGCGGGGATGAGTTGCAGTGGACCAGGCTGAGTGAGGCTGAGCGCGACGAACACTGCCGCGAACGTCCAGAACACGCGCATGAACCGTGCCCAGCCGCGGCTCTGCGGCCGCCCGGTCGGGAATAGAAACGCGATCGCGAACTGGAGGATCGTGACCAGCTGCAGAAGGACCGTGACCCAGCCCGCGAGCTGGGCGCGACGCCCGCCCTCGACGCTGCCTTCGGCGGCGAAGGCGAACGCCAACGAGACTGTGAGCTGCGACAGCGCGTAGCCGACACCGACAACGACCATCAGCCAGCCCACGGCGTTGTCGCTCCGGCGGACGACGAGCACTCCACCTGCGGACGCCCACGCCAGGCCAGCGATCGCGTAGCCGACCATGGCGGCCTCTCCGAAACCAAATCCTCCGATGATCTCGGCGGGGGCGCTGATCCGCACGAACACCATCCCGCCCGCGCCGATGATCGCGAGCAGCAGGCCCCCGATCGCGAACGGTCGCGCGAGCCGCGTCATCTGCTGGTCTCGCGGATCACTGGTTGGCCCCTCGGACGCAGCCAGACCGCCGCTCCGTCTGGCTCCACGCTTCGATGAACGACGTCGAGGATCTCGTCGCGAAGGTCAGTCAGGTCGACCTCGCCCCGGAGACGGGTGGCCAAGGATTCGACCGTCTGCTCGGCGTCGTACCGAGCCCGGTGGAAGCGCCGGTCGACGGCGCTCTGGACCCACCGGCGGACGGGGTTGAAAAGCACCGCGACGAGCAGGGTCGACGCCGCGACGACGACAGGCCCGGCGTCGACGAACGGGTTGATGGATGACTGGACCAAGACGTTGATCGCGCCGAACACGCCGAACAGGATGACGGTGACCAGGCCGTACGTGATCGTCCGGCTGATGATGCGGTCGATGTCGTACAGGTGGTAGCGCAGGATCGCGACTGCGATGGCGATCGGCGGTAACAGGAGCGACGCGATCCAGGCGGTATACACCACTTCGTTGAGCCCTGGGATGTCGGTGGTGACGATCGCCGCCACGATGAGGGTGAGCGTCGTGCCGATCGCGGCGGCGAGCCAGCGGATCTGGGCACGCAGGACCGGGCCGCCGCGGCGATAGCGCATCACCAGCCCCAAGACCGCCAACATCGACGCAGCGACGTAGCCGAGGACGCCGATCTGGAACATCAGGTCCGCGGTAGAGCCCAGAGCGTCGATGCCGATCGGGTTCCGTACCGGCTGGATCCAGGCGTACTCGAGGTCACCTGGCTTGAATGCCTGGAGCACGAGCATGCCGACGACCAGCAGAAGGAGGGCATCCTGGATCCTGCGCATCCCTCCGTTGGACGCCCCATCGGGGAACCGGCTCGTCAGCAGCGGCCCGCTGAGGACGATCAGCATCGTGAAGAGCGTGGTGCCAACGATGGCGAGGATCCCGCCGATCGGCGGCAGACGCCCGGGTAGCTGCTCGAGGATCAAGGCCGTGATCTGCATGAGGCCGGCGAGCAACAGTCCGAGGCCGACGGTCAGGCAGATCCGACCGATCGGGTGGCTCGGCCGTCGATCGAGGATCACGGAGCCCACGATCGTGAACGTCACCACCCCGGTGGTGATGATGACCGAGTCCGGCCCGAACCGGCCCTCGGCGATGGCGAACAGGACGGACACGATCGACGCGGTGATCGTGGCGATGACCGTCGCGACGTAGGCGCGATGCCGCCGGATCGACGTCGGGCGTGGGCCGTTCATCGCCACATCCTGGGGGGCGACCGTCCCGACAACGTTACGAACCGCTCCCGGCGACGCGCGGCCCGCCAACGTTACGGAATCAAACGTCGCTCCGGTACCGTTACGCGATGGCTCGACCCACGCGCCTCTCCGTCCGACTCCTCGGACCGCTGGAGGTCGCCGTCTCGGAGCATCCCGTCAGCGTCGACACGCGGAAGGCCCTCGCGATCGTTGCGCTCGTGGCCGCCGAGGCACGCCCCTTCGCCCGTGACGAGCTGGCGGCGATGTTCTGGCCGGACGCGGACGACGAGTCCGCGCGGGGTGCCCTTCGACGAACGTTGTCGTCGCTGCGGGCCGCCGTCGGGGAGACAGGGATCGCGATCGGACGGACACAGGTTGCCCTCGATCCGGCGACCGCCGACGTCGATCTCATCGATCTCGAGCGTCTGGCCAGCTCGGACCGGCTCGAGGATCTGGTCGCCGCTTCGGCGCTCGCGCGAGGCCCGTTCCTGGCCGGGTTCACGATCCGCGACAGCCCAGAGTTCGACGAGTGGCAGGCCGGGCGTGCGGTGCGGGTCGAGCGGCTCGTCGGCGACCTCCTCGATCGGCTGGTGGCCGCACGTGTCGCATCCGGCGATCCGGGCGGCGCGGTGGATGCCGCCCGCCGTCGGATCTCGCTCGATCCGCTCGACGAGGGCGGGCAGCGGCGGCTCATCGAGCTCCTGGCCCGCGCCGGCGACCGGGCCGGCGCGATCCGCCAGTACCGGGACCTCGTCGCGCTGTTCGACCGGGAGCTCGGTGTCGCCCCGTTGCAAGAGACCACCGAGCTCTACGACCGGATCCGTGACGGAGGGTACGAGCCGGCCTCGAGCCCGGCCCCGATCGCGCCGCTCGGCGCGGCTGTGCACGGTCATGCCGTCGCCCCGGGCGCCGGGGTCGATGAGCAAACGACCCTCGCGATCCCTCTGGTCGGTCGCGACGTCGAGCTCGCCGCGATCGAATCCGAGTGGCGCCGATCGGCGACGAACGGCCGCCTGGTGACGGTCGAAGGGGAAGCCGGGATCGGGAAGACGCGATTGGCCGACGAAGCGTCGGCCCGGGTCCGTGCGGCTGGTGGGCGGGTCCTCGCCGCACGCGGCTATCCGGGCGAGGCCTCCATCGCCTACGGTCCGATCGCCGAGCTCTTGCGGGTGGGGCTCGCCGGAACCGACGGGCCGGGGCGCATCGGCCGTCTCGACGAGACAGTCCGCATCGAGATCGGGCGGCTGGTCGACCTGCCCGCCGGCATCCGTGCGATGGCCGCGTCGACCGGCTCTTCGGGCGATCCGGCGAGCGCCCGGCTGCGCCTCCTTGACGCCATCGCGACGTCGCTGACAGCACTGGTCGAAGGACGGACGCCCGGGATGGTGTGGGTCGACGATGTCCATCTCGTCGACGACCCGAGCCGGGAGGCGCTTGCCTACCTGGCCCGGCGGCTCGCCGGCCGGCCGATGCTGCTGCTGCTGGCCTGGCGGCGCGAGGACCTGTCGGTAGCGGGTGCCACGACGGCGGACGACCTGGTCCGGCGGTCCGAGGTGACGGACATCGGTCTGCGTCGGCTCGATCGCGAGCAGGTCGCTGCGATCGTCCGCGCCGTGCAACCCGGCGGGGTCGCGGACGAGTGGCTGATCGATGCCTACGCCGCCGAGTCGGAAGGCTTGCCTCTCCACGTGGTCGCCGCGCTCGAAAGCGGCGAACCGCCCGGCTCCGGCGTCCCGCGCGGCGTCCAGGCCATGCTCGTCGAGCGCATCTCGACCGTCAGCGAGACGGCGGCACAGGTCCTTGCCGCGGCCGCGGTCATCGGCCGATCCTTCGACCTCGCGACCGTCCGCCGGACGAGCGGCCGATCCGAGGACGAGACGGTCCAGGCGATCGAGGAGCTGACGCGACGCGGCATCATCCGCGAGGTCGACGAATCCGGCGACGGCCGGTTGCGCTACGACTTCGGCCACGGACGGATGCGCGACGCGGCATACGAGGCGACGAGCCAGGCCCGGCGCCGCCTGCTCCATCGGCGGACGGCGGAGGCGATCCGGCTCCGACCCCGCGACGAGCGGCCGCGACGACCTGACCAGGTTCGCGCTGATCGCCGGCCACGAGCAGGCGGCCGGGCGACCGCGCGAGGCGATGGACGCATACCTCGAGGCCGCGGCCCGGGCGGAGTCGGTGTTCGCGAACGAGGCCGCGATCGACCACCTCGAGGCGTCCCTGGCGCTTGGCAACCCCGAAGCCGCGGGTGCCCACGCCCGGATCGGTGAGCTCCGGGCCCGCCTGGGCGACTACCCGGCGGCCATCGCGGCGCTCGAGACGGCCGCGGCGCTGGCCCAGCCGGACGAGCTTCCCGTCATCGAGATCGCGCTCGGCCGCGTGCAGCGACGGCGAGGCGACCTGGCGGCCGCGGCGAGCCACCTGGATGGGGTCGTGGGCCTGCCCGGCCTGCCGGAGGAGCTCCGTGCGCGCGCGCTCGTCGAACGGTCCATCGTCGCCCTGCGAACCGGCGACCTGGACGGAGCCGGTGATGCGGCGGTCGCGGCCCGCGAGGCGGCCGATCAGGCCGGCGACGGGCATCTCGTCGGGCTCGCCGAGCGACTCGTCGGGCTCGTCGCCGAAGCGAGGGGCGACCACGGAGCCGCGCGCGCCGCCCTCCAACGGAGCGTGACGATCGCGGCAGACGACCCCGACCCGACGGCCTCGATCGCGGCCATAACGGCTCTCGGCCTGTCGCTCGCGGCGAGCGGATCCGTGGATGCTGCGCTCGACGCGATGGAGACCGCCCTCGCGGCATGCCATCGGATCGGCGACCGCCATCTCGAGGCGGCCGTCGAGAACCACCTCGCCGATCTCCTCCACGACGCGGGCCGCACGGACGAGTCGATGGTCCACCTCAAGCGGGCAGCGGCCATGTTCGCGGACATCGGGGAGGGAGCCCCCGAGCGCGATCCGGGGATCTGGTCCCTGGCCGCCTGGTGAGCCACGGCCGGGGCACGGCAGCGTCAGCTGAGCGTCGTCAGGCCTCGATCCCGCCCAGCGTCGGCGATCAGCCGCCGCGGTCGAACCAGATCCGCTCCCCGGTGAACCGTTGCGTGGCGGGATCCCACGGGAACAGGATCAGGACCTCGAGCGAGACCGGGAGCCCGGTCGCCGGGACGCCCGCCCACGGCCCCTGGTTGGTGCCCGTCAGCGTGGCCGCCTCGAACACGCCCTGCGGCCCGATCACGATCTCCGACAGGGCGAACGCGTTGTCCGGGAAGGCGGCGAACAGCTCCCCGTAGAACGATCGCGCCCCGGCCTGGCCCTCCCATCGCTGGCCGGTCGGGACGATCTCGTACAAGCAATCATCTGCAAGGGTCGCCAGCAACCCCTCGATGTCGCGCGTGTCCTCGGCGATCGAGTGACGGACCCAGAGCCGCTTGATCCGCCGTAGCTCGCCGGCGTCGAACGGCCGCGCCAGCCGGCGGCGAACCGATCCCGGCTCACCCATCGCCCTGCCTCAGCCCTGCCCGGCGATCCGCGCCACCGCTTCGAGCGTGCGGTCGACCTCCGCGGCCGTGTTGTAGTGGACGAGGCCGAGCCGCAGGACGCCACCGGCCTCGGCCTTGCCGAGCCGCTCGATCAGCCCGGTCGCGTAGAAGTCGCCGTCCCAGGTGTAGATCCCGTCCCGTCCCAGCGCCTCGGCGGCGGCGCGTGGAAGGACGCGCTCGATCGAGACGGACACCGTCGGGACCCTCGAGCCGAACCGGGCCCGGTCGGTGATGCCATGGATGACCACACCCCCGATCGCTTCGAGCCCGTCGATCAGGCGGGTCACGAGCGCTCGTTCGTAGGCGGCGATGGCGACCATCCCCGCGACCAGCTCGCGCCGCCGCTCGCTGCCGTGACCGGCGCCGGGAGCGCCGGTCACGTCGCCGTAGCTCCGCCCGACGTCGCGCAGGTAGTCGGTCGCGGCCAGGGTCCCGGCGATCAATTCGAACGCGGCCGTGCCCGTCTCGAACCGGTCGTGGGCGGGCCGGACCTTGTAGGCCGGCAGCCGGTCGAGGACCTCCGCCTTGCCGTACAGGGCGCCGAGATGCGGGCCGAACCACTTGTACGCCGAGCAGACGAGAAAGTCGGTATCGAGATCGAGCACGTCGATCGGGCCGTGCGGAGCGTAGGCGACCGCGTCGACATAGGTGAGCGCCCCGACCTCATGGGCCCTCGCCACGATCTCGCGGACCGGGTTGACCGTGCCGACCGCGTTGCTGGCATAGCCGACGGCGACGAGCTTCGTCCGCGGGCCGAGCTTCGACTCGAGATCCTCGAGATCGAGCGTCACGTCGTCCGGATCGATGTCGACGGTGTGGACCGTGACGTCGCGATCGGCCGCCATCGCCCGCCACGTCGAGACGTTGGCCTCGTGGTCGAGGGTCGTGACGACGATCTCGTCGCCCGCCGTGAGCGTCGCCCCGATCGACCGGCCGATGTGCAGCGTCAGCGTCGACATGTTGTAGCCGAACTTGATCTCGTCCGGCGAGCCGGCTCCGAGGAAGTCGGCGACGGCGGCGTGGGCCTCCTCGGTCATCGCGTCGCTATCGCGACTCGTCGTGAATGCGCCGCCGGCGTTGGCGTTCGTGTCGCGGAGGTAGCCCGCGACCGCATCGATGACGCGCTGCGGCACCTGCGTTCCGCCCGGCCCGTCGAGGAAGACGACCGGTCGCCCGTCCTGCTGGCGGGCGAGCGCCGGGAACTCGCTCCGAAGGGCGTCGGCGTCGAAGGCGGGCATCGGTCTCCTGGAGGCGGGATCCGAGCCTACCGCAGTCGACGCGGCCCGGGCGTGACGAAACGGCCGGCGGTCTGGGGCCCGCCGGCCGTTGGGGAAGGGACTGCGACGTGGCTAGGGCAGGCGGCCGAACCAGACCGCGGAGAGGCCGGCCCCGAGGACGACCAGCAGCAGGCCGGCGCCGACGAGGGCGAAGGTGACCTCCTGGCGCTCCTCCGTGTAGCCGATGCGCGACTCGAGGTTGGCGTAGACCTGGGCGAGGTCCTCGGCGGTCGGTGCGTCGAACGCCTTGCCGCCGGTCTTGTCGGCGATCTGCTGGAGCGTCTCCTTGTCCGGCGGGACCGGGAGCGTCACCATCTGGCCCATGTCGTTGCGGACCTGGACCTCGCCGGTCGGCGTCCCGAGCGCGATGGTGTAGACAGGCACGCCGAGGGCGGCGGCCCGATCCGCAGCGGTCAACGGCTCGGTCTGACCGACCGAGTTGGCGCCGTCGGACAATAGGATGGCGGCGACGAGCGGCTGGCCCGACGGCTTGTCAACGGGCAGGTCCGGCTTCCCGGACGCATCGGGGGCCGCCGATCCGGCAGGAGCCGGGGTCGCGGTGGCGGCGGGCGTCGGTGACGCATCGGCGGCGTCGCGGCCTTCAGCCTGGATCTTCTCGGCGATGTCGAGGACCTGCATCAGGGCGTCGCCCATGGCCGTGCCGTCCCGCGGCCGGAGGCTGTCGAGCGCGGACTTGAGCTGGGCCCGATCCGTCGTCGGCGAGACGAGGGTGACGGGTTCGGATGCGAAGGCCACGATGCCGACGCGGACCTTCTCGGGCAGCTGGTCGATGAAGCTCTGCGCCGCTGCCCGGGCCGCGTCGAGGCGAGTCGGGTCGACGTCCGTCGCCTTCATCGAGCCGGACACGTCCATGGTCAGGATGACGGCTGCGTCCTCGCGCGGGACGGCCATCACCATCGTCGGCCGCGCCAGCCCGATCAGGAGGGCCGAGATCGCGGCGAGGTACAGCACGGGGGGCAGATGGCGCCTCCACGCCGGCCGCCGGGGGGCGAGGTTGGCGAGGAGATCGAGGTTCGTGAAGCGAACGGCGTACTTGCTGCGGCGGCGCTGGGCCCACAGGTAGAAGCCGATCGCGACGGGGATGAGGAGCAGGCCGAGCAGGAGCTCGGGGGCGAGGAAGTTCATGCAAAGCGTCCTGTTCGGTCGTGGTTCCGGGCGAAGCCGCGGGCCATCGCGGGCAGCCAAGGACCGTCGGTGGAAAGTCGGAGATGGCGGACACCGAGACGGGCGAACGTCCCGGCCAGCGAGGCGCGATCGGCCGAGGCCGCCTCGTCGAAGGCGTTGCGGAGCCGGCGATCGCCGGTGTCGATGCGGAGCATCCGCCCGGTCTCCGGGTCGATGAGGGTCAGCTCGCCGACGTCGACGAGGGCGTCCTCCCGCGGGTCGATGATCTCGAGCGCGATGACGGCATGGCGACCGGCGACGTTGGTCAGGGCTGAAACCCAGTCCCGTGGACCGCGGAAGTCCGACGCGATGACGACGACACCGGCGGTCGATCGCGTGGCGCCGACGAGCGCCAGCGCCCTGGCGGGCGAGGTCGGGCCGTGGCCCTCCTCCGGCGGCTCGGTCTCGAGCGCGCGGATCAGGCCGAGCATGCCGCGCCGGCCGCCGGCCGGGGGCAGGACGGTGTCGGTGCCGCTGCCGAACGTGACGATGCCCAGCCGGTTGCCCCGGCGGGCGGCGAAGCGACCGACGACGAGGGCGGCGCCCTCGGCCACATCTGCCTTGCGCCGCTCGGCCGTCCCGAAGTGCATCGATGGGGAGTGGTCGAGGAGGAGCCAGGCCGTCAGCTGACGCTCCGGGACGTCCTCGCGGACGTGCGGGGTCAGGGTCCTGGCCGTCGCGTTCCAGTCGATCTTGCGGACGTCGTCCCCTGGCTCGTAGGGCCGGATCCGGTCGAGCTCGATGCCGTTGCCGCGGCCCATGCCGCGGTGATCGCCGCTCATCCGGCCACCGACCCGGCGCTGCATGCTCAGCTCGAGCTGGTGGACCAGCCGATCGGCGATCGGGCCGGGCCCCGGCCGGGCCGGAGTGCGCGGCCGGCCGCCGACCTTGGCCAGGTCGGCAGCGGCGGTCATGCGGTCGGCTCCATCGCGATCTCGAGCCGCGGCGCCGGGACGAGCTCCAGGACGCGGTTGACGATGGTGTCCGGGGTGATGCCCTCGGCGAGCGCCGCGTAGCTCATCACGAGCCGGTGACGCAGGACGTCGGGCGCGAGCGCGACGACGTCGGACGGCAGGACGTAGCGCCGGCCGTGGAGCAGGGCCATCGCGCGGGCGCCGTGGATCAGGTTGATCGAGCCGCGCGGGCTGGCACCGTACGAGACGTAGGTCTCGAGCTCCGGCGCACCCCAGTAGGTGAGCTTGCGGGTGGCCTCGACCAGCGCGACCGCGTAGGACACGAGCCGCGGATCGACGTAGACCTCGGTGACCGCCTTCTGGAGGCGGAGCAGGCCGGCGGCGTCGATGATCTCGCGCGGCACGGCCGGCGGGACCAGGGAGCGGACGACGATCTGGGCCTCGTCGGCGGCGGTCGGGTAGTCGAGCAGGATCTTCAGCATGAACCGGTCGACCTGGGCCTCGGGGAGGGGATACGTGCCCTCGGCCTCGATCGGGTTCTCCGTGGCCAGGACGAGGAACGGCGTCGGCACCTTGAACGTGTCGTGGCCGATCGTGACCTGACGCTCCTGCATGACCTCGAGGAGGGCCGACTGGACCTTGGCCGGCGCGCGGTTGATCTCGTCGGCGAGGAGGAAGTTGGCGAAGACGGGGCCCGGCTCGACTTCGAAGCCGGCCTGGTCGGGGCGGTAGATGCGGGTGCCGACGAGGTCGGACGGCATCAGGTCCGGGGTGAACTGAATGCGCTTGAAGCTGCCGCCGAGCACATCCGCGAGAGTCTTGATGGTCAGTGTCTTGGCCAGCCCGGGGACGCCCTCGAGGAGGAGGTGGCCGCCCGACAGGAGCCCGACGAGGACACGCTCGAGCATCTGGTCCTGGCCGACGATGACCCGCCGGATCTCGAACAGGATCGCCTCGGCCGTGGCCCGCGGATCGGCGGGGTCGGGCAGCGCATGGAGATCGGCCGCCGGAGCGGGCGAGGCCGCCGTCGGCTGGCTGAGGGGCGTCGGCGTCGCGGACGTGATCGAATCGGACATGTCGGTCTCCGGCAGTAGGGGCTCGGGTGGTGCGATCTCGGTGTGCGGTCCCTCGACGTTCGCGGAGGTTTCTGAGGGTTTCCTGAGAACCAGTCGTGGCCCGGTGAACGTTTCGAAACCTTCAGGGCCGAGGGCGGCTCGGGCTATCGTTGGGCCGATGACCGACATCGACGTTGGTCCCACCCTCCCGCCGGGCGAGATCGACCGGGTCGAGCGTGCATTGGGTTGGCGGCCAATCTCGTTCCGACCGGCCACGACGGAGCGCGGCACGAGCGACACGGCCGCGCGTTGGATCGTGGCCGATCGCCACGCCGGACCCGATCGACGCTCGGCATTCGTAAAGGTCGGCGCGACCGAGCTAACAGCCGGCTGGACCCGCACGGAATACAGGACCTACAGCTCGCTGCGCGGCTGGTTCCTCCCCGAGGTCCTCGGCTTTGACGACGACGGATCGCGACCGGTGCTCGCGCTCGAGGATCTGTCGAAGGCGGAGTGGCCGCCACCGTGGACCGATGGGCAGGTGACTGCCGTCCTCGCCGCCCTGGCCGCCATCGCCGGCACTCGGCCCCCGGACCATCTGCCGAGAAAGCTTCCCGATGACGGCACCGACTGGCGCGGCGTGGCCGCCGAGCCGGGGCGATTCCTTGCGCTGGGCCTCTGCTCGGAGTCGTGGCTCGACGGCGCGCTCCCGAGCCTGATCGATGCGGCCGCTGGCGCACCTCTTGCGGGCGAAGCGCTCGTCCACCTCGACATCCGCAGTGACAACGTGTGCTTCCGGGACGGGCGAGCCGTCGTCATCGATTGGAACCACGCCTGCGTCGGCAACTCTGACGTAGACATCGCGTTCTGGCTCCCGAGTCTCCACGCCGAAGGTGGCCCGCAGCCGGACGCGATCCTGCCCGACGCTCCCGGACTCGCGGCCTGGGTCGCAGGCTTCTTCTGTGCTCGCGCCGGGGAGGCGCCGATCCCCGATGCACCGCACGTCCGTGAGCTCCAGCTCCGACAGTCGCGGACCGCCCTTCCGTGGGCGGCCCGTGCGCTCGGGCTGCCGCCACCTGGCGGGTGATCCCGATCAGCCTGTCTCGTGGCGCCCGCGATCTGGACCGTCAGATCGGCGCTTCCTCGTCCATGGCGCGGAGCCGTCGCCCGACCGCCTCGAGGACGGCCGTCCGGATCGACGGGGAGGCATCGAGGAGGTCCTCGAACGCCTCGTGACGCATCGACAGGAGCTGGCAGGCCGTCTCGGCCGTGGCCGTGGCCGTCCGCGGGCCGCCGTCCAGCAAGGCGATCTCGCCGAGGAAGTCTCCGGGCCCGAGCGTGTTGACCGTCCGCCCGGCGCGGTCGATCCTCACGGTCCCGGACGCGACGACGAAGAAGTAGCCCTCGTGCCTGCCCTCGTGCGTCAGGACGGTGCCGGCCGCCACGTCGACCTCGTCGACGATCCGCCCGAGCTCGGCGAGCCCGTCCCGCGACATCCCGGCGAAGAGCGGGACGCGCTCCAGCAGGTCGAGCTTCTCGTCCATGGCGGCGCCTCCTGACCGACCCGATCGATGCGCGCCGGGCCGTGGGACCGTTCAGGCTAGCGCGACCTCGTCTCGGCTGCGTCGCCCGCGTGACTAGTGTTCGGTGCCGCCGGTGAAGGTCCATCCCTCGATCCGCGCCGCGGGGACGACGACCCCGCCGAGGAAGCCCTTCAGCGTCTTGCGATCGGACGCGACCGCCACGGTCCCGGCGAGGGCGTCGAGGTAGGACTGGGTGTAGCGAAGGTTCTTGACCGGCCCGACGATCTCCCCGCCTTCGACCAGGAAGGTGCCGTCGCGCGTCATGCCGGTCACGATCGCGAGCTTCGGGTGGACCGGGTTCGTGTAGTGGAAGCGGGTCACCAGCAGCCCGCGGTCGAGCCCGCCGATCAGATCCTCGCGCGACGACCCGCCGGCCGTCATGACCAGGTTGAGCGGGAACGGACCCCATGGGTTCGGGGCCGGCAGGCCATGTCCGGTCGAGTCAACCCCATCCCGGGCGGCCGTCTGGGCGTCGTAGACGATGCCGCGGCAGATGCCCTTCTCGACAAGCGGCACGCGGCGCTTGGCGACGCCCTCGTAGTCGAACCAGAACGGCAGCCCGGCCGGGTCGTAGCCGTCGTCGACGATCGTGACGTGGTCGCTGCCGATCCGCCGGCCCGGCTCGAAGAAGCTGCGCTCCTCCTGGACGGCCAGGGCGGAGAAGCCGAGATAGCCGAGCATGTCGAGGAGGTCGACGACCGCGTACTCCTCGAGGACGACCGCGTAGTCGCCCGGATCGACCGAGACCGCATTGGCCGTCGCCCGCGCCTTGCCGGCCGCCTCCCGACCGATCGCGGCCGCGTCGATCGTCGACGCGTCGACCGCTGCCGTCTCGGCGTAGCCCGAACCGCCGTCCGGCCCCATCGACACGGTGATCAGCTGCGACGTGGTCCGTGTTCCCGCGACGCGCACGCCCTTCGAGTTGGCGACCGCGGTCGATTCGGTGCCGGTCGCGAACGATCCATAGGCGGTCACCCCGGCCGCGTCGGCCGCGGCGATCACGGCGCGGGCAGCCTCGGCCCGGAACTCGGGGCTTGCGTCCGCCGTCGCGCGACTGAACGCCGCAGGGACGTCCGAGGCCTCGGTCGGCTCGGGCAGGCCGCCCCAGTCGTCGAGCTCCTCGACGACCCGTGCGATCGCCGTCGCGTTCTCGGCCAGCCGGCGCAGGCCCTCCTCGTCCGTACGCCCGGACGACGCGACGCCGACCCGCTTGCCGCAGACGACCCGCAGGTTGATCGAGACGTGGGTCTCGCTGACGTTCTGGTGGATCTCGCTGTTGGCGAAGCGGGTCAGCGCGGCGTCCTCGGCCATGACGAGCACCTCGGCCTCGGTCACGCCATCGATGCGCACGTAGCCCAGGGCCGCCTCGGCCAGCGCGAGCGCGTCGCGGGCTCGGTCGTCGTTCATCGGTCGCCTCGCCCGGCTACCACTTGCCGACCCCGACCTGGACGTCGCGGAAGCGTGCCCCGGGGACGGCGTGACCGACATGGCCGGTCTGGCCGGGCTCGCCCTTGCCGCAGTTCGGGGTGCCCAGCATCACGTAGCTCGACTCATCACCGACCGCGTCGCACGACCGCCAGAACTCATAGGTGATCCCGGTGTACGTCGGGTTCTTGAACAGCCGTCCCTTCCGGCCACCCTTGATCTCGTAGGCCACCTCCGTGGCGAACTGGAAGTTGAGCCGCCGGTCGTCGATCGACCACGACCGGTTCGACGCGAGGTAGAGCCCGTCGTCCGTGTCGGCGACGATCCCGTCGAGGCTCATCCCGGGCTTCGGCAGCAGGTTGATGTTCGTCATCCGGATGAGGGGGATCCGGTTCCAGCCGTCGGCCCGCATCGCGCCACCGCTCCGGCGCCCGATCCGCGGAGCGGTCTCCCGGCTCGACAGGTAGCCGACGAAGATCCCGTTCTTGACGAGCGGCACGGCCTGGGCCGCGACGCCCTCGTCGTCCCAGCCGAACGTGCCCATCCCGCCGGGCGCAGTGGCGTCGGCGACGATGTCGACGAGGTCGGAGCCATAGCGGAACCCCTCGTCGAGCTTGTCGGTCGTCAGGAAGCTCGTACCGGCGTACGACGCCTCGGTGCCGAAGACGCGATCGAGCTCGGACGGATGCCCGCACGACTCGTGGACCTGGAGATAGAGCTGCGACGGGTCGAGGATGATCGTGAACCGGCCCGACGGGCACTGCGGCGCGGTCAGCAGCTCCACCGCCTCCTCGGCGAGGGGACCGGCCCGCTCGAGCAGGCCCTGGCGCCGGACGATCTCGTAGCCGCCACCGCCCCAGCCACCGCCCGAGTCCGGGTAGGACCGCCGCTGGTGCTCGTCGCCGTCGACCGCGTGCGCCTCGATCCCGGCCCCGACGTGGGTGATGACCTGCTCGGTCAGGCTGCCGTCCGTCGCGGCGAAGGTCTTCCACTCGCGCTGGGCGGCGTACGTCGACTCGGTGAAGGCGATGCCCTTGACCCCGGCCGCGGCCTGGTCGGCGGACAGGAGGTCGGCGATCTTCGTCTCGAGCGGGACCGCGAACGGGTCCTCCTCGACCGGTGTCTCGTAGCTTCCGCGGGCGGGCGGGCGGTCGTCGAGCTGGGTCGGATTCCGGAGGGCGGTGGCGCTTGCCCGGGCGATGCGGACGGCCTCACCGGCGATCCGATCAGCCTCGGCGGCGGTCATGACGTGCGACGACGCGAATCCCCAGGCGCCGTCGACGAGGACGCGAACCCCGAACCCCTCGTTCTCCCCGGACGCGACACCTTCGACTCGACCGCTCTTGATCGAGATGCTTTCCTCGAGCCGTCGGACGGTCCGGACGTCGGCGTAACTCGCGCCCTTCGCACTGGCCGTATCGAGGGCACGCTCGGTCATTTCTCGCATGGACCGCGCAGCCTAGCAGAGGGTCATTGACCGGGCATTGAGGAGGGTTCCCTAGTCCGGCCGGGCCGCTGGCGAGCGGCCCACCGCCCGGTCATAGCGCCGGCGGGCCACCCACTGCCTGGACCGTCAGCCAGACCCCGAGCGCCAGCACGAGGCAGGCGGCGGCGAGGGGAACGTAGGAGCCGGCGCGGCCCATCGGGGATCCGGCATCCAGCCGATCGAGGCGTCCCCGGGCCAGCACGAGACCAAGGCCGATCCCGCCCATGACGAGCGCCATCCCGAGGCCGAACGCGACCACCAGCACGAACCCGAAGGCCGGGCGTCCGGCAGCGATCGAGCCGAGCAGGATCAGCAGGGCGCTGGTGGACGGGATCAGGCCGCCCGCCAGCCCGAGCGCGAAGAGGCCCCGCCATGTGATGGTCGCCCCGGCGGCCGGGAGGTGCGAGTGGGTGCCGCCGCCATGGCTGTGCGTCCCGGCGGCGGGCTCGAGATCGTGCGCATCGCCATCGCCAGGCACCGAGCCCTGCGCCTCCGCGTGGTCGTGCTCGTGCGCGTGGTCGTGCTCGTCCCCACGTTCGTGCGCAGCCCGGTGCGCGCGCTCGGAGGCCGATGCGCGTCGCCGCCGGCGAACCTCCCCGGCGAGCATCCAGCCGCCGATCCCGAGGATCGAGATCGCAGCGACCACGGGTGCCGCCCGCACGACGACGTCGGGGGACAGCACGCCCTCCGCCCCGACGATCAGCGCGGCCAGAACGAGGATGCCGAGGGTGTGGGAGACCGTCACCGACAGCCCGAGGCCGGCGGCATGGAGCGGTGTCCCCCGGGTGCCGACCAGATAGGCCGCCATGAGCGTCTTGCCGTGCCCCGGCGTCAGCGCGTGTCCCGCGCCCAGCGCGGCGGCGGTCAGCAGCGAGATCAGGAGCACGACCGGCGACAGGTCGGTGGCGCGGAAGATCGCCGGCAGATCTGCCGTCCCGACCCCTCCCGGCACCGACCCACCCGGGCCGACGTTCGCGACCTGTGCGGTCGGCGGCTCGGTGACGGCCGGGCTTGCGCCACTGCCTCCGGCCGGCTCGCCACCACCGTGATCTCCGGATGCAGCCGCGTCCGAAGCCCCGATCTGGTGGCCACCCGGCACCGGCGATGCGTCCGTGATCGCGAGCGCCGGCAGGGCGGGCCCGCCGGGCGTGACCACGACCGTCGCTCCGGCGTCGTGCAAACCCTGCGCCAGGAGGTTCGTCGGATAGGCCGTCAGCCGCGCCGAGGGGCTCGTCGCCCGCAGCTCCCCGGATCCGGCAGCGACCCGGACGCCCGACCCGGTCACCACGATCTCGCGCCACCCCAGCCGGTCCGGGAACGACGTGTCGGCGAACGTGACGTGCGCACCGGCGGCCAGGGCCGATCCCGCCACGGCGTCGAAGCCGCAGACCATCCGCATCGTCGACAGGCCGCCGACCCCGGGCGGGAAGGTCAGCCCTGCCTCGACGAGCTTCAAGTCGAGCCGCCGGCCGTCGAGTGCGAGCTCGAGCGACGGCAGCAGGCCCTGGCAGGCGACGACGCGGCCGGCGTCGGCCTCCTCGTCGGAGACCTCGCCGTCGGTGTCGGTGTCGAAGTCGAGCCGTGCCTGGAAGGTCGGGATCTCCGCCTGGTCGACGACGACGTCCAGCAGCACACGCTCGGGCTCGATGCGGACGCCGCCGTAGTGGTTGATCGTGAAGTTGCCGAGCGGATGGGCGGCCGCGACCGCCGGGACGGCGAGCAGCGCGAGGACGGCGGCGATAACCGCGAGGGCGGCAGCGGGCCTCGTCGGTTGGTTCGAACGCTGGCGGCTGGGTCGCGTGGAGGTCGTCGTCATCAGGTGGCGTCCCGGATCATGCGGCATCTGGTCGTGGCACGGGTACGCACGCCCTGGCGCCATGGATGAGGCTGGGTCCGCGACGAGGGTGTCGGCTACACTCGGCCCGTGAATCGTCCCGCCACCCCACGCGGCTGGTTCATCACGATCGAAGGGCCGGAGGGCTCCGGCAAGACCACCCAGGCGGTCGCCCTCGCCGACCATCTCGCCGACCATTCCACCGGACCCGGTCTCGACGTCCATCTCACCCGCGAGCCGGGCGGCACGTGGCTCGGCGAACGCGTCCGCGAGGTCCTCCTGGCGAGGACCGGGTCGACCGCCCCGACCGATCCGCTGACCGACGCCCTGCTCTTCAACGCCGCGCGGCGGCAGCTGGTCAGCGAGGTGATCCGCCCGGCGATCGGCGCCGGTCGAACGGTCGTCTGCGCCCGCTTCGCCGATTCGACGCTGGCCTACCAGGGGTTCGGGGCAGGCGTGCCGCTCGAGCGACTCCGCGAGCTCGAGGCGGCCGCGACCGACGGCCTCAAGCCCGACCTGACGATCCTCCTCGACCTGCCGGTCGAGGATGGCCTTGCGCGCAAGGCACCCGGCGACGTCACCCGGTTCGAGGCCGAGTTCGACCTCGCCTTCCATCGCCGCGTCCGCGACGGATTCCTCGCCCTTGCCACGGCGGAGCCCGGGCGGTTCGCGATCGTCGACGCGGCCGATCCGGCCGACGACGTGGCGCGGGCGGTCACCGCGGCCGCCGACCGCCTGGTCCGTATCGGTGAACCGAAACCCCTCTCGACGCGCAATCTCTGAATGAACCAGGTCGAACCGCCTGCCCGGCTCCGAACCGCGTCCGCCACGGACGACGCGGACCGGGCCGTGCTCGTGCGCCTGGCCGATGGTGAGCTCGATGCTCTCGATGAGCTGTACGACCGATACAAGACGATGGCCTACTCGATCGCCTACCGCATCACGAATGACACCACCCTCGCCGAGGACGTCGTCCAGGACGCGTTCCTCGGTGCGTGGCGGAATGCCGCCCGCTACGTCGAGGGACGGGGAAGCGTGAAGACCTGGCTGCTGTCGATCGTCCACCACCGGGCGATCGATGCCGTCCGTCGTCGTCGCCCGACGACCGAGCTGCCCGAGGCCGACGCTGCCGCCGCCCGCGCAGCTGACCATGCCCGACGTCTGGGCGGAGGTCGCCGCGGGGCTCGACGCCGACACCGTCCGGGGCGCCCTGGCCACGCTGTCCGACGTCCAGCGCGAGGCGATCGAGCTGGCCTACTTCGGCGGCCTGACCCAGCAGGAGATCGCCGAACGGACGGACACGCCGCTCGGTACGGTCAAGAGCCGGATGCGCCTCGGCCTGCTGGCCATGCGCCGTCACCTCGAAGGCGGGGTCGACGTGAGCGACCAGCGAACCGTACGGCGGCCTGACCTGCGACGAGGTCCGCGAGCTGGCGCGGCTCGTTCGTGCTCGGCGCGCTCGACGCCGACGAAGCGGCCGCCGTGCGCGAGCACCTGGCGACCTGTCCGGAAGCGCACGAGGAGATCGCCGAGCTGGGCGGCGTGCTGCCGGTCCTGGCAGCGAGCGTGCCGGTCGTCGAGCCGCCGGCGGGACTCGAGGGCCCGGATCATGGCCGCGGCCGCGGCGGATCTCGCAGCGCGACCGGTGCCGTCGCCGCGGAAGCTGTCCCCTCGACGCGCCGCCGGCCCGACGGCGCGCGTCGCCGCCTGCCTCGGCCACGACTCCAGCGGCATCCGCCCCGATCGCCTTCCCGGGCGCGGCCGATCGCGAGGCCGGCGCCGCAGGACGTCTGCCGCGACCTGGATCCTGCGGCATCGCCGCCGTCGTGGCGATCGTCGCCCTCGGCGCGTCGACGCTCGTCCTGCGCAACCAGCTCGACGGCGCGCAGGCCTACGAGCAGAGCGTGCCGCCGTGCTCGAGGTGGCCGCGCAGCCCGGGTCCCTGACCGCGGTCCTGACCGCCGACGGCGGCGACCGGCACCGGCCTGGCCGCGCATCGATCAGCCGGGCAACGTCACGCTCGCGATGCAGGACCTCGCGCCGACCAGCGGGAACCAGGTCTACGAGGCATGGGTGATCGGTGGCGACGCGATCCCGGTCCCGATCGGCAGCTTCGCCGTCGGATCGTCCGGGACGGCTTCGTTCCAGGCGCATGGGGCCGCCGGCATCGAGCGGCATCGTCCTGGCGCTGACCCTCGAGCCGGGACCGGGCGCCACAGGCGCCGACGCTGCCGATCATCTCGAAGGGCGAGGCGACCGCGGCGGGCTGACCGATCGCACGGCCGGTGCGCCTTGGCCCGCGTGCAGGGCTCAGCCGGCGGGCGCGATCCCCGGAGCCACGGTCCCGCGACCCTCCGCCCGGGCCTTCTCCAGCCCGTCCTTGGCTGCCGCGATGAGCGCCTCGACGTCCCCGGCATCGGCACGGGAAGCGGGCGACCCCGGCCGACACCGTGATCGGTCGTCCAGCCGACCGGCGGCAGCGCCGCGATCGCGCCGAGGATCCGCTGGGCGACCATCATCCCGGCCGACCCGGGCGCGACGAGCACGAACTCGTCGCCACCGATCCGGCCGACCGTGTCGACCAGGCCGCACCGATTCGGCGAGGACCGAGGCCACCTGGCGGAGCACGTCGTCGCCGGCGTCGTTGCCGCTCTCGCGGTTGGTCGCCTGGAAGTCGTCGACGTCGAAGATCGCGAACGACACCTCGCCACCCTGGCGCCCGGCACGGGCGATCTCCAGCTCGAGGATCCGGCCGACCGTCCGCTCGTTGGCGAGCCCGGTCAGCGGGTCGGTGTGGGCCATCCGCTCGAACCACTCGGACCGCTCGGCGGCAGTCGACGCGAGCCTTGCCCGGTCGACGCGACGGCGGCCAGCGAGGACAGCGCGGTCAGCAGCTCGCGCTCGTCGTCGGCCACCGTTCGCGGTGCCGGCCAGCCAAGACCCATCGAGCCGACCGGCACGTCCATCCCGCGCGCTGACAGGCGACGAGCGGCAGGTAGGCGCCGACGAAGCTCGATCCGTCGGGCATCGCCGCCTCGCGGTCGAAGGTCGGCATCCGCGACGCGGCGGCAACGCTGAACGGGTGAGACGGGTCGGCGACCTCCTCCGACAGCCGGGCGACCGCGGGATCGTCCATGCCGTGGACCGCGACCGGCTGGAGCCCGGGCCGATCGGGATCCGAGATGAAGATCGCGGCGATCGTCGGGGACAGCTCGATGACACCGGCCTGGAGGATGCCGTCGAGCACCGTCTCGAGCTCGCCGCCGCGGGCGAGGGCATCGATCGCGCCGAGAAGCGAGGCGCGAGGATCGCTGGGCTGGCCGTCGGTCGACACGTCGAACTCCTGCACGCACCTGGGTCGTCGGAGCGCGCATCGTACACCCCGGCTCCGCGCATCGAATCCCGTTGACCCCGGTCACTCGCGGCACCGATACTCCGCGCGTGAAGCTCGTCGTCGCCATCGTCCACAGCGAGGACGCCGGCGCCCTCGTCAACGCGCTGCTCGACAAGGAGTTCCGGGCGACCCGGCTCCACAGCTCGGGCGGCTTCCTCAAGCAGTCGAACGCGACGATCTTCCTCGGCGTCGAAGACGGCGAGGTCGACGAGGTCATCGACATCGTCCGGGCCAACTGCACGTCGCGGACGCAGGTCGTCAACCCGATGCCGCCGATCATGGAGCCCGGGGAGTTCTTCATGCCGTACCCGCTCGAGGTCGAGGTCGGCGGGGCGACCGTCTTCGTCCTGCCGGTCGAACGATTCGAGCGGCTCTGAACGACGTGAGCGAACCCGCGACCCGCCACCGCGAGTGATCGCCGGCGCCGACCCGCCGGCGCGCTGGTGGCAGCTCGCCGTCCTGACCACGGGCATCCTCCTGGCCGAGGCACCGTGGTTCGCCTCCGGCGCGGTCGCGCCGCTCCTTCGCACCGAGTGGGCGACGACCGGGCTCGACCTGCCGCTCCTGACCGTCGCCGTCCAGGTCGGGTTCGCCGTCGGGGCGATCGCCATGGCCGCCGTCGGCGCGGCCGACGTGCTGCCCGGGCCGCGGCTGTTCGTCGCCGGCTGCATCGTCGCTGCCATCGCCAACCTCGGCTTCGCGTTCGTGGCGACGAACGCGGTCTCCGCGCTGCCGTTCCGGTTCCTGACCGGACTCGCCATCGCGGCGGTCTACCCGGTCGGCATCAACATGCTCGACCGGCTGGTTCCGTCGCGATCGCGGGTTGGCCGTGGGCGTCCTCGTCGGCGGCCTGACGGTCGGGTCCGCGCTGCCGTACCTGTTCCGTGCGGTCGGCGCGTACGCGGCACTCGAGTGGCGTCCGATCGTGGCGATGGCCAGCGTCGCGGCGCTGGTCGGCGCGGTGGTCGTCGGGCTCTGGGGCCGGACCGGCCCGTTCGACACCCCGGCGCCGCGCTTCTCGCCGGCCGGGCGCGATCGCCGCGATCCGCGAGCCGTCGGTGCGGCTCGCCAACTTCGGCTATCTCGGACACATGTGGGAGCTGTTCGCGATGTGGACCTGGATCCCGCTGTTCCTCCTCGCCGCGTTCGCCGCGGCCGGCGTGAACGACGTCGGGATCTCGAGCCTCGCCGCGTTCGTGGTCGTCGCCGCCGGCGGGATCGGCTGCGTCGTCGCCGGGGCCGTCGCCGACCGGCTGGGCCGGACGATCGGTGACGATCGCAGCGATGGCCGTGTCGGGGAGCTGCGCGGTCGCCTGCGGGCTCCTGTTCGGCGCGCCCGCCCCGATCGTGTTCGTCGTCGCGCTCGTGTGGGGCATCACCGTCATCGCCGATTCGGCCCAGTTCTCGTCGGCCATCTCCGAGCTCGCACCGCCCGGGACGTCCGGCTCGGCCCTGTCGCTCCAGGTCGCCGTCGGCTTCCTCCTGACGTCGGTGACGATCGTCGTCCTCGGCCTCGTCGACACCGCCGATCCGACGGCGTGGCGCGTCGGCTTCGCGATCCTGGCGCTCGGGCCGCTCGTCGGCATCGTGGCGATGTGGCGGCTGCGCCAGCGGCCGGAGGCGATCCGGATGGCGAGCGGTCATCGGTGACGGTCATCGGCGCGGACCCCTCGCGCCGGGGCGTCGGCCGGTCTACGCTGCGCGCATGAGCCCGTTCCGCCCCGACCTCGTCGATTGCTGGATGTTCCGGGTCGGTCGACGGCCCGCGACATCGCCCGCCCGGAGATCCTGCTGATGCGCCGGTCGCCGGGCCGGATCCTGCCCGGCCTGTGGCAGTGCGTGTCCGGCACGCTCGAGATCGGCGAGCGGGTCGCGCTCGGGGCTCTCCGCGAGCTGGCCGAGGAGACCGGCTTCGGGCCGGCCGACATCGAGGCGTTCTACGACCTCGATCTCGTCAACCAGTTCCACGAGCCATCGGTCGACGGCATCGTGACCGCCGCCGTCTTCGCGGTCCGGCTGCACGTCGACGCCGAGCCGCGTCTGTCGCACGAGCACGACGCCGCGGACTGGCACGCCCTCGAGGAGGCCCACGACCAGGTCATCTGGCCGGGCTACCGGACGGCCATCGAGCGGATCCGCGACGACCTGTCCGACCCGGAGCGCGCCGTCTGGTTCGAGCTCACCGTCGCCGGCGACCGGATCGAGAAGTCGACGCGGTCGACGAGCGTGGCTGGCTGGTAGACTCGGACGGTGATCGACCGAACGGGTGCGCCGCCCACGACCGACGCGCCGAGCCCGGCGCAGCGCCGGGTCTTCCACTCGAAGGTCGACACGATCCGCCCGACGTACGGCTTCGAGGACGTCTCGCTCGCCCCCGGCACCGACACGATCGAGCCGACCGACGTCGACCTCGCCCAGACGTTCTGCGGCATCGATCTCGCGATCCCGATCCTCGCCTCGGCGATGGACGCGGTGGTCGACGTGCGGATGGCCGGGGCGCTGGCCCGGCTCGGTGGCCTGGCGGTCCTCAACCTCGAGGGCGTCCAGACCCGCTACGACGATCCGGACGCGGTGCTCGAGCGGATCGCGACCGCGCCCGACGACGAGGTCCAGGCGCTGCTCGCCGAGGCCTACCAGGCAGCCGATCCGTGAGGAGCTGATCGCCCGACGGCTCGACGAGATCCATGCCGCGGGCTCGCGCGGCCGCGGTCGCCGCCACGCCCGGCGCCGCTCGCCGGTTCGGGCCGTTCTGCGCCGAGCACGGCGCCGACCTCTTCCTCGTCCAGAGCCAGGTCTCGTCGGCACGCCACCTCGCCACCGACTACGACCCGCTGTCGCTCGCCGAGTTCACCCGCTACATGCCGATCCCGGTCGCGGTCGGCAACACGACCAACGCCGAGGCCGCCTTCGCGCTGATGGAGCAGGGTGCCGCGGCGGTCTTCGTCGGGGTCGGTCCCGGCGCGGCGTGCACGACGCGCGAGGTCCTCGGCATCGGCGTCCCGCAGGTGACCGCGATCAGCGACGTGGCCGCCGCGCGCGATGCCTTCCACGCCGAGACCGGACGCTACGTCCCGGTCGTGGCCGACGGCGGGATGCGCCGCGGTGGCGAGCTGGCCAAGGCGATCGCCGCGGGCGCCGACGCGCTGATGCTCGGCTCGCCCGCTGGCTCGCGCCGAGGAGGCGCCCGGTCGCGGGCACGAACTGGGGGATGGCCGCCCCGTCGCCGACGCTGCCGCGCGGGACGCGGATCAAGGTCGGGACCGTCGGCACGCTCGAGCGGATCCTGCTCGGGCCGGCCCACGTGACGGACGGCTCGGAGAACCTCGTCGGCGCGCTTCGCCAGTCGATGGCGGCGCTCGGCGCCCGGACGATCCGCGACATGCAGCGGGTCGAGATGGTCTATGCGCCGTCGACCCAGACCGAGGGCAAGTCCTGGCAGCGGGGCCGCTGACGACCGCCGATCGCGAGGCGATGGAGGACGAGCTGGTCGCCTCCGGTCGGTTCGTCCGGATCGAGACGCGCGGCGCACGGACCGGCGAGCCGCGCGCCGTGACGGTCGGCTACGTCGACGACGACCTGTCCGAGCACCTCGACGCCGGGGGCCATCCTGGTCGCGGCTGGGGGTGCCGACACCGCGTGGGCGGCCAACCTGCTCGCCGATCCGCCTGCCGCGTCCGGATCGGGGAGCGCGTCTTCGATGCCGTCGCCGAGCCGCTCGATCCGGCCGATCACGCCCGCGCGATCCGCGAGCTGATCCTGCGCTACGGGACGCCGGCCGAGGGACTCGGCCACGGAACGTCGTTCCGGCTCCGCCCGGTCGACGGCGATCGCGCTCGTGACGATCAAGGTCGACATCGAGACCCAGGTCGCCCGCCCGCTGGCCGACGTGTTCGCGGCGCTCGTCGACGTCGAGCACTATCCCGAGTGGCTGATCGCGTCCGGGCATCACCCGCGTCGAGCGGCTCGACACCGGACCGCTCCGCGCCGGCTCGGGGCTCCGGATCGCCCAGACCGTCGCCGGCCGTTCGATCGATCCTCGACGGCAGGGTGACGGTGCTCGAACCGGGCGCCGCGTTCGGGCTCCGGGGCAAGGACAAGGAAGGCGTCAGCGTCGAGATCGATGCCGTCGTCGCGACCGACGACCTCGCCACTCGGCTGCGCTGGTCGGTGCGGATCGGGCTGCCGCTGCGGTACCGGATGTTCGAATCGATGGTCGCCCCGCAGGCGCGGCAAGGCGGCGACGCTCGACCTCGAAGCGTTCAAGCGCCGCCTGGAGGCCGCGGTCGACTGACCCTTCGCCGCCGCCGAGTGGACATCCGTCCATCCGCGACCGCGGCGCATGCCGATGCCGCGTCCCGGCGGGCGGGCCTACGGTTTGACGTCATCGGGATCCCGCCGCGGAGACCGGCAGGAAGGAGTCAGACGCCATGTTCCACCCGAACCAGCTCCGGACCGGAGACGTTCTCGAGCTCATCGCCCCGAGCCACCGCGGGCGCCTGCCTCGTCGCCGGCTGCACCTGCAAGGACGCGCGAATCGTGTCGCACCGTCGCGCCGCGTTCTTCGCGGCCGTCGCCCGCCGCCGGGCGAGACCGCCGATCGCGTCATCGCCCCCGAGCCGAGCTGGCCGATCCCGCTGTCGAAGGAGTCCAGTCATGACCGTTCCACCCGGCTCGCATCGTCGCGAGCCTTCGCTCCTCGCCGGCGGGTTCGTCGTCGCCGTGAGCGTCCTCGCCATCGGCTCGCCGACGTCCTCGTCGACGCCGGGATGACGATCCCCCCGGCCGACGCGGCGCTGCTCGACGACCTGATCGGGATCCTGCCGTTCATCGTCGTCTTCGCCGTGATCACCATCGTCGCCGGGGTGGGACTGCTCGCGGGCTCGTCGTGGACCGCCCCGGTCGCCCTCGCATCGGCGCTCGTCGCCGTCATCGTCGGCGGGTTCGGGCTCCTGCTCATCGTCGTCGGACGCGATCCGTTCGTCCCGGTCGCCTCACCTGCCTCCGCGCCGACGGCATCGGGATCGTCGCCGCGTTCACCGTCGTCTACTCCTCGTCCTCGTCGCCCTCGCGGCGGCCGGACCGCCGCGGACCTCCATCTCGGGAGCTACTGCATGACCTCGTCGTCGACCCTTCCCCGCAACGCCCACCGTCGCGGCACCCGCGGCTTCGCGGCGATCGTCACGCTCCTCGCCGGCTCCGTCGTCCTCGGCGTCGGCGCCGCGTGGTCCGCCGAACGCCGCGCTCGACTCGGCTTCGTGTCGTGGCTGGTGCCGCTGACGCGTCGTCTTCGGGCTCGCGCACTTCGTCGCCGCCTACGGGCTGATCCGCGGCCGCGCCTGGAGCGGCGCGCTGGTCGGCTACCTCGCGACGATCGGCATCGGCGTCGCGGCCTACGGCCTGCTGCTGACCGTCACCGGGCTCGACCCGTTCGGTGCGACCAGCTCGCTGCCGTCCGACCGGGCGTGGGCCGAAGGCGTCGGTCTGCTGGTCTGGATGATCGGCGTGTGGCTCGTCGCGGCCCGGTATGCGCCTGGGGGCGTGCCGCCGGTGCGCGGGCGCGGAGTCTCCGCCCCGCGCCGACGGACCGGCCGCGCGCCTGACCGGTATCCTCGGTCGGCGATGCCGACCGATACCCGGACGCTCTACGACCGCGCCGGCGGGACGCCGTTCTTCGAGGCTCTCGTCGATCGGTTCTACGCCGGCGTCGCGGCGGACCCCGCTCCTCCGCCCGGTCTACCCGGAGGCCGACCTCGCCGGCGCCACGCGCCGGCTTCGGCTGTTCCTGATCCAGTACTGGGGCGGCCCGACGACCTACGACGAGGAGCGCGGCCACCCGCGACTCCGGATGCGGCACGCGCCGTTCGCGATCGGCACGGTCGAGCGGGATCGGTGGCTGGTCCACATGCGGGCGGCCGTCGCGGAGATCGCGCCGCCGGATGACGTCGGCCGAGGAGCTCGAGCGCTACTTCGCGATGGCCGCGGAGGCGATGCGCAACCGCGGCTGACACCCGACCTCCAAGCGGGTGCCGGCCTCAGCCCGCCCGCAGGTACTCGAGCACGGCCAGCACCCGCCGATGCTCATCGGGTCCGGCCTCGAGCCCGAGCTTGCCGAGGATGCTCGCCACGTGCGTCTCGACCGTCTTCTCGGTGACGAACAGGCGCTCGGCGATGCCAAGGTTCGAGCGTCCCTCGGCCATCAGCGACGAGGACCTCGCGCTCGCGGGCGGTCAGCACGTCGATCCGCTCCATCGAGCGCGACCGGCCGACGAGCCCCGCGACGACGGTCGGATCGACGACGGTCCCACCGGCGGCCACCCGCCGGACCGCGTCGGCGAGCTCGGCGACGTCGGCGACCCGATCCTTGAGCAGGTACCCGATCCCGCCCGAGGTGTCGGCCAGCAGCCGAACCGCGTGGCCCGAGTCGGCCGACTGGGTGAGCACGAGCACGCCGGTCCGGGCGCCCGGCGCCCGGATGCGCTCGACCGCCCGGATTCCCTCGTCGGTGAAGGTCGGTGGCATCCGGATGTCGACGATCGCGACGTCGGTGGCGCGCGTGCGGCCGCGACCAGCGACCACGAGCGCATCGGCGTCCCCGACGGCGGCCACGACCTCGAAGCCCGGCCTCCTCGAGGACGCGGGTCAGCGCCGCCCGGAACGAGGCCGCTGTCCTCGGCTATGACGATGCGCACGGCAGGTCCACCGAGATGGTCGTCCCGCCGCCCGGCGGGCTCACGACGCGCATCGTCCCACCGACCGCGCCGACCCGATCCTCGAGGCCGCGCAGCCCGGTGCCCCGTCCGAGTCGGCGCCGCCCCGGCCGTCGTCGGTCACCTCGATGCGCAGGCGCTCGTCGTTCTGGCGGGCCCGGATCGTCGGCCGTCCGGGCGTCGGCGTACTTGGCGGTGTTCGTCAGCGCCTCGGCCACGACGAAATAGACCGTCGCCTCGATCGCCGGCGGGAGCCGGCCCGTCGAGGTCGCGTCTCGAGCGTCGTCGGGACCGACGAGCGCTCGGCCAGCGACTCGAGCGCCGGCCGGAGGCCGCCCTCGGCCAGGATCGCCGGGATGGAGCCCCTGGGCGAGCTCGCGCAGCTCGTCGATCGCGGCCCGGGCGTCGGCCGCGGCGGCGTCGAGCTCGACGAGCGCGTCGGGATCGGCGTCGGCGCCCATCCGCCGGCGCAGGAGCTCGAGCGAGATGCGGAGCGACACCAGTCGCTGCTGCGCGCCGTCGTGGAGGTCGCGCTCCATCCGTCGCCGTTCGGCGTCCTGCGCATCGACGAGCCGCGCCCGCGACGCCTGGACCTCGTCGAGCTGCGCCCGGACCTCGGCCTGGAGGCGCTCGTTCTCGACCGACAGGCGGACCGCCGCGACCGCCGCCGAGACGAGCCCCGGATCGTCGCGCAGGACGGGGTCGAAGGCGATGGCAGAGCGGCCGGGCCGCCTCGGTCGTCGATCGTCAGCGTCGTGCGGGTCGGGCCGTCGGCCGGCGGTGTCGCGAGGTGCGCCGGTCGCGTCCTCGTAGCCGCCGCGGTCGGCCACCCAGCGGAAGACCTCGAGCGACGGGATCGCCGAGCGCGTCGCGCAACGACTCCTGGAGGGCGGCGGTCGACGGCAGCCCGTCGAGGCGGACGACCAGCGTCGCGATCCGCCCGCGCGCGGCGTCGTCGCGCAGGATCCCGATGAGCAGGGCGACCGCGACGAGGACGCGCAAGACGGCGAGGACGAGCACGCGCAGCTCCCCGGATCGGCGTGCGGGCGTCGGTCGGGAGGATCGTCTGGAGGAGGAACCCGCCGGTGAAGCCCAGGACGAGCACGACGCTCGCCAGCACGACCGGCGCCTGCCGGCGACGGGCCGCCCCCGACGCCCGCCTGCCAGCGCGCGGCGACCGCGACGAGGACGCCGAGGCTGAGCGCGGTCAACGCCGCGGTCTCGATCTGCCCGATCGTGCGCATCGTCTCGTGGCGCCGCGATCCACGCGTCGACGGTGTCGGGCGACGTCGGGTCTCGGCCACCACGCGATCGGGCGGGCCGCGTAGGCCTTGGTCAGCGTCCAGGCGCCCTGGACGACGACGAAGCCGATCGCCAGCCAGCGGTCGACGGGACGGAGGAGCCGGCCGGTCGGGTAGGCGAGGATGAGGATCGCGAAGAGCGGGTCGAACCAGCCGTGGAAGACGTTCGCGAGGTAGGCGACACCGGCGCCGACGTCGCCGACGTGAAGTCACCGGCGAACCAGACGAAGCCGGTCGCCACCGCGAGCGGGCCGATCCGGTTGCCGGGCCGGCGGTCGCAGATGATCAGGCCGGCCGCGATCATCGACCAGCCGACCGCGAGGTCCGCGAGGACGAGGGCGGCGCTGCGCGGCGCGGTCAGGGTCAGCTGGTAGGTCGCCAGCGGCCCGAAGACGAGGGCGACCAGCCCCGATCAGGTCGAGGACGCACCGCCGGCGCGTCGACGACGCTCCATCACTCGCCATCGGCCGCCCGCGGAGCCAAGCAAGCGCGCGCAGCGCCGTCGCCGTCGAGATCGGCCTTGGCGATGTAGCCGACCGCCGGGCTGGACGCGATCCGGTCCGCGTAGGCCGCCCGGTCGCGGCTCGAGATCAGGACGACATCGGGCAGCGCCGCGCCGGCCAGCCGCTCGGCGACCGCGAACCCGTCGAGGTCCGGCAGCCCGATGTCGAGCAGGACGAGGTCGGGCCGGAGCCGCGTCGGCCGCGGCCACGGCCGACGCGCCGTCGGCCGCCTCGCCGACCACGGTCCAGCCCTCCGATTCGAGGAGCCGCCGTGCGGTCGCGCGGAACCCGGCGTGGTCGTCGACGAGGAGGACCCGGCCGCCGTCAGGGTCGGAACGGCCCCACGGCCGCGAGTCGAGAGCCTTCGAACCAGTCCTTGTCGTCCGGGTTGTCGGACGACGACAGGAACGTCCACAGCCGGTCGCCATCGAGCCGCCAGCCGTGCCGGTTCGCGGCCCACGTTCGGCGGATAGGTCACGTCGATGGCCAGCGTCGAAATCGTCGGCGGTGAACGTGCCGCGGATCGGGAAGGTCGAGCGCGCTGGCCATCGCGCGCGAGCTGGATCTCGGTCCAACGGCCGTCGGCGGCGAAGGTCCAGACGATGCGTACACGTCCCGCGGACGGGTCGTCGAGCTCCTTGCTGAACGATCCGAGCGGGAACCCGGCGCGGTCGGACCCGCGGGGCGGCGGGAGGCGGGCGGACGTGCTGCAGCCAGCCGATCGCGATCGCGATCGACACGGTCGCCAGGCCGATCGCCAGCGGCCGGGCGAGCCTCGGTCGCGACCGCAGCCATCGATCGGCATCCGAACCGGTCCCTCCTGCTCGTTCGTCCGCCAACCGAATGCGCGACATGCGCCGAACGATACGACCGGCTCCGACGGCGTCCATCGGTGCCAGCACCGAGACGCTTTCGGTGCCAGCCGCGATGGCGAGCCGCGGCGCCGCGCGACGCTCGAGGCGACCGGTCGCTCGACCGTTGCATGGAGGTCGGAACGATGCGAAGACCACATCACCTGGTCGCCGGTTCGATCATGCTCGTGGCGATGCTCTCGGCCTGCGGCATCAGCGGGACGTCGCCGGCTACTCGGCTCGACGCTCGACTGCCGCCGGCCGCATCCGCGACGGCGCTCTCGACCGCCGCGCGCCGCGTCGCCGCTGCCGTCGACCTCGTCGGACCTCCTCGCCGACCTCGACATCGGTGGCGGCCGCACGATGCACATCCTCTGCGTCGGCCCGATCGCCATCGGGCAGCCGACCGTCGTCTTCGAATCGGGCCTCGGCGGCGACGCCGGCCAGTGGAGCGACGTCATCCACGAGCTCGACGGGACCGTCCGGGCCTGCGCCTACGACCGTGCCGGCGACGGCCAGAGCCCGCCCGCGACGGCCGGCCGCACGACCGCCGGACCAGGTCGCGGACCTGCGGGCGCTGCTGGCGTCGGCCGAGCGTCGCGCCGCCGTACCTGCTCGTCGGCTATTCGCTGGGCGGCTGGAATGTCATGGTCCACGCGGCCGACCATCCCGGCGGACGTGGTCGGCGCCGTGATGGTCGACGTCCGGCCGCCGGCCGCAAGCCACCAATGGCTGAAGCTGCTCCCGCCCGCAGCCGCCACGGAGTCGGAGGCGATCAGGCGGCGCGCGAGGAGAGCACGACGTTCGATACCGACCCGACGCTCAATCCCGAGGGCCTTAGGCTCGGCGAGAGCGCCACCGAGGCGATCGCGACGGATGGCCTGGGCAGCAAGCCGCTGGTCGTCCTCGCCGCCACCGACACCTCGGCGATCTCCGAGGGCTTCGAGCCCGACCTGGCCGGGAGGCTGGTCGACATCTGGTGGGAGGGGCAGGCGGAGCTCGCTTCGCGGTCCACCGCCGGCCGGCTGGTCAAGGTCGAGAACGCCACCCACGAGCTGCCGTTCGAGCGTCCTGACGCCGTCGCGGACGCGATCCGCGAGGTGCTCGGGGACTGAGCGGCGCCGGGGAAGACGTGATTCAAGTCGTGACCGGTCCGGACCGACCGTCCGGGCCGGTTAGACTGTCGTCCAGGGCGTCGAACGGAGGGCGGATTGGCCGAGGCGACGGAGGCGACCGAAGCGACAGGGGCGACCGACCCGGCCGGGTCGGCGGCCGGACCGCCGGACCCGGCCGCGCGACCAGATGCCGCGGACCGCGGCAAGACGATCCACGGCGAGGCGGCCAACGCCGGCCACCGGGTCCTGGCCCCCGACGACGCCGAGGTCGAGGCCTATCTCGAGACGGCCCTCAAGGCTCCCGCCCCCGACCGCTCGCCGGACGACCGGCCGGGCCGCATCGAAGGGGCCACCGCGACCACCGGGCCCGTCGTCGTCCTCGACTTCGGCAGCCAGTTCGCGCAGCTGATCGCCCGCCGCGTCCGCGAGCTCGACGTCTACTCCGAGCTCCTGCCGCACGACACGCCGTTCGCCGAGCTCGAGCGTCGCGGGGCCCGGGCGATCATCCTGTCGGGCAGCCCGAACTCGGTCTATGACCCGGGTGCGCCGCGGCCGGATCCGGCGATCTGGTCGGGACGGATCCCCGTCCTGGGCATCTGCTACGGCGCACAGCTGATGGCCCACGAGCTGGGCGGTGACGTCATCCCGTTCGACCACCGCGAGTACGGACCGGCCAGCGTCACGATCACGGCCGACGACCCGCTGTTCGACGGGATCGAGCGCGAGCAGCCGGTCTGGATGAGCCACGGCGACTCGATCTCACGGCTGCCGGAGGGCTTCCACGCCACGGCGCAGACCGATTCGACGCCGTTCGCCGGGCTCGTCGATCCGTCGCGCGACCTGTACGGCATCCAGTTCCATCCCGAGGTCGTCCACACGCCGCGCGGCCGCGACGTCCTGCGCAACTTCGTCGTCGGCATCGCCGAGGTGCCACCGACGTGGACGGCCGGCAACTTCATCGAGACCACCGTTGCCGACATCCGCGACCGTGTCGACAGCCACGCCCGGGCGACCGGCTCGGACGGGCTGGTCATCTGCGCGCTGTCGGGCGGCGTCGACTCGGCCGTGGCCGCGGCCCTCGTCCATCGGGCCGTCGGTGACCGGCTGACCTGCATCTACGTCGACCACGGCCTCATGCGCAAGAAGGAATCGGAGCTCCTGCGGGTCACCTTCGAGCGCGACCTCGGGATGAACCTCGTGATGGTCGACGCGCGCGACCGGTTCCTGGCGCGGCTGGCCGGTGTCGAGGATCCCGAGCGCAAGCGGATGATCATCGGCGACGAGTTCATCCGGGTGTTCGAGGAGGAGGCGGCCCGGCTCGGTCGGATCGACTTCCTGACCCAGGGCACGCTCTACCCGGACGTCATCGAATCGGCGACCTCGGAGACCAAGGCGGCCCAGAAGATCAAGACCCATCACAACGTCGGCGGGCTGCCGGCCGACCTGCGCTTCCAGCTCATCGAGCCGCTGCGCTACCTGTTCAAGGACGAGGTCCGGCGGGTCGGCCTCGAGCTCGGCCTGCCCGAGGCGATGGTCCTGCGCCAGCCTTTCCCGGGGCCTGGCCTCGCCATCCGGATCATCGGCGAGGTGACCGCCGAGCGGCTCGACACGCTCCGCGAGGCGGACTGGATCGTGATCGACGAGATCAAGGCGGCGAACCTCTATCGGAGCCTGTGGCAGTCCTTCGCGATCCTCACCCCTGTCCGCTCGGTCGGGGTCATGGGCGACGGGCGGACGTACGCCAACGTCGTCGCCATCCGCGCGGTCACGAGCGAGGACGGGATGACGGCCGACTGGGCGAAGCTCCCGTACGACGTCCTCGGCCGGATCTCGTCGCGGATCGTCAACGAGGTGCCGGGCGTCAACCGCGTCGTCTACGACATCAGCTCGAAGCCGCCGGCGACGATCGAGTGGGAGTGACCGCCGGCTGACCCCGGCCGACCCCCGCCTGACCGACGCGTCCGGGTCGCGGCCCGGACGGATGGGCCATCGAAGGCGCTGCACGACGCGCTAGGATGACGCCGATGGACGACCCCACCCCCCAGCCGGATCGCCCCGCCGACCTCGTCTGCTCCTGGTGCTCGACGATCGTGACGCCGGAGACGGAGAAATGCCCGAATTGCGGCGCCGTCCTGATCGGTGACGAGGAGCCGGTGCTCCCGGGCGTGACCGCCGTTGACGAGAAGGTGGTTCGCGGTGAGACCCGGCCGGTCGAGCGCAACCGCCTGCTGTCGTGGATCAGCGGCGAGTATGCCGAGGAAGAGGCGACCGAAGCGCTCTCCCAGGCGATCGCCCCGCCCGATCCCGAGGTCAAGCGCGAGATCCGCCGGCTCGAGATCGAGGCCGAGGTGGCCAACCTGACCGCCGAGGTCCAGGCCCGCCGCGTCGAGGCCGTGGCCGACGTGATCGACGAAGGCGACCCCGAAGAGGCGCAGGCCGCCGTCGCCGCGCTCGAGGCTGTCGAGGCCGATGACGAAGCCGAGGTCGAGGCCGTCGTCGCCGGGCTCGAAGCCGCCGACGCTGCGGAGGCGGCCGCGGACGCCGAGGCCGAGGCCGCCGAGGCCGCCGAGGGTGCCGGATCGGACCCGGACACCACGTCCGACCCCGCCCTTGCCACGGATGCTCCCCCGGCCGGCGACGACGCCCCGAGCACGGACGAAGGCAAGCCCGCCTGACCGTCACGGTCCTTGGGCGGCGCGGCTATCCTGCCGCGATGCCCGACCGACTCCCGGCACCCGGCCCGTCCTACCTCCGCGAGCAGGCGGTCGCCGTCGGTGACCGTCGATACCGGGCGGGGATGGGGCGCCCGTCCGAGGCACCCGACGGCTGGTGGCTGGCCATCCTGTGGGTCGCCGACGATGAGGGTGTCGTCAGCTTCGTCGACGTCGCGCCGGCCGCCGGTCCGCCGCCGGATCCACCGCTCGCCCGGCTCGGATCCGCGATCTCGGGCGCGCTGTCGGGGATGATCCTCGAGGATGCCGGTCGACTCCAGCTGCGTCTCGGCCTGATCGCCCCGCCCGAGGATCCGGCGAGGCCGTGGCGTGCGCCCCTGGCGGTCCGGGCCGGGTTCCGCTTCGAGCCCGCGCGGGCGGCCACGATGCTGCCCAACGAGCTGGCAGCCACGGTGCTGGCCGCGTTCTGCCGTTCGGTCGAGGGCCTCGGCAGGCCCTGAGCGGGCGGTCGGGTAGACTCCCCGGACCGATGCGCGACCTGTTCGACGACTTCATGGACGAGATCCGCAAGCGAGAGGCCGCCGCACGCGGTGAGGACGTGCCTCCGCCACCCTCCGACGGGCCCGACCCGGACGACGGCGACGGCGACGACGACCGACCCGACGACCGAGGACCGACCCGACGGCGATCGGCCCGACGAGGGTGGCACCCACGACCACGGCGATGCGGACGATCGCCCGCGATCGATCGACGAGGGACGACGCGGCCGGGGACGCGGTGGCAGACGGGGCCGGCCGCCGGGAGGACCGAACGACGGCGGTGGGAGCCGCGCGGCGCGAGCCGGCCGACGGTTCGGGATCGTCGTCTTCGCGCTGATCGCGCTGGCAGTCTTCCTCCTGTTCAGCGTCGGGCTCGACCTGTGGACCGATGCCCTCTGGTACGACAGCGTCGGCTTCGACAACGTGTTCTGGACCCGACTGCTGGCGACGATCGGCCTCGGCGCCGGCGCCTTCCTCGTGGCATTGCTCGTGCTGTTCGGCAACCTCTGGCTGTCGGCCAGGCTGTCGCCTCCGGCCTCGGGCGAGCGCGGCTCGTTCCGGTCGCTGTTCGACCGCCTCAACGAGGCCGCCCAGGCCGCCGACGCCCGCCGCGATCGCTCGTCGTCCTTCGGGGGATGGCGCGGAGACCGGCCGACCGGTCCCGAGGCCGGGAGCCGCCCCGTCGTGTTCGAGGCGTCGGACATGCCGGACATCACGCCGGTCGCCGGCTGGATCCTCGGGGGCCTGGCCATCTTCCTGGCGCTGATCATCGGCGGCTCGGTGTCGGGTGCGTGGGAGACCGTGCTGCTGTGGATCCACCGCGTCCCGTTCTCGCCGACGGCGTCGGTCACGGACCCGATCTTCAACCGCGACATCAGCTTCTTCCTGTTCGAGCTGCCGTTCCTCCGCCTGGTCCAGGGACTGTTCAACGGGATCGTCGTTGCGGCGCTGCTGCTGTCGCTGGGCCGCTACCTGGTCGCCGCCTCGAGCGGCGGGCTCGTGTTCACCACGCCGGTCCGCCTCCACCTCGCGGTCCTCGGTGCGCTGTTCCTCCTGTCCGTCGCGTTCGGCTACCAGCTCGACAAGCTCGAGCTCGTCTACAGCACACGCGGCGTGGCGACCGGCGTCGCCTACACGGACCAGAACGCCCAGTTCCTGGCGCTCGACCTCCTGACCGCGATCTCCGGCATCGCCGCCGCCTTCCTCGTCGGTGGGGCATTCACCCGCATGCTGTGGCCGCTCGCCCTGACGATCGGATTCTGGTTCTTCGCCTCGCTCGTCATCGGCCGGCTCTATCCCGAGGCCGTCCAGCGGTTCACCGTCGTCCCGAACCAGTTCGCACAGGAAGAGCGGTACATCGCCAACAACATCGCGATGACCCGGCTCGCGTTCGACCTGACCGACTGGGGGGACATCCCGTTCCGTGGCGAGGCGGTGCTGACACCGGACGACATCGCCCACGAGGAGGACACCTTCAAGAGCGCCCGGCTGTGGGACTACCGGCCGCTCCGGACGACGCTCGACCAGCTGCAGACGGTCCGTCGCTACTACGACTTCACCGACGTCGACACCGACCGCTACGTGATCGACGACACCAAGCGCCAGGTCATGCTCTCGGCCCGTGAGCTGTGGCTCGAGCAGAACCCGAGCGCGACGGGCTGGGTCAACCAGCGCCTGTACTACACCCACGGCATCGGCGCGGCCATGGTGCCGGTCAATGAGGTCGGCCCGGAAGGCCAGCCGCGGATCTTCGTCGGAAACCTGCCGCCGGTATCCGTGCCGGGTGCGCCGACGATCAGCCAGCCGCGCATCTACTTCGGGGAGCGGCCGTCGTCCTACGTCGTCGTCGGCGCCCAGACCAACGAGTTCGACTATCCCACCGGCGAGGGCGACGAGGGCGGCTCGGTCGGCACCGAGACGCGCTGGACGGGGACGACCGGGATCCCGCTCGACACGACGCTCAAGCGCCTGCTGTTCTCGCTCCGCTTCCGGGACCTGGACCTCCTGATCAGCGACCAGGTGACCCAGTCGAGCCAGCTGCTGATGCATCGGTCGCTCAGCGACCGCCTGCCGCGGATCGCGCCGTTCCTCCGCTTCGACAAGGACCCGTACGTGGTCATCGACGACGCCGGCCGGATGGTCTACGTCCAGGACGCCTTCACGACCTCGGACCGCTTCCCGAACGCGCAGTCATTCGATCCCGACGACCTCGACGCCACAGCGCTCGGCCACGACTCGTTCGACTACATCCGGAACAGCGTGAAGATCACCGTCGACGCCTACGACGGCACGATGCATTTCTACATGAGCGACCCGGACGATCCGATCGTCCGCGCGTATGCCGGCGTGTTCCCCGGCCTGTTCGAGCCGCTCGACGCGATGCCGGCAGACCTCCGCGCCCACCTTCGCGTGCCCGAGGAGCTGTTCAACGTCCAGACCCGCGTCTTCGGCCGGTACCACGTCACCAACGCCCAGCAGTTCTTCCGGACCGACGACCTGTGGACCGTGCCCGAGGGCCAGACCAGCGAGCAGACGCTCCCGTCCGAGGCCTACTACGTCGAGATGCGGCTGCCCGGTCAGTCCGGCGTCGAGTTCCTCCTCCTCCAGCCGATGGTCCCGACGAACCGGCCGAACATGATCTCCTGGGTCGCCGCCCGCATGGACTCGCCCAACTACGGCCAGGTCCAGGTCTACCGGTTCCCGGCCGACACGACGATCTTCGGGCCGGCGCAGATCGAGGCCCGGATCGACCAGGACCCGACGATCAGCGCCCAGATCTCGCTCTGGAACCAGTCCGGCAGCAACGTGATCCGGGGGAGTCTCATCGTCGTCCCGCTCGATGACGCCCTGATCTATCTGCAGCCGATCTATCTCCAGTCGACAGGCTCGGCGTTCCCGGAGTTCCGGCGGATCGTGGTCGCCTCGCCACGCCAGGTGGTCTGGGCCGACTCGCTGGCGGAGGCGTTACGGCTGCTGCTGGCCGCCGAGGCCGGCAGCCTGCCACCGCCGCCCAGCCCGTCGCCGGGCCCGGGTCCGACGCCCGGTCCATCGTCCGGCCCGAACCCGTCGCCCGGTCCGAGTGCGACGCCAGGTGCGACGCCGGGTGCGACGCCCGGCACGACGCTGCCCAACGACGTGCCCGGCCTCATCGACTTCGCCAACCTCCATTTCGAGCAGGCGCAGACAGCCCTCCGTGACGGAGACTTCGCCCGCTACGGCTCCGAGATCGCCCTCGTCGACGCAGCCCTCCAGCGGCTCGAGCAGCTGGCGCCCGGCCTGACCGCCCCGGTCCCGACGACGTCGGCCAGCCCGGCGCCGTGACCCGGGGGGCGGCGCTGGTCGAGGCGCTGCTCATCACGCTGGCGAGGCCGGCGACCTGGCCGCTCGCGCTCGCCGCGTTCCTGGTCCGGGGCGGGATCCTGCTCGTCACCATCCCCGTCATCGTCCTGCCGACGCCGGTGGGCCTGGGGAACCTGCTCGCCCCGGCGATCACCCCGATCGCGCTGGGCACATTGCCGCCCACGGTCCTCGCGGCGACCGTGGCCGGTGGCGGTCTCGCCGCATTGTGGTTGGTGGGCGGGGGCTGGCTCGCCGCGGCCCTCGAGGCGGAATGCGCCCGGATCGTCGCCGCCGACGAAGACCTGGCCGGCCTCGCCGAGCCGGAACCAGGGCCGGCCGGCCGGCCCGCCTCGGGGCTCGGCGGGGTCGCCGCGCGCATCCTCGTCGCGAGGCTGGTGGCCACCGTTCCCCTCGCGGTGGCGCTCGGCTGGGGAGCGGTCCGCATCGTGTCGATCACCTACGGCGAGCTCGTCGTGCCGTCGGACACCGCCACGCCGATCGCCGTGCGGGTCATCCGTGCCGCCCCGGAGGTCATCGTCGTGGTGGTCCTTGCCTGGATGCTGGGAGAGATCCTCGGCGCCGTCGCGGCACGACGGATCGCCCTGGGCGGGGCCGGCATCGGAGCGGGCCTGCGCTTGGCCGTGGTCCGGTCTGCACGCCATCCGCTCGCGGCCCTCGTCCGGTTCTGGCTGCCGACGCTCGCGCTGGCCTTCGTGCTCGTCCCGTCGGCGATGGCGACCACGTCGGCGTGGACGGCCCTCGGCGGCGCCCTCCGCGGCCGTGGCGACCCGATCGCCATCCTCATCACGGTCGTCCTCTTCGTGGCGCTCTGGATCGCCGGCCTCTTCCTCGTCGCGATCGTGTGCGCCTGGCGGGCGGCGGTCTGGACCGTCGCGGAGGTGACCGCACCGGGGACGTTCGGGGGGTCGACCGACCGCCGACCGGGTGATTGGCGGGCGGATCGGACGTCGGCAAGGTTGTAGCCCGACCACGCCCGCGGGTGCGGTCCCGACGGGAGGTGCCCGATGTCAGTCAAGACGATCGAATGCGGTGAGTGCGGCGAGACGGTGCCCTACGGCCGGCTCGCCTGCCCGTCATGCGGAGCGCTGCTGGCCGCCGTCGCGGGTGCGCCGCCGCCGGCCGTCCGCGTGATCGAGCCGGAGGTGGCATCCGCGGAGCCGTCTCCATCGGCAGTGGGATCGGACGCCATCGATCCCGTCGCGGCTACGACGTCGCAAGAGACCCCGCAAGCCGGGCTCGCCTCGGACCTCCCGACCGCCCCCGATCCCGTGGCCGCGGCCGATCTCGCCACGGTCGACCCCGCGACCGCCGCCACGTCCGAGACCCCGGCGCCGGTCGCCCGCCAGGCGAAGCCGGCGGCCGCCCCGGCCAGGGCCAGGCGCCCGGCCGCCATCGCGACCGAGGCCGCGATCACGGACCCGGAACCCGCGGCGACCATCACGGACCAGCCGGCAGCGACCGCCGAGTCGCCCGAGCCCCTCCCCGCCGACATCCCGTCGACCAGCCCGGCTCCCGTACCGGTCGGCTTCCTCCTCGAGCCGGCCACCGACGCACCGCCGCCCTCGAGCTATCTCCTCGATAACGACGATGGCGTCGATCCGCCGGTCGACGAGCTCGATTCTCCGTGGCCACCGCTGCTGAAGTCGGAGCCGGCGATCGTCGCCCGGCCCTACGGCTGGAGCGGCACCCCGGGCGTCGCGGGCACGGCCGCCGCGCCGCCGGTCCCCGGCGCCTACCTGCCGCCGAGCTCAGCGCCCGCACCCGCGCCCGCGATGGCCGCGATGACCGCCGGTCCCCTCGCCGCCGCTGCCGTGCCGGCCGCGCCAAGCGTGTCCGAGACGGCCGCCGCGGCGCGGCTCCGGATCAGCGACGCCTTCGTCGGCATCGACCGGCCACGGCTCGTCGAGATCTCCGGATGGTTCGTCATCGTCGGCTCGGCGATGTCGATCCTCGGCTTCTTCCTGCCATGGTCGATGGTCGTCATCGGTGCGAACGGCACCGGCGGCTATCTCGATGACTGGGGGCTGGCCAGCCCGACCCACCTCTTCGTCCTGGTCGGCCTGCTCATCGTGCTCGGGCTCGGGGTCGTCGAAACGGGCGCGCCGGACTGGCTGCGGACCGGGGTCCTCGGCCTGACGTTCGGCGGGTTGCTGCTCGGCCTGCTCTGGCCGTACGCGGTCGGTCCCCTCGGCGCCGACTTCGGGGCCATGGTGACCGTCCTCGGCGCCGTCGCGATGCTGATCGGCGGCGGCGTGGCGTCCTGGGCAACGCGTCACGTGGAGCCGCCACCAGCCGTCTAGGCGACATCACCCGCGGAGGCACCGCGAAGGACCCCTGCTACACTGCGCCGGTCGGGAGACCGCCGCGCGAGACGGTTCTGGCGACGCCCAGGGAGGCATTCGACCCAGGCGCATGGAAGACATCCTCAACCAGATCGGCTCGACCTTCAACGACGTCATCGACAGCGAGATCGTCCAGTTCGGCGTCCGGGCGATCGGGATCTACCTGGTCATCCTCTGGCTGGCGACCGCCTACTGGGCGTTCCGCGACATGCAGCAGCGGTCGGACAACGCGATCCTGCCGTACCTGGCCGCCGCCGGGATCATCCTGTTCACCCCGCTCTTCTTCGTCTTCGCCTACTGGATCTACAAGGTGGTCCGGCCGCACGAGAAGATCGGCGAGGTCTGGGAGCGGAACCTGGCCGAGGAGGCGCTGCTCGCCGAGGTCGAATCGATCCACCACTGTCCGGGCTGCGAGCGCCGGATCGACGACGAATGGATCATCTGCCCGAGCTGTCGGACACGACTGAAGCGCGTCTGCCCCAACTGCAGCCGGCTGGTCGGCATGGACTGGTCGCTGTGCGCCTGGTGTGGCAAGGACTTCGAACGACGGGAGGTCCCGGCCGCCGCGATCGAAGCCCTGCCGCGTAACCGGGAGGCTGCCGGCCGGCTGGCCCCGACCGGCACCGACCCGAGCGCGACGACGGCCACACCGACGGCGCTCCCGTCGTCGGTCCGCAGCCAGACCCGACCCGTGGCCGGCCCGATCCCCGCTCCAGCGCAGGATCCGCTGCCCGAGCGTTGAGCTCGTCCGAGGGGACGCCCGGTGACGGTCCGGTCGAACCTGTCGATCCGGTGGAGGATCCCGATCACGGCGCATCGTCCGGCACGACCGGCGAGCTCGTGCCCGCGGGGTCGCCCGATGCCGACGCCTCGCCGCTGACCGCCGCCCCCGGTCCCCCCGGGGCACCTCCTGCCGGCCAGTCGCCTCTCTACCGGCCCGGCGCCGGCACGTTCACCATCGAGGGCAGGGCCGCCCCGGCCCTCTTCGTCGTCGGTTGGCTCGGGACGCTGCTCGGCTTCGCCCTCCTGGCCGTCGCGATCCTCGCGGGCGGCGGGGTCCGGGCCACCTTCCTCTTCATCCTGGCCATGATCCTCCTGTCGATCGGCCTCATCGCGGCCGCCGGATCGCAGGGCATCGAGCGGCGTGCGCGCGGCGTCCTGCCCTATCGCGGCCCATCGCCGTTCCTCGTGTTCGCGGCATCGATCCCCGTCTCGGTGCTGCTCGTCGTCGCGGCCTCGATCCCGCTCGCGGCGTTCGACGTCGATCTCGACGGTCCCCTCGGGGCGCTCCTCTCGGTCGGTCTCCAGGCGATCGTCTACGTGGGCATCGTCCGGCTGCTCGTCGTCGACACGGGCGCCCTCGACTGGCGAGCGATGCGCATCCTCCCGATCGATCGCACCCAGCTGGCGCAGATGGGCGGCGGTGCGCTGTGGGCCATCCCGGTCATCTTCGTCACCGGCATCCTCGCGCAGATCCTGCTCAGCGTCTTCCCGGTCGAGCCGACCAGCCCGCTGCCGCCGACTGGCACGCTGTCGGGCTTCATCCTGTCGTTCATCGCCGGCGTGCTGGTCGCGCCGTTCGGCGAGGAGGTCCTGTTCCGCGGGTTCGCGACGACGGCATGGGTGCGTGGGATGGGTCCTCGCAGGGGCCTGGCCGTCGGCGCCCTGTTCTTCGCGTTCGCGCACGTCCTGACCATCGGCGGGGGCTCGGCGGGCGATGCCATCGGCCTCGCCGTCGTGGCCTTCGTCGGGCGGATCCCGGTCGCCTTCGCGCTCGGCTGGCTGTTCGTCCGGCGGGGGACGATCTGGGCGTCGTTCGGGCTCCACGCCGCGTTCAACGGCGTCCTGCTCGTCCTGGCCGAGGTGGCGAGCCGCACGATCTAGGGCTCCGTCCGTCGTCGGTGAGTCGCGATGAACGGCCCGGTGAGCGGCCGGTGAGCGGCCATCGGTAGGCTCTGCGTCGTCCTCGAGGACCGGATGGCGGGAGGAATCGGCGGGCTCTCGTCGTACGGGCCTCGGGGACGTCCGGCCGCCGCATCGTTCGACGGAGGTGACGCGGTGTCCGCATCGCACGAGCGCACGAGCGAGGCGGACCACGGCGGTCGTGCCATCCGTGAGGTGCCGCTCGCCGAGCGACCGCGCGAACGACTGGCGCTGCGGGGCGCCGGCGGCCTGACGGCGGCCGAGCTGATCGGGCTGGTCTGGGGATCGGGCACCCGGGGTCGCTCCGCGGTCGACGTCGCCGCCGACGCGCTGGCCCGGCACGACGGGCTGGCCGGCCTCGCGCTGGCGACCGAGGTCGAGCTCGCGGCCGTGCCGGGCATCGGCTCGGCACGAGCCGCCCAGCTGGTGGCCGCCTTCGAGCTCGGCCGGCGGCTCCTGGCCGACTGGCCGTCCGGGCGCTGGACGATCCGCGGCCCGCACGACGTCGCCGACCGGCTCGTCCTGCAGATGGGTCGCCTCGAGCGGGAGGAGCTGCGCGTCGTGCTGCTCGACACGAAGAACCACGTCCTCCGCGTGGCGACCGTCTACCAGGGCAACGTGTCGTCGTCGCTGGTCCGCGTCGGCGAGCTGTTCCGCGACGCCGTGCGACTGAACGCGACCGGCCTGATCCTCGTCCACAACCACCCGTCCGGCGATCCGACGCCGTCACCGGACGACCTGCATCTCACGGCCGAGGCGCTCGCCGCCGGCCGCCTGCTCGACATCCAGCTGCTCGACCACCTCGTCATCGGCCACGATGCGTACGTGTCGCTGCGCGACCGGGGCGTGTCGTTCGACCGCGCGCCGGCGGTCACGGGCCGGACGGGCTGACTCGAGGCCCTCGACAAGGTCGGATCGGGTGCTCGAGCTCCCCTCGGAGCTGGCCGCGACCGGGTGACCGGGTATACTTCCCCGGCTGCCCGACGGACCCGTCGCGTTCCCCGCGACCCCCTCCGCCCGCGCGCCCGCGCCGCGTCCACCGCCACACCGAAGGACCCACCCGCCCGATGCTCGACCGGCTCCTCGGCTTCTTCTCCCGCGACATCGGGATCGACCTCGGGACGGCGAACACCCTGGTCCACGTCCGCGATCGCGGGATCGTCATCAGCGAGCCGTCGGTCGTCGCCATCGATGCCAAGACGAAGCGGGTCCTGGCCGTCGGTGCCGAGGCCAAGCGGATGGTCGGCCGGACGCCCGCCAACATCATCGCCGTGCGCCCGCTCCGCGACGGGGTCATCAGCGACTTCGACGTGACCGAGCAGATGATCAAGTACTTCGTCGACAAGGTCCACGACCGGGTCGGCACGATCGCCCGGCCGCGGATGCTGATGGGCATCCCGTCGGGCGTCACCGAGGTCGAGAAACGAGCCGTTCGCGACGCGGCGCTCAACGCCGGCGGCCGCTGGGCCGGGCTCGTCGAGGAGCCGATGGCCGCCGCGATCGGGGCGGGCCTGCCCGTCAGCGAGCCGTCGGGCAGCCTCATCGTCGACGTCGGCGGCGGGACGACCGAGGTCGCGGTCATCAGCCTCGGCGGCATCGTCGTCAGCCGCAGCATCCGGATCGGTGGCGACGAGATGGACGCCGACATCGTCACGTTCGCCAGGCGCGAGTACAACCTGTTCCTCGGCGAGCGAACCGCGGAGGACATCAAGATCGCCATCGGCTCGGCCTACCCGGGCGAATGGGACGCCCAGCGCGTGTCCCTCCGCGGCCGAGACCTGCTGACCGGCCTGCCGCGCAGCGTCGAGGTCGGCGCCGACCAGATCCGCGAAGCCATCGAGCCGTCCGTCCAGCAGATCGTCGACACGGTCAAGGACACGATCGAGGAGACGCCGCCCGAGCTCGTCGCCGACATCATGGACCAGGGCATCGTCCTGGCCGGTGGCGGCGCCCTGCTGGCCGGCCTCGACCGTCGCGTCGCCGAGGCGACCCAGATGCCGGTCCACATCGCCGACGACCCGCTCACCTGCGTGGCGCGCGGGACCGGCGTCGTCCTGCAGGACCTCGACCGGATGCAGCGCGTGCTCGTGTCGGAGACGTACTCGCGGCCGCCACGCTAAGGTGCCGCCGGCCGTCAGCGGAACGTCATGACCTCCATCCTCGCCACCCGAGCCGCTCGCCGTCGCGGGATCATCTTCACGGTCCTGCTGGTCACCACCGTCCTGATGATGGCGTTCTCGTCGAACCCGGCCGTCCGCGAGGTCCAGAACGGCGTCTCGTTCGCGTTCCGCCCGATCCAGGTCGGCCTCGACGAGGTCGCCCGCGGGGCCGCCTCGGTCGTCTCGACCGTGACCGAGATCGACCGCCTCCGGCTGGACAACTCGGCCCTCCGTGCCGAGAACGATCGGCTGACGGCCGAGAACGCCCGGCTCGAGGAGATCCGGCGCGAGAACGAGTCGCTGACGGCGCTCCTCCAGCTCCGCGCCGGGCTCGACTTCACGACCGTGGCGACCAGCGTGATCGCCCGTGAGTCGTCGGAGTTCCGCCGGCTGGTCGTCATCGACAGGGGCTCCGACGACGGGATCTCCGTGGGCGACGTGGTGGTCGCGGCCGGCGGTGCCCTGGCCGGCCGGATCGTCGAGGTCGGCCCGGGGAGTGCCAAGGTCGTCCTGCTGACCGACGGCGAGTCCACGGTCATCGGCCAGCTGTCGACGAACGCCGCGACAGGCGAGGTCGTCGGTGAGCTCGGCGGCGTCCTGATCATGCGCCAGATCGACGCCGGGGAGACGGTCGCGGTCGGCGACGAGGTCGTGACGGCCGGGATCGAGCTCGGTGGCGGCGTCCGGTCGCCGTACCCCAAGGGCCTGCTCGTCGGCCAGGTCGTCGACGTCAAGCGCGACGCCAACGACGTCGTCCAGACCGCCTACCTGCAGCCGGCCGCCGAGCTCGACAAGCTCGAGTTCCTCCTCGTGATCACCGACTACCAGGGCGGCCTCCCGCCGATCGAGGAGCAGCCGGTCGACTGCGGCCGTGGCGGCACGCTGCCACAGGGCGAGCAGCCGTGCATCTCGCCGACGCCGCGCATCACCCCGCGGCCGGCCACACCGAAGCCCTCCGTCCGGCCGTGAGCGACTGACGGCCGGCCCCGGGGTGTCGAGGGCCGGCCTGCCCCCGCAGCATGCCTGCTACCCTTCGCGCGATGAAGGGCATCGTCCTCGCCGGTGGGACCGCGACGCGGCTGTACCCGCTGACCATCGTCACCAACAAGCACCTGCTGCCGATCTACGACCGGCCGATGATCTACTACCCGATCGAGACGCTGGCCGGGATGGGGATCCGCGAAGTGATGGTCGTCGTCGGTGGGAAGAGCGTGGGCGACGTCGTCGAGCTGCTCGCCGACGGGTCGGCGTTCGGGCTGGACCTGACCTACCGCTACCAGCCGGGCGCCCTCGGCATCGCCCACGCCATCGGCCTGGCCCGCGACTTCGTCGGTGACGACGCGTTCTGCTGCGTCCTCGGCGACAACATCCTGCGCGGACCGGCCCTCGCCGAGATCGCCGCGGAGTTCGAGAACGGGCCGTACGGCGCCGGGACGCTGCTCCATCGCGTGCCCGATCCGGAGCGGTTCGGCGTCGCCGAGCTGGACGCGGACGGGCGGGTCGTGGGCTTCGAGGAGAAGCCCGCCCAGCCCAAGAGCGATCTGATCCCGATCGGTGTCTACTTCCTGCGCCGCGACGCGTTCGCCGTCATCGACCGGCTGCTGCCGTCCGGCCGCGGGGAGCTCGAGATCACCGATGTCCTCAATCACTACATCCCCGACGGCCGGCTCTACAGCCCGATCTACGACGGCCACTGGACGGACGCCGGAACCGTCCCATCGCTCCTTCGAGCGGCGGAGATGGCCGCCGCCGATGACGCCGCTGGCCGGCTGACGCGACCGGTCTCCCGCTCGGTTGGCTGACGTGGCGGGCGGCGGGCTCCCGGCGTACCGCCGGCTGCTCGTGACCGGTGGGGCCGGGTTCATCGGCTCGTGCTACGTCCGCGACGTCCTGGCCCGCCGGGACGGCACCCGCCTGACCGTCCTCGACAAGCTGACCTACGCGGGCAACGAGGCCAACCTCGCCCCGGTCCGCGACGACGCGGAGATGTCCGGCCGGTACCGCTTCGTCCGGGGCGACATCGCCGACCCGGACGTCGTCGGACCCCTCGTCGAGGACGTCGACGCGGTCGTCAACTTCGCCGCCGAGTCGCACGTCGACCGCTCGATCCTCGAGCCGGAGGCGTTCCTGTCGACCGGCGTCATCGGCGTCCACGTCCTGCTCGATGCGTGTCGAGCGGCCGCCGGCCGGCCGCGGTTCCTCCAGGTCTCGACCGACGAGGTGTACGGCTCGGTCGCCGAGGGCCGCGCCACCGAGGAGGCGCCGCTCGCACCGCGCTCCCCGTACGCGGCGGCCAAGGCGGCCGGCGAGCTGCTCGTTCGGAGCTACGTGGTGACCCACGGCGTCGACGCCGTCGTGACGCGCGGCTCCAACACGTACGGGCCCTACCACCACCCCGAGAAGCTCATCCCGTTGTTCGTCACGAACGCGCTCGACGACCAGCCGTTGCCGCTGTACGGCGACGGTCTCCAGCGGCGCGAGTGGCTGTACGTCGGCGACCACGCGGCCGCGATCGACTTCGTGCTTCGCAACGGTGCGGCGGGCGAGACCTACAACGTCGCCGGGCCGACCGAGCGCACCAACCGCGAGGTGGTCGAGCTGCTGCTCGACCGGCTGGGCAAGCCGTGGTCGCTCGTGCGGCACGTGGAGGATCGGCCGGGCCACGACCGTCGCTACGCGATGGACGGCTCGAAGCTGGCGGCCCTCGGCTGGCAGCCGACGACCGTGTTCGAGGACGGCCTGGCGGCGACCATCGACTGGTATCGCGCCAACGAGGCGTGGTGGCGGGCGGCTCGCTCGGGCGACTGGGACGGCTGGTACGAGCGCCAGTACGGGCGGCGGCTGGCGACCGGCGTCGCGGCCGGCGCGGTCGGTGAGGACGGCGGCGCGCCCGGAGCGGACGTTCCCGCCGCTGCGCCCGGCCCGGCCGACTGACGTGCGCGTCGCCGTCACGGGGGCGGCCGGCCGCCTGGGCAGCGCGATCGTCGCGGCGCTGGCCGACGCTCCGTTCACCGGCGCAGCCGGGCCGATCGCCTGGGCACGGGACGCATTCGACCTCGACGCGCCGCGGACCGTCGGGGCGCGACTCGACGCCGACCGGCCGGAGGTCGTGGTGCATGCCGCCGCGTGGACCGACGTCGACGGCTGTGCGCTCGATCCGGACCTTGCCATGGCGCGCAACGGGCTCGCCACCGGCATCCTCGCCGAGGCCTGCGCCGCCCGCCGGATCGACCTCGTGGCGATCTCGACCAACGAGGTCTTCGCCGGCGACATGGTCGACGGCCGCCCGCACGAGCCGGACGACCCGATCGCCCCGGGGAACCCGTATGGGCGGTCGAAAGCCGAGGGAGAGCGGCTCGCGAGGGCCGCCTTCGACGCCCAGCCCGGCGCAGCGCTCGGGATCGCCCGGACGGCATGGCTGTTCGGGATGCCGGGCCGCGACTTCCCGAGCCGGATCCTCGATGCCGCCGAGCGCGCCCGGGTGGCGGGCGAGCCGCTACGGGCCGTCGGCGACGAGTGGGGGACCCCGACGTACACCGCCGACGTTGCGGAGGCGATCGTCGAGCTGCTCGGCGCCGACGCTCACGGCGGGACCCACCACCTGGTGAACGGCCTGTTCGCGACGCGGGCCGACTGGGCTCGGTACGTCGTCGCCCGGGCCGGGCTCGATGTCGAGGTCGTCAACGTCCCGCAGTCGACCTGGGAGCGACCATCGACGCCGCCCGCCTGGGGCGTGCTGGCGGTCACGCCGCTGCCGTCGGGCGAGCCGATGCGGTCGTGGCCGGACGCGATGGCCGACTACGCTCCGCGGCTGCTCCGTTCCGCTCGAGCGAGCGCCCGACCGTGATCCCGGCATGACCCTCGTGCGGCCGCCCTCTGCCATCCCCGGCGCGGAATACGGCGCGATCGAGCGCCACGCCGACGACCGTGGTGCCTTCCGCGAGCTGTGGCGGGCCTCGGTCTTCCCGGGTCGCGGGTTCGTCCAGGCCAACCTGTCGACATCGGCGGCCGGCGTCCTTCGCGGCCTGCACCTTCACCGGCGTCAGGACGACCTGTGGGTCGTCTCCGGCGGCCGCGCCTTCGTGGCGCTCGTCGACGTGCGACCGCTGCTCGATGACAGCGGACCCAGGCCGCTGGTCGAGACCCGGGAGCTGCCGGTGGACGACTGGGTCGTCATCCCGCGCGGCGTGGCCCACGGATTCCTCGCGCTCGAACCCCTCGACCTCATCTATCTGGTCACGAACGAGTACGACGGCTCGGACGAGCTTGGCTTCGCCTGGGACGACCCCGCGGTCGGTGTCCGGTGGCCAGTGCTGGACGCGACCGCGGACGGACGTCCGATCCTGTCCGGGCGTGACGCGGCCAACCCCTCCCTGGACGACCTCGTGGTGCGCCTGCGCTCCACCCCCGTCTGACCCGGACCCCACCGCACCCCTCGGGACCGCACCACCGGCGGACCGAAGGGGCTAGCGCGCTCGGGACCATCCCGCGATTGAGGCTGCCGCACGCGACGCCGAGTGTGGCGAGGAACACCCGCCCCTCGTCCGGAGCCGGAGAACGCCGTGCGCAAGACCGCTGCCGCCCTCGCCTTCGCCCTGCTCGTGAGCCTCGGGCTCATGGTGCCGTCCGTCGGTGCGGCCGTCGGCGATCCCAAGGTCGTCATCATCGTCGGGGCGACCCACGGCGCGACCGCCGGCTACCGCACGGACGCCGATCACGCCTATGCCGAGGCGATCAAGTACACCTCGAACGTCGTCAAGGTCTACAGCCCTTGCGCAACGTGGTCGAAGGTGAAGGCGGCGGTGGTCGGGGCGTCGATCGTGATCTACATGGGTCACGGCAACGGCTGGCCGAGCCCCTACACCTACGATCCGAACTACACGACCAAGGACGGCTTCGGCCTCAACGCAACGTGCGGCGACGGCGACTACAACAACAAGTACTACGGCGAACCGTCGATCCGGACGCTCGAGATGGCGCCGGGCGCCATCGTCCTCCTCCATCACCTGTGCTACGCGTCGGGCAACTCCGAGCCCGGGAACCCCGAGCCGAGCGTCAGCGTCGCCCGCCAGCGGGCGGACAACTACGCGGCCGCCTTCCTGAAGGCCGGCGCCTCGGCCGTGATCGCCGATGGCCACTCCGGCGCCGAGCGCTACCTGCACGACCTGTTCACGACGCACCAGACGGTCGAGGACATGTGGCTCCATCAGTCCAACGCGAACGGCAACTTCGTCAGCTTCGCGTCGGCCAGGACGCCGGGCGCCACGATCCACCAGGATCCGAACACGCCGACCTCGGGCTTCTGGCGATCGCTCGCCGTCGGCACGCTCGGGGTCACGACCGACGAGGTCGTGTCGGCCGGCTTCGGCGACACGAGCGTCGATCCCGCGAGCCTCGTGGTGCCCGGCAACGCCGCGGTCGCCACCGACGGCGCCGCCCTCTACAACGACCTGTCGGCCGGCGAGCCGTCGGCCACGCTGCCTGCCGGGACGCGGCTGCGCGTCGTCGAGAACGCCGGGCAGTCCACGGCCGAGGGAGCGCCGCTCGTCGAGGTCCAGGGCATCGACGACCCGTCGATCGCCGGGTACATGGCCGCCACCGACCTCGCGCCGCGAGACAGCTCCGCCCCGCTCGTTCGGGCGCTCGACGTCGGCGCCGGCCGGTTCTCGCCGAACGGCGACGGCCAGGTCGATCGCGCGGTCATTCGCGGGCGCTTCACCGAGCCGGTCGCCTGGACCCTCCGCGTGCGATCCGGCAGCGACGTCCTCTACGAGACGACCGGCACCGGTCCGACCTTCGAGGTCGCCTGGGACGGGCTGGTCGGCGGCAATCCCGTTGCCGACGGGACCTACAGCGTCGGCGTGACGGGGATCGATCCCTGGGGCAACGCGCCCGCCAGCTCATCGCGCTCCGTCGTCGTCGACACGGTGGCACCGCAGCTGACCGGGCTGACGCCGGCAGCCGACGCGACCCAGTGGTTCTCGCCGAACGGCGACGGCGTCCGTGACACCGTCACGGTGACCGGCAACAACAGCGAGACGGGGTCGCTCGTCGCCCGCGTCCGCAATGCAGCCGGGACCGTGGTCCGGACGTTCAGCGTCGCCAACGGCAGCTCGGCCGCGGCGGTCACCTGGAACGGCCGGAACAATGCCGGAGGGACCGTCCCGGACGGCGCCTACACGTTGAGCGTCTCCCCGGTCGACCTGGCCGGCAATGCCGGCGGCGCCCAGGACCGCGCGGTCATCGCGATCGCCGCGCTGCGCTCGGTCGTCGCCTCGAAGCCCCTGTTCTACCCGCAGGACAACGATGGCCTGGCCAGGACGTCGACGCTGCAGTTCACGCTGTCCCGCCCGATGACGGTGACGTGGACCCTGCGCAATGCCGCCGGCGCCATCGTCATCACCCGCATGGACCACGTCGCCCGGCCGGCCGGCACGTACAGCTGGACGTTCGACGGTCGCCGCCCCGACGGCAGCATGGTGCCGCGCGGCCGCTACACCTCGCACGTGGTCGCCACGGACGGCGTGCTCACGGCGACCCAGACGGCCACGGTCGAGACCGAGGCCTTCCGGATCACGCCGAGCGACACGACGCCCGGTCGCGGTCAGTCGATCTCGGTGGTCGTCAAGTCGGCCGAGGCGCTGGCCCGCGCGCCGCTCCTGTGGGTGACGCAGCCGGGCATCGCACCCTGGAAGGTCCGCATGACCAAGACCGCAACCAAGACGTACAAGGTCACGATCCGCTTCAAGACCGGCGGCGGCGCCGGAGCGGTCACGCTGCGGGTCTGGGCTCGCGACAAGGACGGCCGCGCGCAGCAGACGGTCCGGACCTACACGATCCACTGACGGGGTCGGCGGCCTCGTCCCGCCGGGGACCGCACCAGACCCCACCTGACCACCCCGTACCATCCCGGACCGGGACCATCGACCGATGGCTCCCGCGTGGCCGGCGGTCCATCCTCGGCAGTCCGTGGAACTCCGCTGAGGATCGTGCCCATGACCGCCAGCCGCCCGCCGGCCCGCCACGCCGTCCCCGTCCGCGCCCGGCTGCTGGCGCTCGCGGCGGCAACGCTGGTGCTGATCGGGAGCCGCGCCGCTGGCGGCGGTGCAGGCGGCCGAGCTGACCGACGCGTCCGCGACCGCGCCCCAGCCGACGATCCAGTACGAGGAAGCGCTGGCCCACGCCGGCGACCGGATCTCGTTCCCCGCCGGCGACCGGGTCACGGTGCCCTTCGAGCCTCGCGCCACGGACCGCTGGACAGTCGGTGACGACCGAGCACGCGCGCTGCCGGCCGGACGGCTGTCCGGGCACGCTCTGCGCAAGAACGATGCCCGGGCCGAGCCGGCTGCGGTGGCCGCGGCCGCGACGGTCGCGATGACCGGCCCGGCCGTCGGTCGCGCCGACGCGCCGTATCTCGCCCCGGGTTCGGCGGTCCCGGCCGATCTCGCCGCCGCCGTCGACCCGGGCGGCCTGAAGCGCGAGGTGTTCGGGTTCCTGCCGTACTGGGAGCTGACCGACAGCTCGACGAGGCTCGACTGGGAGAAGCTCTCGACCATCGCCTACTTCGGCGTGGGCGCGGCCGCCAACGGCGATCTCCAGCGTCGCAACCCGGACGGCTCGACCACCGTCGGCTGGAGCGGCTGGACCAGCTCGAAGCTGACCGGCGTCATCAACGCCGCGCACGCCAACGGGACGCGGGTCGTCCTCACCGTGCAATCGTTCGCGTGGTCGTCGGGCGGCGTGACCCGCCAGAAGGCGTTGCTCGGCAGCTCGAGCGCGCGGGCCAACCTGGCGCGCCAGATCGCGGCCGCCGTCCGGGATCGTGGCGCCGACGGCGTGAACCTCGATTTCGAGCCGATCGTGTCGACCTATGCCGACGAGTTCACGGCCCTCGTCCGTTCGATCCGCACCGAGCTCAACCGTGTCGCCCGCGGCTACCAGGTCACCTTCGACACGACCGGCTGGATCGGCAACTACCCGATCGAGGCCGCGACCGCCGCCGGCGGCGCCGACGCGATCGTCATCATGGGCTACGACTATCGCACCGGCTCGACCCGGCAGGCCGGCTCGGTCGCCCCGATCGGCGGGCCGACCTTCGACGTCGGCGACACGATCCGCGCCTACCTGTCCCGGCTGCCGGCGTCGAAGGTCATCCTCGCGGTGCCCTACTACGGACGCGCCTGGTCGACCGACACCTCGGCTCTCAACGCGAAGAACATCTCGGGCACCAAGAACGGCGCCTCGGTGACCGTCGTCTACGGCAACGCCCGCGAGTTCGCCGCCGAGCACGGGCGGCGCTGGGACCCGGCCGAGGGCGTCGCCTGGACCGTGTACCGACGCGAGAACTGCACAGCGGCGTACGGCTGCGTCAAGCCGTGGCGCCAGCTCTATTACGACGACGCCCAGGCGCTCGGCATGAAGTACGACCTGGTCAACCACTACAACCTGCGCGGCGCCGCGCTCTGGGCGCTCGGCTACGACGGCACGCGGACCGAGCTGTACGCCATGCTCAAGGCCAAGTTCATCACCGACACGGTGCCGCCGAGGATCACCGCCGCGACGCTCAGCAGCCCGGTCATCTCGCCCAACGGCGACGGCCGGCTCGAGACGACGACGCTCCGGGTCACTGTCAGCGGGCACATCCGCTTCGGGTGGTCCGTCCAGCAGATCGTCCGCGGCGTCGCCGGGACATCGATCCGCTCGGGCTGGATGTTCGGAAAGAACGTGGCCTTCACCTGGGACGGCCGGAACAACGCCCGGGCCGTGGTCGGCGACGGCACCTACCGGATCACGATCTGGACCGCCGACGCCTCGAACAATCGGGCCATCGCCCAGCGGAACGTGACCGTCGACCGGCGGCCGGCGGCCGTGGCGCTCGGGGTGTCGCCGACGTTCCTCTCGCCGAACGGCGACGGCCGCAACGACGACACCCGCCTGTCGATGACCGCGTCCGAGGCCCTGACCGGGACCGCGCGGGTCCTCGACCGGACCGGCGCCACTGTCCGTCGGTGGGCGATCGCGGCGGCCACGGCCGGCGCATGGACCTGGAACGGCCGTGACGCGGCAGGCCGCACCGTCCCCGACGGGCGCTACACGTTCCGGGTCAGCGGCCTCGATCGGGGCGGCAACCCGACGACGGCCCAGCGCGTCGTCGGTGTCGACCGGACGATCCGCTCGGTCACCTGGGCGCGATCGTCGTTCGTTCCGGCCGGTGGCCAGAAGGACAAGGTGACGATCGTCCTGCGCCGTGCGGCTCGCGTCTCGGTCGCCATCTACGCGGGGTCGACCCTCGTCCGCCGGGTCTGGATCGATCGCCCGCTGGCGGCCGGGACGGCGACCTGGACCTGGAATGGGAGGAACGCCGCCGGCGCCCTGGTCCGTGCCGGTTCGTACAAGGTCGTCGTCGATGCCATCAGCGGGATCGGCTGGTCCCAATACAGCCGTGGCGTGACGGTCAGGGCGCGGTAGGCCGACCGGGCCCCTAGACTTGGCCGCCATGACCAACGCCGATCCCGACGTCGATCCGGACGCCGATTTGCACGCGCCTGACGCCGCTCCGACGAGGCCCGGCGACGGCGTCTGGGTCGTGCTCCCGACCTACGACGAGGCCGAGAACATCGAGCCCATGGCGACAGCGATCCTGACGGCTCTGCCGGCGGCCACGCTCCTTGTCGTCGACGATTCCTCGCCCGACGGCACGGGCCGGCTGGCCGACGGCATGGCAGCGGCGGACGCCCGCATCCGGGTCCGTCATCGCACCGTGAAGCAGGGTCTGGGCCGGGCCTATCTCGACGGCTTCGAGCGGGCCCTCGCCGGCGGCGCGACGACCGTCGTCCAGATGGATGCCGACTTCAGCCACGACCCGGCGGTCCTTCCCGCCCTGGTCGCCCCGATCGCCGACGGCACCGCGGACCTCGTCATCGGCTCGCGCTACACGAACGGCGGCGGGGTCGTCGACTGGGGCATCGGTCGCCGCATCGTGTCGCGTGGCGGCAGCCTGTTCGCACGGGTGGTCCTGGGGCTCGGCCAGAACGACCTGACCGGCGGGTTCAAGGCGTGGCGCGCCGAGACGCTGGCAGGGGTGCCGTTCGACGGCGTCCACGCCGGCGGCTATGTCTTCCAGATCGAGATGACCTTTCGCGCGGACCGCGCGGGGGCGCGGATCGAGGAGGTACCGATCACCTTTCGCGACCGCCGGGTGGGCCAGTCGAAGATGAGCCGGCGGATCGTGGTCGAGGCGCTCGTGGTCGTCGTCCAGCTCCGCGCCGAGGAGCTGCTGGGACGGTCCCGAAGGCTGCGCCGCGGGTCGTGACGGGCCGTGGCCGGGGGTGACCGGGTGACGGCGTCGTCCGATCGCCCGGACGGGCGTCTGGGGGAGCCCGGCCCGGTGGCGACACCGCCCGGCGTCCGGGTCGTCCTCGATGCCCGGCCGCTGCAGGCCCCCGACCGGGCACCGCTGGCGGCGGCCTACCTCGACGGCCTCCTGTCGGCGTACGACGCAGCGCCCCTCGACGGGGAGTCGTTCGCGTTCCTCCTCGGCTCCGACCTTGACGACCCGACCGAGCGATTCGGGCGTCTCGACGTCGTCGGCCGCCGCCAGCTGCCACCCACCCGCCTCCTCCGCTCCGGCGCGATGACCGTCGACCCGTTCGTGCTGCGCGGGGCGGCCATCGGCTCCGCCTGGCGCGCAGAGCGTGGCGGTGCGGCCGGCGCTGTCTACCACGCCGTCGGCGGCGGGCCGCTGCCGATCGCCTCGGGCCTGCCGGTCGTCGTCACCTTGCTCGACCTTGCACCGTGGGAGCTGCCGGAGCGGTACCAGCGGTCGGTGGCGAGCCGCTTCGGCCAGCGTCTCCGGGCGCAGATCCTCCGCGAATCGGCTGCGGTCATCGTCGGCAGCCGGTCGACGGCCCGGGCCGCCCGCCGGCTCCTCCGGATCCGCCGCGAACGCCTCCGGATCGTGCCGCTCGCGCCGCGGCCGGCGTTCCGCCGATCGCCGGTCCGCTCGGCCGACGAGGCCGAGGCTGCCGCCGCGATCGACGCCGCGGCGCTGTCGCTCCGGGAGCGGCTCGGCCTCCCGTCGCGGTATCTCGCCCTGCCGGGCCGGTTCGACGCCCGACTCGACCTCGCGACGCTGCTGGCCGCGCTCGAGTCGATGGCAGGCGGCCGGGCGCCCGGCCGGGCTCGTCGACGCCATGCCCTGGCCGCCCCGGTTCCTTCTCCTCGGTGCCACTCCGGACGACCGGGCGGCGATCGCTCGCGCCGCGGCGCGTCGCTCGCTCGGCGAGCTGCTCGCCTACGCTCCGGCGCTCGCGCTCGACGAGCTGGCCGGGCTCATCCGCGGCGCGCGAGCCGTCGTCCTCCCCGTCGTGTCGGAGGCGGCCGGCCTGTCGGCCATCGAGGCGATCGCGACCGGCACCCCGGTCGTGGCTTCGGCCGTCGGGCCACTCCCCGAGCTGGTGGGTGCGGCCGGGCTGCTGGTGGAGCCGGGCGATCCGGCGAGGCTGGCCGTCGCGTTGACCACGATCTGGGCGGACGACCGGGTCCACGCGCGGATCGCGGCGATCGCCGGCGAGCGTGCCGGGAGCGAGACCCGCACCTGGGCGGACGGTGGCCGCCGAGACACGGGCGATCTACGCCGAGACGGGCATCAGGCCGGTCCGCTCCTAGCCGACCCGGTCGGCCCCCGGGAGTCACGGATCGACTGGACGGGCGTGCCCTTCGTCACGGTCACCGGCGAGCTGAGCTGCATCACCTGGATGAACGTCTGACCGATCGTCAGGGTGACCGGATTGCCGGCCTTGTCGAAGAACCGCGTCGGCCCGGTGACCGAGGTCTTCTTCCACGTGCCCACGATCGTCTGGCCGTTGGTCGCGATCCAGGCCTTGCCCGAGCCGATGACGTTGGCCTCGAGCCGGTGCTTGCTCGGATGCCCGTCGTTGAGGGCTCCGAACCTCACGCGCATGACGATCACGTTCTTCGGTGCGATCAGCTGGCCGGTGCCGGCGTCCTTCTCCTTGGCCTCACCGGTCACGGACCGGCGATAGGTGTTCGTCGCGCGGTCGTAGCGGTAGGTGATCGTGTTGGCGAGGTACTTGACCTGGATCGTGCCGCCTTCGGGACGCTGCGCCAGCGGCGCATCCGGGGCGAAGCTTCCAGACGGGCTTGTAGACCTGGTCCTTGGCTCCAAGCTGCTTGGCGATCCTGCGCAGCGACGACGACTCCGTGTAGAGGTTGTGCGGCGCGAACCGGTTGGTGACGCGGTGGAAGGAGCGGGAGAAGCGGAACTCGTCGGCGTTGTAGACGTACTGGCCTGCGCCCTTCCGCCGCAGCACGTCGATCGCCTGCGGCGATCCGCCGGCATGGGCGTACAGGGCACGCCATTCGGCGGCCCAGGTGATGTAGTAGTAGCGCGAGCTGCGGACCGGGCCGATCGCCTTCGGCAGCTCGGTCTGGAAGATCGCCATGTAGCGCGGGATGCCACCCTCGGCCGGCGCCTGCCAGACGACGTCCGCCTGCGAGAGGCCGGATTGCGGCCTGGCGGGGCGGAGGTCGTCGATCATCACCGCGATCGGATGGCGACGGGCGATCGCCGGGTCGACCGGCTCCCCGGTCAGCGGCGCCGGGACGGTGACCGGGGTCGGGATCGGCGTCGGGGTCGGGATCGCCGTCGGCGTCGGACTGGGCGACGGGGTGGCAGCGACCGTGGCGGTGGCGGTGGGGGTGGGTGCCGTGGTGGCCTGGGCGACGGGGCTGGCCTTCGAGCCTCCGCCGGGCAGGCCGAGGGCCGTGGCGGTCAGGCCGACCGCGACCACGAGAGCGACGATGACGCCGAGGACGCCGACGACGGCGGATCGCTGCAAGCTCGTATGTCCCTCAGTTCATGCCGGCGGCATCCGCCCATCGGGCGGCTGGGGCCGTGGCTTGGCGCAGGATAGCCGACATCGCCATCGTTGACGCGCGACGGGATCGCCGTGCGACGGCGCCAGCTGCCGCTCGCCATCCCGACCGCCTCGCGGGTACGCTTGGACGATGACCGACGAACCGACCGGCGAGCCGCTCGACGACGCGGCGCAGCCTCCCGCCAAGCCCAGGGTGACCCGCGCCAGGACGACGCCCGCCGGCAAGGGCGCGACCGGCACGTCCGCGTCGGGCTCCTCTCGATCACGATCCGCCACGACGGGGTCCGACACGCCGGCCTCGGCCCCGTCGTCCGCGGCGACCGCCAAGGCCCAGAAGTCCGCCGACGCCCCGGATGCCGCCGAGACATCCGACGCGCCGATCCGCGACCTCACGATCGAGCACGGCGGCCTCGATGTCGCGCGGGCCGAGCGCGTCAGCGTCAACCGGGGCGGCATCACCCGCGTCGAGGCGACCAATGTCGACCTCCGTCAGGGCGGGATCACCCGCGTCGACGCGAAGGAGGTCGCCGTCAGCATGGGCGGCATCGCGCTCGCCCGGGCCGATCGCGTGTCGACCGAGATGAGCGGCGTGGCCGTCGCCATCAGCGGCGAATCGCGGATCAACCAGTCGTTCGTCCGGACGATGTTCGCCCGCGAGGTGACGCTCGACCAGGGCGCGGTCTGGAACCTCGCCGCATCCCGGGTCACGTTCCGGCGCACCGGTTTCGCGGGCATCGTCATCGCCCGCCGCGTCGACGGCGACATGCGCGTGCTGCTCGATTGGCGCGGCGCGCTCGCCTTCGGGGCCGTGGCGGGCCTGCTCGTCGGGCTGCTGCGCCGGCGCTGACGGCGCGCGGGCGCGGCTGATGCCGGCCGCCGGCCGGCCCCCAACCTCAGCGGATGTGGACGATCCGCGGGTCGACCCCAGCCGCCTGGGCGGCCTCCGTTGCGCGAGCGCGCGCCTCCTCCGTATGAACGCGATGCATCTCGACGACGTCCGCCGGCTCACCTTCCATCACGAGCAGGCCGCGCTCCAGGAGCAGCGCGCGGTTGCAGTACTCCACGACCCAGTTCATGTCGTGGGTCACGAGGACGACCGCCTTGGCCGCGCCGACGATGTCGATCACGCGCTGCTTCGACTTCTCACGGAAGTTCGCGTCGCCGGTCGCCAGAACCTCGTCGAGCAACAGGATGTCCGGGTCGACCGACGTCGCGATGGCGAAGCCGAGCCGCGCGCGCATGCCGGAGGAATAGGTTCGCAGCGGGGCGTCGATGAACTCGCCGAGCTCGGCGTAGTCGATGATCGAGGGCAGCAGCTCGCGGGTCACCGAGTCGTCGAGGCCGAGGAATGCCCCACCGAGGAGGATGTTGTCCCGGCCCGACAGCTCCTTGTCGAACCCTGCGCCGAGCGTCAGCAGCCCCGATACGTGCCCGCGAACGTCGACCGCGCCCTCCGACGGCTGGATGATCCCGGCAAGGACCTGGAGCAGCGTGCTCTTGCCCGCGCCGTTGGGGCCGATGACTGCCAGCGACTCCCCGCGCTGGACGCGAAGATCGAGGTGACGGAGCGCCCAGAATTGCTCGATCGGTCCCCGGCCGACCATGCGCGCCACCGTGCTGCGGACCGTCGTCTTCCTCGTGAACCGCAGGTCGTAGCGGACGCCCATGTCGCTGGCCGCGATGGCGTGGTCGGCCTTGGGCTGGATCTTGGGCGGCTTGCGGAGGATCGCCATCAGACGACCTTGGCGAAGCTCGGCTCGAGCTTCTTGAAGGCGTAGGTGGTCAGCACCAGCAACACGAGGCTGGCCACGAGCAGCGCCGCGAGGGCCTGCAGGTCGGGCGGGCCGGGGAGCGACGTCGTCGTGCCGTAGATGACGGTGCGGTAGGCCGTGAACAGGATGGCGAACGGATTGAGGTTGACCAGCGTGAGGAGGAACGGGTTGTTCTGGAAGATGTGGAGCTCGTCGAGGATGTCCAGGCTGTACAGCCCGGGCGACAGGAACCACCACAGGCGCAGCACGTGGCCCACGACGTTGCCGAGGTCGCGGAAGAACACGTTGCCGGCAGCGACTAGGAGGCTGCACGCGACCGTGAACACGAACTGGACGACGGCGATCACCGGGATGAACAACAGGTAGACCGAGAAGCGGTCCTGGTAGAAGAACATCAGCAGGACGAGCGCGACGACACCGAACCCGAAGCTGACGATGCCGGCCGTCGTCGCCGCGACCGGCAGCACGATCTTGGGGAACTGGATCTGCTTGATCAGCTCTCCCTGGCGGACGATCGACGACGTGGCATCGGTGATCGACGCCGAGTACCACTTCCACGGCAGGATCGCCGCGAAGATGAACAGCGGATATTCGGGGATCGGCCGGCGGACGACGATCGTCAGGAAGACGACGTAGACGACCATCTGGAGGAGCGGGTCGAGGATCCACCAGATGTTGCCGAGCAGCGTGTCCGCGCCGCGTCGGTGGACGTCGGCCTGGACGAGGTAGCGGACGAGTCGCTGCCGCGACCAGATGTCGCGGAACCCCTCCGTGACCAGCCGGAGGAACCCCCGGTCGCCGGCGGCATTACGGAAGCCGGCCGGGACCTCACTCGTGGCGGACATCGCGCGGAAGGGTATCACCTGCGACCGGCGCGCCCCCGCCGCCGCCGAGGAAGTGGTCGACGAACCGGTCGCTGGCGTCGCCATGGGAGCCCCCCAGCTCGCGCTCGATGAAGGCGTCGTAGCCGGTCAGGTCGAAGCGGCCGGCCAGGATCGCCTCGATGGCCCCGTCGGTGTCGGTGACCTGGGTCCCGATCATCTCCGTCCGGTAGTCGAGGTACAGCCCGGGGTCCACCTCGTACTCGGCCAGGTCGCCGACCAGCAGCACGATCGGCCGGCGGAGGAGGGCGAACTCGATGACGGACGACGAGTAGTCCGTGACGAGCACGTCGGCGAGCGCCAGCAGGTCGTTGATCTCCGCCTTCGGATCGGCGACGACGTCGTAGCCGGCCGTCGCCGTCGTCGCCGGGTCGAGGTTCGGATGCGTCTTGAGCACCAGCGCATGGTCGACCGGCAGCGCCGCGCGGAGGCGTTCGGCATCCAGCCCGGGCGCGGCTCGCTTGCCGACGCCCCGGCCGCGGAACGTCGGCGCGTGCAGGACGACCCGTCTGCCGACGAGCTCCGGATACGCGGCCAGGACCCGGTCGCGTGCTGCGGCCAGCGCGGCCTCGTCGAAGAAGAAGTCGGTCCGCGGCGCGCCGAGGGCGATGACCCGCTCGAGCGGCGTCCGGAGGGCCGCCGCATATGGTGCCCTGGCGCCCTCGCCGCTGGCCACGACGGCGTCGTAGTACCGGTGCAGGAACGTCCGCTCCGGCTCGGCCACGGCCGTGTGCGTGTCCAGCCCGAAGCGCTTGAGCGCGCCCGTCGCGTGCCAGACCTGGACGACCGTGGTCCCCGGTCGATGCGGCGCGACGTGGATCGGCAGGTAGGCATTGTCGACCACGACCAGCGGCGAGGTCTGCAGGTAGTACATGCCGCGCAGGAGGCGGACGAGGTAGGCGAGCTTGCCGGCCAGGCCGTAGCTGTACGGCTCCAGCAGCAGCACGATCTCGAGATCGGGGCGGCGGCGCCGGATCGCGCGGTGGAGATAGAGGAGATTGCCCTCGAGGACGGCGACCCTGGCCGTCGCCAGGACGACCCGGTCGCGCCGGATCCGCAGGTGGGAGAAGAAGAATCGAGCGACGCGCAGGAGTGCGCTCGCGAGCAGGTACTCGAGCCGGCTCACCGACCCCTAGGCCCGCATCCGGACGACGATGTTCTGGCCGTCGAGGGTGGTCTCGGCATCGCTCATCAGCTGGGCGATGACATCGGCGACGTGGCTCGGCTGCATGATCGTGGTCAGGTCCTCCTCGGGCGCCAGCTTGCGCCGGAGGTCCGTCGCAGTCCGGCCGGGGGAGATGCTGTAGACCTTGATCCCGCTGCCCGCCAGCTCATCGGCGAGCGTGGCCGACAACGACACGACCGCCGCCTTCGACGACGCATAGGCGAGCCAGCCGGGGCGGGCGGTGATGCCCGCGGTCGACGCCACATTCAGGATCTTGGCCGGCCGGTCGACCATGTAGCGAGTGGCCTCGCGGATCAGCACCAGCATCGCGAACACGTTGATGGTGTAGGTCGTGACGATGTTCTCCGTGCTGGTATCGAGGAGGGACTGCGGGTCGGCATAGCCCGCGATGTTGAGCAGGATGTCGATGCCGCCGTGCCGCTCGTTGATCCCGCGGACGAGGTCGGGGATCCCGTCGAGGTCGGCGAGGTCATACGGGATCCGGTCGATCGCGGTGTCTGCGTGGTCCATCGCCGCGGCCGTCTCGGCGAGCCCCTCCGCGTTGCGCGCGATGAGCACGACCGCCGAGACATCGGGCTCGCGGCTCATCCGGATCGCCGCGGCTCGTCCGATGCCCTGGCTGGCACCCGTGATCACGCAGACCTTGCCCATCGTCAGCCGCCGCGGCCGATCAGGTCGGCGTAGATCGCCTCGGCGGTGACGATGTCGGTCGGGACCGTGATCTTGATGTTCCGTTCGGAGCCCGGCAGGATCCGGACCCGCTCACCGGCATAGCGGTGGAACAGGCTGGCGTCCTCGGTGAACCTCGCACCGTCGCGGTGGGCGGCCGTCGTGGGCGGCGGCAAGCCTGGCCCGGTCGAACTTCTGCGGCAGCTGGACGTTGACGAGATCGTCGCGGTCGAGCAGGTCCTCGACGTACGCGTGGCCCTTGAGCACGGTGAACGGGATCGGGATGCCGAACATCGCGTTGGCGTCCTCGGCGGCGATCAGTGTCCGGAACTCCTCGACGGTGACCAGCGGCCGGACAGCCTCGTGGATCACCACCGAGTCGAAATCGGCCAGCTCGCCGAGCCCGTTGCGGACCGATTCCTGGCGCGATCCACCACCGAGGATGCACGAGAACCGCGCATCGAAGCCGTGGTTGGCCACCAGGCGACGGGTCTCCTCGATGTGGGCTTCGGGGCAGGTGATGACCACCCGTTCGATGTCGGCGATGACGCGCGCCTTGTCCAGCACATGGATCAGCAGCGGCTTGCCGCCGAGCAGCAGGAACTGCTTGGGGAACGGGCGCCCGATCCGCTTGCCGATCCCGCCGGCCAGCACGATCATGCCGAGCTTCATGCGGCCCTCCGCGTGCGTCCGGCCCACACGATCCGTGCCGTCGGGCTCCGTCGCTGTCGGCAGAGCGTACCCCGCCGGACCGGTCCGCGAGGAGGTGCCCCGGTATCATCGCGGACGGGCGGGACGTCCTGACCGAAGCCGGACGGACCGACCCGAAGGAGCCCCCATGGACGATCGCAGCCGCGAGCCGGCGATCGACGTCATGTCGATCCGCTGGGAGCGCATCGGACTGCACCTGGTCGCGTGCCCGGCGCCCGGCACGCGGGTCGACCCCGCCGCCCTGTGGCTGGCGCGGGCCGACGGCACGGCCCGCGTCCGGCCGATGGGTGCGTCCGCCGAGGACGGCGCGCTCCGGATCCGGATCAACGTGATGCAGGGCCCAGGTCTCCAACCGTTGGAGCCCGGGCGCTGGGTCCTCGGACTCGGCGACGCCGATGGGGCGTCGAGGGGCACCGACGATCCGGCCGATGACCCCCACGCCTTCCGGCCGTTGCGGGTCGTCGTCCCGGCCACGATCGATCCGGCCCGTCACGTCGCCGCGTTCCGGCTGCGCCGCGGCGTGTACCGGGCGACGCCGGTCGCCACCGACGGGACGCTGGCCGTCGACATCGGCTTCGAGCCAGGGGCGGGCTTCGATCGCGACGGTGGACGAGCCCGTGCGGCGCGGCTTCGGCTGGAGCGGCGCCTGTCGGACATCCGCGGCACGATGCTCCACGGCCTGGTCCGCGCGATGAAGATCGTGCCGGGCCGGTCCGGCCGCCGCGTCCTGTTCACCTCCGCCTCGCCCGGCCGGCTGACCGGCAACCTGCAGGTCGTCCACGACCGGTTGGTGGAGCGCGGGCTCGACCACGAGCTCCGCCTGGCCGCCCTGACGCGGAGCGAAGACGGCCGCCGACGCTGGCGAGACCGGCTCCGGATGCCGTGGCTGCTCGCGACGGCCGACGTCATCGTCCTCGACGACTTCCAGCCGGCGATCTACCGCATCCACGTCGATCCAGCGGTCCGCATCATCCAGCTGTGGCACGGCGCCGGGGCGTTCAAGACGGTCGGCTACAGCCGGGTCGGCAAGCCGGGCGGCCCCGACCCGTATTCGCGCGTCCACAAGAACTACACGTATGCGGTCGTCGGCTCCCCCGCCGACGTGCCGTTCTATGCGGAGGCGTTCGGCATCCCCGAGTCCCGGGTGATCCCGACCGGCATCCCACGAATGGACCGCTTCTTCGACGAGGCGGCGCACGCCGCCGGGCTTCGCGCAGCGCACGACGCCTTCCCGGCCGCGCAGGGTCGGTTCACCATCCTGTTCGCACCGACGTTCCGGGGCGAGACGGCTCGGGACGCGTCCTACGACCTTGCCCAGCTCGACTGGGCCGCTCTGCACGCACTGTGCGTCGAGAAGGACGCCGTGCTGATCGTGCGGATGCACCCGTTCGTGACCGGCCCTCTGGGCATCCCGGCGGCCTTCGCCGACCGGATCGTCGACGGGTCGGCGGCGCCGGTCGACGTCAACGACCTGTTGTTCGCGGTCGACCTGCTCGTCACCGACTACTCGTCGATCATGCTCGAGTACTCGACCCTCGGCCGGCCGATGCTCTTCTACGCCTATGACCTCGACGCGTACGTGGCCGAGCGGGACTTCTACGAGCCGTTCGCGTCGTACGTGCCGGGCCGCATCGTCCGCACGTTCGACGAGCTCGTCGACGCCATCCGGCGGGACGACTACGAGGCCGGCAAGGTCGCCGGCTTCGCCGCTCGCCATTTCGCGCATCTCGACGCCGGGTCGACTGACCGCGTCATCGACGAGCTGATCCTGCCCAGGTGAAGGATTTCCTCCTCACGATCCGGATCGCGCTCGTCCGGATCGCCTTCGGCGTGTCGCGGTCCCTCCGGCTGCGGCGCCGCGTCGTGCTGGCCACGGCGCACGCGTCCGAGCTCGGGGGCAACCTGGCCGCGATCCGCGACGACCTTGCCGCGCGCTACCCGGCGGTCCCCATCATCGTCCTTGCCGATCGCCCGGTCCGTGGCCTGGGCGGCCGGATCGCCGCCGCCCGACAGGCGATCGTCGCCGGCTACTACCTCGCGACGTCCCGCGTGTTCATCGTCGACGACTACTTCTTCCCGATCTACGTCATCCGGCCCCGGGCGGGGACGACGATCATCCAGACGTGGCACGCCTGCGGGGCGTTCAAGAAGGTCGGCTACAGCGTCCTCGACAAGTCCTTCGGCATGGACGAGGCCTTCGCCCGTCGGGTGCGGATCCATTCGAACTACGACGTCTGCCTGATGGCGTCGCAGACCGCGGTCCCGCACTACGCGGAGGCCTTCCGCCAGCCGCCCGAACGGTTCGTCACGCGTCTCGGGATCCCCCGCACCGACGTCCTGTTCGGGGAGGAGCGCCTCACCCGCACCCGCGAGGCCGTCCGCCGCAAGTACGGCCTGCCCGAGGACCGCCGCATCGTCCTGTATGCGCCGACGTTCCGTGGCGACACCGTCGCCGATGCGCGGGCGACGGACGATCTCGACCTCGATCGGCTCCACGAGACGCTCGGCGACACGTCAGTCGTGCTCGTCCGCCTGCATCCGTTCATCCGCTCGCAGACGCGGATCGGCCCGGAGCTGGCCGGCTTCGCCATCGATGTCTCGGACCACCCCGACATCAACGAGCTGATGCTCGTCAGCGACGTCCTCGTGACCGATTACTCGAGCGCGATCTTCGAATACGCCCTGCTCGGCCGCCCGATGGTCTTCTTTGCGCCCGACTACGAGGCGTACGAGAACGAGCGGGGCTTCTACTTCGACTACCGGACGGGCGTGCCCGGGCCGATCTTCGAGACGACGGCCGAGCTGGCCGACTACCTGCGGGCGGGCAGCTTCGACACGGCCATCGTCGAGCGCTTCCGCGACGCCTCGTTCGAGGTCGCCGACGGCCGCTCGACGGCCCGCGTGACCGACGAGCTCATCCTGCCGGCGCTGACCGGGGCGATCGGCCCGGCCGGGCCACGACGCGCCGGCCGCTCAGTCGTAGCCGTCAGCTCCCGGCGGCGCCATGTCATGGCGCCGAACATCCAGGACCTGGCCGGTCAGCCCCGAGCAGAGCAGCCGCAGCGTGGCGATCGCCACGTCCTGGGCGGACAGCAGCCCGACCCGCGATTCGTCGGGGAACGCCCGGGCCCGCATCGGCGTGTCGGTCCGTTCCGGGCTGACGACGTTGGCGCGGATCCCGGCTGCGGCCCACTCGTCGGCGAGGCCCTCGACCAGGTTGACGACGCCGGCCTTGCTGGCCGAGTACGCGACGTAGTCCGGCCGGCCGCGCGTGAACGAGCTGGAGGCGAAGGCCGTGAACGAGCCACCCGTCGCGAGGAGGTGGCGGAACGCGGCCTGGGCCACGTTGAGCGTCCCGGTGAGGTTGACGTCGATGACCTCGGCCAGCGCGCCGCGTGGCGCTTCGGCGAGGGGCCCGATCCGGAGGAGGCCGGCGGTCGTGACGACATGATCGAGGCCGCCCAGGCTCGCCGCAGCCGCGGCGACCCGGGCGTCGACCGCCGCCGCGTCGCGGACGTCCAGGCCCGTCGAGCGACCCTCGGCGACCGCCCGGGCACCGAGCCGGATCGCCTCTTCGGCGATCGCCCGGCCGATCCCGTTCGTCCCGCCGACGACCATGATCCGGGCACCGTCGAGGCCCTGGATCGTCGGCATCTCGGCCGGCGAGATCGTCCGGACCTGGAGCATCCGGTCGGCCATCACCAGGTCGTTGCGGGTCGTGATCTTGAGATTGACCTCGTCGCCCGCGACGGCCAGGACCCGGGCGCCGGGAACGTAGCGAAGGATCAGCACGCAATCGTCGGTCGCGGCGAGGTCGCCGGCCGCCGAGGCTGCTTCGTACGCCTCCGCCAGCACGGCCATGCGAAAGACCTGCGGCGTCTGGCCGCGCCGGTAGCGCCCACGCTCGGGGATCTCGACCACGTCGTCGCCGTCGACGATGACGAGGGTGTCCGCGCTCGGGATGACCGTGTCGGTGGCGTCGGCCGTGCCGTCCGCCACGGGCGCGATCGATCGCCGCACGACGTCGAGCGGGACGAGCGGTCGGACGGCGTCGTGGACGAGGATGACGTCGTCGGGATCCGCCTCGAGCGCCAGCAAGCCGTTCCGGGTGCTCTCGTTGCGCGTCGTCCCTCCGGCCACAACGGACGCCGGCACGGCCAGCCCCGCGTTCCGTACCTCACGCTCGGTCTCCGCGAGCCAGTCGGGGTGCCCCACGATCACGAGGTCGTCGATGCCGGCAGCGGCGAGGGTCCGGATCGTCCGGAGCAGGATCGGCACGCCGGCCAGCCGGACGAACTGCTTGGGCAGCTCCGCGCCGAATCGGTCGCCGGCACCGGCGGCGAGGACGATGGCGTGGACTCGCATCCGTCCCATGATAGGGAGGCAAAGGTTCCGCAACCCGCGTCACCAGCGCGCGCGGCGCCCCGTCTCTGACCCGGGCGGGGGATCTTCGAGGTGGCGGACACGGTCCCGCTGGACCTCGGTGTACCATACCGCGGCCCTCCATCCCCGGCGCCAGCCGGCCATGCGACAGGAACCTACCTACCCATGACCTTCCGAGCCAAGCCCGTCGTCAAGCGCGCCCACCGACCCGCGTGGGAGGCACAGGACCGACGGAACCTCTACCTGAACCTCGGCTTCGGCCTGATCGTCCTGCTGGCGGTCATCATCCTGGCGATCGCCGCCGGCCTGTCCTACTACAACGACCACCTCAAGTCGGTGGGCAGCGTGGACGGCCAGTCGATCTCGATCGACGACCTCCGGCAACGGGTCGCCGTCGAGGCCTTCCGCCTCAACGAGTCGGAGCGGCGCGTCAACACCGCCTTGGCCGCGGGGCACCTGACCGAGGCACAGGCCAGCGCTTCGAAGCAGAGCCTCGACCAGCAGCGCAACAGCCTCGAGCAGATCGCGCTCGAGCGGATCATCGACACCAAGCTCCAGGCCAAGCTGGCGACCGGCGAGGGCGTCACCGCGGCCCCGGCGGACGTCGACGCCCGCCTCGCGGTCGAAGCGACCGTTCCCGAGACCCGGCACGTCTGGGCGATCGAGGTCGCTCCCGAGGTGTCGCCCGGCGCGATCGAGCCGACCAGCGCCCAGACCGCGGCCGCCAAGGCAAAGGCCGACCAGGCGCTGAAGGACATCCAGGGCGGCAAGGCGTGGGAGGACGTGGCCAAGACCGTGTCGACCGACAGCGCGACCGCGGCCCAGGCCGGCGACCTCGGCTGGCTGACGAAGGACGACGGCCAGACCGACGAAATCGATGCTCGACGCGGCGTTCGGCGCAAGCATCGACACGCCGACCGCGGTCCTCGAGGGCGAGGACGGCATCTTCCGGATCGCACGGGTGAGCGACATCGTCCCCGAGGCGGTCGACGGCGCCTACCAGGCCAAGATCGAGAACGACAAGATCGATCTGCAGGCCTACCGCGCTGTCGTCGCGGGCGACGTGATCCACGAGAAGCTGTCCGACAAGATCGTCGCCGACGTGACCGGGCCCAGCCTCCAGCGTCGCGTGTCGGAGATCTACACCAACCAGGCCGCCGCCGATCTCGGATCGGACGCGATCAAGGTCCGTCACATCCTCTATTCGCCCAACGGCGATCCGCAGAATGCGGCGCAGGTGGCGGGCGACGATCCGGCCTGGCAAGTCGCTCAGGCCAAGGCGCTCGCCTCCTACGAGCGGATCAAGGCCAACCCCGCGTTGTTCGACTCGATCGCCCGCGTCGAGAGCGACGAGGACCAGGCCAAGGGACCGACCGGCAGCGGTGGCAAGCTGCCGTACTTCGACAGCAAGAGCTCGCTCGACGAGGCGTTCCTCAAGGCGATCATGGTCCCCGGGCTGAAGGACGGCCAGCTCCTCGAGCCGATCAAGTCCGCCTTCGGCTGGCACATCATCCAGGTCATGAACCACCCGACCGACATCGACCACCTGACCGCTCTGAAGGACCAGATCGACAAGGGCGGCGACTTCGCGGTCGCGGCGCGGGACAATTCGTACGCCCCGACCGCGGGCAAGGGCGGCGACATGGGCTGGATCGTCAAGGGCGAGCTCGACGACAAGCTGACGGACGCCATCTACGCGACGCCGATCGGCCAGACGTCGGGCATCGTCACGGTCCCGGACGACGGGTCGTACCTCTTCAAGGTCATCGGCGAGGAGACCCGGACGCCGGAGGGCCGCCAGCTCGACAGCCTCAAGGCGACCGCGTTCTCCAAGTGGTACGACGCCAAGAAGTCGGCCGCCACGATCGTCCGCGAGTCTGCCCCCGCCACGACACCGAGCCAGTAGCAGGGCGGGAGTGCTCGACGCGCTTGTCGCGGAGGCACGGCTGCGCTGGGGCTTCGACCCCGGCGACGGCCTCCAGGTATTCGCGGCCGAAGCGCTCGTCGCCGCCCCCGTCGAGGCGTCCCGGCCGCTGCTGATCGTCCCGCTCGCCATGCTGCGGGCGGACGGCCGACGGCGGAGCGTTCGAGCCGCTGGCCGGCCGTGCCGGACCCACCGGCCGTGACCCGGTGGCCCTGCTCGCGCGCCTCTATCCACCCGACCACCCGGTCGGACGGATCGGCCTGCCCGACGGCCTGACCGTGGGCTCGCTGGATGCGGCCGCGCTCGACGGCGCCCTGTATCTCGTCCCGGTCGCGCCCGAGCTGGCGATCGCGGGGCCCTGGGCGATGCCCTGGATCTCGGAGCGCCTGCGGCGACCGGACGGCTGCCCGTGGGATCGCGAGCAGACCCACACGAGCCTCCGCAAGCACCTCCTCGAGGAGGCCTACGAGGTCTACGACGCGTTGGAGGAGGGAGCCACGCCGCAGCTCGCCGGTGAGCTCGGCGACCTGTGGCTGCAGATCGTCCTCCACGCGCAGCTGGCCGCCGAGGCCGGTGTCTTCGACCTGGCCGACGTCCAGGCCGCGATCGCGTCGAAGATCGTCCGACGCCACCCGCACGTGTTCGGCGACGCCGTCGCGCGGACGGCGTCGGACGTCAACCGCCAGTGGGAGCGCATCAAGGCCGACGAACGGGCGGCGGCCGCCGATGCCGAAGTCGGCAGCGACGGCGGCGACAGCCCCGCGCCACGGGGCGCGCTGGACGGGATCAGCCCATCGATGCCGGCCCTCGCGGCCAGCCAGGAGATGCAGGATCGAGCGGCCAACCTCGGCTACGACTGGCCCACGATCGACGGCGTGCTCGACAAGGTCGTCGAGGAAGCCGACGAGCTGCGCGAGGCGACGACCGCCGCCGAGACCGCGGAGGAGTTCGGCGATCTGCTGTTCGTCCTGGTCAATGTCGCCCGGAGGCGAGGGATCGAGGCAGAGGCCGCGGTCCGCTCGGCCAACGCCAAGTTCCGCCGCCGGTTCGCGAGCGTGGAGCGGGCGGCCGCCGATCGCGGCGTCGCGCTGCGCGACCTGGACTTCGCGGCGCTCGACGCGCTGTGGGATGCTGCCAAGGCAGAGGAGGGCACGCGATGACGATCGGCAACCGTCCGGTCACGGTGCGGGCGGATGGCCGCGGGCCCAACGACCTGCGACCGGTGACGTTCACGCTCGGCGTCCAGAAGTGGGCCGAGGGGTCATGCCGCATCCGGGTCGGCGACACGGAGGTGCTCTGCGCGGCCACGATCGTGGATCGCGTCCCGCCCCACCTTCGCGGCAAGGGCACCGGCTGGGTGACCGCCGAGTACTCGATGCTGCCCCGCGCGACTGCCGAGCGGACGGACCGGGAGTCGGTCAAGGGCCGCATCGGCGGCCGCACCCACGAGATCCAGCGGCTGATCGGGCGCTCGCTCCGTGGCGTGGTCGACCTGACGCGGCTCGGCGAGCGGACGATCACGGTCGATTGCGACGTGCTCCAGGCCGACGGCGGCACGCGCACCGCATCGATCACCGGTGGGTACGTGGCCCTGGCCGCCGCGCTCATCACGTACGGCATGGAGCGCCATCTCGTCGCCAAGGTCGCGGCCGTCTCGGTCGGTCTCGTCGATGGTGCCCGCCTCCTCGATCTCGACTACTCGGAGGATTCCCGCGCCGACGTCGACTTCAACGTGGTCGGCACCGACGGCGGAGCCTACGTCGAGCTGCAGGGCACGGCCGAGGGCGTGCCGTTCGATCGGGCCGCAGCGGACGGCCTCCTCGACCTTGCCGACGCGGGCCTGGCCCGGCTGTTCGAGGCGCAGGCGGCGGCCATCGCCACCGTCCGGCGCTGATGCCGCGACGGCTCCTCGTCGCGACTCGATCCATTCACAAGCTTCGCGAGCTTCGCGAGCTGCTCGACCTCGACGATGTCGAGCTGGTGTCGCTCGACGAGCTCGACGTCGAGGGCGATCCGGTCGAGTCGGGCGCCACGTTCGAGACGAACGCCGCGATCAAGGCCCGCTTCGGCCTGCGGGCAACCGGCCTGCCGACCATGGCCGACGATTCCGGGCTGGAGGTCGACGCGCTCGGCGGCGGGCCGGGCGTCCGCACCCGTCGCTACGCCGGGGAGGACGCCACCGACGCGGACAACAACGCAAAGCTGCTGGCCGCGCTCGAGGGGGTGCCGGCCGATCGGCGCGGCGCCCGCTACGTCTGCGCCCTCGCGCTGGCACTCCCCGGCGACGCGGGTCCGCGCGGCGGCCTGTTCCTAGTCATGACCCGCGGAACGTGTCGGGGCCGGATCGCCGCGTCGGCGCGGGGGACCGGCGGCTTCGGCTACGACCCGATCTTCGAGCCCGCCTCGGAGCCGCCCGGCGGGCGCACCCTCGGTCTGTGGAGCGCGGCCGAGAAGCACGCCATCTCGCACCGAGCCCGGGCCGCGCGACGGATGGCACATCGGCTGGCTGCGCTCGGGTTCTGAGGCTCGATCCTCAGGGCGCGGCGGTCGGCGTCGCCTTCGGCGGCTTCGGTGGCTTGGTCGGCTTCGGGGTCGGCCACGGCGCCGGGTCCACGCCAGGCTCCGTGAAGAGCGCCGCGGCGACGGCCCGGATACGGGCCAGGTCCGGAACCTGTGAATCCCCGTAGCGGGTGCTCTTCGCCTTGACCAGCGGCGCCCGGATGACGACGCTCGTGACGGCCTTTCGACCGACCTCCTCGAGGATCGCGGCCAGCTCCGGCAGCCGCTCGATCGGCACGTCCGAGCGGATCGTGTCGCCGACGGCATCGAGCAGGTCGGGCAGCTCGAACAGCAGGCTGCCGCCGCGCGTCGCCTGGTTGCGCAGGGCCATCAGGATCTGCTGCTGGCGGGCCTGCCGCGTGAAGTCGCTCTGGCCGATGCCCTTGCGCGAGCGTGCGTAGGCGAGCGCCGTGGCGCCGTCGAGATGGTGGTCGCCGGCGGTGATCGAGAAGCCGCGCTCGCCAACGCCGTAGCCGTCGTACTTCGGATCCTCGAAGCCCTGGGCGACCGTCACGTCCACCCCGCCGACGGCATCGACCATCTTGATGAACCCGGCGAAGTCGAGCCGCGCGTAGTAGTGGATCGGGATCCCGAGCAGCGCCCCTAGCGCGTCCTCGAGCGTCCGGATGCCGCCATCCGGGAACTGTCCCGGGTTGCGGTCGGCGTAGCTCATGAGGGAGTTGAGCTTGGGTCCGAAGACGTCGCCGTTGCCGAGCGGGGTGTCGACGAGGTCGCGGGGGATCGACACGATCGACACCGTGTGGCCGACCGGGTCGAGCGAGGCGACCATCATCGTGTCGGTCAGGTTCTCGGTCCGCTTGCCCCGCTTGTCGACCCCCAGCAGCAGAACGTTGACGCGCGCGCCTTCGGCGGGGACCGGGCCCGAGCGTGCGCCGGAGACGTCGCTGGCCCCGAGCACGGCACCGGCGAAGACCTTGTCGAACGTGTCGGACAGGATCGTGCCGTAGCGGTAGACGACGAGGTGCGGCACGACCACGGCGATGGCGATGACGACGATGCCGATCACGCCGAGCCGGCCCGTCGGCCCCGTCCGGCGCGTATCGAGGAACGCCTGGCCGCAGGCGACGAGACGCCACACCAGCAGGATGACGTTGAGGGTCAGCAGCGAGCCCATGACCTGGGGCGAGACGACCCACGCTGCGAGCCGAGCCGGACTCTGGCCGCGGACGATCAGGACGCCGAGGACGATCAGGATCAGTGACGGGACGAGGAACAAGGCGGCCAGGCGGCGGCGACCGTTGAACAGCTGACCGAGTCCCGGGATCACGGCGGACAGTGCGGCCGCGGCGAGGCGGCGGAGATCCGTCGGCCTGGTGTCAGGCTCGATCCGGGTGGCTTGCACTCGGGCTTGGTCTCCTCTGGCGGATCGCGGCGAGGCGATCGTCGCGACCGAGTCTACCCGGCCGCGATGGGCCGGAACATGGAGACACCGGGTGGTCGATCAGCCTGCCTTGACCACCCGGCGTCCTGGCGTGAGACGACCCGGTCGGCGGTTGCGTGACGCGGGGGCCGGGTCCGGCCTCGCGACGGGTGTCAGGCGGCGGCTTCGACGGCCGCGACGGACCGCCGCGCCGGCCGGTCCGGCAGGCCGAACGAGACCGCGACGACCCCGAGACCGACCAGGACGAGGAGCCCGAAGCCAAGAGTCACGCTCGCCCCGGTCACCGATGCACCGAGCACCGCCCCGGCCAGGCTCGCGCCGAGGACGCCGCCGAGGTACCGGCCGGTGTAGTAGGTGCCGGCGGCCATCCCGACCCGATCGCCGGGGATCGAGTCCATCGCGGCCGCCTGCCGTGGTGAGCCGGCGAAGCCCATCCCGAAGCCGACCAGCCCGAGCATGGCGCCGACGGCGATCGGCTGCGCTCCGGCGGCGAACAGCCAGAGTGCCGCCAGACCGGCCGTCAGGACGACGGAGCCGAGCACGACGGGGCGACGACGGCCGAGACGGTCCGAGAGGCGCCCGCCGAACGGTGCCGCGATGGCGCCCGTCGCCGAGATCCCGAGGAGGACCAGTCCGGCCGTCTGCGCCGACCCGCCCTGGACCGACTCGATCAGCAGCGGCACGAGGATGAACGCGGCGTGCAGGACGACCGTGGTCCCGAGGACGCCGAGCACCGCGGCGGTGAACGCGCGGCTGGCGAACAGCCGCGGGTCGACGGCCGGTCGCTCGGCACCGAGCTCGAACCGGACGAACAGGACCAGCAGGATCGGCACCGCGATGGCGGCCGCCAATGCCGGCTCGCTCCCGTCGCCGAGTCCGTCGCCGACCCCGCGGATCGTGGCCATGATCGCGATGAGCAGCCCTGCCAGCAGGGCGAGCCCGGGGATGTCGATCGGCGCCGCCCGACGAGCGGCGGCGCCGGACGGTTCCGAGCCGGCAACGTCGCCGGTCGCGGTCTCGCCCGGCCGGACCACGAGCCCGACCGTCACCGCGGCGAACAGTGCGACCGGCACGGCGATCACGAAGAGCGAGCGCCAGCCGAACGCAACGACCAGCAGGCCGCCGATGAACGGTCCGATGGCCGCGCTCGTGGACACGAGCATGTCGAACAGGCCGAATGCCGCTCCGCGGCGGTCGGGCGGTGCGATCGCCCGGACCAGCGCGACCGAGGTCGTCGAGATGAGCGCGCCGCTCAGGGCCTGCGCCACCCGGCCGGCTGCCAGCAGCTCGAAGGTCGGTGCCACGGCGGCCACCAACGAGGACAGCCCGAAGGCCATGACGCCGATGAGGAAGACCGGTCGCTGTCCGTAGCGGTCGCCGAGGCTGCCACTGGCCAGGAGTGCAACGGTCACCGCACCGAGGTAGAGCGTGACGAGCGATGAGACGGTGGCTGCATCGACGTCGAACTCGCCCATGATGCTCGGCAGGGCGACTGCCAGCATCGTCGAATTGAGCGGCACGAGGACCGCTCCGCTGGCGACCCCGAGCATCGCCGGGCTGAGCAGCGGGGCCGGGCGGGCGACGGTCACAGCAGGCGCACGATCCCGCTGCTGCCGTCGAGCTCCACCAGCCGGCCGTCCGCGATCCGGCTCGTCGCATCCCCGGTGCCGACGACGGCCGGCAGCGCGAACTCACGGGCCACCACCGCGGCGTGCGACAGGACGCCACCGGTGTTGGTGATGAGCCCGCCGGCGATCGCGAACAGGGGCACCCACGACGGGTTGGACGATGGGCAGACGATGATGTCGCCGGGCTGGACCGTGGCGAACGCGTCCTGCCCGAGCACGAGCCGGGCCGTCCCACGTACGGTGCCTGCCGACGCTCCGGTCCCGCGCAGCTCGTCGGGGCCATCGGCCTCGAAGCGAGCCCCGTCGAACCGGTCCGCACCCTCCCCGGCGGCCGGCGGTTCGGACGGCTTGCCGAGCGTGCGGGGCGGGGGAGTCGCCGCCTGGCGCTCGTGCTGGGCCCGTCGTCGCGCAACGGTCTCTCGACGAACCTCGGGCCGGCGGAGCAGCCCGGGGATCTCGCCGCGCGTCAGGAACAGGACATCCTCGGGTGCATCGATGACGTCCGCCGCGACAAGCCGACCCGCGACACGCATCGCCAACCGGTGGATCTTCGCCTGGGCCATCCGATCGATCCAGTAGTTGTGCGTCTCGGTCAAGTGCCCGATGAGGCGTGCGTCGGCCAGCAGGCGCTCGAACGTCGCGAGGCGCTCCGGGTCGTCGTGGAGCCGCCGACGGACGCCTGCGACGAGCGTTTCGGCGTGAGCCGCGAGCCGTGCGCGCCGGGCCTCGACCCCGAGCTCGGGTGGATGCTCGACGCGCTTTGCCAGCTCGGCCACGAGCAGGCGTGGCTCCTCTGCCCACGACGCACCAGACAGGTCGTCGAAGCTCTGACCGAGGTGGCCGTGCCTGGCCAGGAACGCGTCGACGTCGTGCCGGAACGGGTCCGCGCCAGGCGACGCCTCGAGGTCGGCGAGGCTGGCGCCCGGCTGCCGGAGCCAACGGGCAAGGGCCGGGTCGGCGGAGACCATGGCGGCGAGTCGTTCGAGGTCGACCTCGACGGACTGGAGCTCGTCGATGGTGCCGCCGATGAGGCTCAACGCGTCACCGGGGGCGGCATCGGGGACGATCGACTCGTACAGGTCGGCCAGGTCCTCCATGACCTGGTAAGGGCCGCGGATCGCGTAGAAATGGATGCTCCACGATCGTTCGACGTGCCGCCAGGCCGTCTCCCAGTCGTAGCCCAGCTCGTCGAGCGGCATGGTCTCCACCGGCCGCTCGTCGATCCAGCGGTACATCTCACGCAGCTCGGGGATTGCGCGATCCCGCCAGTAGCCGTCGGTCAGCGGGATCTGGGCCCGGGCCCGCTCGCCGCGGAGCTCCCAGATCCCCGAGTGCTCCTCCTCGGGCGCGTCGACGTCGGCGGCGAAGTAGGCGTAGCCGTTCCAGACGCGGACCTTGATCCGGATCGGCAGCTCGAGCCTGAGATAGCCGTAGGCGAACCCGCCGGCCAGGCTCAGGACGTAGTCGGCGGACAGTGGCGCGAGGGCGAACGGCATATGCATGTCGTCCCACTCCCAGGTCAGCTCGGCGTCGCGCGGCTCCTGCCATTCGAAGGGGAAGTCGGGGCTGCCGGGCGGCACGGTCGCGTCGACGGTCGGATCGGTCACGGGCGCACCTCAGCCGGTAGTGATCGGTCGGGCCTGGAGGAGGTACCAGCCATCGGTGGCCCAGGCCGCCTCGATGTCGACCGATGCTCCATATGCTCGCTCGACGTCCAGGCACAGGTCGACCAGTTCGGCCAGCGCGTCCTTGCCGAGCGCCGGACCCTCGCCGGTCTCCCCGGGCGCGAACTCGACGACCGCGCGGCTGGACTTGTCGACGACGATCGTGTCCGGCGTGACGGTCCCCGAGACCATCGCCTCGCCGAGACCGTGCGACGCGTTGATGACGATCTGGTCGTCACGACCCGTGACTGGATGTCGCGTGAAGGCGACGGCCGCCGCTCGGGCCGGGACCAGGGCCTGGACGACTACCGCCATCGCCCCGCCGTCGAGCGGCAGGCCGCGCCGGCCGCGATACGCGACGGCGCGGTCGCTCCACAGCGATGACCAGCAGCGCCGGACGGCCGGCACGACCTCTACCGACGTCAGCCCGAGCTCCGTGTCGTGCAGCCCCGCGAACGACGCACCGGCGCCGTCCTCGGCGACCCCCGACGAGCGCACCGCGAGCCGTGGGGGTCGTCCGTCTCCGTCGAGTCCCACGCCGGCCAGCCGGTCGAGAGCCGGCCGGATCGAGTCCGCGAGGGGCTGCGCGAGGGGCGTCGTGAGCAGGGCGTCGACAACCGTTGCCCGGATCCCGTCGTCGGCGAGGCGGGATGGGTCCGACCGGATCGCCGCCGCGCCCGGCAGGCTCGCGACCTGCGTCTCGAATGCGTCGGTCGTCAGGCAGAACCCCGGCGGCACCCGGAACCCGGCGCGGATGAGGCGGTTCAGGGACGCCCCTTTTCCACCGACGCGGGACGGGTCGACGTCGCCGCCGTCGAGCCACTCGACGATCCCCTGCGATGCGCGCGCGGACGCGGACATGACGGAAATTGGGCCCTCGGACGCCCGTCCACGCCGGTCGACTGCCGGCGCCGTCTCGGATGCGGCATGGTAGCAAGTCCGGGGTTCGACTCCGTCGTTGTCGGCGCGGGCGTTGACGGCAGGCCCCGGTTCCTGTTCAGTACGGTGCCTCACGGCACCATTTCGGTACCGGCGGGGACCAGTACTTTCGCGTCAGAGGGTATCCTCGGCGCCAGTCCACGAGCATCGCGATCAACGGGGAGGCCAACGATGTCATTGCTCCAGCGGGTCGAGCGGGCGCAGAAGCCGGTCGACGCCAACGGAGAGAGCACGCCCGTCGTCGCCGTCCCACCGCCCGTCCAGTCGAGCTCGTCACGGGTCGCCCGCGACGAGATGCTCCGTGCCGTCCGCCTGCGGCTGCAGGGCGACGTCATGAACGCGTTCGACACCCTTCTCGACCTCAAGGACGAGGCCGAGCTCCGGGTCAGGGTCGAGGGGATCGTTGACCGCGTGGTGCGGGCCGAGAACTTCATCCTGACCCGTGACGAGCGGGAACGCCTCGTGGACGAGCTGGTCGGCGAGATCGGTGGCCTCGGACCGCTCGAGCCACTGCTCGCCGACGAGACCATCACCGAGGTCATGGTCAACGGCCCGAACCACCTCTACATCGAGCGCGGCGGGAAGATCAGCCGCGTCGATCACTACTTCCTCAACGACGAGCACGTCCTCCGGATCATCGACCGGATCATCACTCCGCTTGGCCGCCGGATCGACGCATCGAGCCCGCGGGTCGACGCCCGGTTGCCTGACGGCTCGCGCGTCAACGCCGTCATCGAGCCGCTGTCCCTCGTCGGGCCGGTCATCACGATCCGGAAGTTCCCCGCCCGGCCGATCACCGTCGACGACATGATCGCGTTCGGCACCGCGACCGCCGAGATGTTCGATTTCCTGCGAGCCTGCGTCGAGACCCGGCTCAACATCTTCGTGTCGGGCGGGACCGGCTCGGGCAAGACGACCGCCCTCAACGTCCTGTCGTCGTTCATCCCCGAGGACGAGCGGATCGTCACGATCGAGGATGCCGCGGAGCTGCAGCTCCGGCAGACCCACGTCGTCCCGCTCGAGGCGCGGCCGCCTAACCTCGAGGGCCGCGGCGAGATCACGATCCGGGACCTCTTGCGGAACGCGCTCCACATGCGCCCCGATCGGATCATCGTCGGCGAGTGTCGCAGCGGCGAAGCCCTCGACATGCTCCAGGCGATGACGACCGGCCAGGACGGCTCGCTGTCGACCGGTCACGCCAACACGCCGGCCGATATGCTCCGGCGCCTCGAGACGATGGTCCTGATGACCGGCTACGAGCTGCCCCTGCGCGCGATCCGCGACCAGATCGCCTCGGCCGTCGACCTGATCGTCCACACGGCCCGGTTGAAGGACGGCTCGCGCAAGGTCGTCAACATCACCGAGGTCTACGGCATCGACGACGACGAGATCCTGGTCCAGGACATCTTCGCGTATCAGCAGACCGGGATGAAGGACGGGAAGGTCGAGGGCTTCCTCGCGCCGACCGGGATCCGCCCGACATTCATGTCCAAGTTCAAGTCCCGCGGGATCCAGCTGCCACCCGACGAGTACGGGATCCCACCGGCGGACCCGACCAAGCCCGACCAGATGCACAAGGGCAAGGGCCGCTGGGGGGGCGGCGAGTCCGACCAGCCGCTCGGCGCCCCCGGGCTCGGCGGTGGCCGCGTCGTCCAGGCCGGCGGCATGATCTACGTCACCTCGATCGGTCCGGTCGACCCAGAGACGGGCCAGCTCGTGCGGGGCGGCATCAAGGAGCAGGCCAAGCAATGCCTGCAGAACCTGAAGTCCAAGCTCGACGCCTCGGGCAGCTCGCTCGACAAGGTCGTGTGGGCCAACTGGTCACGGCTCGCTTCCTGATCACTGTTGCGAAGTTCTTGTCTCCGGTTGGTGGGTCTGCCCAGTCCCGCGTGTCAATTGACCACAAGATCACCGAGAGGCCGGCATTGCGACTGACCTTGCCTGCGCCTTTCACGATTCCGCCGGGCGGACGGAACAGACATGGCTTGAGTCCTGCCGCGTCGACCACTGCGCGACGAGTGCGCTCGATCTCGCTGGCCAGTGTTCTCGGGTTCCAGCCGCTGGCCGCCCGCGGCATCTTGTGCGACCACGTGTGATTGCCCAAGGCATGCCCTTCAGCGAGGACTCTGCGCAGCATCTCTGGCTCGGCTGCCACCTCTTTCCCAACCACGAAGAAGGTTGCCGGTACCTGCGCCTGCCGCAAGATATCGAGCACCGCAGGCGTTGATCGTCCGGGTCCGTCGTCGAACGTCAGTGCCACAGTGCGTAATGGAGCACCCGCCTCGTCCTGCACGGCCGGCGCAGTACGAATGATGGCAGTCGTGGCCCGCGGGCACTCAGGTTGTGGTGCGCTGGCCGCCTTGTCGGACGCCTGGATCGGTGCTGGTTTTGGCGCGACGGCCCGCGGGTCACCGCGTACCGCAACAACGACGGCGTGCGTGACCACCATGGCGAGTACAGCAACCAGTGCAAGAAGCACGCTGACTCGATCCCATCGCACGCGCAGCTGAGCGCGGCCAACCGGCGCACGGCCCGCCTGCGCCGTACGACCCGGCGTCGGCGTCGCAGCCACGACCTCATCCTGCCCTGTTGGAGCTCGCGAACCCGCGATCTGCCGCGTGTGGCGCACAAGGAGAAGATCGCCAGCATCGGGCGCACTAGTGTCGGGGGATGCCCGAGTCACAGCACCTCAGCACCTACATCGAGCGGCCCGCTGCAGAGGTCTACGCATACGTTGTAAACCCGGCGAACCTACCGACGTGGGCGGCTGGGTTGAGTGGCTCCATCGAACAGCGGGAGGGACGCTGGTTCGCTGAGTCTCCAATGGGCGAGGTCGAAGTGACCTTCGTGCCGGAGAACCCCCACTTCGTCCTCGACCACGACGTGAAGCTGCCCGATGGGACCACGTTCCACAACCCGATGCGTGTCATCCCCGCCAACTCTGGCTGTGAGGTGGTGTTCACGCTTCGCCGTAGGGCGGACACATCGGATGAGGACTACGAGGCCGATGCGACAGCGATCCGGACGGACCTGGCGACCCTCAAGAGGCTCCTTGAGCGCTGAGCGAGTGGTCCCAGATCCGGTGGCGCTGTGGACGAGCAGCGTCTTCGTCGAGGAAGCCCGGGCCTGGGTTGCGGCACAGCTCGCACCGCGGGGCAGCCGGCTCACCGGCGAGTGGGAACAACCGCATGCCCGGGTTTGGTCCAGCACGATCCGGTTCGAGACGACTGAGGGTCGCGTCTGGTTCAAGGTCAACGGCAGCGGCACCGCGTACGAGGCCGCGCTGATAGCTCTCCTCGGTGAGCTGCGTCCCGGCCTGGCGCCGGACGTGATCGCGCACGACGACAACCGCAGGTGGTCGCTCACCCGGGACGGGGGCCCGATACTCCGATCCATCGTGGCGCCCGATGCGTTATGGCCGTACTGGGAGCGGCTAGTGCCCCGGTATGCCGAGGCGCAGCTCGCCCTCGCTGAGCACCGACCCCGCCTGCTGCCAACGGGAACCCCCGACCTCGGTCCTGCGCAACTGCCCGTGGAGTATCGCCGGCTGCTCGCCGAACTCACCGCCCTGTCCACCGAGGATGGCGGGCTGACCCGGGAGCAAGCGTCCGCTCTCGAGCGCCTGCTGCCGGCCTACGACAGCTGGTGCGCCGAGCTGGCCACATCGCCAGTGCCAGACAGCCTGCAGCACGATATGCCGGCGTCAGTCGCGAGAAGGGCGGCCTACCGCGCGGCCGCTGATCTTGCGCGGCTTGATCTCGATGAACAGGTTCCGGACTCCATCCGCCCAGGGCACGGGTCCGGTCTCCCAGGCCGATTGGAGCCGATAGTCGTGAGCCATCGCCTCGGCGAATCCGAGCACCAGAACGCTCCAGCCAGACTTGTTCTGCTCATCGATGCTGTCGATCTCAAAAGCGACACTGGTCCGACGGACGAGCTCAGCCAGAGGTCCAGCCGGAGACGTACGAAAAACCACGCTGCCGTTGCGATATTGATAGGTCACAGGGAAGATCTGTGGGCCATCCCCGGCCATGAAACCGATCCGGCCGGCGCTGTGTTGTGCCAAGAGCTCTTGCAGTCCGCCTCTGACAGTTCGGCGAAATTGCCGACGGCAGGTTTCTCGTCCTGTGGTGAGGTCATAACCAGACTCTATTCGCGGCGTCGGGGGCGGTGAAGGTGGCTGCGTGATTGCCGGCTTCACCGCCCCGCCTGTTCAGGGTCGCGCCCCACTCGGATCGCACAAAGAGTCGAAGGTCCCGCAGGAGTCCTGAAAGTGGCCTAAGTCCTTCCGGCGTTCCGGCCCTGGGCAGGAGTTCGATCGATGCCGGATTCTGAGAACGATGTTTGAGAGGGTGAGCGCCGACGACCTGATGTCGCTCGCCTCCAGGCGGCACCCACCGCCCCTGCAGGTCGGCGCCGTGCTGGTCCTCGACGTACGCGGTGGGCTGGATTCCAGTTCCTTGCGGGCGGTACTGCAGCAACGGATCGCGGCGGTCCCACGGCTGCGGCAACGTTTGCAGAAGGTCCCGCTGGGCTGCGGACGGCCGGTCTGGGTCGATGACCCCGGCTTCAACATCGACGATCACCTGATCGTGCTCGAACAACGATCAGAGACCGACGACGCCGGTCTCCTTGATCTTGCGGCCAGCCTCGTCACCAAGCCGCTGCCCGAGGACCGTCCCCTGTGGGCCGCCACCTTTGTTCCTGCCCTGACCGGCGGCCGGGCAGCGCTGATCCTCGTCATGCACCACGTCGTGGGGGACGGATTGGCTGGATTGGCCGTTCTGCGCGGGCTCGTCGACGGCTCGCCCATCCCACGGGCCGCAGCCTTGCCGCAGGCGCCCCCGTCTCGAGGCGCGCTCGCAAGAGACGCCTGGAGCGACCGCATCCGCTCGCTGCGGCGGCTCCCGAAGGCGCTCGGCCGGCTCTTCGCCGCGTTCGACGAACTCGGCCCGTCGCATGGCCCAACGTGCCCAGCCGAGCTCGCTGAACAAGCCCACCGGACCGCACCGGAGCCTCCGCACAGTCGTCGTGGACGTGCAGCCGAGTCCGCGAACTGGCTCACAGCAACGGCGCCACCGTCAATGATCTTGTTCTGACTGCGGTGACCGGTGCCTTGCATGAGCTGCTCATCGAGCGCGGCGAACAGCTGGACAGCCTCGTCGTGTCGGTGCCGTTCGCCGCCCGGACACGTACGGAGCCGGACCAGCTGGGGAACCGCAGTGGCGTGATCCCGGTGAAGACTGCCCGACCAGCTGGAGGTTTCTCCGACCGCCTGGCAGCGGTATCAGCGATCATGCGCGCTGCCAAGCAGCACGAGCGTGGAGCTTCTACAGCGGTCTTGGGACCCTTGTTCCGGCTCCTGGCTCGGCTCGGCGGCTACCAGTACTTCATCGATCACCAATCATTCGTGCACACCTTCGTCAGCAACCTCCACGGTCCGGACGCTCCGATCAGCCTCATGGGTTGCCGCGTGCTCGACGTGGTGCCGCTCAGCGTGGCGACCGGCAACATCACCGTCTCCTTCACCGCCCTGTCCTACGACAACCGTCTGGTGATCACCATGACCTGCGACCCGGAGACCTGTCCGGATGCTCGACCGGCTGTGCAGTGCCCTCAGGTCCCAGCTCGCCGGTTGCTGATGTGTCGAGTCAGTCGTCTTGGGGTATCGCGTAGATAGATGGGCGGGAAAGGCTCGCACAGAAAGGAGATCCGATGACTACGCAGCCTGCAATCCGGCGAATCGCAGCCGCAACCGATGACATGCAACCTCAAGCGGGCGACACGCAGTCTCAAGCCGGCGAATCGAAGGAGAGCAAGACTCCGGGCGCGATGAGCCGCTGGCCGCGAGATCTAACGGACCTGTGGGGTGGCTGGCAGCCTTTCGGGGCTATGAACTGGCCGTTCCGAGACATCAAGGTCGAAGAATTCACTCGATGGCGAGCAACTGGTGGTCAAGGCGGAGCTGCCAGGGGTCGATCCCGAGCGTGACATTGATGTGTCGGTCGACAATGGCGTCCTCACGATCGCGGCGGAGCGTCGGGAAAGCAGCCGCGAGAAGTTCGACAAGGGCTTCCACAGCGAGTTCCGTTACGGCAGTTTCGTCCGTCAGGTGAGGCTGCCGGCAGGCACGTCACCAGAGGTGGTCTCCGCGACCTATAAGGACGGTGTCCTGGAGATCCGGATGCCGAAGCCCTCGGCGGAGGCAGCCTCGCGTCGTATCCAGATCCAACGCGGCTGAGGGCGCAGCGCACGTGTCAAAACCAGCGGGACCTCTGTTCCCCTGAGCTGCGAGCGTCGGAATCGCGCGCCGCCGCACGGAGGAGGAGCGAGCGGAGGCGCTCTTCCTCGGCGAGGACGACGACGGCGGCGGGTCCGAGCGCGATGCGCGAGCAGCTCTCTAAATATAGCGAGGGACTTTGGTCCCGCACCGTGAATCTCCTTCGGCCCGTGCGTAGCGCCTAGGGCAACCGAGACAGTTGAAATCATTCACAGCGGAGGTTGATCATGACTTTAGATAATGTCGGCATGGTCGCTGCTCGACCGTGGTGGACGTCTGGAGACCTTAGACCGTGACGAGTGTCGCCGCCTCCTCGGTTCGACCAATAGTCGGCCGCCTCGGATACTGCACTGATCTTCGGGCCGCGCATCGTCCCGATGAACTACACATTGGTCAGTGAATCTGTGACCTTCCGTACCGGCATCGACACCGAGGCATCTCACCAGCTGTTCGATCATCCCATTGCGTTCGAGGTTGATCAGGTCGATGAATTCCTCCAGGCGGGATGGAGCGTGCTTGTCGTGGGAAACGCCCAGCCCCTGGACGAAGCGTCATTGCTTCTCCTCGACGTCGGGCAGTCGCCGCAGCCTTGGCCGGAGGGCAGACGATCGCTGGTTGTGCAACTGCCGCTGACGATGATGACGGGTCGTCGGGTCCACCCGGCCTAGAGGATAGGGCGTCGAAGATAGAGGAGGAGCGCAGCACATGATCAGCCGATCCGCGGCCGGAAGGCCGGACTCCGACGACAGGTCGGAGCGCCACTTCGAAGCATATGGGCCACCAGCAGTGCCTTGATCTCATGGAGTCCCATCATCTGGGCCGCGTCGCGTGGCAGGCCGCCGATCTCCCGCAGATCCTGCCGGTCACCTACGCCATGCACCAGGGCGCCGTCTACTTCCGCACTTCGCCCGATAGCATCCTGGCCGAGCTGGCCCAGCCGACGAGCGTCGCGCTTGAAGTGGATGAGCTCGACCAGCAGAACCGGAGCGGCTGGAGCATCGTGATGCACGGACGCACCAGCGCCGTGAGCGAGCCCGACGCGCTGGAGGATCTGTGGGCATCGGACTCCCTGGTCCCGTGGGCGTCAGGAAACCGAACGTTGTTCATCCGCATCCGTCCGGAGCGCGTCACAGGCCGGGTCGTGCGACGGCCAACCTGACAGCCGAGGTGCCATTGTCGATCAAGGGCCGCCTGGCAAGAGATATTCCGGCCGTCATACTCTGTTTGCGACATGGCGGCTAAGCGCGGGGACAGCGAGCCGGGACCTGCAATCTCGACGGATCCCGACGGTGATCAACGGCTGTCTGTTGAGTTGTTGATGAGCCACCTTGTCGAGCAGGCGTCGTTGATCATGACAGCTCAGGAACGGCTCCGGCGACTTCTGACAGCCAACCGCTCAATCGTGCAAGAGCTGTCCCTGCCCGCAGTGTTGCACCGCATTGTCGACACGGCGCGAGATGTCGCGGACGCCCGGTACGCCGCACTGGGCGTCATCGGCGCTGATGGCTTGCTGGAACAGTTCTTGCACGTGGGATTGGACGAGGAGAAAGTCCGGGAAATCGGCGAGCTTCCGAAGGGACGCGGCGTACTGGGGGCATTGATCGACGATCCCAAGCCCATCCGGCTGACCCGGATTGCCGACGATCCCCGGTCGTCGGGTTTCCCGGCCGGCCATCCACCGATGACCACCTTCCTCGGCGTACCCATCCGCAGCCGCGACTCGGTATTCGGCAACTTGTATCTGACCGACCGCATCGACGGTGGCCCTTTCACCGCTGAGGACGAGGAGCTCGTCTTGGCCCTGGCCGCGACCGCAGGGATTGCGATCGAGAACGCGCGACTCTACGAGGAGTCCCGACGACGCCAGGAGTGGCTGAGAGCTTCCGGCGAGATCAGCCGCCAACTGCTCGATCCCGATGCCGACTACTCCGACACCCTTCATCGCATCGCTACGAGTGTGAAGCGCCTGGCCTCAGCCGATGTGGTGACGCTGGTGAGACCGACCGACGATGATCCGAGCCAGTTGGAGGTAGTCGTTGCCACCGGTGCCGCCGAACGCGAGCTGGTTGGACTTCGTTACCCGACGGAGGACAGCATGGCTTGGCAGGCGATGCAGCAGGGTCATGGCGTGCGAGTCGAGGCGGTCGATCAGCTACCAGGCGTCTATCTGCACCTGCGTCCGTACGTTCCGGTGAGCCAGGCGATGGCACTTCCGCTGCAGAGGTGAGACCGGTCCGCGCGGGTGCGATTGTGGCCGGCCGGATCACCCCGCACGCACCCTTCACCGACGCCGATCTCGACATGGCTGAGACTTTCGCGGGTCAGGCGGCCATCGCGCTGGAACTCAGCGACGCTCGAGCTGATCAACAGCGGCTCGGTGTGCTGGTGGATCGCTGGCGCATTGCGGGTGACCTCCATGATCACGTCATCCAGCGGCTGTTCGCCGCGGGACTCAGTTTGCAAAGCATCGCTGCGACCGTGAACGACGAGTTCATTGAGCAACGCCTCACCCGCACCGTCAACGAGCTCGACGAGACGATCCAGCAGATCCGGTCCACGATCTTCGCGCTCCGCGAGGATTCGTCCCGATCGCTGCGTGGGCCGCCCTCGCGGTCGTCGATCAGCTTGCGCCGGTGCTGCCGGTGCGTCCCGACATACAACTCGTGGGGCCGTTGGACACCGTCGTTGACGACGCCATCGTCGGCGATGTCGAGGCGGTGCTGCGGGAATCGTTGACCAACGTCGCCAAGCATGCTCAAGCCGTCGAAGATCCGAGTCCGGGTCCAAGCCGACGGGCAGCGTCTCGCCACTTACCGTCACCGACAATGGAATCGGTCTGGGTCACAGCACCCGACGCAGCGGCTTGGCAAACCTGCACCGTCGCGCTCGAGCGTTATGGCGGCGACTTCAGTGTCGGCAATGCACCGGAAGGGGGTCTGCGGCTGCAATGGTCGATCCCGCTTCACCCGTGACCAGCGTCAAGCCCATCCGAGTCTTCATCCTTGATGATCACGAGCTGGTTCGGCGAGGACTGATCGACCTGCTCACAGCTACCGACGATCTGATCATCGTCGGGGAGGCTGCGACCGCAGGTGATGCCTTGCGCCGCATCCCGGCCGCCGCACCCGATGTCGCCCTGCTCGATGCCAGGTTGCCGGACGGCAGCGGCATCGATGTCTGCCGAGAGATCCGCTCGTCTCAGGAGAACGTCCGGTGCTTGATTCTCACTTCATACGATGACGATGAGGCGCTGTTTGCCGCGGTGATGGCCGGGGCCTCGGGATATCTGCTCAAGCAGATCGGTGGCAACAGTTTGGTGGACGGCATCCGGCAGGTCGCGGCAGGTCGGTCGCTACTGGATCCGGCGGTGACTGAGAAGTTGCTCAATCGGCTCCGAAATCCCGTCCAGACTGATCCGCTGGCCGGCACCCTCACCGCGCGAGAGCGTGAAATCCTCGATCTCATCGCTGACGGGTGTACCAACCGGCAGATCGGTGAACGGCTGTTCCTGGCGGAGAAGACCGTGAAGAACTACGTCTCCGGACTGCTCACCAAGCTCGGTATGCAACGGCGGACGCAGGCGGCGGTGTACGGAGCAACCCTGCGCCGGCAGACGGGTGGGAAGTCTCCGGGGAGCGCTTGAGAGGCGCGCCCCGTCCGGGCCGGCAGCATCCTTGAGCCCGTTGCCTGTCGATGAGGCGCTTCGTGGGCTCGTGGCCGCGGGCTCTCGGTAACCACACCCGGCTGAGGTGCGGCTGGCCGCGAACGAGTCGGATCAGTCCTCCCAAGGAGGCGTGCGATCCATCTTGCGGTAGTACTTCGCTAGGTGACTCTTGACTCGGTCCACGTCCGAATCCGGAATGTCGATGCCGCCGCGAGCACCCTGCATGATCCCGCCGGCAGCCATGATGGCGCGCGGTACGGCGAGGAGTTTGCCGTTGACGACATCGCAGATGAGCAGCTTGTATGCCGTGAAGTTGCCCTTGCTGTCGGCGTCGTACCAGACATGGGTGTCGCGGTACTTCTCGTTCGGCTCGTCTTCGGCATCGGCCCACTTGCGTACCCGCTTGTCGGCCGCATCGCCGTCCCACTCACGGTCGGCATCAGTCAGATCGAAGTCCTTGAAGCTTGTGACGGCCAAGGGAGCTCCGTTCGTTGCGTGCCGCGGTCCTTAGGCCTCCGCTAGGCGCTTAGCGAGTAGCTTCTTGCCCTCCTCGGCGCCTTTGCGGCTCTCATGTTGCGCCTTGCGAAAGAAATCAGCGAGTTCCCCATCCCCGGCAAGCCCGGCGTCCTCGATATAGGTCTCCAGCCGTAGCACATTGCTGAGGCACGTTTCGGTGAACCAGATGATGTCGTAGTCCTTGTCCTTCGTCCCGGTGACATTGCCAAACTCAGGGTTGCGAGTCATAGCACTCCTTCCGCTGCAGTTGCGTCGCCTTAGAATCTCACGGGTAGGTGCAACCAGAACACCTCGCGGCAAAACGTGAGGAGCCGATGCGCTCCCGATCCGCGACTGCGCCGTCAAGCAGGTTAGGTACGGCTTCGATTTCCCGCAGAATCACACTCCAGCCGTTATTGGGACCAGGCGCTGAGCGCGTGACACCCATCTCGGGTCGCGGTTGGGTGTGATTTCGCGGGACGCGCCGCAGGGACCCGAGTGATCGCGACTATTCATCGCCGAGAACAGCCGCGGCGATTCTCCGGACCCGCTCGGGATCGGCGATCGCGTCGATCTCGATGATCTTGCCATCGGCGACAGTAAAACCCATGACTGCGTACGGACGTCCATGCACGGTGATCACCATTCCGGCTGTTCCGTTGACCAGCGCAGGGTGCAGCTCGGCACCCGGAAGTGCTCCGATGAGCGCCTGCCCGGCGACTGCCGCTGCGCCATGGAACACCTTGGGGGCGGCCGGCCGCCTGTCGCCATAGTCGGATCGGAGTACGACCTCGGGATCGAGCAGCGCGACAAGCCCGTCGAAATCGCCGCCACGCGTTGCCCGGAAGAAGGCGTCGACCACCGCCCGTTGCCGAGCAAGATCAGGATCAGGAGTCGGTATCTGCGCCCCTTTGACACGGCGCCTTGCCCTACTGGCGAGCTGTCGTGTGGCCTCAGGAGATCGACCAACCATGGGAGCGATCTCTTCGAAGGGCAGTTGGAACATGTCGTGCAGCACGAACGCGAGCCGCTCCGCTGGTGAAAGGGTGTCGAGCACGACGAGGAGCGCGAGGCCGACGGAGTCGGCTAGCAGTGCTTCCTCCTCGGGTTGGCGGACGCCGCTCAAAGCTGATGAGGGGATCCGGGATGTGGCCATCGAGCGACTCCTCGCGTCGGGTGCTGCGCGATCGCAAGACGTTCAAACAGATGCGGGCGACGATGGTGGTTAACCAGCCGCCAAGGTTCTCAACCTCGTGGGTACCTGCCCGACTGACCCGAAGCCAGGTGTCCTGGACGGCGTCGTCCGCCTCAGACAGCGAACCGAGCATCCGGTACGCGACCGCCCGCAGATGAGGCCGGTGTTCCTCGAAGCGATCTGCCAGCCACTCGTTTTCGTCCATCGGTCACATCCTCCTGTCGCCGCGTGTCATAGCAAGTGACACCCCACACGCGTCAAATGTGACAAGGAGAGATAGGCATGAAAGCACTGGTTACGGGCGGCACGGGCACGCTCGGGCGGCTCGTCGTTCCGAGGCTGCAGGACGCCGGATACGACGTCCGAGTTCTGAGCAGGCACATCCACGACGGCTTGGAGGGCTTCGAGTTTGTGACTGGTGACCTCGCCACTGGAGGGGGAATCGATGCCGCGGTCGAGGGCACGGAGATCATTGTGCATCTCGCGGGTGACAAGAAGGGCGACGAGCACAAGGCTCAAAACCTGGTAAGGGCGGCCTCGCGAAACGGGACGCAACACCTGGCCTACATCTCGGTCGTCGGTGCCGACAGAATTCCCGTCACTAGTCGGATCGATCGCACCATGTTCGGCTACTTCGCATCCAAGCTTGCCGCCGAACAGATCGTGGCCGATTCCGGCTTGCCGTGGACAACGCTGCGCGCCACGCAGTTCCATCAGTCGATGTTGCTGCTGGTGCAGCAGATGGCCAGGCTGCCTGTGATACCGGTTCCGGCTCGGTGGAGATTCCAGCCCGTCGATGCTGTTGAGGTGGCGGACCGGCTTGTTGAACTGGCGCTTGGCGCACCGGCCGGGCTAGTGCCCGACATGGGCGGGCCGCGACTGTACGAGATGGCCGAACTGGTCCGGAGCTACCTGCAAGCCCGTGGCATGAGCCGCCCGATCCTGCCCATTCGGCTCCCGGGCAAGGCCGCCCGCGCGTTCCGAGCGGGTGCGAATCTCGCTCCGGACCAGGCCGTTGGCCGCCTGACATGGGAGGACTTCCTGGCGACACGGATGAGTACGCCCATGGCTAGCACATCAGCCGAGACATAGCGTCGAGACCCTTTAGATCTGGCCAATCGCGCCCCGCCCGAGGGTGTCTGCCCCGGGCTCGCGTCCACGAACGCGTTGACATGGCCGCTCCTTTCATGATCGATAGGGGCCACGCGCGGCGACCTCAACTGCTGACAGCCACCGTTCGCGGAACGCGGCGCCATCCATCTCAAGGACAACCCGAATCGACCGGCCGTCGGGATGGGTCTTGAACGACAGCACACCGTCCTTCCGCACGATTCGCAGTCGCATGTCCTCAAGCGGTGCCCCTGGCCAGCCGAGCGCCACAGCGCAAGCTACTGAGTCGTACTGAAAGTTCAACAGATCGTCAGGCAACCCAGGATGTTCACGGCCTAGCTTCTCCATCTGATGCGTCTGCCCGTGCGCCTCGCTCTGCCGGGCCAGCAACTGTCCCAGTGGTCCAGCATCCCTCAGGCGGGGTAGGTCGGTGCGACGAAGGTGCGCGTTCAGCGTCGCAGGCAGGGTTACCAAAGTCAGTCGAGCAGTTGCCGCGACAACCTCGGCGGCTTGCGTGTCCCATTGCACGTTGAAGTCCATGTCCGGACCCCATTGCGGGAGGCCCGGTGCGGGCCGCTGCACCCAGCCACCCATGACGACCACCTGCTGCCGAGCCAGGCTGCCGGCACGGCTGATTTCAAGCATTGCTGAGGTTGGTGTACGGACCGATGGCGACGAGCGTCGCCCCCGCGTCGAGGCTGCGGCCGAGCAGATCCAGTGCAGCACCCGGCGGCGGCGGCCGATAAGTGATGTGTGCCGGCCAATGCCGCTCATCATCGACGGGATCGGCCCGGTCGAGCGTCGTTGACGAAACTTCCGCCCCGGCGGCCAGAGCGATGTCATCACGACCAGCGAGGTGCAACAGATGCTCCACGTAGGCCGCCCGACGCCCTCCCGGATCGGCCACCGTTGTGATGCCTGTGATCTCGACGCCGGGCCAGCCGAGCAACATGACCAAGGCGCATGCATCGTCAGTGTCGCCACCTAAATCTGTGTCGAGGTGAATACGCACTACGCCAGGATGCCCGCTGCCGGCCGGTAGGCGTGGAGGACTTCCTGGCCGCACGGGTGTTATCTCCGGCTGGCCGCTGACCTAGGCTGGGGCGGGCGTTGAGTGGGGTCAATTAGGCCCCTGACGGGAGGACGCGGTGAGCCTGCCGGGAGCGGACGGACAGCCGTTCACCTACCTGGCACCCGTCCTGGAAGACCGCGCGGTCCGAGTTGTGTTCGGGCCGGGAAGTCTCGGACAGGTGGCAGCCGAGGCCCGTGCGTTGGGTAGTCGCATCGTGATCATTTCCGGTCGCCATGAGGCCGACGCCGCAGCAGCGGTGAGCGCTCAGCTCGGCGATGATCTTGCTTGGCGGGTCCCAGAGGTGGTGCAGCACGTGCCCGTCGCGGCTGTCGCCCGGGCCCTCGAAGCGGCTCTGGACGTAACGGCCGGCGTGCTCGTCTCCATCGGCGGAGGCTCGGCAACCGGGCTCGCCAAGGCCATCGCTCGGGACACCGGACTGCCCATCGTTGCGGTGCCCACCACGTACGCCGGCAGCGAGATGACTCCCATCTGGGGGCAATCCGATCAAAGTGGAAAAACGACAGGCCGCGACCCGCAGGTGCTACCGCACACTGCGGTATACGATCCGACCCTCACTCTCTCGATGCCGGCCGAGCTCACCGCCGCCAGCGGCATGAATGCTCTGGCGCATGCTGTCGAGTCGCTCTACGCGCCCGACAGCACCCCGCAGTCGTCGGAGGTCGCCGCGGAAGCCATTCGCGGACTGGTGCACGGTCTACCGCGTGCCGTCAGGCAGCCCGATGATCTCCAGTCCCGCACTGAGACGCTGCGCGGCGCCTGGCTCGCCGGCTGGGCGCTTGGCAGCACCACGATGGGCCTCCATCACAAGCTCGCCCACGTGCTGGGCGGCACCTATCAGCTACCACACGCCGCCGTACACAGCGTGCTGCTGCCGCACGTGGCTGCATTCAACGCGCCGGCAGCACCAGGCGCATTCGGACGGGCGGCTGACGCGTTGGGAGTGGACGGGCCAGCAGCGGTGGCTCCCGCGTTGTTCGAACTCGCCGCTCAACTCAAGGCGCCCACTTCGCTGGCCGAGCTGGGCTTAGAACTCGACGCCATCGAGGGGATCGCCAAGACCGTTGCGGTAGCCCCAGTCGCCAACCCCCGGGACTTCACCGAGGAGGATGTCAGTTATCTAGTGCGGCAGGCGTATTTGGACAAGGCACGGCTGCCAGAGAGGAACTGATCATCATGGCCAAGGTCAGCCCGCACGGGTTACATCACGTCACCGCTATCGCCACCGACCCGCAGTCAAATGTGGATTTCTATACCAAAGCGCTTGGGCTGCGCCTGGTGAAGCAGACTGTCAACTTCGACGCGCCCGAGACCTACCACCTGTATTACGGGGACGAACAGGGGAGCCCGTCGAGTCTGCTGACCTTCTTTCCGTGGCCGGACGTGCCGCAGGGTCGTCGGGGTGCCGGAATGACGACGGCAACGGCATTTAGCGTGCCGGGATCTTCCCTCGGTTGGTGGCATGAGCGCTTCAAGAAGTTGCAGATCGACACCGACGCACCTACCGCCCGCGACCAGGAAGAGGTGCTCACCTTCCGTGATCCCGACGGCATGGTGATCGATCTGGTGGCGTCGGAGGGTGATAACCGCTCCGGTTGGGATGGGGTCGCCGACATCCCCGCCGAGCACGCGGTCCGCGGCCTGCATGCGATCACCTTGTCCGAACAACAGCTCGATCCGTCAGCCACGATGTTGACCGACCTGCTTGGCATGAGCCTGACCGCAGAGGAGGGCGACCGGTCACGGTTTGGGATGGCCGGGGGCAGCTCGGGCGCCTTGGTCGATGTCTTTGCCGGCGTACGTGAACGCGGCTGGCAAGCGGGTGGCACTGTCCACCACGTTGCCTTTCGCGCGCCGGACCTGGCGACGCAGACCCTCTGGCAACAGGAGCTCAGAGCTCGTGGCGTTCAGGTGACTCAGATCATCGATCGGCAGTATTTCAAGTCCATTTACTTCCGAGAGCCGGGTGGTGTGTTGTTCGAGATCGCGACCGATACGCCGGGCTTCGCCGTTGACGAGCCGCTGCTCGAGCTAGGTCGCAGCCTCAAGCTGCCGCCCTGGCTGGAACCCAACCGCGCCCAGATCGCTGCCGCTCTGCCACCGCTGCAGCTGGACATGGACATCCCGTGAACGCCGAGACCGGTCTCGATCGGCCGCATGTCTTCCTACCCGCCGAGGGGGACCCGGCTGGACCGCCGTTGCTGCTCTTGCATGGCACCGGCGGCAACGAGTACGACCTGCTGCCGCTACGCGATCATGTCTCGCCAGGTGCGGCGGTGCTCTCGGTACGCGGAACGGTCCTGGAGAACGGAATGCCGAGGTTCTTCCGTCGGATCAGCGAGGGCGTGTTCGACGAGGACGACTTACGTCGCCGGGCCGACGACATCGCGGAATTCGTGGTGACCGCCAGTACCGCGTACGGGATCGAGGAGCGCTCGTTGGTTGCCGTCGGCTTCTCCAATGGAGCCAACATCGCCTCAGCGATGCTGTTGCAGCGACCCGGACTTCTGTCAGCCGCCGTGTTGCTGGCCGCGATGATTCCGTACGCCGAGCCTCCGGCAGCCGATCTCGCCGGAACACTCGTGATCATCTCCAATGGCGATCGAGATCCGATGATCCGATCCGGGGTGACCCAGCAGTTAGCGGGCCAACTGCGCGAGCGCGCTGCTGAAGTGGTAGAACTGCCACACCCAGGCGGGCATCAGATCTATCCTGCTGTCCTGCCGGAGATCCGCCGGATTGTCGCCGATGTGCCGCTGCCCACCACGAGGAGTGCTGAATGAAGCTGGCTCAACTACCGCTACGCGTCGCAACCGGCGCGTACATCCTCAACTCTGGCTTGTCCAAGCAGAACCTTGAGGGCCAGGCGGCCGAGGGTGTGCACGGGATGGCGGTCGGCGCGATCCCGGCCCTGAAGAAGATTCCGCCGGACCAGTTCGCCCGCATCTTGTCAACTGGTGAAATCGCGCTGGGTGCGGCCTTGCTGATCCCGTTCGTGCCCTCTGCTCTGGTTGGCGCCGCGCTGGTTGGATTCTCTGCTGGGCTGGTCCAGCTGTATCTGAAGACGCCTGGCATGCGGCAGTCCGGCAGCATCAGGCCTACTCAGGAAGGCATAGGTCTCGCCAAGGATGTCTGGCTGCTCGGTGCTGGAATGACGTTGGTCCTCGACGGTTGGCCGAAGCGCGCCCGCTTGCAGACGCCGGAGTCGTAGCCTGCGGTTCGGTCTGTCGAGAGCCTTGACAGGTCAAAACTCAAGACCATCCTGCAGCGACCGGTGAAGCAGCTGTAGGGGTATTTGTACGTCTCTCATCACGGCCGTCGAAACCTGCCTGTGGGGGAGAGCCCTCAGCTCGGTTGATCATCGAGGAAGCCGAGTGTGACTGTCGCGAAGAGCGGCGAACTGCCGAGGTTGTAGTGGGTCAAGCCCGGCAAGATCGCGAGCGCGTGACCACCCTTTGGCCGACCCTCGCCCATCCAGCCGCCGTCGCGGAGGCCGCCGTCAAGCAGTTTGAAAACCTCGACGTAATGGCTCGGTGGCGCCATGTCGGCATCGGCTGCGACGATCAGCGTCGGCACTTGGAGACCGCGAACCTCCTCGGTGAAGTCGAAGTCCTGGGCCATCGACTCGCCGATCTTGTCCAGCAGCCGAGGGAAGTCCTCGGGGCGCGGCGCGACCTGCTGGTAGAGCTGATACATCGGCGTGTCCTTCATGAATTCGGCGGCAGCCGCGTTCACTTGAGCCTGCTGGGCGAGCATCTCGGGCGGGATCGCGTCGCGCCACACGTTCGCTGAGGCGATGACGAGCCGACGGACCTTGTCCGGGTACTTCACCGCTGTCTGCAGCGCCACCCCACCACCGAGCGAGTAACCGACGAGATCCGGCTTCTCCAGCCCGAGGTGGTCGATCAGCGCCGCAATGTCGTCGGCCATCAGTCGAATGTCGATCGGTCGATCAATGTCGGCAGTGCGGCCGTGTCCCTGCAGATCAGGGACGATGACCTGGTGGTGTTCCGCGAGCGCGGGACGAACCGGCCCGAACATCTCACCCGATCCCAGTCCGCCGTGCAGCAAGATCAGCGGCCGTCCGATCCCCATGGTTTCGTAATAGAGATTGATGCCGTTGACCTCGGCGTACTGGCCGGTGCCCTTCGTGTCGGTTGTCCAATCGGTGGTGGTCACGATGCGCTCCTCGGGTGCTCATTCGTACTGGGTTGTTGATCTAGACTCCGCGTTCCGCCTGGATTCATCGGGTCAGGCAGAGAAGTCCCGACGAGTTAACGCTATCGCCGGGCAATGGCGGGCTGGGAGAATCGAGCAACCGAAAGGAGAGCAAGGTGCCGCGCGTCATGGAGATGCTGGAGTCATACCCGAAGCACTTGGGCGGGTTCGATCGAGCCAAGCTTGCCGAATGCATTGAGGCCTGTTTCGACTGCGCGCAGGTCTGTACGGCATGCGCGGACGCGTGCCTGGCCGAAGACATGGTTAGCGAGCTTGTGCACTGCATTCGCACTGACCTGGACTGCGCTGAGATCTGTGCGACCACGGGCACGGTGCTGTCGCGCCACACAGGTTCTGACGCCAGCGTCACCGAAGCGCTCCTTGAGGCGTGCCGTGTTGCGTGTCGCGTCTGCGGCAGCGACTGTGCAAGCCACGCCGACATGCATGAGCACTGCAGGATCTGCGCCGAGGCCTGTCGCCGCTGCGAAGTGGCCTGTGCTGCCCTGCTCAGCGATCTGGGATAGGACAGGAAAGCGATTACCTGGTGCGTCGGCGGATCAGCTTCCAGCGACGCCGATCGCGCTGAGCAGCACCAGGATGACAGTGCTGACGGCGAAGATTCCGTGTAGCACGACCGGCGGGCGCGGGATGTGCTGTTCGGCAAGGTCAGGCCCGCCGGCCCCACTTGACGGCGCGGCGCCGGCCGTAGCTGCGGCCATAGCGGCCCGGCCGTCTTTTGTCCATTGTCTGACCAGCAGCCCGCCCAGGAGGGCGACCAGGATGAGGTCGGCGACCGCAATCCAGGCCCACAGGGTGTTCCCCGTGACCAGGTAGATGATCCACACGATCAGCCCTGCGGCGGCCAGCCCAAAATGCGCGAACACCCGGACTCGTGGGAAGTTCGTCCCTGCTCCCGGCACCTCGCGGAGACCCCCGCGGGTTGCCCACCGGATCAGCATGAAGAAGCCAAACCCGGCGGTGATGAGCCAAGTGACCAATGCGGCGATTGCCATCGACGGCCCTCTTTCGACGAAGCTGATCTCTATCGGATACTGAACTCGACGTTAGACCCGACACGGTCTATCGTCAAGACATCTGTCCGTTATGGAAAGGCGCGCGGGTGCAGGGCTTCGACCGGAATGTGACAGGTATCGGCGTGTTGGCCGACCCCGTACGTCGCGAGCTGTACCGGTTCGTGTGCTCCGAGGCTCAACCCGTGACGCGCGATCAAGCGGCAGAAGCGGTCGGCGTCGCCCGCCACAAGGCGAAGTTTCACCTCGACCGGCTGGAGGCGGAGGGATTGCTTCAGGCCGACTATGTGCGGTTGACCGGCCGCACTGGGCCCGGTGCCGGGCGTCCCGCGAAGCGCTACCGCCGGGGCCGCAGCGAGTTCGCCATTACCATTCCCGCCCGAGACTACGAGCTGGCCGGCCATATCATGGCCGACGCAATCTCTGAGTCGGCGCGCACCGGCACACCTGTCTTCGACGCGCTCAATAACGCGGCAGCTGCCCACGGCGCAGCGATCGCCGCCATTTCACCTGATCACCCATCCGGGAGCGATGCGGCTCTCGACCTCGCCGTCCGCATCCTCACTGAGCAAGGGTATGAGCCTCGTCAGATCGATCGCATCGTGATCATGGCTAACTGTCCGTTCCACCGCCTTGCTGTCGGCCACACCGAGCTGGTCTGTCGGCTGAACCACTCCCTGCTTAGCGGATTCGTTGACTCCATCGCGCCTGATCTGCTCGAAGCGCGCCTCGAACCCGGTGCAAACCGGTGCTGCGTCACCTTGGTGGCCCTTCCGCGGTGAAGGTCAGGCATGCCTTGGAGAACCTTAGAGTGTCACACTGCTGAGGACCGTCGTGCTGCTGATCTTGAGACGTCCTCCCTCATTGACCAGGCCGTATGCGGTCCGCTCGCGTACCACGCGCCCGTCCTTGAAGTAATAGGTGATCGTTGCCCGCGCAGAACTTGGCGGGACGCCGCTCACATCCGCTACCGAAACCCTGTCGATCGCATCCCAGAACCGCTGGTAGGCCTGGCGCCCTCCAGCATGGTTGGTTTGATACCAAGCGGTCATCCGTGGCCAGGCGGCGTCGGTGTTGTCCGGCATCAAGGCGTAATAGGTGGTGATCGCCCGCCTGAGCTGCGTTGCCGTCGGCATCCCCCGAACCGTCGGTGGGGTCGTTGCTGACTGACGCTGGGATGACCTAGGAGTCTTGGTTCGTGGGGTAGCTGTCGGGGACGCATCCCGGGCTGGCGTACGGGCACTGGTTCGTGAGGTTGGTGTCGGCGATGGCCGCTGAGACTTCGTGGATGCTTTCGGAGCCTGCGGCGCCGAGGACAGGCTTGTGCTCTCGGGCGCCGCCGCGCTCGACTGGCCTGAGCTGGCCGCCGGGCTCCCGACCCGGTCGGCCATAAGCACAGCGATCAGGATTCCAATGCCGATGACGGCAACAATGGCCGCGGCGGCCGCTATGCGGTGCTTGCGCGGGGGTTCGGTCGAATCCTGATCCAGGTCCTTGGGCCCTGACGACGGAATCGAACTAGGCGTTGGTGCTGTCGGAGGATGGTTCGCCGATAAGTCCACACCGACCGCATCGCCAGTAGTCGCCTCCGTTGGCGCAGGCAAAGTGAGTGTTTCGCGATCCCCGCTCGAACGACTCGCCGCTGCCAGCCGCGCCAAGCTGTCGGCGACAGCGCGCATGGATGGACGTGCTTCCGGATCGGTCGAGAGCATCTCCAAGATCACGGGCGTCATCCCAGCTGAGTTCTGCGGCGGTGGGAACTGCCCGGAGGCCACGCGATGCAGCAATGCCATGGAGTTCTCGTCGGTACCAAACGGTGGGGTGCCCTCCATCGCGCTATACAACGTGGCGCCCAGGGAGAACACATCGGAGGCGAAGTCCGCCTCACCCCCTCGGGCGACTTCGGGAGCGAGATACGCCGGCGTGCCGTGGATCATTCCGCGCGTGGTCAGAGTCGCGTCGCCTAATGCGTGCGCAATCCCAAAGTCACTGATCAACGCCGCACCGTCGTCGGCGATCAGGATGTTGCGCGGCTTCACATCTCGGTGGACGATGCCGACCGCATGGGCCGCTGCGAGCGCCGAGGCCACCTCCGCACCTACCTGAGAGGCTTCATCTGGTCGGAGTGGTCCGCCCTCTTCGAGCGCCGCTGCCAGCGTGATGGAGGGGATGAATTGCATGATCAGCCATAGCTGGCCATCTTGCTCGACCACGTCGAACATCGGTACGGCGTGCGGGTGACTCAGTCGCGCAGTGAGTCGCGCCTCGCGCATCGCTCGTCTGTTGGCCAGTTCCGCTTCTGCAGTTGAGGCTCCGGACTGCCGATGCAGTTGCTTCAATGCCACACGGCGTTGCAGGCGCTCATCCCAGGCTTCCCAGACCACGCCCATTCCGCCGCTGCCCACGACGTGCTGCAGGCGGTATCGATCGGCAATGAGAGCCAATGGTTCGCTCATTGCATGCCTCTTACCCCATCGCGGGGCATTCGATAGGGGTTCATCGTCTGCTATCGAGGTGAATCGGGCCGTCTGGCCGCGTCAGTCGCCGAAAAAACGGTGGCCGAGCTACTCCTGACGCCGGACCGCGAGTTCTTCATGCTGGTGATCGGTCGTTTCCAGCGCCACCCGAAGTCACCCGGCGACGGGCAGCCGTAGCCGTTTCAGCAGGAGGGCGTTGACCGCTACCAGCAAGCTGGAGCCGGACATCGTCAGCGCCGCGATCTCGGGTCGTAGCACTAGTCCGAACGTGGGCTCGAAGACGCCGGCCGCGATCGGCAGGGCGACCGCGTTGTAGCCGATCGCCCAGCCGAGGTTCTGCCGCATCTTGCGCAGCGTGCCTTTGCCGATGCGCAGAGCGGTTGGCACATCGAGTGGGTCCGAGCGCATCAAGACCACGTCGGCAGTCTCGATGGCAACGTCGGTGCCGGCCCCGATCGCGATGCCGAGGTCGGCAACGGCGAGTGCGGGGGCGTCGTTGACGCCGTCGCCCACCATGGCGACGTGTTTTCCTGCCCCCTGCAGCTCTGCGATCTTTGCCGATTTGTCTGCCGGCAGTACCTCGGCGATCACGGTGTCAATGCCCAGCTGGTCTGCGATGCGGCGCGCGGTGGCCTCGTTGTCTCCGGTCAACATGATCACCTGGATGTTCATGGCGTGCAGTTCGCGTACGGCTGCTGCCGCGGTCTCACGCGGAGCGTCCGCGAGGGCGAGTACGCCGGCGGCCCGCCCGTCGACGGCAACGAGGACAGCCGTACGCCCCGCTGCGGCCAGTTCGTCTCGCCGTCGGCCGAGGTCACCGAGGTCGATGCCTTCGGTCGTCATCAGGCGGCGGTTGCCCACCAAGACTCGTCGGCCGTCAACCTGGCCCTGTGCTCCTTGACCTGGAACGTTGCGGAACGCTGTGGCCGCCAGTCTTGGTACACCTGCGGCGTCGGCGTGGCGCGCGACGGCCTGAGCTAGCGGATGCTCCGATTCGCGCTCCACTGCCGCGGCGAGCGCCAGCAGATCGTCTTCGGCAAGGCCGTCTGCGACGACATCGGTGACCTCAGGTTCCCCTTTGGTCAGAGTTCCGGTCTTGTCCATGATCACGGTGTCGATGTGGGCGGAAGTCTCCAACGCGGTTGCATTCTTGAACAGCACGCCCCGTTCGGCGCCCAGTCCGGTGCCGACCATGATCGCTGTTGGTGTGGCCAGACCCAGCGCGTCCGGGCAGGTGATCACCACCACGGTGATCGCGAACAGCAATGCCTCGGTGACTGGCCGGCCGACTGCCAGCCATATCAGAAAGGTGGCCATGCCACCGACGAGTGCGACCAGGACAAGCCAGAAGGCCGCTCGGTCGGCGAGCCGCTGGCCGGGCGCCTTGGAGTTTTGCGCCTCCTGTACCAGCGCCACAATCTGGGCCAGTGCGGTGTCCGAGCCCACCTTGGTGGCGCGTACCCGCAACGAGCCGGTGGTGTTGACAGAGGCGCCGATCACCTGCGAGTCAACTGCCTTGGCTACTGGCAGGCTCTCGCCAGTGACCATGGACTCATCGACTTCGGAATCGCCGTCGATGACCGTCCCGTCGACCGGGATCTTGGCGCCCGGACGAATCAGCAGCACATCACCCACCTTGACCTCGGCAGTGGGCACCTCGACCGGTTCTCCGTCGCGAAGCACGACAGCCATCGGCGGTGCCAGCTCAAGAAGTGTGCGGATCGCGTCATTGGCACCGCCACGGGCCCGCATCTCGAACCAATGCCCGAGCAGCACGAAGGCGGCCAGCACAGTGGCCGCCTCGTAGAACACCTCACCGCCGCCGGTGAGCGTGACATAGACGCTGTAAAGCCAGCCGGCGCCGATGGCTACGGCGACCAGAACCATCATGTCCAAGGTGCGCGCCCGCAGCGCCCGCCAAGCGCCGTCGAAGAAGATCCAAGCCGAGTAGAAGATCACCGGCAGGCTCAAGATCAAGGAAAAGACATCGTCGCGCAGCCCGAACGGTGCCGGGACGTTGAAGCCGATCACCTCCCGACCTATTGGGGACCACAGCAAGATCGGGATGGAGAGCAGCGCAGCGACCAGGAATCGGTTCCGCATGTCGCGCACCATCGCGTCCATCGACATGCCTGCGTGATGCCCGCCGTGGCCCATCCCGTCCTGAGGCGTCGCCGGCGCATGAGCCGCATGATCAGCATGGGGTACTGGAGCCGCCTGGTCGGTGGTCTGATGATGATGATCATGCTTGTCAGCGGCCGCGACTGGTTCCGCGAGTGGGTCGCAGATGTGGTCCGGAACCGACTGTCCAGCACAGTGATATCCGCAGTCCCGGACCCAGCCGGCCAGCTCCGCGACTGAGGTTCGGGACGGGTCATAGGTGACGGTGGCAGTCTGCGCCACCGGGTTCGCCTCCACATCCAGGACGCCCGGACGGCGAGACAGCACCGCCTCGGCCACGTTCTTCGAAGCTGCCCAGTGCACTCCAGCCACCTCGAGAACAGCGGTTGACCTGTTGGCTGTCATCGCCCCTCCAGGGCTGCTCGTGCGACTTGTCGGAACCCAGTTGAGTTAGAGGTCAACTGAGTTCTGACAAGTCGGCTGATCGCTAGTCCAAGTGTTTGTCGAAGAAGTTCACGGTGCGCTCAATCGAGCGCTGCCACTGGCCCTCGAAGGTGTGGCCCTCCCCCCGGTACTTGACGAACGTGACGTCTTTGCCGCCCGCCTTGAGCGCCTTGACCGTCGCCTCTGACCAGCGGATCGGGCAAGTGTCGTCTTGGATGCCGTGGTGTACCAGCAGCGGCTCAGTCACCCGATCGAAGTATGGCCGCGATGAGGCCGCGCGCCAGAATTCGGGCGACTCGTCTGGTAGTCCGTACGTCCGCGCCATCCGTCGGTTGGTCCTCGCTCGATCTTCGGATGGTCGATAGAACTGCTTCCAGTTGTCGGCGGCCATCGAACTCACGGAAGCGTAGATCACAGCGGCATCGACAAGGCCAGGCTGAGCAACTAGCGCGGTCAAGGTGACTCCGCCGCCCATGGACCGTCCCAGCCAGCCGACCCGATCTTTGTCCAGGTATGGCAACTTCGAGGACTTGACCGCCTTGACTGCGTTGATCGTGTCAATCGCGTAGGGCAGGCGGAGTTCGTAATCCACGTTCTTGTCGTTGTCAGACGAAGCATGACCTCGATAGTCGGTATGCAGCACGACGTAGCCCTGCCGCGCCAGGTGATCGTGTTCCCGCGGCATGCCCTGGCCAGGGAAGTAGGTGTCGGGATCGATGTAGCCGTGGTTGAGCACCAGGACCGGAAACGGACCCTTGCCGTCCGGGACGTTCATCACGCCCGAGATGGTGAGCCCGTCACCCTTGTAGGTGATGATGTAGCGCTTGTACGCCCCGTTGTCCGCCAGCAGTCGACCGACCTTGAGGTCGCGACCATCGTACTTTTTGTTGATCAATGCCTGCACCGAGATCGGATGCGGCGGCTTGGGCGTCTTCGTCGCCTTGGTCGAGGGGGAGGTGCTGGGCCGGGCGGGCGTTGCGGAAGGTGACTGCGTCGGCGCTGATGCGACCGTTGCTGTTGGCGACGTGGCCTGCTGCGGCGCGGTCGTGGGCTCGCCAGCGCTGCAGGCCACCAGGACCAGGGCGGCTGGCAGTCCCCAGAGCGCCTTCATACAGCCAGTATTCCCGGTGGGCGATTCGGTGCGGCCCTGCGCTTATCCTTGCCGTCTCGGACGTGCAGGAGGTGAGCTGGTGTCCGAACGCAGGACTGGACGAAGTCAAGGAATCGGTCCCGATCCCGGTACGAGCAGTTCTGAGCCAGGCAACTGGGCTGCGCGGCATGACCTGCTGCTGTTCTTCACACTGGCATACCTGCTGTCGTGGGCTCTCTGGCCATTAGTGATCTTGAATCCGACCAGCAGCCCACTGGTGCCGTTTGGGCCATTGATAGCGGCAGTGATCGTTTCCCTGCTGGCAGGCGGGCCAAGAGAATTGTGGGCCTTACTCCGACAGTTGACCCGCTGGCGAGTGCATCCGATCTGGTACCTCATCGCCCTATTTGGCCCCTTTGTTATGGCGGTTATCGCGGCGGCACTCGCCGTTGCCACGGGGGCGCCTATGCGGAAGAGTGGCGCGTACACAGACTTGGGTGCGGTTAGCTTCACTTTGCTGTCAACGATCGTCATCGTCGGGCTTTTCGAAGAGGTGGGCTGGCGCGGTTTCGCCCTCCCCAGGCTGCAGCGTCGCCTCGACGCTATCTGGGCCGCGTTGCTCCTCGGTGTCATCTGGGCTCTTTGGCATCTACCCGAATTGATCTCCGACCCGACGAGGCAGCGGCCTCCGTTGCAGTTCGTCGTGTGGTCCCTGGCGTTGTCGGTAATCCTGTCGTGGCTCTACAACAGTACGAACGGCAGCCTGCTCATCGTGATCATCTGCCACGGCGCGATCGATACAGCGGGCCGGTACATGCTGACGGAGTTCTCCGACCAGGGCTATCAGGTCGTCTGGTGGTTCATGGTCGGGCTCTACGTTGTGATCGCGATCATCGTGGTACTTGTCGCAGGTCCGAAGCGGCTCGTGACGAGCATTCCTCGATCCAGCGAGCGCGATTAGTCAAAACGTGCGAGGGACAGTTGGGAGGCCGAAAGTGCGTGTTGCATCACAAACGTCAAAACGGATGGTTCGGAGGCCCGAAAAGCGTACGTCTTGCAGCGCAACCGTCGAAACGGACACTCATCGCAGTCAGATCCGGAGGCTGACCGTTGCCATATCGCCAGCTTCGAGATTCTCCGCCGCCCGCACCGACTTCTTAACAGGTAGCAGGTAGGTCCCTCGGGCCTTGTCGGGGAACAGCGACGTGGTCCACTGGGTCGATCGAACCGCAGCTTCAACCTTGATTGAGCCGAAGCCACCTGCCTGCGCGCCGAACGCGGCGCGGATGTCGTCGGCTATGTCTGGCGGCAAGCTGAGGAAGTACCAGGCGCTCGGACCGTCGTACTGCCACAGCTCGGCGCTAAAGACGTACATGTCAATCCCCACGGTATCGACCGCTGGGTTTCTGGGCCTACTCATCGGCGGCTGCCCTCGTCGGCACGAAGCCTGCCGGGTATAGGTAGCGGTATGGGAGACCAGCATGAGCCCCAGCTGCCACCCACCGCAGGGCTGGACGGATTTGAGTACCGAGCTCCAGCGGAGGCGGCGCTGGAGCCTGAGTCGTCCGCGGTAAAGCGGGTTGGATGGGGATTCATCTCGCTGTACACGTTGGCGTACCTCGGCACCGTCTTGGTGCTCCTGGCACCGCTGCTGGTCACCTTGGCCTTGAAGGTCAACTCGCTGGTGGGCATCGAGCAGGCACCGAGCAGCTTGGCGGTTGTCACCGGGATCGGCGCCCTAGTGGCCATGGTGGGTAATCCGTTCTTCGGCAGAATGAGCGACCGCACCTCCTCGCGGCTGGGCATGCGGCGGCCCTGGATGGTCATCGGTCTGGTGGGCGGTTCCTTCGGCATCCTCGTGGTCGCGTTGGCACCCAACATCCCGGTCGTCTTGGTCGGATGGTGCATCGCCCAGCTGTTGTTCAACGCCCTGCTCGCCGCCATGGTGGCGGTGCTGCCAGACCAGGTTCCGGTCGCTCAACGCGGCCTGGTCGCCGGTGTCTTGGGTGTCTGTCTGCCTATCGCGTCGGTGAGCGGCACCTTCTTGGTCCAACTGTTCACCGGCAATCAGCTCGCCATGTTCTTGGTCCCCTGCGCGATCGGCGGGTTCTTCATCCTGCTCTTCGCGGTCATGCTGAAAGATCGCCGGCTTGCCAAGGCGGACAAGCCGACCTGGTCGCTGCGCGAATTCGCCAGCTCGTTCTACGTCAACCCACGGAAGAGCCCAGATTTCGCCTGGGCTTTCGCCAGTCGCTTCCTGTTCGTTCTGGCTTACGCCTTCGTGACGACCTACCAGGCCTACTACCTGCTGGACAAGATCGGCAGCACCGAGGCCGATGTGCCGCAACAGATCTTCCTCGGCACACTCGCCCAGTCGATCGTCGTCGTTGCCGCTTCCGTCATCGGTGGCAGGCTGTCTGACTGGACGGGCCGACGGAAGATCTTCGTCTTCACCGCATCGATCGTGTACGGCCTGGCGATGTTTGTCCTCGCCATTGCCAGCAACTTCAACGGTTTCCTCGTCGGCATGGCCATCAGCGGACTCGGCTTCGGCATGTACATGGCCGTCGACCTCGCTCTGGTAGCCGATGTGCTGCCGAACAAAGACAACGCGGCCAAGGATCTCGGCGTACTGAACATCGCCGGCGCTCTTCCCTTCACCGTTGCACCGGCGATCGCGCCAGCCATCCTTGCGATCGGCAGCGGAAGCTACGGCGTGCTGTACGGGTTCGCCGGGGTCTGCGCCATTCTCGGAGCCGTCGCCATCCTGCCCGTGAAGCGGGTCCGATGAGCGACGAGTGCCTGTCGAGGGATACGTGACACTGGGTTCGAGGGGAGGTGATCATGTCGGGCCCGTTGCTGGAGACCAAGCTCCACGTACCGAGGCGGCGACAGGGGCTGGTCGCGCGTCCGAGACTGATTGACCGCTTGAGCCGTGGAGCCGAGTCGGCACTGACGTTGGTGTCAGCTCCGGCCGGGTTCGGTAAGACGTCGCTGCTGGCAGACTGGCTGGCCGCCGCTGGTGCCGATGGACGGGCCGCGGCGTGGCTCTCGCTCGACCAGCGTGACAACGATCCGGCGCTGTTCTGGACTTACCTGGTGGCCGCGCTGAAGACCGCAGTGCCCGGACTTGGTGGAAGTGCGCCGTCGCTCCTTGAGACGCCCCAGCCGCCGATGGAAGTGGTTCTTGCGACTCTGCTCAACGATCTCAGCGCCATCTCGAACGATGTCGTCATGGTGCTCGACGACTACCACGTCATCGATGCGCGCGACGTGCTGGACGGGATGGCATTTCTGCTGGAGCACCTGCCCCCACAGATCCACCTGGTGATCGCCAGTCGCGCCGACCCGGCGTTGCCGCTGGCGCGGTTGCGAGGGCGTGGCGAGCTCGTCGAGATCCGTGCCGCCGATCTGCGCTTCACGCCTGAAGAGGCTGCGGCGTACCTGAACGGGGTGATGGGACTGGGGCTGACGGCAGAGGATGTCACAGCGCTTGAGGGGCGCACCGAAGGGTGGATCGCCGCGCTTCAGCTGGCGGCGCTGTCGATGCGGGGGCGCGACGATGTCGCCGGGTTCATCGCCGGCTTCGCGGGGGATGACCGGTACATCGTCGACTACCTGGTCGAGGAGGTGTTGCAGCGCCAGTCCGATCATGTTCGGCACTTCCTGCTGCAGACCTCCATACTGGACCGGCTAAGCGGCCCGCTCTGCGATGCCGTTACCGGCCGGGACGGCGGCAAAGCCATGCTCGAAGCTCTTGATCGAGGGAACCTGTTCCTGGTTCCGCTCGACGACCGCCGCCAGTGGTACCGCTACCACCAGCTCTTTGCGGACGTTCTGCAGGCGCACCTGCTGGATGAGCGGCCCGAAGACGTTCCGGAGCTACACCGGCGGGCGAGCGCGTGGTATGAGCGGAACGGCGAGCCGTCCGAGGCGATCCGCCATGCGCTGGCTGCCGAGGATTTCGAGCGAGCGGCGGACCTGGTCGAGCTCGCTGCCCCCGCGACGCGCCAGTATCGACAGGAGGTGACGCTGCGTCGCTGGCTCGAGGCGCTTCCCGAGGAGCTGCTCAAGGTCAGGCCCGTCCTCAGCAACGCGTACGCCGGGTCACTGCTGGTGCGCGGCGAGGTCGAGGGCGTCGAGTCATACCTGCAAGACGCCGAGCGGTGGCTGGATCCGACAACCGGTGGCGCTCCGGGATCCCTTGCCCGATCCCCGGAGATGGTGGTCGTGGACGAGGAGGCTTTTCGCGCTCTACCGGCGTCGATCGCTGTCCACCGTGCCGGGCAAGCCCGGATCCTCGGCGACGCGGCCGGCACCGTGGCTCACGCCCGGCGGGCACTTGACCTCGTCGGCGAGGACGACCACCTCGGGCGCGGAGGGGCAGCAGCGCTCCTCGGACTCGTGTACTGGACGAACGGGGATCTCGATGCGGCCCACCGTTGGTATGCCGATGGCATGGCCAGTCTGGAGAAGGCCGGGTACCTCTCTGACGTGGTTGGTGGCGCCATCACCTTGGCGGACCTCCGCATTGCGCAAGGTCGACTGCGCGAGGCAATGAGCACGTACGAGCGGGGGCTGCGGGTCGCGACCGAACACGCTCCGCCTGTGCTGAGAGGCGCGGCGGACATGCACGTGGGCATGAGCCAGCTGTGCTACGAACGCAATGAGCTTGACGCCGCCATGCAGCACCTGCTGACGAGTAGGGAACTGGGCGAGCACGCTGGCCTACCGAAGAACCGGTATCGGTGGCGGGTCGCGATGGCGCGAATACGGGCGGCTGAAGGAGATCTGGGCGGTGCACTCGACCTCATCAATGAGGCGGACCGCCTGTATGTGAGTGACTTCTCCCCCGATGTGCGACCGATCCCGGCGTTGCGGGTGCGGGTGTTGGTCGCGCTTGGGCGCTTGGATGAAGCGCTCGACTGGGCGCGCGAGCGAGGCTTATCCGTTGCGGACGACGTCAGCTACCTGCGCGAGTTCGAGCACTTGACCCTCGCCAGGGTGCTCTTGGCCCGTCACCAGGCCGAGCGTCCCGCAGGCTCCATCCATGAGGTGAGGCTACTTCTGGAGCGACTCCTGCAAGCGGCAGAAGAGGGGGCGAGAACGGGGAGCGTCCTTGAGATCCTGGTTCTGCAGGCGCTTGTTCAGCAGGCGCAACGGGACATTCCTGCTGCGCTTGTATCCCTGCAACAGGCTCTGACCTTGGCTGAGCCGGAGGGCTACGTCCGAACCTTCGTGGACGAGGGCCCATCTATGGCCTCCCTGCTGAGAGCGGCAGCGAAGCAGGGGATGGCCCGCAGCTATGCCGGTTCGCTGCTGGCCGCCTTTGACACGACAGAGGACCGAGGGCCGGTCAAACAAGGCTTGATTGAGCCACTGAGCGAACGCGAATTGGACGTGCTTCGACTGCTGGGAACCGACCTGAACGGTCCGGACATCGCCCGCAAGCTTGTGGTGTCGCTCAACACGGTGCGGACTCATACCAAGAGCATCTACGCCAAGCTCGGCGTGAACAACCGTCGAGCGGCGGTCCGCCGCGCCAGGGAACTCGATCTTTTGTAGCGACCAACTAATCACAAATCACCACATGAATCACCACATGTGGCGATGCTTCCTCACCACATCAGCTCGTACGTTCACATTGTGAGCGAAAGATCAACTGGCAAGCGGAACGAGGTTGGACGGTACGAAATCCGTCTCAAAGGGCACCTCGCTTCTCGATGGGCCGCTTGGTTCGACGGCCTGAGCCTCACCAACGAGAGCGACGGCACCACCCTCATCCATGGCCTTGTCGTCGACCAGGCCGCTCTTCATGGGCTGCTCCAGAAGGTGCGCGACGTAGGCCTGCCGTTGGTCTCGGTCACACAAGTCGATGCCGACCGACCCGACGTACCCACCCCGAGCCTCGACTGACAGGAATGACGAAATGACATCGACAACATCGCAAGCCGGCTATCCGGTCCGTCTGACCGGCGAGCTGGACTCGAACCTCTCACGCTGGCTGTGGCTGGTGAAGATGTTCCTGGCCATCCCGCACTACGTCGTATTGGCGTTCCTGTGGGTTGCCTTCCTGGTCACCACCGTGATCGCCGGCTTCGCCATCGTATTCACCGGCCGCTATCCGCGCCCACTGTTCGACTTCAACGTCGGCGTACTGCGCTGGAATTGGCGGGTCGGGTTCTACGTCTACGCCGCCCTGGGCACCGACCGCTACCCCCCGTTCACCCTGGCCCGGACCGACTACCCAGCCGACTTCGACGTCGCCTATCCCGAACGCCTCTCCCGCGGCCTTGTCCTGGTGAAATGGCTACTCGCCATCCCGCAACTGATCATTGTCTTCCTCATCGCCGCCGCCATCCTCCCGTACTGGTGGACCGACTACGACTGGAGCTCGGGCTTCCAGGCCATCGGCGGCTACTCAGTCCTGAACCTGCTCGTCGTCATCGCCGGCTTCTTCCTGTTGATCAGCGGGCGATACCCCAGCGCCCTTTTCGATCTGCTCCTCGGCATCAACCGCTGGCTCTACCGCGTCCTCACCTACGTCGCCTTCATGCGCGACGAATACCCGCCATTCCGTCTTGATCAGGGCCAATACGAAACCAGCGACGTGGAACTTGACCGGCCCACCACCCCAGCACTTGTCAGCACGCCGGCCTGAAGCGCTTCCCGGCTGATCGATCCCGACGTACCCACCATCGCACCTCGAGAGGTGTTCACCCACATAAGGAGAACGACATGACAACCACCGTTCAACCCACAGCAGCAACGACACGAATCCCGATGGATTCACTGAGGAAGACCGCGCTCGTCGCGGGCACGCTCTACCTCATCACCTTTGCCACCTCGATTCCGGCCCGGATCCTGTTCGGCCCGGTGCGGAACGATCCGAACTACATCGTCGGCCCAGGAGCTGACGCCCAGGTGCTGTTCGCCGGTCTTCTCGACGTGATGTTGGCCTTCGCCTGCATCGGCACCGCAGTCGCGCTGTACCCGGTGGTCAAGCGGCAGAACGTGGGGGTCGCGTTGGGCTTCGTCGGCTCGCGGGTCCTGGAAGCCGCCATCATCGTCAGTGGCGTGGTGAGCCTGCTGTCGGTGGTGACCTTACGGCAGGCCGGAGCCGGAACGGATGCCTTGGTCACCAGCCAGGCGCTGGTTGCCAGCTATGACTGGACGTTCCTGTTCGGCCCCGGCTTCATGGCCGTTATCAATGCCTTGCTGCTGGGCTCCCTGATGTACCAGTCCCGCCTGGTGCCACGGATCATTCCGCTGGTCGGGCTCATCGGAGCGCCCCTGCTCTTTGCTTCCGATATCGCCGTGCTGTTCGGCATCTGGGGACAGATGTCCCTGCCGGCGGGGATCGCGACAATCCCGGTGGCCTTATGGGAGGTCTCGCTTGGCGTCTGGCTGGTCGTCAAAGGCTTCAAGCCCTCCCCCATCACAGCGGGGATGACCGCTGCCGGCACCTCGCCCGCCCACCAGGGCGCCTCCGTTTAAGCTTCGACAAACACGGCCGGGCCCCATTCAGGGCCCGGCCGCTGGCCGAGTAAGGTCAGGGCACCTGGCGCTTCGCGGAGAGGTGTGGCATGACCGTACAGGACGATCGGGTAGCCGCGTTTCGTCACCTGCACTCCTCCGGTTGTTTCGTGATGCCGAACCCGTGGGACGTGGGGAGCGCGAGGGCTTTGGAACAGCTGGGCTTCCAGGCGCTGGCGACGACAAGTGCTGGTTCTGCGTGGGCGTTGGGTCGTGCGGACAATCAGGTTCCCCTCGATAAAGCGCTGGAGCATCTACGTCTCGTCGTGGACGCCGTGGCGGTCCCCGTCAATGCGGACTTCGAGGGCGGTTTCGCGGTCGATCCGGAGCAAGTCAGTGCAAACGTGAAGCTCGCTGTGGCCACCGGGATCGCGGGCCTGTCGATCGAAGACTCGACGCGCGACGGGGCGGATCCGCTTTATGAGCTGGATCTGGCAGTGGAGCGCATTCGGGCTGCGCGAGACGCGATCGATGAAAGCGGCACGGGCGTCATTCTCACCGGGCGATCGGAGGGATTTGTGGTTGGACGCCCCGACATCGACGAGACGATTCGGAGGCTTCGCGCGTACGCCGAAGCTGGCGCCGACTGCCTCTACGCTCCCCGGATCGGCACCGTCGAGCAGGTTGCCGCGATCGTCAACGCGGTATCACCTAAACCGATGAACTTGTTGATCAACGCGCCTTTCATTACGGTTCGGGACGCGGCGAACATGGGAGTCCGGCGGATCAGTGTTGGAGGCACGCTCGCGCGCACAGCATGGCGTGGGTTCCTGCAGGCCGCGCACGAGATCGCGGAGGCAGGGACGTTCTTCGAGTTCGAACAATTGCCGAACGTCGATGAGCTGTTTCGCGATCAATAGGGTCGGCGGGTTTGTGACTTAGTGCGTACTTGATAGGTCGGCATCGTTCTTCGGCATGGTGGCCGCAAGCCCCACGATGCCGGCGCAGAGAACGGCCGGGACGGCCATCGCGTGGTGCAGCCCGAGCTGGCTGACGAGGAAGCCGACCACGGCCGGCCCCAAGAGGAAGGCGGCATAGCCGAACGTGACGACGACGGCGAGCACTCGGCCGCCGCCGATGTGGCCGGCGACCGCGTACACCTGGGGCGCGATCATGCCGACTCCCAGTCCGACCAGTGCCCAGCCGACGAGCAGCATTGGCAGGCCGCTGACCAGAGTCACCGTGCCGTAGCCGACTGCGGCGCAGACACCGCCGAACCGGACCACTGCGCGGCGGCCGAAGCGAGCGACGAGACGGTCGCCGAAGAGGCGGATGAGGACCATGAAGCCACTGACCGCGACGAGGCCGAGGGCGCCGGTGGTCGGAGTCGACCTGGGCGACGTCGGTGACGTGTAGGGCGGACCAGTCGGTGGCGGTGCCTTCGGACAGCCCGAACGCCAGGGCCATGATCGCGAGCGGCCAGGCGATCGACGGGATCTTCGTCTGGACACCGTCGACGCTGTGCTGGATGACCGCTGTTGGTGGGGTGATCTTCAAGGCGACGACGAAGGCGACGAGAGCTAGCGGCAGCCAAGAACAGCATGAGCGGCATGACGATCGCTGCACCGCGTGAGATCGATTAGCGTCGCCATGAGGAGCACGCTCCCGGCGCCGACGAATCCGCCTACCGACCAGAGTGCGTGGAACCGGCTCATGATCGGACGCGTACGGGCGCCCTCGACCTGAACCCCGACAGCGTTCATGGCGACGTCCATCGCGCCGTTGCCGAGACCCAGCAACACCGCTCCCACGATGGCGACAGGAAAGGTCGTGGCGAACGCGAACGTGGTTGCTGCGGCGATGAGGAACGGTAGGCCGGCCAGGGCGACCTGGCGGGCACCGATCGCGTCGGACAGTCGGCCGCCGACCTGCATCGCGACGATGCCGGCCAGACCAGCGGCGAACAGCATGATCGCGATGTGGCTGGCGGTTGATGTCCAGCCGCTCGCGGATGGAGGGGAGAACACCGCCGAATCCGCCAATGATGAGCCCGTTCACCGCAAAGAGGAGCGCCACGGCGACGACGGATTGCGTCTTGGCGAGGCGTACAGCGAGATCCTGCGGTGGCGTGTTGGTGGAGGAGGAGGTCATGAGCGTGTCCTGAATTTGTCGGTGTGCGGCCGGTGGGCGTAGCGGAGCTCTGGGCGGCCGGGCTGATTGCGTACGATCGTACACTAGCTTAGTGTACGATCGTCCACATGACCTCCTCTACCGACTACTTCGCCGGCGACCCGAGGTCGAACCGCGAGCGAATGCTCGCCGGCGACCTCTACATCGCCGACGACCCCGAGAGCGGGCGGCGTGCCCAGCGGGCGGTGCAACTTGCCCACGCCTACCACCAGGCCGCAATCACCGACGAAGGCAGTGCCAGGCCGATCCTGGCCGAGCTGCTCGGCAGCCTCGGGGAGGGCGCTTTCGTCAAGCCTCCGCTATACGTCGACTTCGGCGAGCACATCAGCATCGGTGCCCGGACCTTTATCAACTACAACCTCACCGCTCTCGACGTCGCGACCATCACGATCGGCGCCGACTGCCAGTTCGGCCCGAACGTCCAGCTGCTGACCCCGACGCACCCGATCGAGCCGCAGCCTCGGCGCGACAGACTCGAAGCGGCCAAGCCGATCACCATCGGCGACAACGTCTGGCTCGGCGGGGGTGTGATCGTCTGCCCAGGCGTCAGGATCGGGGACAACAGCGTCGTCGGCGCTGGTGCCGTGGTCACCCGCGACATCCCCGCAAACGTCGTCGCCGTCGGAAACCCCGCGCGCGTCATCCGCGAGATCTGAGCGCGACCGTGCCCACCGCACCAGCAGCCACGGCACAGCGTCGCTACGACCCCGGACGGCGCGACCGAATCATCGACGCTTGCCTTGACGTAATCGCTGAGACAGGCGTTGCTGGCACCTCACATCGCAAGGTCGCTCAGGCAGCCGACGTCCCACTCGGGTCCATGACCTACCACTTCAGCCGGGATGGACGACCTGCTCCACGAGGCCTTCTCCCGATTCGCCCAAACCGCCAGCGAACAGTTTGCGGAAAGAATCGCAGCCGCCCACGACGCCGATACCGCCAAACAGGCCATCACCGACGCCATCACTCACGTCGTACTCGGTAACCAGCGCGACCTCGTCCTCACCCAGGAGCTCTACACACTGGCCGCTCGGAACCCCGCCTACCGGGATATCACCAACGCCTGGATGACGCGCAGCCGACGAACGCTCGAGCAGTATTTCGATCCAACCACCGCACGCATGCTCGATGCGCTCGTCGAGGGCCTCTCCGATCCACCGAGCCCTCGACAACGAACCGCACGACCAGGCCATAGTCGCTACAGCGGTCGAAAGAATCACCGCACAGGCCTCTACCGGCCGTGGGTAAGTCGACGGTCTCATCCGGGGCTCGCCAGCGACGTCGTCCGGTCCTGGCAGGATCTGAACATGGCCGAGATTCCCGCCCGACTGTCGATCGTCACGCTGGGCGCACGAGACATGGATGTGCTCCGCCCGTTCTACCGGACGCTAGGTTGGCCTGAGCTGCCCATCGGTGACAACTCTTGGACCGGCTTTCTCCTCGGGGGTGTCCTCTTGGCGCTCTTCCCAATGAGCGACCTGACCGCCGAGGCAGCGCCCGATAGCACGGCTCCGACTGGGTGGTCCGGCGTCACGCTGGCCTGCTCAGTCGGTACCCGGGATGAGGTCGACAGTGCATTCGATACCGCTGTGGCCGCTGGTGCGACTCCGGTGGCCGCCGCGACCGACCGATCGTGGGGCGGACGTTCCGCGTTCATCGCCGATCCCGAAGGGAACCGGTGGGAGATCACCTGGTCGCCACGGGCCGCCTACGACGCACGCGGTGCCCTGTTGTCTTGGGGCTGAGGATTACCTTCGTGGCTCCGCGGCCGGGTTCGCTGGTAGCAGGGTAGTCGGGTCCTCGCAGGGCAGGCCGTGCGCCTCGGCCACCGGCCGGGAGATCAACTTGCCGCCGAGCGTGGTCAGACCCTTCGCCAGAACCGGATCACGCGCTGCCGCGCCCGCCACCCCGTGCGTCGCGACGCGGACCAAGTACGGCAGGGTGGCACTGGTGAGGGCGAGGGTCGAGGTGCGTGCCACCGCGCCGGGGATGTTGGCGACGCAGTAGTGCACCACACCCTCTTCGAGGTAAGTCGGTTCGGAGTGCGTGGTCGGCCGGCTGGTCTCGAAGCAGCCGCCCTGGTCGATGGCGATGTCGACCACGACACTGCCGGGCCGCATGCTCTTGATCATGTCGCGGGTAACCAGTTTCGGCGCCTTCGCGCCGGCGACCAGTACGGCGCCGATCACCACATCGGATTCGGCCACGTATGTCGCAGTCCGCGCCCGGTTGGGAACAACCAGGTCGAGCCGGCCGCCGAATACATCGGACAGGTAGGACAGGCGCGTCGCATTGGTGTCCAACACACGTACGATCGCACGCAATCCGAGAGCCATCTTGGCGGACTCGGTTCCGGCGACGCCGCCGCCGATGATGGTGACCTTCGCGGCCGGCGTACCGGGGACCCCGCCCAGTAGCAGGCCGGCCCCGCCGGAGGTGCTTTGCAGGTGGTAGGCGGCGGCCTGGACAGCCATGCGGCCCGCAACCTCGCTCATCGGCGTGAGCAGCGGCAGCCGCCCATCCGGGGTCTGCACCGTCTCATACGCGATCGAGTCGATGCGCCGGTCGAGGAGGAACTCGGTGAGCGGGCGGTCGGCCGCCAGGTGGAGATAGGTGAACAGCTGCTGGCCCGGGCGGAATCGGTCATATTCCTCAGCGATGGGCTCTTTGACTTTGACGATCAAGTCTGCGGCGGCGAACACCTCGTCCGCGGTGCCGACAACCCGAGCGCCGGCCGCGACGTACTCCTCGTCGGAAAACCCGCTGCCCGATCCGGCGCCGGCCTGCACCACGACCTCCTGGCCGTGATAGGCCAGCTCGGCAACGCCGTCGGGCTGCACCGATACCCGACCTTCCTTGTCCTTGATCTCCTTCGGCACACCAACCACCAACGCGGCCATACCTGTTCTCCCTCGGTTCCGGTGCCCGCAGCGCGCTCGTGAGCACCACACTATGGGGCGGCGCAGTCTCTTCCGCCGACGGCTGCCCACCGGAGCTCCGGAGGAAAGGAGGTCTAGACCGAGAGCTGGGGCTGGTCCTCTTGGTGAGCCATGAGCGCCTGAGCCAAGGTGGGGCTGCGCCGACGCTGATCATCCGTTAAAACCCATGGCTTTCCTCGGGCCGCGACCGGGCCACCCGCAAGACCGGAGGCGTGGTACATGTGAGTTCATCAGCTCGCTAACCGACAGTCGTGCGTTCGCGCACCGATTTCGATCAAGGAACGTCATGGTAACGATGAGCGGAGTCGTCCTTCCCGGCGACAGCACGGTCAAGCATGTTCAGGTCGATGTCCCCGAGCCGGGACATGGGCAGGTGTTGTTGCGGATGAAGGCTTCGTCGATCTGCGGCAGCGATATTCGCGCGATCTACCGAGAGCACCTGGGCAGTGGACCGGAGGCGTATCGGGGTGTGATCGCCGGGCACGAGCCGTGCGGTCAAGTGGCGGCAGTGGGTCCCGGGTGCCGTCGGCTCTCCGTCGGGGATCGGGTTGTGGTGTACCACATTGCCGGCTGCGGTGTCTGCGAGGAGTGCCGCCACGGCTACATGATCGGCTGCACGTCTCCGCTGCGCGCGGCCCACGGCTGGCAACGCGACGGCGGGCACGCTGAATTTCTGCTTGCCGAGGAGGCCACCTGCATCCTCCTCCCGGACCAGCTGTCCTACGTCGACGGTGCGCTCGTGTCCTGCGGGCTCGGCACCGCGTACGAAGGGCTGCTCCGCCTAGAACTGTCCGGACAAGACTCGCTGCTCGTCACTGGGCTAGGCCCGGTGGGTCTGGCTGCGGCCATGCTCGGTCGGGCGCTCGGCGCCAGTCCCATCATTGCTACCGACATCTCTCCAGAGCGACGCAAGATGGCCGAGGACCTGGACCTTGTTGATCATGCGCTGCCGGCCGACGACACAGCCGGAGCCACCATCACTGAAGTGACCGACGGCCGGGGCTGTGAGGCGAGCATCGACTGTTCGGGCAGCGGCGTTGCCCGGGTGTTCGCTCTGGAGCACACCAGAACCTGGGGCCGCTGCGCCTTCGTCGGCGAGGGTGGCCAGATCACCTTCGCGGTGTCCGAGTTGTTGATCCACAAGCAGATCACGCTGTACGGCTCCTGGGTCACGTCACTGCGCCACATGGAAGAGCTGCTGGAGCATCTGGTGCGCTGGAACCTCCATCCGGAACGGATCGTCACGCATCGGTACCCACTCCAGCAGGCTGCCGAGGCTTACCGGATCGCCGATCAGGGCGCGGCGGGCAAGGTCTGCATCGTGTTCGACTAGGCAAAGAACCGGCGTCGGCTCAGACATCCGGCCGTCCAACATGTTGAAGGCGCGGCTATTAACGTCGTGCTAGAAGTCACACCACTCCGAGGTTGGCGGGTACAGGAGATCAAGGATGCGGCCCATCGACGACAGACGGTTCAAGGGCCTGCCGCTGCCGGCCGGCATGCCTGTGATGCGCATCGGTGATCTGGGGTGGAATGCCCTTCGAGACCTGGAGTATCCGGCTCTGGTGCTTCACGAGGAACAGCTGGTCCACAACATCACCACGATGGCTGACTATTGCCGCCACCATCGGGTCGAGCTGGCTCCGCACGCCAAGACATCTCTATCGCCGCAGCTGATCCGGCGACAGATGGAGGCGGGAGCCTGGGGAGCGACAGCCGCGACCCCGGCGCACGTCAGGGGCCTGCTCGCTATCGGAGTTCCACGTATTCTGCTGGCGAATCTGCTCGTGGATCCCGTGGCGATCCGATGGATTGTGACCCATGTGCTCGGTGAGGAAGACACGGGCTTCTGCTGTTACGTCGACAGTGTGGCGTCGGTCGAGCTGCTCGATCGGGAATGCGGCCAAGCCGGTCCAGCCGAGCCACTGGACGTGCTCGTGGAGGTGGGATACGTAGGCGGTCGCACTGGTGTGAGAAGCCTCGAGGAGGGCCTCGGCGTGGCCCGGGCGGTCAACCAGTCCGAGCACCTGCGCCTCGTCGGTGTGGCTGGCTTTGAAGGCCTGATGCCCGGGGCCGCGACGGGCGAGCCCGCCGGCTTGGAGGTGTATCTCGAGTCGATCGCTCAGACCGCTCACCGGCTGAATGCCGCGGGCCTTTTCGCGGCCGGCCAGGTGCCACTGGTCAGCGCCGGCGGCAGCTCGTACTTCGACCGCGTCGTCGCGCGTCTCGGTCCTGACAACTTCGACTTCCCGGTGCAGACCGTGCTGCGAAGCGGCTGTTACCTGACCCACGACCACGGCATCTATCGGCGCACCTCGCCCTTGGATGGGCGTGGGACCCCAACGGGGCCACGCCTGCAGCCGGCGTTCGAGTTGTTAGCCAGTGTGCTGTCCCGACCCGAGCCGACCCTAGCGATCGTGGGCTTCGGTCGACGTGACGTGCCCTTCGATGATCAACTTCCCGTCGTTCTCGGAAGGTACGGTCACGAGCGTCGACGACGCGACGCGACGGATGTGCGAGTGACGAAGCTCAATGATCAGCATGCGTTTCTCCAGGTACCCGAGGGGCTGCAGGTCGACTTGGGCGAGGTGTGGTCGTTCGGAGTCAGCCATCCCTGCGGCGCGTTCGACCGGTGGCCTGCGATACCGCTGGTCGACGGTGGCCACCAGGTCATTGGCGCGGTGACAACCGATCTCTAATCCTGCGACGCGGCTGACGCGCTCGAGTTCTTACGCGTCGGTCTTCGCGACTTGGCGCAGCGGTATCCCGGAAAGCGTCGTCGGCATGGCCAGATAAGAAACTCACGCCCCGCTTCTCGCCCGCGCCCCTTCAATATGTGGGGGCGTCAGGGTGAAGCGGGGCGTCAGCAGCAAACGACGGGCGGTATTAGGCGCGCAGCTTCCGACCCGTCTTAGTCTTGGCGGTCACTGTCGATGCGATAGCCACCAGTACTGCGGCAACCGCAATTGCAATGAGCCAGCGGACCCAGTCAATGCCTGGGCTGCCGTTGCCACCGAACGCGGTGTAGAGGTACCAGCCGATGATGACACCAGCGATTCCGCACAAGATGGTGAGCCAGAGCGGGATGTTGTCCCGACTACTCGGAGCAACAAACTTGCCGAGCAAGCCAATAATGATGCCCGCGACAATTACTCCGATGATCTCCATGTGTCCTCCTAGCTACAGCCTTCGCCCAGTGCGACAACTGCCTAAGAGGCATACCCAATTCTGGTCATCCATACCAATCGCAACGTTGCAGGCTGGTTGCAAGAAACGGTCTACAACAATCTGCCGAGCGGGCCCAAGTCGAGATTTAGATCCTCCTGGGTAAGTTCGAAATGGTCGCGAAGCTCGGCCATGCGCTTCTCGAGGAGCATAAGTGTGAGCCCGACGCGCTCGGTCTCCTCTGACGTCATCGCGCCCGCGTCAAGCCGGCGTACGGCCTGCCTTTCCATAAGTTGCCGAAGCAGCTCGACGAGGGTCAGTACCAGCTGCACCAGGCCGCGCTCAACTGTTTCAGGATCGGCACTCACCCTGGCAGTTAGCGAATTCAGGGTGTTCTCTGCGACTTGATCGAGGGGAAACGTGCTGTCATCGGAAGCGCTCATCTGCTCACCGTCTCTTGATCGCCCACGAAGCTGAAGACCGGCCAAGGCCCGCTGACCACCGCCTGTCTGCCGCTGCGTTGCTGCTGCCAGGTCGTGACCGCGTCCCTCAACTGTGGTACCTCGGCATGAGCAACCAGGCAGGCGAGGCGGACCTCATGCTGCGGAGGCAGCACCTTGATTTCCCGAGTCCAGGTGCGTACTAGCTCGCTGATCTCAGTGACTAGAGCCTCTCGGCGGTGAATCGCTGCTGCCCGTTTCACCAGGTAGCTGGTACCGGAGCCGTCGGATGCAGACTCCGGCTCATGATCGACTTTTGTCTCCTGGGCACGGACGACCACCTCAGCCAGCCCGTCGAGCTCAGTGAGTCTCTGACGCCACGCGGCTTCGCTTGCCTCCAGCTCCGCCAGCGCCGCCGATCGCGTGGGCAGCATGGTGGGGAAACGTATCGGCAGCATGGAAGTCGTCGTTGCCACATCACAGATGATCTCGGCAAAGGCACGCGATTCGTCGCCGGTGGCGCGGAGACCCTCTGAGCACTCCTCCACGATGACGGCAGCGAGCGCACCCCGGATGGTCTCGAGCCGGTGGCCGTGGAGGCCGCGCATTTCCGGAGCAGTCGCATCGGCGGGAACGACCGCGTACAGCAGCATCATGCTGAACGCCTCGTGAGAGGGATGGACTGCTCGACCTCGTGGGCAGGCGCCAGCACAAGCCGAAGGCCCAAATACACCAGATCTACGCCGGCGACTCCCAGGACAACATCTCCGGTGATCACGACGCCACCACCGATGACGCGATCGATGAGATCCACCAGCGCGACCTGGTTATCAGACCACCTCTCTGTGGCGTCGCTCATGTCCTGGCCTCAGTGGTTGCCGCTTCGGCGTCACCAGTGAAGTTGTATGCAGGCCAAGGACCGCTAACTTCGACGGACAGGCCCCTGTTCGAAGAATCGTCGGCGATCTCGCGGACAAGCTCTCGGAATCGTGCTTGGTCAGCCCACCGTACGAGGTAGGCGCCGTTCAGCAGCATCTGTTCCCTACGGCCGGACAGCACGGCATCCTGCGGCTGGTTTCGCACGTACTCGGCACTCACCTGTCCAAGGGTGTCGTGTATCTCCCGTACTTGCTCTCGAACCTCCTCTTGAGCATTGCTTCGCGCGCTGAGATCACGCGACCGTGCCGCCAAATAGTCCCGACCCGAGGTTGCTGCCGTGCTGACTGCCGCGCTCGGCGATTCAGAGGTCCGGTAGACCTTAACGGCCCACTCCGCCTTGCCCTCGATTCGGCGCAAATCTCTGTCCAGAAGGTCACCGGCCTCCCGCAATGTTTCGGCCAAAGACTCAAGGCTGCCGTAGAGCGACGGCAGGCGTAGGGGTACTACTGCGGCCGCCATCGCTACGTGCTGCAACACCTCATGGTGCTGGCGTGCGATGGGCTCCAGCCAACCCACATTCGTTGCGTTTCGCTCCCAGTCAGGAACGCCAAAACCCTCCACCGGAAGGAGGCTGACGATCGCTGCCAAGCTCCCGACGTCATAGACCCATACGGTCGTATCGGCGATACCTGGAGGAAATTGGGTGAGCGGTCTGTCCGCCGCGACGATCCCGTACGCGTGGACGATCGTCTCGTCCATCTCAGGACCGACCTCTTGCTTTCTCTTCCCTACTGGCACGATCGGACTCAACCTGGGGCGACTCGTTGATCCGACCTTCCAATGCCTCCAACCGCCGATTCAGCTCACCCAGCTCACTCTTGTCGTCAGCATCGTCCAGCTGCGTGATGTACTCATCGCTCTCCCACCAGTTGATGCCCATCTCACGAGCTTTGTCTACCGACGCGACCATGAGGCGGATTTTGATGGTCAGCAGCTCGATGTCAAGAAGGCGGATCTGGATGTCGCCGACAATGACGATCCCCTTGTCCAGCACACGTTCCAAGACGTCCGCCAGGCTGTCAGGTTGCGGATGGGTCTGCAGGTAGTTGGGGGCGCCGCGACCTGTTGGGTGCCGCTGCAGCCCCCCGCCGTCGCTGGTCACCCTAGACTCCTTCGGTTTGCGTGCGCATATAGCGCCGAAGCCGACGGAATTCTACGATCTCCCCGTCATTGTCGATCTCGACTTCATAGCTGGCGAGCACGTCGCTCGTTTCCGGGACGCGCTCAACCTCAAGTACCTCAACCTCGACTACCCACCCGTCGTCGTTGCGTCGAATCCCGGTAATGCCTTCTGCGGGACAGCCGACAAGGTCGGCGAGGGTGTTCATCGCCCGCCGGGCGAGCTGAACACCTGACTGGTGGTTATCCGTCATATCAATCACCCGAATCGTATGGCTGTTCAGACGCGAGAAGTCTCTCAATCAGCTCGTCTTCGAGGCGATCAGCTTCGGCGTCGTCGATCAGGCCGGCTTCCCTGCGAGCCTGTACATCAGCTAGGGCATCCTGCAGCGCCGCCGGATCCATCCACTGGCGCTCAGCTTCTTGCCTCACTTGTTCAGCAATCCACGCAACGCCCCTCACGGGAGCGAGCGGCCACGTGAGAATGCCGGTGATCAGGCCCATACCCGCTCACCTGCCAGCTCGCCGTCAACAAACGAGTACGGGGGCTGCGGGCCGATGTAGCGCAGCCGAAGGCGGTCCGGCAGTGTTCTGCCAAGTTGCGCAATGGCTTCGTCCGTCTGGGTGCGGGCCGACCGCTCCACTAGCAGCGCTGCATGAAGAACGTGGTTCTGACCGGTGACGTCTCCCAACACCATGCGTTCGGCGATCCCACTGAGCTGGTCATGCAGCATTGCGGCGTCAGAACTCACCAGCGCCTCGAGGCCAGCCTGCTATCGCTTCACCGAGCCTGAGCTGAGCCGGATAGAACGCTGGCCCCTTGCCGGTTTGGTCGCGGAGCACACGGAGGTCCGGACGCTCGCGAAGCAAGTCCCTCAGTGCTTGATCTTGATCATGCTGGGCCTTGACGGTCAGCTGAACAAAACCATCGAAGGAGCGCAAGAGATCAGTCAAACCACTTTCCCCTGGTTCGAGAATGTTGCGGACAACCTCCTCGTCAGTCTCAACAATCATTCCGAATCGCATGGGCAATACGGTCGCGCTCGCGATAAGGGACTCAAGGACTCGGGCGTGCGCAAGCAGATCATCTCGCCGAATCCGAGCATTAGCGTCGACCTCGCTGACGACAGCAGCGAGGTGGCCGTGGGCGACGAGTCGCACCGGAGCTTCCCGGCGACCGCGCAGGGGTCCTGGCACGGGAGTCGCCGCCGAGACCACTCCATACACGTGTAGGGCCATACCTATTGTTTACTCCCTAGGATTCACGACGTCGGCTTGGCGTACTCTTCTTTGCCGGTTCCGGCTTCCGTCGGCTGCTACGACTGGACCGATCGTCATCCTCATAGTCATCTTCATCTTCGTCCTCGTCGTCCCGGCTGAAGACGTCTGAGACCTTCTCCTTCACAGCTTCGATCGCGCCTTCGGTCTTGTCGCTTGGCACCCCGCGGGTCATGTCTTCCATCAGCTCGGGAAGTCCTTCGGGCCCCTGTCTCCGTCAGATCAAGCCGATTCACGGCCTCGGCGAAACGCAGGTAGGTGTCGACACTGGCAATGACAATGCGTGCATCTATGGTCAGCAGCTCGATGCCGACAAGGGACACGCGAACGTAGATATCGATTACCAAACCCTTGTCCAGGATGGTGTCGATGACGTCGGCGAGGCTGCTTGGGGCTGGACGCTCCAGGTAGCGGTTGGAGCGTGCGCTTGCGGTCATGGACGGTCATCGCAGGGCTACGTCTCGTCGGTCTCTTGAGTGGGCACTGGCTGTTCGGACCGCTTCAACAGATGTGTGCGGATGTATGCACGGTTCTTCGCGAGTGATCGTGCTAATCCCGTCTTTCCGCGCCGTGCAGATAGCCGATGCACCAGTCGAGCTGCTGCAGAGCATCCTCAGATGCGCGTCGATAGCGCTCCACCTCGTCTTCGAGCTCACGGATCCGAGCCCTCCGCCGCGCGTCCCGTGCACGCTGCTGCGAATTCTGGGCGCTTTGCTGTGAGTTCTGTATTTCAGCGTCTGCCACAGGTCATCACGACCTGCTTCGCGAGGAGGTCGTCGACTTCTTAGCCGTGGTTCGCGGCTTGACGATGCGGAACCGGACGACTTCTTCGCGGCCGGGCGAGACCGGCTGGGCGATGACTCGTTGGATGACGACTTCTTCGCAGTTTGGCGAGACCGGCTAGGCGATGACCCGCTGGATGACGACTTCTTCGCAGTTTGGCGAGACCGGCTAGGCGATGACTCGCTGGATGACGACTTCTTCGCAGCTTGGCGAGGCCGGCTCGACGAGGCCGATTTCTTCGCAGGGCTCTTGGCTCCTGATTCGGATGCGGACCCACGCTCGGAGTCTTGATCCTTCGAGCCGGAAGATTCCGCGGTTACTTCGCCGTCGTGAATCTCCCCGGGCCAGCCCTCGACTTCGTCTTGGCGCAGCAGGACCTCGCTTGTGGAATATAGCGCCGGAAAAACTTGAGTTCCACGCGCACTCGGCGGCCCTGGGCGCGCCACAAGTTGCCAGTGCGCTCGAATAATCCCTGTGGGTAGTACTCGAGGTTAACCAGCATTCGCGTCAGGTCGGGCGTCAACTCGTGGAACGTCACGGCCCCGTCGACATGGCCCTTCTCACCCTTGGAGCGCCAGACGATGCGTTCATTCGGCACCTGATCCACGATCTCCGCCGTCCAGGAACGGTGAGACCAGAAGATTTGTGCCTTCCACTCGATGGTCTGATCGTCCTGTTGTTCGACGTTCTCGACCTTCTTCATGAAACTGGGGAATTCCTCGAACTGTGTCCACGCCTGATACGCCACTGCGCGAGCAACCGGGAGGTCAAGCTCTTCGACAATATTGATGAACTTCTGCTTCTTGTCTTTTCCGCTGTCACCATTGTCACCGCCCACTGCTTCACTCACCTTGTCCTTAATGGTGGAGACTCCTTTCAGCCCGCTGTCTTTGACGGTTTCGACTCCAGCTTTGAGCGCAGCCGTGGGCGCTGCATCGCCCTTGGCCATGTTCT
>CAWJHK010000008.1:0-289399 GCA_963842695.1 uncultured Chloroflexia bacterium
GGCGCAACTACTACGGCCGGTTCGCGACCGAGGAGCTCGACATGTGGCGCGGCCCCGAGCCGGACATCCCCGGCTACCTCCGGCGCTGAGGGCGTGACCGAGGCGGAGCTCAGCCTCCAGCGCTTGTACGCCGACATCGCGGTGCTTCGGGTGCGGCCCGGCGAACGAGCAGGGCCTGCGGATCGAGAGCATCGAGGCCGACGGCCGAGCGCGGCGAGCTCCGGGCGAGTGGCAGCCACTCCCCCATCACGCCGCCTTCGAGAACGTCCTCAACGGCGGGATCATCGGGACGCTCCTCGACTGCCACGCCAACTGGACCGCGGCGATGCGCCTCATGCGCGAGCGCGACCTGCCCGGCCCGCCGGGCTGCGTGACGGCCGACTACGCGATCCGCCTGCGCCGCCCGACACCGGTCGACCAGCCGGTCCACCTGCGCGCCTGGCCGGTCTCGGTCGAGGGCGACGCGGTCGTCGTCGACGCGGAACTGTCCTCCGGTGGCATCATCACCGCCACATGCCGCGGCACGTTCGTCGCCGTCGGTCCCGACCACCCCGCCTACGAACGCTGGTAGAGGAGCCCCATGTTCCACCGCTTCTTCGGATCCAAGACGCGGACGAGCCGGCGTCGCCGCACGGCCCGCCCCGCCGCCGTCCGATCGGCGCCGGCGACACCGCGACCGTCCGGCGGATCGTCGCCAAGCTCGAGGCGATGCCGCCCGAGCAGGCCCGGTTCCTCGCCGCGGCGGCCTACACCCTCGCGCGCGCCGCGAACGCCGACATCGACATCAGCGACGAGGAGACCGCCGCCATCGAGCGCGAGCTCCAGGCCAGCGGGTCGATCGACGAGGCGACGGCGGTCCTGGTGACCGAGATGGCCAAGCTCCAGGCGAAGACCGTCGGTGCCACCGAGGACTTCGTGGTGACCCGCGAGTTCAAGGCGCTGTCCGGCGACGAGCAGCGGATCGCCGTGCTCCGCGCGTGCTTCGCGGTCGGCGCCGCGAACGGCACGATCTCGGCCGAGGAGACCGCGGTCGTCAACGAGATCGCCGAGGAGCTCGACATCGACGCCGCGACGCTCAACGCGATCCGCGCCGACTACCACGAGCAGTTCTCGGCCGTCCAGGCCATCCGCCGGATACGCCGACGCCGAGACGCCGTCGCGCTGCCGACCTGGCGCGCGGCTCCGGCTCAGGTGAGGCGGAGGTCCACCATGCCGTCGCCGAGCCGGCGCCGGACCTCGGCCAGCATCTCGGCGTCGTAGGCGACGCCGCGGCGCAGCTCCATCTGGCCGCCGCCCGGTCGCAGGCACGTGGATCACGACGCGGGTCGCGCCCGGCCGGTCGCGCATGACGGTCTTGAACGTCTCCATCGCGCCGACGACGCGGTCCGTCGGGGCGCTGCCCGCGAACCGGACGTGGAGGACCGTGCCCGGTCCGGCGTCGATCGGGACGTCGGCCGTGGCGTCCGCGACGATCCGGGCGCGCGCCTCGTCCGGCACGGCCGGCTCGTCGTCGGCGTCCGCACCGAGCGGGACGCCCGGCGGTCGCCGGGTAGGTCGAGACGGGCTCGGCCGGGGCGATCCGTGGCAGGCCGGTCGGCGCGTCCGGCAGGGACGTCTCGGCGGCCGCCACCCCGCCGCGGCGAGACGAACGGCGACGGCGGGCACGCCGGCGTCCGGCCGCCGGACGCAACGCCCGGTCGCGACCGCGACGAGCGGCCGCGCCCCGCGCCGCAGGCCCCGTGGCCGCCGTCCGTCCGTTGCCATTCCCGTTACCGTCCGACCAGCCGCCGGACCCGCGACGTCCGCCGCGATCGCCCGCCGCGACCTGCCGGGCGAAGGCCTCTCGTCCGCCCGCGACCGCCGCGTCCCACTCGACCGCGAGGTCGGCCAGCAGCGAGACGTCCTCGCTCTTGTGGTCGACCCGACCGGCGACGAGCAGGATCTCGCCATCGCGCCAGGTCCCCATCGTCTGCTCGTACAGCCGCGGGAAGACGACGACCTCGATCGTGCCCTGCAGGTCCTCCATCGTGACGATCGCCATCGTCGCCTTGGCCTTGGTGATGACCGTCCGCGACGCCGGTCACGATCCCGCCGACGACGACCCGCTGGCCGTCGAGCGACTCGTCGCGCAGGTCGCTCGAGTAGGCGGTCACGAACTGCCCGACCCGCTCGGCGACCTCGCCCATCGGGTGCTCCGAGAGGTACAGCCCGAGGAGCTCCTTCTCCCAGCGGAGCCGCTCGCGGACGGGCACCTCGGTGGCGCTCGGGAGCGGCCGCTCGAAGACCGCCGCGTCGTCCGCGCCCGAGGTCGAACAGCGACGTCTGGCCGGTGATCCGGTCGCGCTGGGTCGCCTGCGCCGCGGCGACCGCGTCGTCGAGCCCGAGCAGGATCTGCGACGGGTGGCCGAACGGGCTGAGCGCCCCGACCTTGGCCAGCGCCTCGAGCACCTTGCGGTTCGCCAGCCGCAGGTCGATCCGCGTGCAGAAGTCGGTCAGCGAGCGGAACTCGCCGCCCTCGTCGCGCGCCGCGATGATCGATTCGATGGCGCCCTGGCCGACGTTCTTGACCGCCAGCAGCCCGAACCGGATCGCGTCGCCCTCGACCGTGAACTCGAGGTGGCTCTTGTGGACGTCGGGCGGCAGGACCTCGATGCCCATCCGGCGGCATTCGGCGACGGCCGCCGCGACCTTCTCCTCGTTCGAGCGGAAGGCGGTCAGGACCGCGGTCATGTAGTCGACCGTGTGGTTCGCCTTCATGTATGCGGTCTGGTAGGCGATCAGCCCGTAGCAGGTGGCGTGCGCCTTGTTGAAGCCGTAGCGCTCGAACGGCTCGAACGCCTTGAACACGGCGTCGATGACGTTCGCGGCCACACCTCGTTCCGCGGCCTGGGTGACGAACTTCTCCTTCTGCGCCCGGAGCACCGCCGACTTCTTCTTGCGGATCGCGTAGCCGAGCGTGTCCGCCTCGGGCCCGGTGAAGCCGCCGAGGGCGATGGCCGCGGACATGATGTCCTCCTGGTAGACGAAGATCCCGTAGGTCTTCTCCAGGTACGGCTCGAGCAGCGGGTGGAGGTAGGTCACCGCCTCCTGGCCGTGCTTGCGCCGGATGTAGGCGGGGATGTTGTCCATCGGCCCCGGGCGGTAGAGGGCGACCATCGCGGCGAGGTCGTAGACCGACGTCGGCCGGAGGTCGCGGACGTAGCGGCGCATGCCCGCGGACTCGAGCTGGAACACGCCGGTCGTCTCGCCCGAGGCGAGCAGCTCGAAGGTCGTGGCGTCGTCGAGCGGGATGGCGTCGAGGTCGATCTCGATGCCGCGGTTGCTCGGACGAGGTCGACCGCCTGGCGGAGGATCGTCAGGTTCGACAGGCCGAGGAAGTCGAACTTGAGGAGCCCGAGCGCCTCGATCGCGTGCATCTCGTACTGGCTCATCAGCCCGTCCGAGTTGGTCGCCTTCTGGAGCGGCATGAGCTCGGTCAGCGGCTCGCGGCTGATGACGACCCCGGCGGCGTGGGTCGATGCGTTGCGGGCGACACCCTCGAGCTGGCGGGCGAAGTCGGTGATCCGCTTGACGCCCGGGTCGCCATCGACCTGCTCGCGCAGCTCCGGGGCGACGTCGATCGCCTCGTCGAGCTTGATCCCGAGCTGGTTCGGGACCGCCTTGGCGATCCGGTCGACCTCGCCGTACGAGAAGCCGAGCACCCGCCCGACGTCGCGGATCGCGGCCCGGGCCAGCATCGTGCCGAAGGTGATGATCTGGGCGACGTGGTCCTGGCCGTACTTGCGCCCGACGTAGGCGATGACCTCCTCGCGCCGGCCGTCCTCGAAGTCGACGTCGATGTCGGGCATCGTCACCCGGTCCGGGTTGAGGAAGCGCTCGAACGGCAGCTGGTAGAGGATCGGGTCGACCGGCGTGATGCCGAGCGTGTAGGTCACGATCGAGCCCGGCGCGCTCCCCCGGCAGGTCGTCTGGATGCCCTGCTCGCGGGCGAACGCGATGAAGTCGGCGACGATCAGGAAGTAGCCGGCGTAGCCCATCGACAGGATGACGCCGAGCTCGTAGTCGAGCCGCGCCTGGAGCTCGGGGGTGACCGTCCCGTAGCGCCGCTCGAGTCCGCGCTCGCATTCGGCGCGCAGCCAGCTCTCGACGGTGTGCCCGTCCGGCACGGGGAAGTGCGGGATGCGCAGCTGGCCGAGCGGCAGCTCGACGTCGGTCATCTCGGCGATCCGCCGGGTGTTGGCGATCGCCTCGGGGTGGTCGGGGAAGAGGGCCGCCATCTGGGCCGCGGACTTGACGTAGAACTCGTGCGTGTCGAACCGCATCCTGTTCGGCGTGTCGAGGTTGTTGCCGGTCCCGACGCAGAGGAGGACGTCGTGGGCGTCCGACTGCGCCTCGCGGACGTAGTGCAGGTCGTTGGTCACGACGAGTGGCAGGCCGACCTCGGGCGCGAGCCGCAGCAGCTGCTCGTTGAGCCGGTGCTGATCGGGCATGCCGTGGTCCTGGAGCTCGAGGTAGAAGCGGTCCTTGCCGAGGATGTCGCCGTACTCTCCGGCCAGGCTGCGGGCCAGCTCCCAGTCCTCGACCTCGAGCGCCTTGGGGATCTCACCGGACAGGCACGACGACAGCCCGATCAGGCCCTCGCTGTGCCGGGCGAGGTGCTCGCGGTCGATGCGCGGCTTGTAGTAGTAGCCGTCGATGTGGGCGTCGGTGACCAGGCGGCACAGGTTCCGGTAGCCGGTCAGGTTCTCGGCCAGCAGGATCAGGTGGAACGGCTGGGCGTCGGCCTTGCCTTCCTTGTCGACCATCGACCGGCGGGCGACGTAGGTCTCGACGCCGATGATCGGCTTGATCCCCTTCGACCGCGCCGCCTGGTGGAAGGCGACCGCGCCGTACAGCGCGCCGTGGTCGGTGATCGCCATCGAATCCATGCCCAGCTGGGCCGCCGTGTCGACCAGCTCGGAGATCCGGCCGAGGCCGTCGAGAAGGCTGAATTCGGAATGGACGTGGAGATGCGCGAAGTCGTTCGGGGCGATGGTCACGGGCGCTAATGGTAGTCCGCGGCGGGGGTCACCGACGGGCAGGGTGGCCCAGCCGCCGGGCCGTCAGATGGACTAGATTGCGGTCACCGCGACGCGAGCCGCGCCGGCTCCGTCGCCGTCCGTCATCCGTGCGCGAGGGGGTCCGCCATGGTCAAGACGAATGCGCCGAGCCAGGTCACGATCGCCGGGCGGACGATCAAGACCAACGCCGTGCCCGACGCGTTCGACGAGCTCGACCTCGTCTACCGGCCGCGGCTGGAGCTCTTGCCGGCCGCCCTCGACCAGCGCGCGGGCCAGCCGATCCTCGACCAGATCGGCGAGTCGTGCACGGGTCACGCCGTCGCGTCGCTGATCACGACCGTGCTGTCCGAGCCGTACGCCGTGACGCCCGAGCACGGCGCACCGCGTCGGGCGACCCGGCGGGTCAGCCCCTACATGCTGTATACGATGGCCCGGCGCTACGACGAGTATCCCGGGCGAGGCGGACGTCGGGTCGTCGCTCCGCGGCGCGTTCAAGGGCTGGTACCGCCACGGGGTCTGCAGCGAGAGGACATGGGGACCGCGCGATCCCGATCCCGACCTGTTCGAGCCGCGGTTCGTCGCCGAGTGCCTGCGGACGCCGCTCGGTGCCTACTACCGGGTGAACGCCCGGCGCATCGACGACATGCAGTCCGCGATCACCGAGCTCAACGGGATCGCGGCGTCCGCCGCCGTCCACGGCGGCTGGCGGACACCCCGTGCCCGCGGCCGGAAGCATCCGACCTGGGTCATCGAGCCGTCGCCCGAGCCGCTCGGCGGACATGCCTTCCTGATCGCCGGCTACAACGACGTCGGCTTCCTGATCCAGAACTCGTGGGGCACGGTCTGGGGCCACAACGGCTACGCCACGCTGCCCTACGACGACTGGCTCGAGAACGGCTACGACGCGTGGGTCGGCCGGCCCGGAGTGCGGCAACGGGGCGCCGGCCAGCGGCGACGGGTCGTCGTCCCCGCCGGGACCAGCCTGATCGGGGCGACCGGCCCGAACCTCGCCAGGCTCAAGGACTTCGTCGTCGACGTGACGGCCGGCGGACGCCTGTCGGACAAGGGCAAGGTCGCCAGCAGCCCGGCCCAGATCGCCGGCCTCGTGGCGGCGATGGAGGCACAGCACGACGCCTGGGTCCAGGGTGCCGCGAGCCCGACCCGTCGCGTCGTCGTCTATGCCCACGGCGGTCTCGTCGGCGAGGAAGGCGGCGTCGGGATCGCCAATCGGCTGATCGACTGGTGGCGGGCGAACCGGATCTACCCGGTCCACATCGTCTGGGAGAGCGACGCGATCACGACGGTCTTCTCGTTCCTCGACCACCTTCGCGAGCTGCTGCCGTTCGGCGGCCTGCTCGACGGGTTCTGGGAGGCGGCCGATCGCAAGCTCGAGGGTGCCGGCCGGACGGTCCAGCCGTTGTGGGAGGAGATGAAGGCGAACGCGCGGGCGGCGTCGGCGCCGCTCCATGGCGGGCCCCCGGAGGAGCAGCCGGGGGTGTCGCTGTTCATCGATGCCTTCAAGGCCTACCGCGCCCGCCACCCGGGCGAGGTCGAGGTCCATCTCGTCGGTCACAGCGCGGGGTCGATCGTCCTCGCCTCGGTCATCGAACGGCTCATCGCGGAGGGCATCCCGATCGACTCGCTGCAGCTGATGGGCGGCGCGATCCGCGTCGACGACTTCATCCGCCAGGTCGTCCCGGCGCTGTCGAGCGCCCCGAGCGGGACCGGCATGATCGGCCGGTTCACCGCGTATGACCTGAAGGACGGCGTCGAGCTCGACGACACCTGCCCCGGCCCGCCGATCCCCGTCTACCACAAGTCCCTGCTGTATTTCGTCGCGCGCGCACTGGAGCCGGGCGCCGGACAGTACGAGACCCCGATGGTCGGACTGACCAAGCACGTCCCCGCCCAGTACGCCATGCCCGACGGCACCGTCCGTCGGCTGCTCGACGTCATGGGCGGCCCGCACAGCCTCGTCGAGGCACCGAACAACGAGGTCGAAGCCGACGGGCGGTCGAAGGCCGACGGCCACGGCGTCTTCGACGACGACGAGGACACGATGACGTCGGTCCTGCTGAGGATCCTGGACACCAAGGACCTCGCCTCGGTCATCCGCTACCCGAAGGGCGGGATGCCGAGCCAGGGGTGAACCCGGGGGGCTGCGCCGGCGTTCGCGAGCCACCTAGCCAGCCGACGCGAGCCTGATCCGCCCCGACCGGCTATCGTCCCTCGATGCTCCCCGCCGACGATACGACCGCGCTCGACATCGAGGACATGGTCTTCGACGCGCTCGATCGCCTGCCGGAACCGTTCCGCGATCAGCTCGGCAGCGTCGCCATCGTCGTCGAGGACGAGGCCACGCCCGAGCAGCTGGCGTCGGTGGGCGCCTACGGTCTGTACGGGCTGTACCAGGGGATCCCGCGCACGCGCTACGCGGCCGAGGCGGCCCCAGCGCCGAGCAAGATCACGATCTTCCGCGGACCGTTGATCCGCGCCAGCCGGACGCGGGAACAGCTCGCCGCGGCGGTCGCCGACACCGTCTACCACGAGATCGCCCACCATTTCGGCATCTCCGACGCCCGGCTGGGCGAGCTCCGTCGGGAGACCCCCTAGCCGGCGGCAGCCGACCCGGGCGGTTGCGGCGGGCGATCGACGAGCCCGAGCCGCAGCGCGATCGCGCCGGCCTCGGCCCGGTTCGACGCTCCGAGCTTGTCGAAGATGTTCGAGGCGTGGACGCTCGCGGTCTTGCGGCTGATGTACAGGGCATCGGCGATCTGCTGGTTGGACCAGCCGCCGGCGATCAGCGTGAGGATCTCCCGTTCCCGCTCCGTCAGCCCGAGATCCGCCCCGGCGTCATCCTCGGTGGCCTGCGTCGTGAGCGGGACGTCGTCGACGTCGATCCGGGCCTGGCGGGCCAACGTGTCGATCGCGGCGAGCAGTGGGTCGGCCCCGAGCGCCGCAGCCGTCGCTCGCGCTGTGACGAGCGCCGACCTGGCCTCGGACCGCGGACCACGGTCGCGCAGGGTCGCGCTCGCCGCCCGGAAGCGGGCCGCCGCGGCCGGGTAGGGACGACCGATCGCCTCCCACGCGGCCGCGACTGCAGTCCACTCGGCCGCGGTGTCGGAGTCATCGACCCGGTGCGCCTCGGCACGGCACTGGACGGCGAAGGCTGCGATCCGCGACGGTGCCGGCGCTCCCTTCCGCGTCCCGGCCGCGCCCAGGGTCGCGGCGATCGCTTCGACGCGTCGGGCGACCCTTGCCGCTCGCTGCCGCGCCTCGTCCAGGGCGACCTCGTCGCGCCCGGCGCGCGCCGCCGCAGCCATGTCGGCCTCGACCCGCAGTCCGGTCGCCGCAAGCTGGGCGAGAGCGGGATCGGGCGGGCCGTCCGTCGTCAGGTCGAATGCCTGGTCGACGAAATCGCGCGCGTCGATCGCCCGGCCGCCGATCGCCGCGTGCTCGGCGAGGGCGGCCAGGACGGCGGCTCGATCCTCGAGAAGCGCGAGCTGGCCGGTGCTCCGTGACAGGACCTCGATGGCCGCGTCGGCTCCCAGCTCGTCGCCACGCACCGTGGCGAGTCGCAGTCGCTGGACGGCGAGGCGTTGGCCGGCCAGACCGCCCGGATCGCGCGACTGCGCCGCGGCGAGGAGGTGGTCGGCCTCGTCCCACCGACCCGAGGGCGATCGCGGCTTTTGCCGCGACCGCGAGCAGCTGGCCGCCGTAGGTCCGTTCGACGCCCAGCGAGCGGGCCCGTTCCCAGCCCATGACGGCCACCTCGAGCGCATCGGCCGGCCGGCCCACACGGTCGAGCATGAGGGCAAGGTTCGTGGACCCGAGGGCGGTCCCCTCCGGGCTCTGCAGCGCCTCGGCGATCTCGATCGCGGCCCGGAGCCGCGCGATGCCCTCGTCGACCAGTCCGAGGAGGGCGAGGTCCCAGCCGAGGATCCCGAGCCCGAGCGCCTCGTCGGCCGGGGCGTCGACGATCCGGGCGATCTCGATGGCCGCTTCGGCGTCGGCGGCCGACTCCTGGAGCCGTCCGGCGCCCATCCGGATGGCCGCGCGGTGGGCCAGGATCCGGGCCCGTGCCGAGCTCGGCGGCTCGGTCGGGATCAACCGCTCGGCGGCATCCAGGGCAGCGGCCGCGGCGGCACGGTCGCCCGACTCCCACAGGTACCAGCGCAGGCGTTCCTGCATGGCGCCCGCCCGGGCGGGATCCGTCGTCGCGTCCACGGCGGCGAGCGCTTGGCGACCCAGCTCGATGGCGTCGGCCGACTCGCCGGCCAGCACGGCGGTGTCGGCCGCCCGATTGAGGAGCTCCACCCGGTCGACCGGCGCGAGGTCGACGGCACCATCGCCGATCCGGTCCCAGAGCTCGATCGCCCGTCGGTAGTGCCGCAGCGCCTCCTGCCACGCGTAGCTTCCCTGTGCCGCGCGCCCGGCGTCGACGGTCGGCCCCAGGGCTCGACGCTCGTCCCCGGCGGCGTCCCAGTGGTAGGCCAGCTCGGCGGACGATGGCACCGGGCCTGCGGTCGTTGCGCCCGCGGCGTGCCCGGTCGCCCGAGCCTGGAGCGCGGCGGCGTAGCGGGCATGGTGGCGGGCGCGCTCGGCGGGCAGCAGGTCGCCGTGGATGACTTCGCGCAGCAGCGCGTGATGGAACACGAGATGGGCATCGGCCCGGTGGCCCGCCCGGTCCAGGATCCGCCGGTCCGTGACCTCGTGAAGGGCCTGGCGGAGGTCGGCCGATGGCAGCTCGGCCACCTCGGCGAGGAGCCCGTCGTCGATCCGCGCTCCGGCCGCCGAGGCGACGCGCAGGACTTCCTGGCCGGCATCCGAGACGGTCGCTAGCCGGGCGAGCACGACATCACGCAGCCGTGGCGGCAGATCGCCATTGCCGTTCCCCGCCGGGCTCTCGGCCCGCGAGGCCAGCAGCTGCTCGGCGAAGAAGGGGTTGCCCCCGGTCCGCTGCCAGACGCGGTCGGCCAGATCCGCCTCGATCGGCCGGCCCAGCTGGTCCGCCAGCAGGCGTGCCAGGTCGTCCCGGTCGAGCCGGGGGACATCGATCCGCTCCACGGTCGCGAGCCGTTCGAGCTCGGCCAGGTGGATCGCGACCGAGCTGCGGCCGTCGAGCTCGTCCGAGCGGACCGTGACGACGACCAGGACCCGCTCATCCCGCAGGTTACGGACCAGGAAGGCCAGGAGGTCCAGCGTCGAGGGGTCCGCCCACTGGATGTCCTCGACGATCAGCGCCGTCGGCGCGGCGCGGGCGAGCCGACCCACGACACCGAGAAGGACCTCGAACAGGCGGACCTGCGTGTAGCGAGCGTCTTCGGATGCCGGCTGGCCGATGCGTGGGCTGCCCTCGCCGGCGTCGGCGGTCGCTTCCGGCCGAGCCCGCAGCTCCGGCATCAGGCGCCCGAGCTCGGCGCGGTTGGGACCCAGCACGGCCGGGACCGCTCCCGGCTCGAGATCGCGGAGCATCTCGCGGAACGCACCGACGAACGGGCCGTAGGGCAGGTCGCCGGTCCCGAGCGGAAGGCAGCCCCCCGCCAGGACCCGGCCGCCGGCGGCCAGGATCCGATCGGCCAGGGCCTCGACGAGCGTGGTCTTGCCGATCCCGGCTTCGCCAGCCACGATCACGGCCCGGGGATCGCCGGAGGCCGCCCCGTCCCAGGCCGCGACGAGCCGTTCCAGCTCCCCGGTCCGTGCGATGAGTCCCTCGCCGCGTCCCTCGTTCACGTGCCGGGATGATAGGCGCGACGGCGTAGCCGGCGTCTCCCCCTCGGCTGGGGCGCTCCCCGCGGACCGCCGCGGGGGCCGGGGTCATGCCATCAGGCCGCCCGCGAGCAGGTGCGACCGCAGCCGGCCGCGTGCCCGGCACAGGCGCGTTCGCGTCGCCTCGTTCGATCGGCCGGTGAGCCCGGCGATCTCGATCGGACGGTACCCAGTGGCCGCCATCAGGACGAGCTCCTGGTCGCCCGGGTCGAGGATCGCCAGGGCGTCCTGGACCACCTCGTCCCGCTCGCGCCGGATCACCTCGTCCTCGGGCGATTCGGCAAGCCCGCGATCGAGGAGCCCGGGCATCGCCCGCGTCGCCACGGATTCGTGCCGGCCGCGGCTGATCGCAAGGTTCCTGCCGACCCGATACAGCCACGCTGCCGGGTCGTCCGGTGCGCGGCCATCACGGATCTGGGTGGCCAGCCGCAGGAAGGCCTCGCCGGCGAGGTCGTCGGCCACCGCGGGATCCCGCGTGATGGCCAGGAGGCGGCCGCGGAGGGCGGGGGCCTCGTCGCGGTAGATGGCCTCGAGGCGGGCGTCCTGTTCGCGCATCGCAGCCCTGTTCACGCTGGGTGTGCGGTCGGCGGGCATGTCGGTTGCCTCCGTCGGTGGTCCGGCCGATCGGCCGGTCGACCCGACGGTCGATCTGAGGCGGCGAGGTCGTCATGAGGCGGCACGCCCTAGGCGGTCGGACGAACCGCCTCATTCCGAGGGCGCCCGAGACGCGGGGATGTCAGCGGCCGAGGAGCCTCGCGACCACGGGGGCGATCCGCTCAACCCAGAGCGCGTACTGGGCGCCGCTCGGGTGCAGGCCGTCGCCCGCCACGAGGCTGCCGTCCGAGGCGGCTCGCAACGACACGTCGAAGATGTCGACCCAGGCGATCCCGCGATCCGCGGACAGGCGGGCCATCGTTCCATTGACCGCGACGATCGCGTGGTGGCGGCGCGCCGGGTCGCCGTAGTCCGCGCCGGCGGGGGTGACCGTGTAGTCCGGCGTGGCGACCGTCACGATCCGGTCCGGCGGCACGCGCCGGAGGAGATCGTCGAGGATCGCGGCCGCGTTGGCCTCGTATGTGGCGGGCTTCACGCCCTGGACGACGTCGTTGACGCCGATCAGCAGCGAGACGAACTCCGGGCGCAGCTCGTCGAGCTCGGGCAGCTCGCCGACGGAGGACGTCGGCCGTGGTGAAGCCGTTGACGGCGAGGTTGGCGACGAGGTCGAGGCTCAGGCTCGCCCGGACCGAGCGCGGCGACCAGTCGATCCGGCCAGCGGTCCGCCAGCCGCGACGGAGGTCCCGATCGTGTACGAGTCGCCGAGCGCGATGTATCGCAATGGGTCGACCGTCGGGCTCGACCGCTAGGTCTTGCCTTCCTTGACGTACGGCTGGCCGAGTGCCGCCGGCGGGATCGAGCGACCGACCACGCCGGCCAGGATCACGATCGTCATCACGTAAGGCAGGGTGCTGTAGAAGTTCTCCGGCACGAGCGCCACGATGTCACCCAGCTGCTGGTAGTTCCCCGACGGGGGCAGGATCGAGACCGCGATCCCGATCGAATCGAACACCGCGAAGAGCAGCGCCGCGCCATAGGATCCGATCGGCGTCCACCGCCCGAAGATCACCGCGGCGAGTGCGATGAACCCGCGACCGGCCGTCATGTCCGGCTGGAAGGTGCTGCTGGCCTCGATCGAGAGGTAGGCCCCGGCCAGCCCGGCGAACGTCCCGGCCGCGATGACGTTCCGGTATCGCAGACGGATGACGTCGACCCCGACCGTGTCTGCGGCACGCGGATGCTCACCGACCGACCGTGTTCGGAGTCCCCAGCGTGAACGGAACAGAAGGAGCTGCATGATCAGGACAAGCGGCAACACGGCCATCGCGATCGGACCCTGCCGGAGGAGCGAGTTGAAGATCCAGCCGACCACGGGCAGATGGGTCAGCCAGTCGGGCGGGACGAACGGCGCGAACGTGCCGCCCCCGAATCCCGGGATGGGCGAGATGAGCAGACGATTGAGGTACGCGGTCAGGCCCGCCGCGAAGATGATGATGATCGTCCCGCTGATGATCTGGTCCGCCCGGATGCTGATCGACAACCACGCATGGAGCGCCGACACGATCAGTGCCGCGGCGATCCCCGCCAGCAGGCCCAGGAGCAACGCGGGCGTGACACCGAAGATCGCCCCGGACTTCTCCTGCGGCATCGCTTGCGCGATGAACCCCGCCGCCACGAAGGCGAAGAACGCGGCGAGCAGCATCAGGCCTTCGATGCCGATGTTGACGATCCCCGACCGCTCGCACATCAGGCCGCAGAGCGCTCCGAGCGCCAGCGGCGTCGCCGCACGGACGATCGACGGGCCGAGGCCAGGGATGATGTCGACCAGGTAGCCCACCAGCTGGAAGACCACGCCGACGACGGGGATCTGGAAGAGAACATCCATCGTCAGCCCGTCCCTCGCTCGCCCGCGTAGGACCTGGCGATCGACTCTGCGGACACGACGCCCTTCTCCGCCCGTCGCAGGCGGAAGACGCGGCGGACGAGGACGTCGGCGGCGAGGAACAGCAGGATGACCGCCTGGAGGATGTCGATGATCTCGACCGGGATGTTGGCACGCAGGCCCATCAAGGCCGCCCCGCCACGCATCGAGCCGAGCAGGAACGCCCCACCGAGGATGCCGAATGGCGCGGCCCGGCCGAGGAGCGCCGCGGTGATCCCGTCGAACCCCGCGGACGAGGTGTGGGAGGCGCCCACGTAGCCGATGCTGCCGAGGATCTCGATCGCTCCGGCCAGGCCGGCCAATGCGCCGCACAACGTCATCGTCGCGATCGTCACCCGGCGCGGGCTCATCCCGGCGTAGAGCGCCGCCGATGGATTGGCGCCCACCGTCCGGATCTGGAACCCCCAGATCGTCCGACTCAGCAGCCAGGCGATGATCGGCACGGCGCCAAGGGCGACGAATAGGCCGAGATGGCCCTCCGTCCCGATGACAACGAACATCGCGGCGTTGCCGATGTCGTCGGTACGGATGAAGGAGAAGCCGGGGGCGCTGAACGGCCCGGCAACGAGCGCCTGGACGATGCCCGCGGCGATGAAGTTGAGCATGATCGTGACCACGACCTCGTGCGCGCCCGTGAAGGCCTTGAGCGCGCCCGGGATGAAGCCCCAGAAGCCACCCAGGACGACCGCGGCGAGTGTTGCGGTGGTGATCGCCAGGGCCGGGGGCCAGTCCGAAACGGCGGCGCCGACCACCCCTGCGCCGAGCGCACCCATGAGCAGCTGGCCGCCGGCCCCGATGTTGAACAGGCCGGCCTTGAAGCCGACGCCGACCGATAGGCCGGTCAGCACGATCGGTGCCGTGAGGACGAAGGTGTGGATGATCTTGTCGACGCTACCGAAGGCGCCCTCGATCAGCGCTGCATAGGCGACGAATGGGAGAGCGGGATCGAACGAGCCGGTCACGAACGGGCTCGAGAACACGATGATCAGCCCGCCGACGACGATTCCCAGGATGATCGCCCCGACGGGGACCGCGAGCGTGTACCAGACCCGCGTCAGGGCGCTCATGCGGCGCCCGCATCGGCTGGCCCGGCCGCCGTCCGGCCACCGGTCGCCATCAACAGGCCGATCGCCTCCTTGTCGGCGGTCGGGCCGTCGACCAGCGCCACGATGCGCCCGCGATACATGACCGCGATCCGGTCGGACAGCTCGAGCACCTCGTCGAGCTCGGCCGACGAGAGGAGGACCGCCGTCCCTGCGTCGCGCTTGGCGATGACCTGGCGGTGGATGAACTCGATGCTGCCGACGTCGAGACCCCGCGTGGGCTGGTCGAGCACGAGGACGCGCAGGTCGCGGCTGAACTCGCGGGCCACGATGACCTTCTGCTGGTTACCGCCCGACAGCGTGTTGACCGGAACCATCCGGGACGGAGTCCGGATGTCGTACGCCTTGATCCGGTCCTCGGCCCACTCGTCGATGGCTGCGTCGTTGCGCAGGATCCCGCGTGCGAACGGCGGGCGGTGGAACCGCGTCAGGATGAGGTTGTCCTCGACGGGGAAGCTGAGGACGAGACCGAAGCGGTGTCGGTCTCCTGGGACGAGAGCCAGCCCGGCGGCCTCGAGGCGGCGACGTGAGGCTCCGGTCATCTCCTGGCCGTCGATGCGGATGCTGCCCTCGGTCGGACGGCGCAGGCCGGCGATCGCCTCCACGAGCTCGTCCTGGCCATTGCCTGCGACGGCCGCGATGCCGACGATCTCACCCGCGCGGACCTCGAGGCTCACGCCGCCGACAGCCTCGTGGCGTCGGTCATCGTTGACGCGCAGCTCCTCGATACGTCAGGACGGGACCGGCCGGGTGCGACTCGCCACGGTCGACCACCAGCTGCACGCCGCGACCGACCATCAGCTCGGCGAGGTCGCCTTCCGACGTCTCCGCGGGGAGCCGCTGCCCGACGACCCGGCCACGGCGGATCACGGTGATCCGGTCCGCGATCTCGAGGACCTCGTACAGCTTGTGGCTGATGAAGATGATGCTGTGGCCCTCGGCGGCCAGGCTTCGGAGGACCGCGAAGATCTCCTTCGTCTCCTGCGGGGTCAGGACGGCCGTGGGCTCGTCGAGGACCAGGATGCGCGCATCCCGGTAGAGGGCCTTGAGGATCTCGACGCGTTGCTGCCAGCCGACCGACAGCCGCCCGACCTGGGCATCGGGGTCGATCTCGAAGCCGAACCGCGCGCCGAGCTCGCGGATCCTCCGGCGCGCCTCCTGGCGGTCGATGAAGATCGGGTTCGCCATCGTCTCGTCACCGAGCAGGATGTTGTCGGCGACGGACAGGACCGGCACCAGCATGAAGTGCTGGTGGACCATCCCGATCCCGCGGTCGATGGCATCTGCCGGGTCGGAGATGACCACCGGCTCGTTGTTGATCCGGATCTCGCCGGCGTCGGGCGTGGCGAGTCCGTACAGGATGTTCATGAGGGTGGACTTGCCGGCGCCGTTCTCGCCGAGCAGCGCGTGGATCTCGCCCGGCCGAACATCGAGGTCGATACCGTCGTTGGCGACGACGCCCGGGTAGCGTTTCACGATCCCGCGCATCTCGAGGGCCAGGGGCGGGGCGTTCTCCGTCACGAGCTAGGCTCCCAACTCGCCGCGATCGGTCGGGGACAGCACCGGGGCGGGCGTCGGAAACGCCCGCCCCGTGTCGGTTCTACCGTCGGTCAGATCGAAACCGCGATCACTTGTCCGGATCGAAGAAGCACTTGCCCGGGCCCTTGCAGGGATCGAGACCGCCCTTGAGGGCCGCGAACGCCGCGTCGACCTTGGCCTGCATCTCCGGGGTGACCTTCGATGCCAGGTCGTGATAGGGGGCCAGCCCGATGCCGGGCGGGGTGCTCGTCGCGCTGAGGAAGACATTGCCGCCGACGGCCGTCTTGTCGACGATCTTCTGGATCGCCGATGCGGTGTTGTCGACGAGCTTCTTCTCGGCGCTCGTCAGAAGGCACTTCTGGTAGGCGGGCGCCGACAGGTACTGGTCGACGTCGACGCCGATGCCAAGCAGGTTGTTGTCGCAGGCAGCCTGCAGGACGCCCTGCCCGGACCCACCGGCGACCTGGAACAGGACGTCGGCGCCCTGGCTGACCATCTGGTCGGCGATCGCCTTGCCGCGAACCGGGTCGATGAACGCCTTGGCGATGTCGGTCGACACGAAGTCGCTCAGGACCTTCACGTTCGGGTTCACCGACAGGGCGCCGTTCTGGAAGCCGCCCATGTACTGCGGGATGGGCGGGATGGTCTGGATGCCGCCGACGGTGCCGAGCGTGTTGCTCTTGGTCAGCTGACCGGCAAGCACACCGGCGAGGTAGCCCGCCTGCGCCTCGTTGAAGACGAGGCCCTGGTAGTTCGGGAGGACCTTCGCCGGGTCGCCCTTGCCAAGGCAGGCGGCGGTGACCGGATCGGACTTGGCGGGCGTGCCGTCCTCGTTCACGCAGATGAACTGGTCGATGCCGACGAAGCTGACGGTCGGGTTCGCCTTGGCGGCGATCGCCGTGTCCGTGCCGAGTGCGAAGCCATACGTGACGATGATCGTCGCGCCCTCGTCCATGAGGAGCTTCATGTTGGTTTGGTAGTCCTTCTTGTCCTTGGTCACGATGACCTTGGACGAGCCCTTGACCGCGGTGCCGCCCTTGAGGGTGCCGCACCAGCCGGCCTCGTTGAAGGACTTGTCGTCGAGCCGGCCGACGTCCGTGACGCCGCCGATCTTGACAGCGGTGCCGGCAGTCTCGCTGCCGCACGCCGCGAAGCTCGTCCCCGCCTGGCTCGCTCCTGCGCTGGCGGCCGCGCTCGCGGCCGCGGAGGCAGCCGCGCTCGGGGCTGCCACGCTGGCGGCCGCGCTGGGGGCTGCCGCGCTCGGCGACGACGACCCGGACGAACAGGCGGCGAAGATGACCGCGGTCGCGAACAGCGCCGCGATGCTGCGTTTCTTGAGCAAGGTCTGATCCTCCTGCAAACATCGTCCGGCGGCGCGGCATCCAGCAGCGCGCCCGGACTTCTCCTCCATGGATTGACGCACGGATTGCACATCGATCCGCCGGGCGACCCCTCCCGGGCGGCCCGCGACCCGCAGTATGAAGGACGGGTGCTGGCCGATGTCAATGGCGATCCGTCCTGCGAACGATCCATGGGAGGATGTCATCCATGACATTCGATGACCGCGCTCGCGTGCGCGAGATCCTCGACCTCCACGAGGGACGCGGCCCCGTGCCGGTCCTCGACGATCCCGGGATCGAACGCGTCCTTCGGAGCACCAGGCGGATCGCCGTGATCGGCGCCTCGAGCGATCCCGGTCGGCCGTCGCACGGGGTGTTCCGATACCTGGTCGCGAACGGGTTCGAGTGCGTCCCGGTGAACCCGAACGAGCAGACGGTGGCGGGAGCCCGGGCATTCCCGACGCTCGCCGCTGCCGTCGCCGAAACGGGTCCGTTCGATCTCGTCGACGTGTTCCGCCGGTCCGAGCTGTGCAGCGAGCATGCCCGCGAGGCGGTCGCCGCCGGCGCGCGCTGCCTCTGGCTCCAGCTCGGCGTCGTGAGCTGGGAGGCCGCGCGCGTCGCCCACGAGGGCGGCCTCGCCGTTGTGATGGACCGCTGCACGCAGGTCGAATGGCGGCGGATCGGAGGCGCGCGAGATCGGGCGTGAGCCTCGCCACGAGGACCGTCGATCAACACCTGTGGAGCAGCCCGGGCCCCGCGCGATCCGGAACTCTCGGCCCGGATCGTTCTCAGCGGATCAGGAAGCCCAGGAAGACGAGCACGACACCGGCGATCGCGATGGCGGCGCCGATCTGGGCCTGGCGGCGAAGGATCGCCATGGCCACCGACGCGCCCGTCCCGCTGTCGTTGTCGCGAAGGCCGCCGCGCCATGACTCGTACCGGGCGACATTGGCGTCCTGCGCCTTGAGCGCCTGGTAGCGCGCGTAGGGCCCACGGGCGCGCTGATAGCCGATGGCGATCAGGGCGACCCCGGCGATCCACAGGACGAAGTTCACCATGCCCACCGAGTCAATCCTCCGCTTCGCGCTCGGCGGCGAGCCGGGCACCGACCGTCTCCTTGACCAGCGCGGCATTGGCCTGGCCGCCGGTCGCCTTCATCACCTGGCCGACGAGGTAGCCGACGGCCTGAGCCTTGCCCGCCCGGTAGTCGGCCACGGCGGCCGGGTTGGCCGCCAGAACCTCGTCGACCGCCTTTGCCAGCGCACCCTGGTCCGTGATCTGCCGGTATCCCCGCTCGGCGATGACGGTGGCAGTCGCGACACCGGTCGCCGCGTGCGCTTCGAGCACCTCGCGACCCTGCGCACGCGAGATGGCACCGCTCCCGACGGCATCGATGACGGCGGCGAGCTCCCGCGGCTCGATCGTCACCCGCTCCGGCGCCGCCGCGTTGCGGAGACGGAGGTACTCGCCGGTCACCCAGTTGGCGATCGGCTTGGCATCGAGCGACGGGGCGGCCGACCGGGTCGCCTCGAACAGCTCGGTGGCGTCGCGATCGGCGACGAGCACCGTGGCGTCGTAGGCGCTCAGCCCCAGCTCGTCGCGATATCGCGCCCGGCGGGCGGCGGGCAGCTCGGGGAGTGCCGCGGCGACCCGGGCCAGCCAGGCCGCGTCGAGATGGAGCGGCGGCAGGTCGGGCTCGGGGAAGTAGCGGTAGTCGTCGGACGTCTCCTTGACCCGCATCCGATACGTCGAGCCGCGCTCCTCCGACCAGCCGCGAGTCTCCTGGACGATCGGCTCGCCGCCATCGAGCGCGGCCGCCTGGCGCTCGATCTCGAACCCGATCGCCCGCTCGACGGCCCGGAACGAGTTCATGTTCTTGACCTCGATCCTGGTCCCGAATGCCTCGGTGCCGCGCGGCCGGAGCGAGACGTTGGCTTCGACCCGCATCTGGCCGCGCTCCATGTCGGCGTCGGATGCCCCGATCGTGCGCATCAGCAGCTGCAGCTCTTCTGCGTAGCGGCGCGCCTGCTCGGCGGTCCGGATGTCGGGCTCGGTCACGATCTCCATGAGCGGTGCGCCCGATCGGTTGAAGTCGACCAGGCTGCGCTTGGACCCGTCGGCCTCGGTGGCATGGACGAGCTTGGCCGTGTCCTCCTCGAGGTGGGCGCGGGTGATGGTGACCGTGAACGGTCCGTCCGAGGTGTCGAACGTCAGCCGCCCGCGCGAGGCGAGCGGCAGGTCGTACTGGCTGATCTGGTAGCCCTTGGGCAGGTCCGGGTAGAAGTAGTTCTTGCGGTCCCAGCGGGTCGCCGCCGGCGCGGTCGCCTCGATCGCGGCCCCGGTCGCGAGGACGTGCTCGACGGCTCGCTGGTTGATGGTCGGCAGGGCGCCTGGCAGGCCGAGGCAGACCGGGCAGACGTGGCTGTTCGGCGGGGCGCCGTCGTAGTCGGTCGAGCAGCTGCAGAACATCTTCGACGCGGTCCGCAGCTGGCAGTGGACCTCGATCCCGATGACGGCCTCGTAGCGCTCGAGCGCGCTGCCCTCGGTCATCAGGCGGCCCGGTGCCGCTCGACGAACCGGCCGATCCGCCTGAGCGCCTCCTCCAGCCGCTCGTACGAGGTCGCGTAGCACATCCGGACATGCCCGGCGCCCGAGGGTCCGAACGCGCTGCCGGGGACGCACGCGACGCGCTCCTCGACCAGCAGGCGCTCGACGAACTCGTCGTCGGACAGCCCGGTCGATGCGATCCGCGGGAAGGCGTAGAACGCGCCACGCGGCTCGAACGTCTCGAGGCCCAGGGCATTCAGGCCGTCGACGACCAGCCGGCGGCGACGGTCGTACTCGGCCAGCATCCGCTCGACGTCGGCCTCGCCCTCGACGATCGCCGCCAGCGCCGCGTCCTGGGCGGTCGTCGGTGCCGACATGATGCTGTACTGGTGGACCTTGACCATCCCTTCCAGCACTGCCGCCGGCGCGGCCACGTAGCCGACTCGCCAGCCGGTCATCGCGTACGCCTTCGAGAAGCCGCCCATCAGGATCGTCCGGTCGCGCATGCCGGGCAACGCGCTCATCGCCCGGTGGCGGTACGTCCCGTACGCCAGGCGGTCGTAGATCTCGTCGCTGTAGACGAGGAGGTCGTGACGAACGGCGATGTCGGCGAGGGCGTCGGCGATCTCGTCGGGCAGCACGGCGCCCGTCGGGTTGCACGGATAGCCGAGGAACAGCGCCTTGGTCCGCGGCGTGATCGCCGCCTCGACCGCGTCCGGATCGAGCGCGAAGTCGTCCTCGAACCGGGTGGCCACGTGCCGGACGACGCCGCCGGCGAACGTGATCGCCGGGACGTAGGCCACGTACGACGGCTCGTGGAGGATGACCTCGTCGCCGGGGTCGCACGTCGCCCGGAGCGCGAGGTCCACCGCCTCCGAGGCACCGACCGTGACGAGCAGCTCGGTCGCGGGGTCGTAGGCGACGCCATAGCGCGCCTCGAGGTGGCGGGCCAGCGCGCGGCGGAGCTCGACCGTCCCGAAGTTGGACGTGTAGTGCGTCCGGCCCTCGCGCAGGCTCTCGACGCCGGCCTCGACGATCACGCGGGGCGTGTCGAAGTCGGGCTCCCCCACCCCCAGGCTGATGACGTCGTCCATCGACGCGGCGATGTCGAAGAACCGGCGGATCCCGGACGGCGGCACCATGCGAACCCGCTCCGCAAGAGCGCGCTCGGCAAGGGGTCGGCGGGAGGTCGTTTCGGTCGCCATGGGCGGCTAGCCTACGGCATCCCGCATCGCCCCGGGGTCGAGGGTCGGCCCGGTCTGCCGGTCAGTCCGCGGCGGTCGCGATCAGCTCCCGCCGGCCATCGGTCTTCGCCGGAAGGGTGGTCGTCACCCTTGCCGGTCGATCCGGGACCACGCGCGTCGCCTCGATCGCCAGCGGGGGCACGACCACGGTCCGGACGGCGCGCTCCTCGATGCCGATCATCTGGCGTCGCATCATCAGGATGACGCCCATGCCCATGACCGGCCCGATGACCCGGAATGCCGGGCTGCCGGCTCCGAACCGGACCCGGAAGCGCTCGATCAATCGGGTGCGTCCGCCGCTCAACGGCTCGAGCGCGAACGCCCAGCTGGCGGCGAATTCTCGCGGTGACTGGCGCAGGAACGCGCCGGATGCCGCGAGACCCGCCGGGACGGGACGCCCCTCGACGCCCGTAGCAGCGGCGGCCTGCCGCTCGATCAGCGCGGTGTCGGTGTAGAGCACGAAGGCCTTCGGCGGGTCGACGACCCGTGCCTCGAACCCACCGTCCGGCGAGACGGGCAGGATGTCACCGACGGTCGTGCCCTGGAACGCGGGCAGGATCCTTTCGACGCTCCTGCCGCGATTGTCGAGCTGGTCGTAGCTGTACCAGCCACCGCGCTCGTAGCCCATCTGGACGAGCCATGGCCAGACGGCCTCGGGCGGGGCATCGATCACGATCCCGCGCGTCTCGATGGCGCTCGGTGCCGGCACCAGGTCGTCACCGGGCAATGCCTTCGACGCCTCGGCCGGGTCGACGCCCCAGGCCCGGAGCATCCGCAACGTGCGGACGGAACGGCTGATGGTGATCCCGGCCGTGGTCCCGATGACCGCGCCGGCGATCGCGATGCGCATTCGCATACGTCACCTCCATCGGTCATCGTGGTCGGACGCGTGACAGACCTGACGAGGGCCGCAGGACCCGTTTGTCGCAGGCCGGTCGGCGGGGGCGCCGGCCTCAGTCCCTCGCGGACCCCACGAGCGCGGCCATGCGTCCGCTCGGAGTCGGCGTTGCAGGGTCGGCGGCGGCGGCGAGATCGGCCGGCTCGAGGCTCCGCCACTCGGCGTCCGCGGTGATGGCCTCGTAACCGCGGGCAAGGCCCAGGAGATGCGCCTCGGACCACGGTGCCCCGATGATCTGGAGGCCGACCGGCAGGCCGTCCGACAATCCGCACGGGATCGACACACCGGGCAGCCCGGCCATGTTGACCGGCAGGGTGCAGGCGTCCGACAGGTACATGGCGACCGGATCGGCCAGCCGCGCACCGAACGGGAAGGCGACCGTCGCCGACGTCGGCGCGACGAGGGCATCGATGCCCGACGCCCAGACCTTGTCGAAGTCGCCCTTGATCAGGGTCCGCACCTTCTGGGCCTTGAGGTAGTACGCGTCGTAGTAGCCGGCCGACAGCGCATACGTGCCGAGCATGATCCGACGCTTGACCTCGGCGCCGAAGCCGCGCCCTCGCGTCGCGAGGTAGTTCGACAGGACGTCGCCGTCGCCAACGTGGGGCCCGTAGCGGATGCCGTCGTAGCGCGCCAGGTTGGCAGATGCCTCGGCCGGGGCGACGATGTAGTAGGTGGCCAGGCCGTAGTCGGTGTGCGGCAGGCTGACGTCCTCGACCGTCGCGCCGGCCGCCTCGAGGGCGACGACCGCTTCCCGGATCCGCGCCTCGACACCCGGCTCCATGCCGGCCACGAAGTACTCGCGGGGCAGGCCGAGTCGCTTGCCGCGCAACCCGGCCGCCGCCTCGTCGTCACCGGTCGGCAGCGCCGTCAGCGTCGCCGGGACGATCTCCGGGGACGACGTGGAATCCCGGTCGTCGCGACCCGCCACGGCGTGCAGCAGAGCGGCCGCATCGCGAGCGTCCCGGGCGAACGGTCCGATCTGGTCCAGCGAGCTGGCGAACGCGACGATGCCGTAGCGGCTGACCCGGCCGTAGGTCGGCTTCATCCCGACGATCCCGCACAGGGCCGCCGGCTGGCGGATCGAGCCGCCGGTGTCCGTTCCGATCGACAGCGGGACGTGGTAGGCCGCGACCGCCGCCGCCGATCCCCCGCTGCTCCCGCCGGGGACGCGATCGAGCGCCCACGGGTTCGCGGTCGGACCGAAGGCGGAGTGCTCGGTGGACGAGCCCATCGCGAACTCGTCCATGTTCGTCTTGCCGAGGATGACCGCGCCGGCCTCGCGCAGCCGCTCCGTGATGTGGGCGTCGTACGGCGCGCGGTAGCCCTCGAGGATCCGCGAGCCGGCCGTGCACTGCCCGCCCGCCACGGACACGAGGTCCTTGAGCGCGACCGGGATGCCGAGCAACGGCCGGAGCCGGTCGAGCGCGTGGGCGCTGTCCGTTCGCGCGGCTGCCAGCCGGGCGTCCGCGGCGTCGGCCTCCGCGAGCGCCCGCTCGCGATCGATCGTCAGCCAAGCGTTGAGCGCCCGGTTGTCGCGTTCGGCCGCCGCGAGGTGCGCCTCGGTCAGCTCGCGCGACGACGTCTCGCCACGACGCAGGAGCGCCGCCATCTCATGGGCCAGGAGTCGCGTCGGGTCGCTCACCGCGTCAGCGCTCGTCGAGGATGGCCGGCACGACGATGAACCGTCCGTCGTGCTCCGGTGCGTTGGCGAGCACGGCCTCGACCGGCAGGGAGGGCTTGACGACGTCCTCGCGGAGGATGTTCTCGAGCTCGATCGTCTGGGCGGTCGGCGGGATGTCGTCGGTCGGCAGCTCGGCAAGGATCGCGTACTGGTCGAGGATGTGGTTGAGCTCGCCCTCGAGCCGCGCCAGCTCCCCCTCCGTCAGCCCCAGCCGGGCGAGGTAGGCGACGTGCTCGACATCGGAGCGCGACAGGGTGGCCATGCCCCGATGATAACGGGGAAGCCCGCGTGCGCCGCGGGTCGGCCGGTCGTGGCCCGCGGGCGCCGATACGATGGCGCCGTGCCCAGCCCACGGATCCAGATCCGCACGATGACACCACTCGACGTCGAGCCGGTCGCCTCGGCATTCCTCCGCGAGGACTGGGGCGATCGCCGGAAGGGCCTCGAGTTCGTGACCGCGGACACGGAGACGCGACCGTTCGCAGCCGAGGCGGACGGCGACGTCATCGGGACGAGCGTCCTGAGCGTCCACGGCAACGTCGGCTGGATCGGCACGGTCTGGGTCGACCCTGCCTGGCGGCGTCGCGGCATCGGACTCGCCCTGACCCGGACCACGATCGACGAGGCCGACGCTGCCGGCTGCCGCACGCTGGTGCTGGTGGCGACCGAGGCGGGCCGGCCGTTGTACGAGCGGCTCGGGTTCGAGGTCCAGACCTGGTACCGGATCCTCGAGATCGAAGGTCTCGACGGCGTTGCCGATCCCCGGGTCCGGCCGTTCCGCGCCGGGGACCTTGCCGCGATGGGGGCTCTTGACGCTGCGGCTACCGGCGAGGACCGGGCGCACCTGCTCCGTGCCTTCGCCAGCCCGGCCTCCACCCGAGTGCTGGAGCACCCGGACGGGTCGCTTGGTGGGTTCGTCGTCCGGGCCCCGTGGGGTGGCGGCGCGACGATCGCTCCGCAGATCGATGATGCCGAGGCGATCCTCCATGCCCGGCGGGTCGCGAGCGGAGCCTCGGGCCGCGTGCGGGCCGGGCTTCTCGCCGAGAACCGCGATGGCCTCGACCGGCTCGCGGCGCTCGGCTGGACCGATTCATGGCAGGCTCCACGGCTGATCCGCGGCGAGCCCCTCACGTGGGAGCCAGACGCGATCTGGGGTCAGTTCAACCACGCCCTGGGTTGAGCGTCGGTCGTCAGCGCCCCCGCACGGCGTCGAGGGCGCGTCGCGCCTGCGCCATGTGGATGCGGTCGTGGCCTGCGCCGAGCCGGAACGTGAGGTCGTAGCTCTCCGGTCCGCGCTCGCTGTGCATCCCGATGCGATCGCCGTGGGTCGCGCCGAACCGGGCCCACAGGGCGAGGTTGGACCGACGCAGTGCCTCGAACAGGCCGACCAGGTCGGCCGGATCGTCGTCGCCGTGGCGCAGCCGGGCCACCCAGATCGCCTGGTCGTAGCCCACGATCGCGGGCGTGTCCTGGGCGATGATCCAGCGGTAGCGGCCGCTGACCACGAGCTCGCCGTCGACGAGGTGGCCGAGGCACTCGAGCACGGACCATTCGCCCGGCTCGGGCGGCGTCCGCAGGTCGGTACCGGCCTCCGCGAGCAGCGCCCGGATCGCCGCCGGGGTGGCCGACTGGACCTCGGCTGGGTCGTCGTCGCCGAGCGCAGCGAGCAGCATCGCCTGGTAGGCCGCCGCCTCGGCGACGGGATCGGGGACCGATGCCGTCATGTGGCTCCTTCGGGTGGCTCGCCGGCGAGGACGCGGCGGAAGCCCGGCTCGTCAAGGACGGGGACGCCGAGCTCCTGCGCCCTGCTCAGCTTCGAGCCGGCGTTCTCGCCGGCGACGAGATAGTCCGTCTTCTTCGAGATCGACCCCGCCGGCTTGCCGCCGGCAGCCCGGATCGCCTCCTCGGCCTCCTGCCGGCTGAACCCCTCGAGCGTGCCGGTGACCACGAGCGTCCGTCCGTCGAGCGGACCCGGGGCCGCGTCTCCACCGGCCGGGCGGACCGCCGGTCGCTCCGGCACGACCCCGACCTCGACGAGCTCGCGCAGCACGTCGCGCGTGGCCTCGTCCGCGAACCAGCGGCCCAGCGCTGCGGCCACGGTCGGCCCGATGCCGGGCACCTCCGTGAATCGCTCGGGCTCCTCGGTCCCGATCCGGCGCAGCTCCGCTTCGACCGCGGCGAACCATGGATCCGGCACTGCGTCGCCGTCGGGCGGTGGGTAGTCGTCGGGCCGGATCCGCTCGGCCAGCCAGGTCGCGAGGTCGATCGCGGTCTGCTCCCCGACCTGCGGCATGCCGAGCCCGTTGAGGACGCGTGCCAGCGGCCGGCCGACCCGTGCCCGCGCGATCCGGCCGTGGAGGTTCTCGGCGCTCTTCCTGGCAAACCGGTCGAGCGACTCGAGGTCCTCCACGGTCAGCCGGAAGAAGTCGGCCCGGTTGTGGACCATGCCCCGCTCGAGCAGCTGCGACAGGACCGCCCAGCCGGCGCCCTCGATGTCCATCCCGCCACGGCCGACGAAATGGCCGAACTCCTGCGACAGCCGCGCCGGGCAGCGAGGGTTGGGGCAGTAGACGCGGACGGCACCCTCGTCCTGGACGACCGCCGTTCCGCAGACCGGACAGGTCGCCGGCATGACGAACTCGCGCTCCGCGCCGGTCCGCCGGTCGACCAGCGGGCGGACGACCTCCGGGATCACGTCACCCGCCTTCTGGAGGACCACCCAGTCCCCGATCCGGATGTCCTTGCGGCGGATCTCGTCGAGGTTGTGGAGGGTGGCCCGGGCCACGGTCGAACCGGCGACCTTGGTCGGAGTCAGGTGAGCCACGGGCGTCAACGTTCCCGTCCGGCCGACGTACGGGACGATGTCCTCGAGGAAGGCCTCGACCTGCTCGGGCGGGAACTTGAACGCGATCGCCCAGCGCGGCGCGCGACTGACCATCCCGAGCCGCGCCTGCTGGTCGACCCGGTCGACCTTGACCACGACGCCATCGGTCTCGTACGGCAGGGCGTGACGCGGCTCGCGCCAGCGCTCGGTGAAGTCGATGACGCCTTCGATGTCGAGGTCGGCCGCGCGCTCGGGGTTGACCGGGAAGCCGAGTGCCGCGAGCCGCTCGAGCGCGGCGGTCTGCGTCGCGACGGTATCGCCGTCCTCGACCAGCTGGTAGAACCAGGCCGACAGCTTCCGCCCGGCGGTGACGGCCGGGTCGATCTGCCGCAGCGACCCCGCGCCGCTGTTGCGGGGGTTGGCGTAGAGCGCCAGGCCGGCCTGCTCGCGCTCCTCGTTGATCCGCTTGAACTCGGCCCGCGGCATGAAGACCTCCCCGCGCGCCTCGAGCGTGGCGGGCTCCGCGAGCCGGGCCGGGATCACGGAGATGGTCCGCAGGTTCGCGGTGACGTCCTCGCCCGTCGTCCCATCGCCGCGTGTCGCACCCTGGACGAACCGGCCGCGCTCGTAGCGCAGGCTGATCGCCAGGCCGTCGATCTTGAGCTCGGCGCCGTAGCGCAGCTCGTCCGCCGCGCTCGGGGGCGGCCGGCAGGCCGAGGCCCTTGCGGACCCGGGCGTCGAAGGCCCGCAGCTCGTCGTGGCTGAAGGCGTTCGACAGGGACAGCATCGGCCGGGCGTGGCGGACCTCGTCGAACGTCTCGCCGGTCGGCGTGCCACCGACCCGCTGCGTCGGCGAGTCGGACGTCGTCAGCTCGGGATAGGCGGTCTCGAGGGCGACGAGCTCGCGGAACAGGGCGTCGTACTCGGCGTCCGTGATCTCGGGAGCATCCTGGACGTGATACAGCTCATTGGCGCGATCGACCGCCGCTGCAAGCTCCGCGTGCCGGCGCGTCGCCGCTTCGATGTCGAGCCGACCGGCCGCCTCCACGAGGGCCGGGTCGACCGGCGGGAGCTGGATCGCCATGACGGCGAGGGTACCGAACCGGGCGCCCGGGCGCTGGCCTCCGGGCTTCCGTCAGCGGACGAGGTGCTCCGGACCGATGGCGTCCGGCGTCGTGGCGCCGAGCAGCCGCATGGCGACGTCGAACTCCTCGAGCAGGATCGCGAGCGCCCGCTCGACGCCGGCCTGGCCGCCCGCCGCGAGCGCCCACAGGATCGGCCTGCCGACGAGGACCGCCCGGGCACCGAGCGCGAGCGCGATGGCCACGTCCAGCCCGCGCCGAACCCCGCCGTCGACCCACACCTCGGGCCGGTCACCGATGGCCGCGATCACCTCGCCGAGGACATCGATCGGGGCCGGCGTGCGATCGAGCTGGCGAGCGCCGTGGTTGCTGACGACGATGCCATCCACGCCGTGGTCGGCGGCCATCCGCGCGTCGTCGCCGCTGAGGATGCCCTTGACCACGAGCGGCAGCGACGTCCAGCTCCGGATCTCGTCGAGCGTCGCCCACGTGGTGGTCGCCCTCGTCCGGATCGGCGACGGCACGTCCGCCTCGAAGTTGGCGAGCGGCGGGGCACGGAACCCCGACCGCATGTCCCGCTCGCGATACCCGAATGCGGCCAGGTCGACGGTCAGGACGATGGCCCCGTAGCCGCAGCCCTCGGCACGCTCCACGAGCGAGCGGCTCAGCCCGGGTGCCTGCTGGAGGTAGAGCTGGAACCAGCGGGTGCCGTCCGGCGCGGCTGCGGCGACGTCCTCGAGCGAGCGCGACGACGAGGTCGACAGGATGAACGGCACGCCGAACGCGGCCGCGGCGCGGGCCGTCGCCAGCTCCGCGTCCGGGTGGGCCAGCGAGTGGAAGGCGGTCGGTGCGATGGCCAGCGGCATCACGCTCGGCGCGTCGAGGATCCTGGTCGACGGGGTCGCTGCCGAGACGTCGACGAGCACGCGCGGCCGGAACCGGTACCGGAGCCAGGCCGCCTCGTTCTCCGCAAGCGAGATCTCGTCCCAGGCCCCGCCCGCGACGAAGTCGAAGGCAGCGGGATCCATCGCTGCGCGCGCGATCGGCTCGAAGTCGGACAGCCGGACGACGCCGGCCAGCGCGTCCGGTGGGACGGTCACCCGACGAGGTCCAGGTTGGCCAGGCTGACCAGCATCGTCTTCCGACCGACCGACGCGTCCTTGAAGGCGACGGTCACCTCCTCGTCGCTGCGGGTGAGCTTGCTGGTGACCACGATCCCATCGCCCCACCGCTCGTGGCGGACCCGATCGCCGTCGCGGAAGCGGCGCTCGCCGGGGATGATCGGCCGATCGGCGACCGTCCGGGTCGTCGCGGGTCGCGCCGGGCGCGGTGCCTCGCGGGCCGAGTCGACGTCGATCTCGTCGTCCCAGGCGCGCACCGAACGTCCGAGCGAGCCCGACGGGGCACCGGCCGCATACGCATCGCGCTTCGCGGCCAGGTCGCGATCGGGATGGAACGGCTCACCGGCGGGCGGCGCGCCCGGCCGTCCGCTGCCCTGCCGGAACGCGCCGCCGCCCGAGCCGCGGACCGGGGTCCCGAAGCGGGTCGTCCGTCGCGCGCCGAAGACGAGGTCGAGATCGAGGTCGCGATCGTCGGCGCCGCCGAGCTGCGGCCCGATCATCAGCTCGGCCGGGATCTCCAGCAGGAACCGCGACGGGACGGTCGCCTGGCCCATCCCCCACGTCGCCCGCCGCCACGCGTGCGACAGGTACAGCCGCCGCTTGGCCCGGGTGATGCCGACGTAGGCGAGACGCCGCTCCTCCTCCAGCTCCTTCTCGTCGTCGAGGGCGCGGCTGTGCGGGAAGAGGCCCTCCTCGAGCCCGGCGATGAACACGACCGGGAACTCCAGGCCCTTGGCCGCGTGGAGGGTGATGAGCGTGACCGCATCGGCGTCGCCGGCGTATGAATCCTGGTCGGCGACCAACGCGGTCTCCTCGAGCAGCCGGTCGAGGGCGTCGGACGGCTCGAGGTCGTCGTAGCGGGTGGTCACGGAGCGCAGCTCCAGCAGGTTGGCCCAGCGCTCTTCCCCGTCCTCCGAGCCGTCGGCCAGCATCGCGCGGTAGCCGGACGCCTCCAATGCTTCATCGAGCAACTCTGGCAGGCTCAGCACCCCGACGCGCGCTCGCAGGCGCCGAACGAGCGCGGCGAACTCGGCCAGGGCATTCCGAGTCCGCGGAGCGAGGGTCGGTAGGTCGCCGCGGGCCCCCGCCTCGATGGCGTCCCACGTCGTGCCGCCCTCGCGCGCCGCCGCCGCGCGCAGGACCTCGATCGTCTTGTCGCCGATCGCCCGGGCCGGGACGTTGATGATCCGCTCGAAGCTGACGCTGTCCGTGTCCGATCGCAGGATGCGCAGGTAGGCGAGGGCGTCCTTGACCTCGCGTCGCGAGTAGAACCGCGTCCCGCCGACAAGCTGGTAGTGGATGCCGTAGCGCAGGAACGACTCCTCGATCGCCCTGGACTGCGCGTTCATCCGGTACATGACCGCGATCTCGCGTGCCCGGAAGCGGGCCTCCTCCTCGTCAGCGCGGCGGGTCAGCGCGCTGGTCCGGCCGCCGACCAGGCCCTCGACCTGGCGAGCGATCCACTCGGCCTCCTCCTCCTCGTTGTAGGCCTCGAAGCGCTGGATCCGGATGCCGCCCTCGTTCGACGTCCAGAGCTTCTTCTCCTTGCGCGCCGTGTTGCGCGAGACGACGGCATGGGCGGCGTCGAGGATGAGCTGGGTGGAGCGGTAGTTCTGCTCGAGCTTGACCACCGCCGTGTCGGGCCAATCGCGCTCGAAGTCGAGGATGTTGCGGAGGTCCGCGCCACGCCACGAGTAGATCGACTGGTCGTCGTCGCCGACGACGCACAGGTTGCGGTGGCGCGCGGCCAGGGCCTTGACCCACAGGTACTGCGCCCGGTTGGTGTCCTGGTATTCGTCGACGTGGAGATAGCGCCAGCGCTCCTGGTACTTGGCGAGCGTGTCGGGCGCCTCGTCGAACAGCCGGACGGCCTCGAGCAAGAGGTCGTCGAAGTCGAGGGCACCGGACTTCCGGAGCCGCTCCTGGTAGCGGGTCGCCAGTCGCGCGATCGTCCGTTCGCGGTGGTTGACGGCGTTCTCGGACAGGAATGCCGCATCGAGCATCTCGTTCTTCGCCCGGCTGATCGCGCCGAGCACGACGCTCGGGCGGAACTCGCCCGTCAACGGCATGTCCTCCTCGCGGAGGATCTGCTTCATCAATGCCTGCTGGTCGTCCGTGTCGTAGATGACGAAGCGGCGGCCGATGCCGATCGCTTCGCCGTCGGCCCGCAGCACGCGGGCGCAGAGCGAGTGGAACGTGCCGGCCACGACGTCGCGGCCGCCCTCGCCGACCAGGCTGATGATCCGCTCGCGCAGCTCGGCCGCTGCCCGGTTGGTGAAGGTCACGGCCAGGATCCGCCATGGGGCCACGTCCTTGACGCCGACCAGGTAGGCGATCCGGTGGGCCAGCACGCGCGTCTTCCCGGAGCCGGCCCCGGCGAGGATCAAGAGGGGGCCTTCCGTGGTCGTCACGGCCCGTGCCTGCTCGGGGTTGAGCGCCTTGACGATCTGCTCCTCGCGAGCGCGGATCGCGGCGGCCAGGGCGGCCGGGTCGGGGGCGGGTCGAGGCGCCGCGGGGTCCTCCCCGGTCGTCGCCGTCTCGTGCAGCCAGGCCGGCTCCTCGGGCGCGGCCGACGGTGCCTCGTCGAGATCGGTGAAGGCCGTCCCGGCCGTCGCCGTCGCGGCTTCGGCGGCGGCCTCGAGGGTCGGGTCGCCGGTGCTTCGGCGTCGGCGTGGGCTCACCCGCTCATTGTAGGTCGGGCCGCTCACCCGGCTCGCCGGGCAAGGCTCAGGAGGCGGGCTTGACCTTGTCGGGTGGCGGTGCCGAGATCGACACCGACTCGTCCCAGCGCGAGGCAGCGATCTCGATCGTCAGCTTGGACCCGTCGGCCATGGTTACGGTGCCTTCGAGTCCGGCGAGGTGGTTCGGCGCGTCCTGCTCGACGAGGACCTTGAGGTCGAGCGTGGCCCCCGTCAGGTCCACGGGCAGGCCGGCCGCGGAGGCCGTACCGCCGACCCCTAGCTCGTCGGCGGACAGCTTGGTCGTCACCGTGTAGCACTGCTCCGACCCGCACGGCGCGTCGGCACCCTTGGTCAGCACGACACCTTCCTTGGTCAGGATGTCGCCGAGGTTGTCGACGACCGTGCCCGCGGAGCCCGGGTCGACCGGCCCGGCGGACGCGGCCGACTCCTGGTACAGGGGGCCGGTCAGCGTGGTCTTGACGTAGGCCTTGCCGTCGACCGCGATCACCTCGCCGGCGAACCCGAGCAGCGCCGGGACGGCGAACGTGGCCCGGGCCGCCGGCGCAGCGAAGTCGACGTCGACCGAGGCGGTCGTGCCGTCGAGCTTGACCGGCGTCCCGGAACCGGTGCCGCCGATGCCCGGCAGCTTCGACGCTGGCGGTCCCGTCGACCCGGACATCCAGGTGGACGCTCTTGGCGGCCTCCACCGAGTGCAATCCCGCCGTCACGATGGCGGTCGGGTCGGTGAGGGCCGGACTCGCGGTCCCGTTGGCGCAGCCCGCCAGGAGGGCGGCGAGCGCGACGATCGCAAGGGGCAGGGCGGAACGGATGTGACGGCTCATCGAGACAGCGTCGGTGCGGCGCGGCGGGCTGTCAAACGCCGGGTCGTGTCCACCACCGCCCTTCCGAGGTCGAACCATGGACTCAGGGCCCGTCCGGAGGCTAGAATTCGCGTGGGACGATGACCGACTTCGCGCTGCGCTCGATGGAACCGACCGACGGACCGGCGCTCGACGCGCTGCTCCGCGAACAGGCGCAGACGACGACTGTCGCGATGACCACGCACTACCGCCACGACGTCTACCAGGCCCTGCTCGCCCAGCATCCGTCGCTGTACGGCGTCGTCGCCGAAGCCCCGGGTGTCGCCGGCCTCGTCGGGATGGCCACGGCATTCATCGAGGACGGCACGATCGGTGGCCGGCCCTATCCGATCGCCTTCCTCGAGAACCTGAAGGTTCGCCAGGATGTCCGTCGAAAGGGCCTCGGCGGCCGGCTCGCGGCGTGGCGGATCGCCGAGGCGGAGCGGCGGTTTGGGACGGACATCGCCGTGATGGCCGGCATCGAGTCCTCGAACGAGGCGTCGATCGCGACCGCTCGACGGTGGGCGACACAGGTCGTCGGGCCCGTGGCGTTGCGGATCACCGGGACGACCGGGCGAGCACCCCGCGCGAACGGGCTCTCAGCGCGACCCCTGGCCCAGGGCGACGTCGATGCCGTGCTCGACGGCATCCGCACGTTCCACGCCGGCCACGACCTCGTCCCGGTCATGTCCCCCGAGCGCCTCGCACAGATGCTGGCTCCGACGGCACTCGGCTTGCCCATCCGCCAGTATCGGGTGGCGGTCGAACCCGGCGGCACGGTGGTCGCCGGCGCCGGCGTGAGCGAGCGGTTCCAGGTCATGGTCGACCGGATCAACCGGATCCCGCTGCCCCTGGCGGTCGTCGGCCGGCTGACCGGCATGCTGCCGGCCGACCGCACGATCCGCTCGATCGAGCTGTTCCTGGCGTGGCACGCGCCCGGTCGCGTCGACGCGGCGAGGCACCTCTGGGACGCGATCCGCCACGAGTGGCGCGGTCGCGCCACGAACGTGGTCGGGCAGACCGATCCGCGGAGCACCCTGGTCGAGGCCTACCACGTGAGCCGCCTGCCGGGCCCACGGGTCGAGATCATGGTCGCGGTCCGAAGCCCGACGCCGATCGGCGACGACCGACTGATCTATCTCGCGCGGTAGCTGTCGCCACCCGGAATCGTGAGGCCCCGGGCGTCACCCGGGGCCTCACTCCGCTCACCCGCTCACTTGGGCGGCGGTGGAACCAGGCAGCTGACCGGGTCGGACTGGTTGCCCGACGCATCGACCGCGTAGACCAGGGCATCGCCCTTCAGGATGATGTGGGCCGCGATCACGCCCGCCATCTTCTTCGACGTCGGAGTGGCGTCGGGCGACTGCGTGATCTTCACGACATCGCCATTGGCGAACGGCCCGGCAACGAACGAGCTGCCGTCATCGGCGACGAAGATCTTGGGGTTCGGATCGACATTGTCGACCGAGGTCAGGTAGTAGAACCCGTCCTCGTTCTGGCCACCCTTCGGACCGGGCAGCGTCGTGCTTCCGGCAGGCGGGACCTTCTTGCCGCTCGGGTTGGGACCCTCGACGCACGCGATCGACGGCGGCGTGACGTCGGGGATGTGGATGGTCTTGTGCTCGAGGATGATCTCGCCGTTGGCGTCGGTCATCGGCATGCCGTTGATCGTTGCCCAGTCGTCGCACTCGACCGTCGTGCCCTGCGGCGCATCCGCTGCGACGCTGATCGTCTCGGTGAAGATCGCGTCGTCGCCGGATGTGACCCCGGTGTGGCTGGTCGGGTCGAACTCGACGGTGATCGGGTCGGTGCAGTTCGTGGCCATCCCGACATCGACCTTGAGGTTGCTGAGGCCGGCGATGATCGCGGCCCCGATGTTGGCGCCGTTGCTGCTGAGCGGTTGGACCGACCCGCCGGTGTTGGCGGCGAGGGTGTCGAGCTCCGTCCCGGAGCCCGGTGCCTTCAGCCCGATCACGACGATCCCCTGCGCCGTCAGCGCCGCTGTCGTCGATGCGGAATCGTTCTGGTGCGTGCCGTCCGGCGTGTGGAACGCGGCATCGGTGGCCACGACCAGGACGTGGGTCACGTTCGGATCGTCGCGCCAGCCGCAGTCCGGCTGCTCGCCGACGGTGGGATCGGTGAACGTGCCAGGGCCGGCCGCGGCGACGATCGCGTCGAACTGCGCCTCGGGGAGGTCGCCACCGGAAGCGAGCGACGGGATCGACAGGCCGTTGATGCCCGCGACCCAGCTCGCCGCCGACGCGCTCATCGCACTGAACTGCTGGTAGACGAAGTCGCCCGGGATCCCGAAGCCATCGACCGGGTAGTCCTGGAAGCCCGTGACCGCGAATTGCGCGTCGGGACTCGCCGCCGTGACGGCGTCGAAGATGGCCTGGGCCGTCCCGGGCGTCTGCAGGTTGCCGATATCGTCGGTGAACGAGCCCGTCAGGTCCTCGAGCAGGCAGACGTCGACGATCGGTGGGATGGCCGGCGTCGTGACCGTCTTCTGGATATCGAGGCTGTCGCCGGGTGCGATCGTCGCCTCGACGCTGGCCGGATCGAGACCTGGCTCGGCCAGGACGGCGGCAGGTCCGATGGCCGCCAATGAGAGCATCGCCGTCAGCGTGACGACGCCGCCGAGGGATCGCCTCGACACGGGTAGGAGTCGCATCTTGTCCTCCGCTGCATTGCTCGGAGGCCCGCCCCGGGCCCGGGCGCGCGTCCACGCGACGGCGCCGATCAGGCGAGCCGGCACCCCCGTGGCCGGCTCGGTGTGGATGTCCGCCGGTCCCCGTGCGCCCCAGCCTCCTTCCCCGATGGTCGGTCAGGCGCGGCGGTCACATCCGGCGCGCAGTCTCGCAAGCGGCCGGATTCGGCTGTGTTGCCGGCGCGTCACCGCCGCGTCACGGCGGCGTCGCCGATCCGTCACGGCATGGTCACGGCCCGATCACGGCTCGGCCGCCGTGTCCCGCGAATTCGAAGGGCCCCCGGCGCTGCCGGGGGCCCTTGCTATCGAGCTCGACGTCGGACGATCAGCGAGGCGGTCGCGACGGCCGCAGCCGCATCGACACCAGGCCGAGCACGATCAAGCCGCCGACGACGATGAGCTCTCGGCCATCGAGGCCCTGCGGGGTCGTCGTCGCGCCGATATCGGTCGGCGGTGCCGTTGCCGGTCCCGCGCCCGGACCCTGGCGCCGTCGGGGCCGCCGTCGGAGGCGCAGCCGCGAGCTCGAAGTCCCAGGTGTCGGTCGTTTCGCCGAACGTCAGCGACACGCCGTCGACGTACGAGGTCGTGACCGGGATCGCCACGTGCCGATCGCGACCGTGAGACCGGTGATGATTCGCGTTCCGGGTAGTGGCTCCTTGAATTCGTCGAGCGTGCAGAACGGGGATGCGATGAGGCAGAAGCCGTCGGCAGTGCTCGTCTGCCAGACCGTGAATTCGCCGTCGAACGTGGTCGTCTGCCAGACGTCGGGCGTTACCGTCGCCGTTGTACGAGCGCTCGAAGACGAGCGTCGTGAAGTCCGCCAAGCCGTCCCGGAACATCGCAGAACTTCGAAGGCGACGCGGGCTCCGACGCGATGGTGCCCGAGTCCCCGTTGACGAATGTCATCCAGGAGCCGCCTGTCAGGGCGCTCAGCGGCCTGGACGATGGGCTCGAGCGATGCCGACGCAGTCGGAGTCAGCGGCCTCGGTCGCCAGCTCGACGCTGTCATCGCCCAGGCCGGCGCGGGCTCGCGACGATCGCGGCGGTGAGCCCGTCGTTGTCCGGTGCTTTGGACCCAGCCGCCGCCCGGGATCGCGTTCACCGTGATCGTCGCAGCGGACACGAGTGGCGGAACGGCGAGCGCGGCGATCGCGAGCAGCACGCCTGCGCTCAGGCCAAGTGAACCCTTGCGTGAACCGCCGTGAAGTCATGGGACCTCCCCCTTTGGTTTTTGCGTTGGGCCCCACCATTCTGCGGTGAGTGTCAAACGAGACAGTGACGCGACGTCATGTGCCCGCGGAATCGAAGCGGCCCCCGGCGTTGCCGGGGGCCGTCGTTGCGTGTCGTCGTCGGACTAGAAGTCCATCCCTCCGCCGCCGTGGTCATGGCCGCCACCGGCCCCGGCCTTCTTCCTTCTCGCGGTAGGTCCGAGACAAGCGTTTCCGTGGTCAGGACCATGGCCGCGATCGACGCCGCGTTCTGGAGCGCCGAGCGGGTGACCTTGGCGGCATCGACGATGCCGGCCTTGAACAGGTCGCCGTACTCGCCCTTCAGCGCGTCGTAGCCGTGGCCGGGCTTGAGGCCCTTGACGTGCGCGACGATGACCTCGCCGGACTGGCCGGCGTTGTCGGCGATCTGGCGAGCCGGCGCCTCGAGCGCCTTGCGCACGATGTCGACGCCGACCTGAGCGTCGCCTTCGAGCTTGATCTTGTCGAGGGCCGGGATTGCCTGCAGGAGGGTGGTGCCGCCGCCGGCGACGAGGCCCTCCTCGACGGCCGCGCGGGTCGTCGACAGGGCATCCTCGATGCGGTGCTTCTTCTCCTTGAGCTCGACCTCGGTGGCCGCGCCGACCTTGATGACCGCCACACCGCCGGACAGCTTGGCGAGACGCTCCTGGAGCTTCTCCTTGTCGTAGTCCGACGTGGTGTCCTCGATCTGGGCCTTGATCTGCTGCATCCGGGCCTTGATCTGGTCCTGGCTCCCGGCACCGTCGACGATCGTCGTGTCGTCCTTGGTCGCCACGACCCGGCGGGCCGAGCCGAAGTCCTCGAACGCGACCGAGTCGAGCTTTCGCCCGATCTCCTCGCTGATGACGGTCCCGCCGGTCAGCACCGCAATGTCGCGGAGCATCTCCTTGCGCCGGTCGCCGAAGCCCGGCGCCTTGACCGCGAGGACCTGGACGGTGCCGCGCAGCTTGTTGACGACGAGCGTGGCGAGCGCCTCACCATCGACGTCCTCGCTGATGATCAGCGTCGGCTTGCCCTGCTGGACGGCCTTCTCGAGGGCCGGGAGCATGTCCTGGACGCTCGAGATCTTCTTGTCGGTGATCAGGATGAGCGGGTTCTCGAGGACCGCCTCCATCCGATCGGGGTTGGTCACGAAGTAGGCCGAGATGTAGCCTCGGTCGAACTGCATGCCCTCGGTGTATTCCTTCTCGAGGCCCAGGCTCTGGCCTTCCTCGACGGTGATGACGCCGTCCTTGCCGACCTTGTCCATCACCTCGGCGATGATCTCGCCGACCTCGGGATCGGCCGCGCTGATGGCGGCGACGGCCGCGATCTGCTCGCGATTGTCGACCGGTCGGGACTGCTTCTTGATCTCAGCGACGACCGCGTCGACGGCGGCCTCGATGCCGCGCTTGACGACCATCGGGTTGGCCCCGGCGGTCACCACGCGAAGACCCTCGCTGACCATCGCCTGGCCGAGGACGACTGCAGTGGTCGTGCCGTCGCCGGCGACGTCGTCGGTCTTGGTCGCGACCTCCTTGAGGAGCTGGGCGCCCATGTTCTCGAAGGCATCCTCGAGCTCGATGTCGCGGGCGATCGTCACGCCATCGTTGGTGATGGTCGGCGAGCCGAACTTCTTGTCGAGGACCACGTTGCGACCCTTCGGTCCGATCGTGACCTTGACGGCGTCCGCGAGATGGTCGATGCCGCGCTTGAGGGAACGACGAGCCGTCTCGTCGAAGATGATCTGCTTAGCCAATTTCGAATGACCTCCAGGAACGTGAGGGGTTGGCGGGTCGGTCGTGGACGGTTAGCCCTCGACGATCGCGAGGATGTCCTTCTGGCTGACGATGAGGAGCTCATCGCCTTCGATCTTGAATTCGGTGCCGGCGTACTTGGCGTAGAGGACCTTGTCGCCGGGCTTGACGTCCATCGACTCGCGCTTGCCGTCATCGAGGACCTTGCCCGGCCCGGCGGCGATGATCGTGCCTTCCTGGGGCTTCTCCTTGGCGGTGTCCGGCAGAACGATGCCGCTCTTGGTCATCTCCTCGCGCTCGCTCGGCTTGATGACGACGCGGTCGCCGAGCGGACGGAGCTTGGTCGCGACGGCTGCTTTGGCCAACGTGCATTCCTCCTGTGACGGCCAGGGCCGGCCGCCGGGCATGGACTCGTGGGAGCTTTGGACGGCCGGTGCGGGGCCGTGGGCGATCTCCCCGGAACCTCTGTCTTCGCACCGCGACAGCCCGTCCGACCCTCCATCCGGTCGTGCCGGCTGCTTGTCGGGTGCGTGACTTCGCGATGCTTGGCACTCTCACCATGAGAGTGCCAAGTGCAGACTAGCGAACGCGGTCGGCGGCTGTCAACTCGCCCGGCTAGGGAGCGTGCGCGATCGTGATCGTGACATCGCTACCGGCGCGACCGAGCGTGACACAGCCCGACGCCGTCATAGCCGATGTACCAGCCGACGACGCCCTCGGAGGCGTCGAACTGGACCGCCTGCTTGAGCGCCTCGAAGCTCGGCGTGAGCTCGGTCGGCCCGTCGTAGGTCGGCTGGCCCACGTCGTTGGCGAGCGACATGCCGGTGAACCGGAGCTCGAGCACGTGTTCCCCGGCCATCCGGATCGCCGCGCCGCTGCCCGCCTGGGTGTACGGCGGCCGGGCGACGGCGAGCGATCCCTGCGGCGGCGTCGGTCCGCCCGGCAGCGACGGGTTGCCGAACGCGAACGTGAGCCGATCTGCGGTATCGCCGCGATCGACACGAAGGGCGGTGAAGCGATCCGACGGGAGGATCCCCTCCCGGGGCAGCGGCTGACAGGCGGCCACCGACACGACGGGCGTGGGCGATGCCGTGGCGACAGCGATCGCGGTCGGCGACGCCTGTGCCTGGCTGGGAACGGTCGTCGTCGCGGGACTCGGGGACGCCGTGGCGCTGGGGCTGGCGCTCGGGGCAGCGGTCGCGCTGCATGCCGCCATGACGAGCCCGAGACCGAGCAGCATCGGGAGCGGCGGGCGGCGGCGGCGCGTGGCGCGGGTCATGACGTCCTCCCCGGGCGACGGAACGCCCGGTCGTAGGCAGCGATGAGGTCGGGGCCGAGCATCTCGGGCGAAACGCCGCGCTGATCGGCGACCCACGCGGCTGTGACGCGTACCCACTCGGGTTCGTTGCGCGATCGCGGAGCGCCCGGCGGCGCGAGGAACGGCGAATCGGTCTCGACCAGGAGGCGGTCGGCGGGGACCATCCCGGCCACGGTCGCGGATGCCTCCTCGCCGCGCCGGAAGACGAGGCCCGAGAAGCTGACGGCCAGACCGAGGTCGATGACCTCCCGCGCGTAATCGGCCGGACCCGAGAACGAGTGGATCACGGCCGGCGGACGATCGTCGAACGCCGCCGCCCAGGTGGCCCCGCCCACCCCGGCCGATCGGAGCTCGGCGACCAGCGCGTCCTGGGCGTCGCGCTGCCCGTTCCGCCGAGCGGCAATGGAGGATCGCAGGCTTGCCGAGCTCGAGAGCGAGGGCCAGGTTGCGGCGCAGGTTCTCGAGCTGGTCGGCGATCGGGCTGAAGACTCGGTCGTAGTCGAGACCGGTCTCGCCGATCGCCACGACGCTCGGGTCGGTCGCCCAGCCGGCGACGCGCGCCCAGCCCTCCGCGTCGACCCTGGCCGCATCGTGGGGATGGATCCCGACGGCGGCGTCGAGCCACGGGAGCCGCTCGGCTGCCGCGATCGCCCGTTCCGACGAGGCGACGTTCCAGCCCGGGACGAGGATCCGCTCGACGCCGGCGTCGCGCGCGGCCGCGGCGATCGCGTCGGCGTCGGACTCGAAGCGTTCCGCGTTCAGGTGGCAGTGGCTGTCGACGAGGCGCACGCGGGCATCCTAGGCTCGCCGGCGCGGGCCCGTCGATCTGGACGACGCTCAGCGAGCCTCGGTCTCGACATCGAGCCGCGGGAAGAGCGGCTCGGCAGCGCCGACACGTCCGGCGTTCGGCGGCGTGGGCGGCCCAGCGGAGCTCGTCGAGCAGCGCAGGCCCACCGTTCCCGTCGGCCTCGTACGGGTAGCCGTGGCCGAGCTGGGCCAGCAGGCGCGGCGCGGTCGCCGGCAGGAACGGCGCGGCCGCGAGGCCGACCAGGCGGCACGCCTCGATCAGGTCGCCGAGGACGTCGCGCAGCTGCGTCTCGGCCAGTCGCGTCGCCCGCCTTCGCCGCCTTGGCCAGCGTCCACGGCTGCTCCGCGTCGACCGTCTTGTTGGCGTCGCCGACGAAGCTCCACAGCTCGGCCAGCGCGTCGTGGAGGAGGTGCGCGTCGAGCCGATCGGCGTACGTTCCCAACGTGTCGGCCCACCGCGTCCCGAGCGGCGAGTCGCTCGCGGCCCGCGGAGCCGGCCGCTCCCCGTCGAGATAGCGGTTGGTCATCGACACCGTGCGGTTGACGAGGTTCCCGAAGTCGTTGGCGAGGTCGGCGTTGTAGCGGCGCACGAATGAGTCCCAGGTGACCTCGGCGTCGCGATCGAACGGGACCTCGCGCAGGACGGCGTAGCGCGCGCCGTCCGAGCCGAACGCCGCGACGAAGTCGACCGGGTCGAGGAAGTTGCCGCGGCTCTTGCTCATCCGCTCGCCGCCCGCCGCGATCAGGAAGCCGTGGACCCACACCTGGCGGGGCGCTTCGAGGCCGGCGCTCCACAGCATCGCCGGCCAGAAGATCGAGTGGAAGCGGACGATGTCCTTGCCGATGATGTGCAGGTCGGCCGGCCACCAGCGCTCGACGGACGCGGGGTCGTCGGGGAAGCCGGCGCCGGTGATGTAGTTGATCAGGGCGTCGTACCAGACGTAGATCTTGCCCGCCTCCGGGTCCCACGAGCCGTCCTCGCGCTGGGCCGACTCGCCGTTCTCGGCGATCGGGAACGGGATGCCCCAGTCGCCGGGCGTCCGCTCGCGGCTGATCGAGAAGTCCTCGAGGCCACCGCGGATGAAGCCGAGCATCTCGTTGCGCCGGTAGTCGGGCTGGACGAAGTCCGGGTGGTCGGCGAAGTGCCGCTCGAGCCGCTCCTGGTAGGCCGACAGGCGGAAGAACCAGTTGCGCTCGGTCAGCCACTGGAGCGGCACGTCGGGATGGTTCGGGCAGATCGTCCCGCGGGCCGTCTCGATGACGTCGGTCGCGTTGCGGAAGCCCTCGTTCGGGCAGTACCAGCCCTCGTACGTGCCGAGGTAGATGTCGCCGTTGGCATGGGCCCGGCGGACCATCTCCTGCGCGGCCCGGACGTGGTCGGGGTCGGTGGTGCGGATGAAGCGGTCCGGCGTGATGCCCAGCTCCGCCTCGGCCGACTTGAACAGCACGACCTTCTCGTCGACGAACTCGCGCGTCGGCCGGCCCTCGTCGACGGCCGCCTGGGCGATGTTGATCGAGTGCTCGTCGGTGCCGGTCAGGAAGCGGCGTGTCGTCGCCGAGCATCCGGTGCCAGCGCGCGATGGCGTCGGCGCCGATGACCTCGTACAGCGTGTGCAGGCCGGGCCGGTTGTTGGCGTACGCGATCGACGTGGTCAGGTAGAAGCGCCGGCGGTCGGACATGGGACGCCGATGGTAGCAGCGACAGCCGCTCTCTCGATCCCGCCGGGTCGCTACCGGTCGAGTCGACCGGAACGGCCTTCTGCTAGAGTCGAGCGGATGGCAGAAGCCGAGCGGATCGAGACGCTCGAAGCCACCGTCGCGCGGCTGGAACGAGAGCTGGCAGACAGCCGCACCCTCCTGAACGTGACGGCGGAGACTCGCCGCTCGAACGCCGCCGAGCTCGATCGCGTCCGCGCGGAGCTGCGGGCGCTGAGGCGACGGCGCAGCGTCATGGTGGCGATCGCCGCCGGTGACGAGGCCCGCCAGGTCTACCGGACCGTTCGCCGGATCGGCGGCTCCGTCCGTCGACGCGTGCGGTCGGTTCGTCGTGGGATCAAGGATCAGGCCCGCCAGCGCAGCCTGCGAGCCACGCCGCAGGCCGAGGAGGCCATGGTCGCGGCGCTGCTGAGCGAGCCTGCCGGGGACGTTAGTCGTCGATGGCCCGCTGGTCTCGATCGTGATCCTCAACCGCGACGGGCGGGAGCATCTCGCAGCGATGCCTGGCGGGCCATCGCATCGACGGCCTACCGCGACATCGAGATCATCGTCGTCGACAACGGCTCGACCGATGGATCACCCGAGCTCGCGGAGTCGCTTCGAGCTCCCTTTCCCGATCCACGTCATCCGGAACGACGACGAACCGCTCCTTCTCCGAGGCGAACGGACAGGCGGTCGCGATCGCCGCGGGCGAGCTGGTCTGCTTCCTCAACAACGACGTCGATCCGATCACCGACGACTGGCTCGGGTACCTGGTCGAGACGATGGACACCACGGAGGCAGTCGCCGTCGGCGCCCGCCTCATCTACCCCAGGCATCGCGGCGGCGTGCGGGCGGGCGCGAACCACGCCGACCTGACGGTCCAGCACGCCGGCGTCGCCTTCGATCGAAGCGCACGGCGGTCCCGATCGCGCGGGTGATGGGCGCCGGCGAGAACCCCCTGGCGTCGTGGGTCTCGCGATGTCGAGCAGCGGCCGGCCCTGACCGCCGCGTGCCTGCTCGTCCGGGTCGACGCGTTCCGGGAGGTCGGCGGCTTCTCGCCCGAATACGACTACGGCGCCGAGGATGTCGACCTGTGCCTCAGGCTCCGGGCGGCCGGCGGCCGGCTCGTGTACGACGGCCGGGCAGCGATGTGGCATCACGAATCGGCGACGCGGGTCGCGGATCAGGCCCGCTACAAGGCACGGGTCGCCGCCAACCGCGACACGTTCATCCATCGCTGGGGGCCGCGCCTGTACCGCGACGCGACGCTCGATGCCCTTGACGGCGGCGGGCGTTTCTCGAGCGATCCGTTCCACGTCGCCGTCACGGTCGATGCCGACGACGCCCGGGCCGGCTCGGGCGATCGGTCCACGGGCCGGCACCTCGGCAGGCGCTCGAGGCGTTCGGCTGGCGCGTCAGCTACCTCGCGTCGAAGGGCGACGGATGGGATGACCCCGATCCGTCGGTCGAGGCGATCGTCGTCCTGCACGCGGCGTTCGACGTGCGGCGGCTGCGAGGCGGCTCGTGACGATCGCGTGGCTCGACGACCAGCCCGAGCGCTGGATCGATCGCGCCTGGTTCGACGAGTTCGACCTGGTCTTCGCCGCGAACGACGGCGCCGCGGAGATCGTCCGAGCGCGGAGCGCGAAGGTGGCGCGCCGCATGCCGGTCGCAGACGGACGGCCGGAGCGGCAAGCGGCGGCCCGTGCCGAGGGCAGGCGCAGGTCGATCCGCGAAGCGCTCGTCGACTGGGCATCGGCGACGAGGTACGGCTTGCGGATCGGCGTGCCGAGCTGGGACGCCGTCGATCGGTGGGGCGACTACCACTTCGCCCGCGGTCTCCAGCGGTCCCTCGAGCGCGCCGGTCACCCGACGCGGATCCACTTCCTTCCCGACTGGGCATCGCCGACGGCCGCGCGCGATGACGTCGCCGTCCACCTGTTCGGGTTGAAGGAGGCGCCGACCCATCGCGGCCAGGTCAACATCCTGTGGCAGATCAGCCATCCCGACCTCGCCACGCCCGAGCTGTACGAGCGCTACGACCATGTCTTCGTGGCCTCGGACCGGTTCGCCGAGCGCATGGCCGGGCGTGTGGCCGTGCCGGTCACGCCCTCCACCAGGCGACCGATCCGGAGCGGTTCCGGCCGGAGCCGGGCGGTCCGCATCACGAGCTCTTGTTCGTGGCCAACTCGCACAAGATCCGTCGGCGCATCGTCGACGACCTGACGGGCACGACGCACGATCTCGCGATCTACGGTCGGTACTGGACGCCGGACCTGGTCGACCCACGCCACGTGAAGGGCGAGCTCATCCCCAACGCCGAGCTGCCCCGCTACTACAGCGCCGCCGACATCGTGCTCAACGACCACTGGGACGACATGCGGACCGAGGGGTTCATCTCCAACCGCATCTACGACGCCCTCGCCTGCGGGGCGCTCGTCATCTCCGACCCGGTCGACGGCATCGAAGCCGAGTTCGAGGGCTCGGTCCCGACGTACCGCGAGCGAGCCGAGCTCGAACCGCTCATCGCCCGCTATCTCGACGATCCGGACGAGCGCCGCCGCCTGGCCGCCCGTGGCCGCTCCGTCGTGCTCGAGCGGCACACCTTCGACCTTCGCGCGCGGGCGTTGTGCGATGTCGCCGAGCCGCTCGCGCAGGCGCGGCCGGCCGTCGTCGACCGCACGGCCGTCGCCTCCTGACCGGTTCCTGCCGGAGCCTGACCGGGGCCTTCCGGGTCGGCGTTCGCGACCCTTCTTCAGCGCCTCCGGATCGCGCGTCGGAGCCGTCGCCTGAGCGTGCCGGCGGTTCGCCGGAGGACCCGTCGCCAGTCCTCCGCCAAGCGCGGAGGCTTTGCGGCGGCGACGCTCGACCGCAGGGCGTCGTCCCGTTCCCGCTCCAGGGCGATGAAGAGGCCGCCGAGGGTCGCCCCCCGCTCGTGCTCGGCGGGGTCGATCGGCTCGTCCGCCGTGCTGTCCAGGCACTGGCGCAACAGGTCGGGCAGGAGCGCCCGGTCGACGAGACCGTGGAGATGGTCCCGCAGCCACGGGTCGAACACGAAGGAAGCGCCAGCGTCGCCGGCGGCGAGGACGCGGTCCTGCGGTTGCCGGACAAGGAACGCGTAGGTCAGTCGTCCGGCGAGATGGCGCCGGTAATCGGCCATGCCGTGGTGGTTCCTGCTGGGTCGAAGCGTGGGGTTCGCCTCGTACGCCCGTCCCGCGCTGATGACCTTCTGCTCGAATTGCAGCCACGACCGCCACGGCAGGTGCAGGACCTCGAGGGCATGGGCGTCATCGGGCTGGCCGGTGCTCTTCAGCGAAACGAAATGATTGCCCTGGGCGATCTTGACGTCCGGATCGCCGCGGTGAACGGCGTCGTCCGTCGGCTGCGCGAAGATCCCGACGGCCTGGAGCTCCTCGGGGGTTCGGCGATCGCGCCAGACCAGGCGGTCGATGCCGGATCCCCGCATCGCCGGCGGCCCGACCAGGTTCGTGACGGGAACCGTGAACGCGTTGAGCGACAACGGGATCGCCTCGAGCGCCGTGTGCAGCGTGAGGCTCCGGTCGCACGGGACCCAGAACTCGTCCGCGTCCGCGTTGATGACCCAGTCCGCCTCGTGCTCGGTGTAGGCCCGTCGTGCCATGCCGGTCACGACGGCATGCTGCTGCTTTCGGAACACCGGGTCATGGTGGAGCTCGAGAACGCCACGGTCGGCGTACTGCTGCAGGATCTCCGTGGTGCCGTCGACTGAGCCGTTGTCCGTCGCGATGATCAGGTCGGTGCCCTGCGCCACGTGGTGCTCGACCCACGCGGCGATGATGTCAACCTCGTCGCGCACCATGACCGTGACGACCAGCTTCACCCGTGATCCTCCGCCGGATCGATGGCCTGGACGACGTCGGCAGTCGGGCCGCGAGACACGTCGGTCGCGGGCGCGAAGGCGGGGACATCCATCGTGCGCTGCTCCGCGTCCGCCCGCATCACGAGCTCCTCACGGGTCAGACCGCTTCCCGGGCCATCGCCCGTCAGGTTCAGGAAGAACTCGTGGCCGATCGTGTCCTGGAAGGCCGCCTCCCGGACCTCGATCAGGCCGAGGGAGGCAAGGTCGTGGAGGAGCAGGCGGAGGTGGTTCGGCGAGAACACCCAGTTGTGGACATCCATGTAGGTGTCGCCTCGCGCCCGGGCGGCGTGCTCCGTGACGTCGTCGAGATCGTTCACGAATCGATAGTCGCCCGCATGTCCGGCGGGCCACGACGTCCTGCCGCGATGGGTCACCCGGAAGAGCGAATGCTCGGTGACGGTCCCGACGGTGTGGACGGCCGGGCCGTTGATTGACGCATCGATGACGCGTCCGATCGACGAGCGCTCGCGAAACCGGTCGAAGCAGTAGCGGTGATCCGGAACGACCAGCGACAGCACGCCGCCGCGCGCGAGCAGCCTCGAACAGTCGTTGACGAAGTCGATGAGGGAGATGCTGTGCTCCAGGACGTGTGAGGCGAGGACGAGGTCGAACCGCTCCGGGATCACCTCCGCCATCGAGCTGCCGGCCCCGACGACGTAGTCGACTTCCTCGATGTCGTCGGGCGAGTACTGCGTGAACGCGCGGTACTTCTCGACGAGGCCGTCGCGATCGAGGTAGTCGACGTTCCTGGTGCGGAACCCATCGCGCCTGGGCAGGATCGGGTTGTGTGCGGGTCCCACTTCCAGGATGGTCCCCGCCGGGTCAGCTGACCGGAAGATGAAGTCGCGACGCACCTGGAGCCGGGGCGTCGCCTCGGGTGCCCCGACCAGGGATCGCTTGATCCGTCCGAGACGGCGGCGAACGGGCTTCCGGAGGCGGGACGTCAGCGACGGCATGCGACCTGCTCGATCCAACCGTGACGGCGAACCGTGGCTGCGAACACGTGCCTCCCGATCGCGTGGTGCGGATGGCCTCGATTGTAGGAGTGGACGAGGTGACCACATGGCCCGGAGACGGTCGTCGGTCAGGACTGACGGCGTCTGTCGACGATCATGAGCGGGATGCTGACCAGCGACAGGTACGCTGTGGCCACGCCACGGCCGACCTGGCCGCGGCCGGCGGCCACCGAGAATGCCGGCCTGATGACCGTCGACATCGGGAGGCGCCGAAGGAGCCTCGGATCGGCCTCGACGAGGACGTCGACCATCCCCCAGTAGGCCGACCGCGCTGACCGACCCAGGATCAGCCAGTAGAACGGTGGCACGCGGAGCATGACCGCGAGCGCCGGGCCGCCGGCGGCCACGACCGACGGGGGCACGGACCGGAGGAAGGCCGCGATCGAGTCGAACAGCGCCGGCATCTCCGGGTCTCGACGCCGGGCTGCGCCGGCGACCTGGCCGCTCAGGTCGGAGCGCACAAGGCGGTCGAAATACGCGAGCTTGAACGCGGCGCGTGCCCCCGGATCGTCGACCGCGACATCGGCCTCGTCGGCGACCTCGCCGAACGCGACCTTGGCGACCCGGGCGATCTCCGCCGATCCTCGCGCCGAGGCTCGCGCCGTCGCCGTGATCCCGGCCGGCGGGTCATCGCCGGCCGGCCGCCACCACTCGAACACCGTGTCGCCGATGACCTCGATGCCGTCGCCCGCGCGAAGGAGCGCCCGGATCGTCCAGGGCTGGTCACCGAGCACCCGGCCGGCGAACGTGAGCCCGTCGATCAGCGATCGGTGGAAGGCCTTGCCGGTGGCCGACACGTAGAAGAGCAATCCTGGACGCGCGAGGATGGAGGTCCGTCCGGGCGTCCGGATGTCCGGGATGTCGTACCGCTTCGAGATCCACGTCCGCCGGCCGTCCGTCCAGATGCGCTGGCCGATGACGGCCCGGACGGCGGGGTCGGCCGTCGGGGACATCAGGGCCGCGATGCCGCCGGGCAGCATCCGATCGTCCGCATCGTGGAACGCCAGCCATTCGCCGCGAGCGGCCGCGACGCCGACGTTGCGAGCGTTCGATACGCCTCCATTGGTCGGGAGGCGGATCGAGACGACCCGCGGGTCCTCGGCACGCAGCCGCTCGACGACCTCCGACGTGGCATCCGCCGAGCCGTCGTCGATCACCACGCACTCGAGGGAGATCGTGCGCTCGGCGAGCACCGACCGCACCGAACGTTCGATCGAGGCCGCTGCGTTCCACGCGGGGATCACCACCGACAGGCGCGGGGCGCGGTCCTCCGAAAACGGCTCCACCGTCCTGCTGTCCATGGGAGACCGATGGTAGCAGCGGCACCTCTCCCCGCGGTCGGCACTCGCCATGTCATCCGCCGGGCGGCACGATCCTGGTCAGCTGCACGACCTCGTCGCTGCCGAGGATCCCCTTCTCCTGGATGACGCCCACGCCGCGAGCGTAGAACTTGAGCTCGATCACATCGGGCTCGAGCGGGGTCCATTCCTCGATCACCAGGACGTCCCCGTACGAGCCGGCGGGGACCTTGAGCTTCGCGCCACCGTGACGGACGAGGGCGAGATCCTCCGCCTCTCCCGCGGAGAACTCCTGGCGATAGACGTCGCCGCCCATCGGCTGGGCGAGCATCACCACACCGGGCTGAGCGCCGTTCACGCCGGCCTCCCACGAGCCAGTGGGGTCGCCGGCGGGGTTGTCTTCGTACGACAGGGTCGCCTCGCCGAAGTACCACACGTTCCCCGCTCGATCCTGGGCATACCAGTCGAAGGTGTCCTCGGACAGGTCCTTGCCCGAGAAGACCTGGTCGTGCACGACGACGGTCGAGACGCCCATCACCGTCCGCCGGTCGGGGGTCACGGTCGACCTCGGTCCGCTCGTCGGCGCTCTTGAACACGAACCTGGTCCCCGGGACGAGCGGCCAGTACGGGTTGTCGACGGCCTCGACGAAGTCGGCCGGATCGATCGCAGGCTGGTAGGTGACCGCGGCATCCATCCTGGCCGGGTTCCGGTCCGGCACTGCCGCGGCCGGGCTCGCTGACGGGGCGCCAGTCGTCGTGGCCATGGAAGCCGAGGTGACCGGCGTCGCCGCCGAAGGCGACGCGGCCGCCGGACGCTCCGGTCCGTGCCGCCGCGCTTGCCGGATTGGGCGTCCCGTTGTCCGTTGCGCAACCGGTCACGACCAGGGCGATGGCGACGGCCATGACGGGGCTGGCCCGTCGGGTGTGGAGGGAACGCATCGCGGACTCCTCGTGGCGAGTCGATGTCGCAACGCTAGTGCCACTCGAGCGGCGTGTCGTCAGCCCGTCGGGTGATTCGGGATCGTCGGACCGGGCGACCAGAGACCTCGTCCGAATCACCCTTGCGGGTGAGGCGACGCGACCGCCGTGGCGGTAGCCTTCGGCCGTGGACGTCGCTGCCACGCTCCGGCGCTCCGGCGATGGCCTGCTGGCGATCGCGCTCGCCGCGGCCGTCGGCCTCGGGTTCGTGCTGACTCTGTCATCACCCACGGACGACGCCGCCGGTGGACTCGAACCGGGCGACGTGCTCGCGACGGCGCTCGCCATCGCGCTCGCCATCGGCCTCGCCTGGCGGCGGCGGCTCCCCCTGGTCGTCCTTGGCCTCGCGATCGCGACCGAGCTCGCGGCGACGACCGCGCCGATGGATGCCCCGCTTCCCGTCGTCCTCGCCATCGTGGTCGCGTCGCTATTCGGTCGGGGAGAACACGACGGGCCGGGACGCCGCCATCGGCGCCGTCGGGATCGCAGTCCTCATCGTGATCGCGGCAGCGCGTGACCTGGGACCCGACCAGGAGCTCAACGACCTGGCCGTGCCCGCCCTCGTCCTCGCCACGCCCTGGCTCGCCGGGCTGTCCATTCGGACGCGAACGCGAGCGCGAGATCGCCCTCGATCGCGTTCGGGTGGAACAGGCCAACCAGGCGGCGGCCGACGTCCGGACACGCATCGCACGCGACCTGCACGACGCGGTCGCCCATTCGATGGGCATCATCATCCTGCAGGCCCGTGGGGCACGGCGCGTGATCGCCACCGATCCCGACGCCGCGCGCGAGGCACTCGACGCCATCGAAGCCACCGGGACCGAGGCCCTCGCCGAGATGCGAACGCTCGTCGACGTCCTGCGCGATCCCGGCGAGGCCGCCGCGCTGGCACCGCCGCCGAGCCTGCGCCACCTCGAACCGCTCGTCGCGCGCGTCCGGGAGGCAGGATTGCCGGTCGACGTGTCGATCGAGGGTGTCCCGGTCAGCCTGCCACCGGGCATGGACGCCACCGCGTACCGCATCGTCCAGGAGGCGCTGACCAACGCCCTCGCCCACGCCGGGCCGGCGACCGCCAACGTCGTCATCCGCTACGACCGCGACCGGCTGTCGCTCGAGATCGGCGACACGGGCGCCGGTACTGGGCCGGTCGGACGCGGTCACGGGCTCGACGGGATGCGCGAGCGGGTGTCTCGCTTCGAGGGGCGGCTCGAGACCGGACCGCGACCGGGCGGCGGCTTCCTGGTCCGGGCCGATCTGCCGCTGCAGCCCGGCCGGCCATGACCATCCGGGTCATCCTGGCCGACGACGAGCGGCTCGTCCGGACGGGGCTTCGGATGATCATCGGCGCCGAGCCGGACATCACGGTGGTGGCGGAGGCGTGCGACGGCAAGGAGGCGATCGAAGCCGCCCGTCGCGTGCCGGCCGACGTCCTGCTCATGGACGTTCGCATGCCGAACCTCGATGGGCTGGCGGCGACACGGCGGGTCGTCCAGCGACCCGGTCATCCGCGCGTGATCGTCCTGACGACATTCGACCTCGACGAGTACGTGTTCGAGGCCTTGCGCGCGGGCGCCGGGGGCTTCCTGCTCAAGGACGTGCCGGAGCGCGAGCTGATCGCCGCGATCCGCGTCGCAGCCGACGGCGGCTCGATCATCGCTCCGTCGATCACCCGGCGGCTCATCGAACGATTTGCCACGACACCGGACCCGACCGTCGCCATGCCCGAGCTCGAGCTCCTGACGCCGCGCGAGGCCGAGGTCCTGCGATTGCTCGCGAGGGGTCTCTCGAACGCCGAGATCGCCGCCGCCCTCGTCGTCAGCGAGCACACCGCCAAGACCCACGTAGCGCACGTCCTGGACAAGCTCGACCTCCGCGATCGCGTCCAGGCCGTCGTGCTGGCCTACGAGACCGGGATCGTCCGGCCGGGCGTCGCCGACTGACGACGGCGGTCCCGGCGCAGCGACTCAGGCGGACCGTCCCGCGGCGGCTGGGTCGAAGGTCAGCGGAGCGACTCGTCCAGCGCGGACTCCACGTCATCGTCGAGCGAGGTCTGGCGGACCCGCCCCTTGTACTGGCTCAGGGCGCCGACGAGCACGTCCGCCCCGCTCTTGATCTGGAGGAAGAGAGCGGAGCCGCCGTCCGGCAGGTCCTCGCCGACCTCCTTGACGAAGCCCCCGTCGACGCCACCCGCCGCCGACCGGCCGACCAGGCCGCCGGCCACCGCACCGACGACGATCCCCACCGGGAAGACGACGACGAGCAGCCCACCGAGGACGGCGCCGATGACCGCCCCGGTCTCCGTGCTGCTCGACGCCTCGTTGTGGATCGTGACCTTGCCGTCGGCGTCCTTGCGCACGACGGCGGTGTCCTCGAGCTTGATACGGCCGGCGCTCTCGATCGAGCGGATGGTGCGCAGCGCGGCTTCGGCGTCATCCGCGCCGTCGAAGGTGACCGCAAGGAAATCCGCCATCGTCCGACCTCCTCTTCCTGTCCCCGTCGTTCGCTTCGAGCCGCCAAGATACGCCTGATGCCGACCGACGACCGGACCTTCCGCATCGACCCCATCGAGCCAGGCGAGATCGCGCCCCGGCTCCGCGCGCTCGTCGAGCGCCTGGCGCCGGTCCTCGCCGAAGCCGACGTGATCGCCATGGACCGACAGGTGGACGACGGCGACCTGGCGGCCGCCTACGCACGCCTCGATTCGATCACGAACGACGGGACGATCAGCGTCGACACCGCCACGCTGGTCGAGATGGTGCTTCTGGGCCAGGCGATCCGCGCGCGGTGACGCCCGGTCAGACCGGCGGCGCATCGTCGAGCGCGGCGGATTTGGCGCTCAGTGGCGGAAGTGGCGGATCCCGGTGATGAGCATGGTGGCGCCGGCGGCGTCGACGGCCGCCACGACCTCGGCATCGCGCATCGAGCCGCCGGGCTGGACGAAGGCCGAAACACCCGCCTCGAGGCAGACCTCGACCGCGTCCGCGAACGGATAGAACGCGTCGGACGCACAGGCCGCGCCGCGCAGGTCGTCCTCCCCGGCATAGGCGCGCGCCTTGTCCACCGCGCCACGGGCGGCATCGACCCTCGAGGTCTGGCCGGAGCCCATCCCGATCAACCGGCCGTCGCGGACGAGCACGATCGCGTTCGACGTCACGCCGCGGACGAGCCGCCACGCCAGGTCGAGGTCGCGCTGCTCGGATGCCGTGGGCGGGCGATGGCTGGCGACGGCCCAGGCGGCCGGGTCGTCGGGCGCGACATCCGGGGCGGTCACGAGCACCGCGCCGCCGGCCGTGCGGATCGAGCCGAGCGGATCGGGCGCCGTCGAGGATGCGTCGGCGCCGAGGCGCGGGTCGACGAGCAGGCGCAGGTTCGGCTTCGCGGCCAGCGTCGCCAGCGCGGCGGCGTCGAAGCCGGGGGCGACCACGACCTCGAGGAAGATCGATGCGAGCGCCTCGGCGACCGCTGCGTCGACCGGCCGGGTGAGCGCCACGACGCCCCCGAAGGCCGAGACCGGGTCACCGGCCAGCGCCGCCTGCCACGCCTCCAGGGGCGTGTCCCGCTCGGCCGCTCCGCATGGGTTCGTGTGCTTGACGATGACGCAGGCCGGGCCACGCAACGCCCGACCGAGCGCGGCCGCAGCGGCGGCATCGAGCACGTTGTTGTACGACAGGGCCTTGCCCTGGAGCGGCGGTTCGCCGGCGGCGAAGGGCCCATCGACCAGCGTGGCGCCCGGTCGCCGGTAGCGTGCCGCGGGCTGGTGTGGGTTCTCGCCATAGCGGAGCGTCTCGACCTTCTCGAGCGTGACGGTCAGGCTCGGCGGATACGGGTCGTCCGCGCCCGGCAGCCCAGGGTCGGCCGAGAGCGGCACGCCTGCCTCGGCCATCCGTGATGGCAGGACCTCGGCGATCCGCGCGTCGTAGGCGGCCGTGTGCCGGAAGGCCTCGACCGCCAGGGCGGCGCGCAGCCCTTCGCCCACGCTCCCCCCCTCGCGGATGGCTGCCAGGACGTCGTCGTAGCGAGCCGGCGACGTGACGATGGCAACGCTGGCGTGGTTCTTGGCGGCCGCGCGGACCATCGACGGGCCGCCGATGTCGATCTCCTCGACCAGCTCGTCGAGCGACACGCCCGGCCGACGCGCGGCGGCTTCGAACGGGTACAGGTTCACCACGACGAGCTCGAACGGGGCGATCGCGGCGGCCACCAGGGCATGTCGGTGGTCGACCCGGCGCCGATCGGCGAGGATCCCGCCGTGCACTCTCGGGTGGAGCGTCTTGATCCGCCCGTCGAGCATCTCGGGGAACCCGGTCACGGCGGCCACATCGGTCACCGGAAGACCCGCATCGCGCAGGGCGCGGGCCGTGCCGCCGGTCGACACCAGCTCGAAGCCGGCCGTCACGAGACCCGCGGCGAACGCCTCGAGGCCCGTCTTGTCCGAGACCGACACGAGCGCCCGCCGGGGCACCGGCACGGCCCGGTCCGCCACGGCGGCATCGACCGTGACCCGGCGTCCACCTGGCTCGACCGACACTGCCCCGGCCAGCACCAGCGCCACGGCCCGCGGCAACAGCCGGTGCTCGACCGCCCGGATCCGGTCGTGCAGCGCCGGCGCATCCTCGCCCTCGACGATCGCGACCGCCTCCTGGGCGACGATCGGGCCACCGTCGAGCGTCTCGTCAACGAGGTGCACGGTGCAGCCCGTGACGCGCGCGCCGTGGGCCAGCGCGTCCTCGACCGCGTGGGCACCGGCGAACGCCGGCAGAAGCGACGGATGCGTGTTGAGGATCCGTCCCGGGTACGCCGCGAGGACCGCCGGACCCACGATCCGCATGTAGCCCGCCAGCACGACCAGGTCGACGGTAGCGGCCCGCAGCGCCTCGGCCAGCGTCCCGTCGTCGCCGCCCGGGACGAGCGCCGTGTCGAAGCCCTGCTCGCCGGCCCAATCGAGCGCGGCGCACGGGCGATCGGCGAAGACGAGGGCGATCGTCCCGCCGAGCTCGCCACGCAACGCGGCGCCCGCCAGTGCCTGGAGGTTCGAGCCCGCCCCAGAGACGCCGACCGCGATCCTTCCAGCGTCGCTCATCCGGGGGCTCCCGGGCCGTCTTCGGGCCAGCGCTCGGGCGCCGTCACCCGACGGTCTCCAGCGCTCCCTCGACATACCGGGCGCCGCTCGCGTCGGTCTCGACCACCTCGCCGACGAGCATCGCCTCGATCCCGTGCTCTCGGGCGACGCCGATCACCGTCGCCGCAGCCGCGGCCGGGACCACGACGACCATGCCGAGACCGCCGTTGAAGGTCGCCCGGAGCTCCTCGTCGTCGAGCCCGCCGAGCGCCCCGAACAGGCGCATCACCGACGGCATCCGCCAGCGCGCGGGGTCGAGCCGCGCGGCCAGCCTCTCCGGCAGGACGCGCGGCACGTTGCCGGGCAGCCCGCCACCCGTGATATGCGCGATCGCATGGATGTCGTGGCCTGCCGCCCGGACCGCGGCGCGGGCCGCCAGCACGGCGCGGGCGTAGATCGATGTCGGGGTCAACAGGACCTCGCCGACGGTGGCCATCGCCTCGTTCGGTGCGGCCGCCACGGCGGCGTCGGCCTCCGCATCCCCGACCGATCGGCGCAGCCGGACCTGGTACGGCTCGTTGAGGTCGAGCTCCCACTGCGCGAGGAGCGCCCGGACCAGCGAGAACCCGTTCGAGTGGAGCCCGGACGCGGCCAGCCCGACGATGACGTCGCCGGCGACGACCGCCGAGCCGTCGATGACGTCCGCCCGCTCGACGACGCCGATCGCGCAACCGGACACGTCGAACTCGGTCGGCTCCAGCAGCCCCGGGTGCTCGGCCGTCTCGCCGCCGATCAACGCACATCCGGCTTCGCGACAGCCGGCCGCGACGGACCCGACCAGCTCGGCGACCCATTCGGGGACCACGTGCCCGACGGCGAGGTAGTCGAGGAATGCGAGGGGCTCGGCGCCGCAGCAGACGACGTCGTTGACGCACATCGCCACGAGGTCGATCCCGATCGTATCGAAGCGATCGAGCGCCGCGGCGATCGCGGTCTTCGTCCCGGCCCCGTCCGTGGAGGCGACGAGGATCGGCTCCCGGTAGCCGGCCGGGATGCCGATCGCGCCGCCGAAGCCACCGAGCCCGCCGACGACCTCGGGTCGACGCGTGGAGGCCACGTGCTCGCGCATCAGCTCGACGGCCCGGTCGCCGGCCGCGACGTCGACCCCGGCGCGCCACGTACGCGGCCCGACCGGCGCTGCCCTTCGACCCCGGCGCCGTCACCGGCGGCAAGCCCGGTCAGGCATCGGCCGTCACCGGCTCCTCGAGCATGAACTTGCGGCTCGCGGCGTCGTACGGGACCGGATCCGGATAATGCCCATCGAAGCAGGCGAAGCAGAACCGCTCGTACGGCAGGTCGAGGGCGGCGAGGACGCCGCGGATCGATAGGTAGCCGAGCGTGTCGGCACCGATGAACGACTGGATCTCTGGCTCGGTATGGGTCGACGCGATGAGCTCGGTCTCGATCTGCGTGTCGATGCCGTAGAAGCACGGGTGGTAGATCGGTGGGGCGCTGATCCGGACGTGGACGTCTGTCGCGCCTGCCTTGCGGAGCAGCTCCACGATCCGCTTGGTCGTCGTCCCGCGCACGATCGAATCGTCGACCACGATCAGCCGCTTGCCGGCGACGACCTCACGAAGCGGGTTGAGCTTGACCGTCACGCCTCGATGGCGGAGCCCGGCCGAGGGCTGGATGAACGTCCGCCCGGCATAGCGATTGCGATACATCCCCTCGCGGTAGGGCAGCCCTGACGCCTCGGCGAACCCGGCGGCCGCCGGCGCCCCCGTGTCGGGGACCGGCATCACGAGGTCGGCGTCGATCGGATGCTCGAGCGCGAGCTGCATGCCCATCCGACGCCGCGCCTCGTACAGGTTGCGGCCCTCCATGTACGAGTCGGGCCGCGCGAAGTAGATCAGCTCGAACACGCACAGGGCTGGGGTCGCGTCCGCGAACCGAACGGATCGCGGGGGCTGGCCCGGCTCCAGGATGACCATCTCGCCGGGCTGGACGTCGCGGACGTACTCGGCGCCGACGATGTCGAGGGCGGCTGTCTCTGATGACAGGCACCAGCCCGCGCTTGCGTCGTCGCCGAGCCACAGGCCGTCGCCGGCGTCGTCGGCGGGTCGCGACAGGCGGCCGAGCACGAGCGGCCGGAAGCCGAACGGATCCCGGACGCCGATGACCCGGCGCTCGTCGAGGATGACCAGGCTGTAGGCGCCACGGACGCGCGGCAGGACCCGCTGGAGCGCCTCGACCATGTCGCCCGCTGGCTCGTCGGCGATGAGCGCGGTCAGCAGCTCCGTGTCGGTCGATGCAGGCAGCCTGGATCGACCGCCACGCAGCTGGCCGAGCAGGTCGCGGGTGTTGATGAGGTTGCCGTTGTGGCCGATGGCCAGCGCCCGGCCCGGGCCGAGCCGGTAGGTCGGCTGCGCGTTCTCCCAGACTGTCGAGCCGGTCGTCGAATAGCGGCAGTGCGCGATCGCCAGGCGGCCGCGCAGGCTCGGCAGCCGCCGCTCGTCGAGCACGGAGCTGACCATGCCGAGGTCCTTGTAGAGCATCAACTGGTCGCCGTCGCTCACGGCCAGACCGGCCGACTCCTGGCCGCGATGCTGGAGCGCGAACAGCCCGAGCGCCGCGATGGATGCCGCCTCGGTCGGCTCGGCTGCCGGCAGCACCACCCCGAAGACGCCGCACATCCGGTCAGCCCTCCCAGCCGAGGGCGCGCGACAGGCCGTGGTCCCAGGCGTGCCGCAGCTCGGCGATCGGTACGTCGAGGGTGTCGGCGACGCGGCTGCCGCGCTCCTCGGCGGCTCCGGTGGCGCCCGCGAGGGTCAGCTCGATCACCAGGCGCCCACCGCCGACGGTGCCCAGCGGCTCGACCGGCAGACCGTGGTGGCGGGCGAGCAGGATCAACGCCGCCTCGTATTGGGGGCGGCACGAAACGACGATCCGCGACGGACCCTCGCCGAAGAGGTCGACCGCCGGGGAGTGGCCGATCGGGACGCGCAGCGATGCGCCGAGACCGCCCCACATCGCGGATTCGGCGAGCGCGACGGCCAGCCCACCACCCGAGACGTCCTGCGCGGAGGCCACGAGCCCGCGGGCGATCGCCTCGCGGATGAACGCCTGCACGGCCGCCTCGCGCGCCAGGTCGAGCATCGGCGCCTCGTCCTCGGGAGCCGCCCCGGCCAGCGCGGCGTAGACCGAGCCGGCCAGCCCCGGGACGGCATCGCCGACCAGCACGCACGCGTCGCCGTCGACCGCGAACGCCGGTCCGACCACCGTGGCCACGTCGTCGAGCAGCCCGACGACGCCGATCTCCGGGGTCGGTGCGATCGCCCCAGACGAGGACTCGTTGTAGAGCGACACGTTCCCGCCGGTCACCGGCAGGCCGAGCGCCCGGCACGCATCGCCGAGGCCGCGGACGCCTTCCGTCAGCTGCCAGAACACCTCGGGGCGGGTCGGGTCGCCGTAGTTGAGGCAGTTCGTCACGCCGAGCGGCCGGGCTCCCGTGATCGACACGTTGCGGGTCGCCTCGGCCACCGAGAGGGCGGCGCCGAGCCACGGGTCGACGGCACCGACCGACTGGTTGCCGTCCGTGGTGGCGACGAGGGCCTTGGTCGTGCCCTTGATCCGCAGCACCGCCGCTCCCCGACCGGGCCCGGCCACCGTGTCGGCGCCGACCGTCGAGTCGTACTGGTGATAGACGGCGTGGCGCGACGACAGGTTAGCGCTCCCGAGCAGCGCGACAAGCACCGCGCCGGGGTCCATGCCACGCTCCGGCAGTCGGTCGCTGGGCGAGATCGGGGCACCGGGGGCCGGGGCGCCACGACGATGGGTCGGGCCGGCCGCCACTCGATCGTGGACGATGGCGTCGCTGGTCAGGGCGCTGGCCGGGACCCGGGCGAGCTCACGGTCGGCGGCTTTCCGGCCGTCGTCGTCGAGACCTCCCGTCACGACCACGATGTCGCCATCGTCCGTGACCCGGCCGACGATGGCGACCGGCAGGCCCCATCGCTCGCAGACCTCGCGGACGTCCGGCCAGCGATCCGGGCGGACGGCCGCGCACATCCGCTCCTGGGACTCCGAGATCATCACCTCGAACGGCTCCAGGCCGGGCTCCCGCCGCGGGATCGCATCGAGGTCGACGCACGATCCCGGTCCCCGCCCGGTCCGCCGTCTCCGAGGTGGCGCACGTGATCCCGCCGGCCCCGAGGTCCTGGAGTCCCTCGACGAGGCCGCGCTCGATGAGCTCCAGGCTGGCCTCGATCAGGAGCTTCTCGGCGAACGGATCGCCTACCTGGACCGACGGCCGCTTGGACGGGTCATCGTCCGTGAAGGTCGCGCTCGCGAGGACCGACGCGCCGCCGATCCCGTCCCGTCCCGTCGCCGAGCCGAACAGGACCACGAGGTTCCCGGGGCCGGGGGCCGAGGCACGCGTCAGCCGCGCCTCCTCAAGCACGCCGATGGCCATCACGTTGACGAGCGGGTTGGCCGCATAGCTCGGGTCGAAAACGAGCTCGCCGCCGACCGTCGGCACGCCGACGCAGTTGCCGTAGCCGCCGACCCCTCGCACGACCCCGTCGACCAGGTGGCGAGTCCGCGGGTCGGCCGGATCGCCGAAGCGCAGGGCGTCGAGCACGGCGATCGGCCGGGCGCCCATCGTGAAGATGTCGCGAAGGATCCCACCGACACCCGTCGCAGCCCCCTGGTATGGCTCGACGGCCGAGGGATGGTTGTGCGACTCGATCTTGAACGCCACGGCCAGCCCGTCACCGATCGACATGACGCCTGCGTTCTCGCCCGGCCCGGCGACAACCCCTTCGCCCGTCGTGGGCAGGGTCCGCAGCAGCGGCCGGGAACTCTTGTACGAGCAGTGCTCGCTCCACATCACGCTGAACATCGCCAGCTCGAGGTCGTTCGGCTCACGTCCGCCCAGCCGGTCGCGGATCGCATCGAGCTCGTCGTCGGTCACCCCCAGCCGGCGATGGAGGGGCTCGACCGGACGCTCGGCCACGGTCACCGCGTCCCCGCCTCGGCGGTGGCCGGCTGCGCCGCCGCCCGAGCGGCGCTCTCGACGATCGACCGGATGATCCCGAAGCCGTCGTCGGAGCCCAGGATCGCCTCGGAGGCTCGCTCGGGGTGCGGCATCAGCCCGGCGACGTTGCCGCGCGCGTTCATCACCCCGGCGATCGCCCGGAGCGAGCCGTTGGGGTTGGCCGGGTCGTCAGGCCCGGCCGGCCGTCCTTCGCCGTCGACGTAGCGGAACAGGATGCGCCCCTCGCGCTCGAGCGCGTCGAGCGTCGCGTCGTCGGCGTAGTAGCGGCCTTCGCCGTGCGCCACGGGCATCCGGAGCGGTCGGCGGTCATCGAGCGCGTGGGTGAACGGCGTGTCCAGCCGTTCGGCGGCGATCGTCACGCCCTGGCCCGCGAACCGGAGCGAGGCGTTGCGGAGCAGCGCGCCCGGCACGAGCCCGGCCTCGGCGAGGACCTGGAAGCCGTTGCAGATGCCGACGACGAGCCCACCCTCCGCGGCAAACGCGGCGACCGCCCGCATCACCGGGCTGAACCGGGCGATGACACCGGCGCGGACGTAGTCGCCGTAGGCGAACCCACCGGGCAGGACGACCGCCGCGGCGCCGTCGAGCGTGGCGTCCTCGTGCCACAACGCGACCGGGTCGGCTCCGGCACGGGCGAGAGCGTGGAGCGTGTCGCGGTCGCAGTTGCTCCCCGGGAAGACGACGACGCCGATCCGGACGCCCACCTCAGCGCTCCCCCGCTCCGGCGCTCACTGTCGACGACGTCGCGCCGAGCGCTTCGATCGTGTAGACCTCGATCAACGGGTTCGACAGCAGCTCGGCGGCGAGGCGATCCGCGATCGAGCGTGCAGCCGTCTCGTCGTCGGCGTCCACGGTCAGCTCGACCCGCCGCCCGATCCGGACGTCGTGGACGCCGTCGATGCCGAGGTGGCCGAGGCTGCCCTCGACGGCGCGGCCGGCCGGGTCGAGGATGCCGGGCTTCGGCGTGACGTTGACCGCGTATCGATAGCTCGTCATGGGGCGATCACGTCCTCCCGGAGATAGCGGTCGAAGTCGGCGCCGGTGATCCGCTCGAAGGCTTCCACGTAGCGGGCCCGCGTCCCGGCGACGACGTCGTCGGGGAGCGCGGGACCGGGCGCCGTCTTGCCCCAGGGCTGGACCTCGAGCCAGTCGCGGACGTACTGCTTGTCGAAGCTCGCCTGCGGTCGACCGGGCTCGTACATGGCCGCGTCCCAGAACCGGGACGAATCGGGCGTCAGGATCTCGTCGATCAGGATCAGATGGTCGGCATGGTCCGTCGGTCCATCGCCGAACAGATACGGCCCGGGCACCCCTGGGCGAGTCTCGGCAAGACCGAACTCGAACTTCGTGTCGGCGAGGAGGATGCCGCGGCGGGCAGCGACGGCCGATGCGAACCCGTACAGCCGAAGGGCACGGTCGCGGATGGCCTCGGCGAGCCGCTCGGCCGCGGCACGGTCGCCGCCGGGAAGCCAGCCGGCGACGTGCTCGATCATCAGATCGAAGCCGATGTTCTCGTCGTGCGCGCCCATCTCGGCCTTCGTCGCCGGCGTGAAGATCGGTTCCGCCAGCCGGTCGCTCTCGCGCAGGCCGGGCGGAAGGGGGATGCCGCAGACCGTCCCGGTCGCCTGGTACTCCTTCCAGCCCGAGCCGGCCAGGTAGCCGCGCACGACCGCTTCGATCGGCACGACCGACGCCGGCCGGCAGACCATGATCCGCCCGCGGAGATCGTCGAGAGGCCCGAAGTCGGGGACGTCGCGACCGGCCGCGCGGATCTCATCCGCGAACGTCGCCGTCAACACCTCAGGCGAGGTGTCGAGGAGGTGGTTCGGGACGATGGCAGCCGTCTCGGAGAACCAGAATCGTGACAACCCGGTCAGCACCCGACCCTTGTCCGGGATCGTCGTCGGAAGGACGACGTCGAAGGCGGAGATCCGGTCGGACGCGATCAGCAGCAGCCGCCCATCGTTGAGCATGTGCAGGTCCCGGACCTTGCCCGAGCGAAGGTAGGACTCAGCCAGCATCGGCCGTCGCCCTTGGCGCATCGGATCGAGCCGCCAGCCGCTCGAGGATACCGTCGAGCCGGGCCACCACCTCGGGGACGTGGCGAAGGAACGCGGCCTCGTCGAAGCACGCGTCGAGCTGCGCCAGCGACAGCCGCTGGGCGACCGCCGGGTCGACGGCCAGCAGGTCGCGGAGCGGTGCACGCTCGTCGGCGGCGCGGAGGGCCGCCCGCTGGACCACGGCATAGGCGTCGTCACGGGCCATCCCGCCCACGTCGACCAGCTGGATGAGGACCCGCGAGGACGCGTGCAGCCCCAGTCCCCGCTCGACGTTCTCGCGCATCCGTTCGGAGCGGACGAGCAGTCCGTCGACCAGGCCGGTCATCCGGACGAGCATGTAGTCGAGGACGATCGTCGCGTCGGGCAGGATGACCCGCTCGGCGCTCGAGTGGCTGATGTCGCGCTCGTGCCACAGCGGCTGGTCCTCGAGCGCGGTATGCGCGTACCCGCGCAGCAGCCGGGCGAGCCCGGCGATCCGTTCGGCCAGGATCGGGTTTCGCTTGTGCGGCATCGCCGACGAGCCCTTCTGCCCCGTCCGGAACGGCTCCTGGACCTCGCCGATCTCGGTGTGCTGGAGGTTGCGGACCTCGGTCGCGAAGCGCTCCAGCGAGCCGCCGACGATGGCGATGGCGGCCAGGAACGCCGCGTGCCGGTCGCGCTGGACGATCTGCGTGCTGACCGGGTCGGCGCGCAGCCCGAGCCCGGCAAGGACCTCGGCCTCGATGTCCGGCCCGAGGTGGCTGTACGTCCCGACCGGCCCGGAGATCTTGCCGGTCGCGATCTCGTCGACGGCAGCCGCGAGCCGGACCCGGCCCCGCTCGAGCTCGAACGCCCAGCCGGCGAGCTTGAGTCCGAACGTCGTCGGCTCGGCGTGCACCGAGTGCGTCCGGCCCATCATCACCGTCCCGGCCTCGGCACGTGCCCGGGTCACGAGGACGGCCAGCAGGCGGTCGATGTCGAGGAGGAGGCGCTCTCCGGCGGCGCGGAGCTGGAGCGCCAGGCCGGTGTCGACGACGTCGCTGCTCGTGAGCCCGAGATGGAGGAACCGACCTTCCGGCCCGACCGACTCGGCCACCTGGGTGACGAAGGCGATGACGTCGTGATCGGTCGTCCGCTCGATCTCGGCGATGCGCTCGACGTCGACGCGCGAGCGCTGCTCGAGGACGTCGAGCGCGGCGGGCGGGACCTGCCCGCGCGCGGCCTGGGCGCGGGCCACCGCGAGCTCGACCCGGAGCATCGCCTCGAAGCGGGCCGTGTCGGACCAGACCGCGCCCATCTCCGGGAGCGTGTAGCGCGGGATCACGGGGCGAGTGCCTCGACCGCGATCGGGCTGCCGATGTCGCTCCGGCGCTGGAGTCCATCGCCCCGGACGAGGTCCGCGGCGGCATTGGCGGCCGCGCGGGCCGCTTCGATCTCCGTCCCGCGGCCGACGATCGTCACGACCCGGCCGCCCGCGGTCCGGACCGTGCCGTCGCGGTCGATCGTCGTGCCGGCGTGGAAGGCGAGGGCACCCGCGGCCGTCGCGTCGGCGAGACCCTCGATCCGCGTCACCACGCCGCGGAGCGTCCGGATAGCCCGCGGCGGCGAGCACGATCCCGACCGCGGCGCCGGGCAGCGTCGGCAGCCGGCCGCTCGCCACGATGGGGGCCGGCAGGGCAGCTGCAAGATCGCCACGGGCGGCGGCCAGCAGCACCGGTCCCAGGGCGACCGCCAGGCGGGGCAGGACGACCTGGGTCTCGGGGTCGCCAAAGCGGGCATTGCATTCGAGGAGCACGGGCCCGTCGTCGGTCAGGATCAGGCCGGCGTAGAGGGCGCCACGGAACGGGGTGCCGCGACGCGCCAGCTCGGCCAGGATCGGCCGGTGGAATCGGGCGACGAGGTCGCCGACGGCCTCGTCGGGGAGATCGGTCAGCGGGCTCGAGGCGCCCATCCCGCCCGTGTTCGGGCCGCGGTCGCCGTCGAGCAGGCGCTTGTGGTCCCGCGCGATCGGGAAGGCGATCGCCGTACGACCGTCACAGGCCGCGATGACGCTCGCCTCGGGGCCGTGCAGCCGTTCCTCGACCACGACCCACGCGGTCGACGCTTCGCCGCCCGGCGCGTCCGGATGCGAGCCGGCGAGGGTGCCGATCGCCCGTTCCGCCTCGATGGCTGAGTCGCAGACGGTCACGCCCTTGCCGGCCGCCAGCCCGTCCGCCTTGACCACGACGCCATGACCGGCCGTGGCGACCTCCTGGGCGAACGCGACGGCCGCCGCCCGGTCCGTGAATGCCGCGGAGCGTGCCATCCGCACGCCGGCCGCCGCCGCGACCTCGTGGCAGAACGCCTTGCTCGATTCGATCCGGGCGGCGGCGGCGGTCGGCCCGAAGACGGCGAACCCGGCTTCCAGGAGGGCAGTCGGCCACGCCGGCCGCGAGCGGTGCCTCGGGCCCGACGACGACAAGCTCGGATGCCCGGCGACGCGCCACGGCGACGACCGCGGCCGGGTCGAGCGGATCGACGTCGGGGATGACACGGACGAGCGGCTCGCGGGCGATGGCGTCGCTGCCGGGCGCGACGGCGACCTCGTTGACGCCCGGCTCGCCGGCGAGCTTCCAGGCCAGGGCGTGCTCGCGCCCGCCGCCGCCGACGATGAGGATGCGGGTCGGGGTGATGACGCTCATGCCGGCAATCCCTGGCGGTGACGCATCGGTCGCCAGGCGCGCTCGATCGTCTGGGTCCGCTCCGGCCCGACCGAGAGCAGCACGATCGGGACGCCAGCATGGTCCTCGATCGCCGAGACATAGCGCCGGGCGTTCTCCGGGAGGTCCGCCAGCGAGCGCACGCCGTTGATCGGCTCCGCCCAGCCATCGAACTCGAGGTACACCGGCGTCGCGCGCGCCAGCGCTGCCCCGCTGGACGGCCACGTGTCGACGCGCCGGCCATCGAGGTCGTAGCCGACGCAGACCCGGATCGTCTCGATGCCGGACAGGATGTCGAGCTTGTTGAGCATGATGCTGCTGACGCTGTTGACGGCGACGGCATAGCGCAGCGGGACGGCGTCGAACCAGCCGACCCGTCGCGGCCGGCCGGTCACGGTCCCGAACTCGTGGCCGCGGGCGGCGATCCCGGCTCCGATCTCGTCGTGAAGCTCGGTCGGGAACGGCCCCGATCCGACGCGGGTCGAATAAGCCTTCATGACGCCGATGACCTCGTCGACCTGGAGCGGGCCGATGCCACCACCCGTGCAGGCCCCGCCGGCCACCGGGTTGGAGGACGTCACGAATGGGTAGCTGCCGTGGTCGAGATCGAGCAGCGTCCCTTGGGCGCCCTCGAGCAGGACGTGGTCGCCGCGGGCGAGGGCAGCCTGGACGAGCCAGGTGGTGTCGTCGAGGTGCGAGCGCAAGCGCTCGCCCCAGCCGAGGGCCTCGTCCACGAGATCGGCGACCTCGAACCGCGGCCGGCCCATCGCCTCGAGGAGCAGGTTCTTGTCGGGCAGGACCCGTTCGAGCCGCTCGCGAAGGACCTCACCGTCGAGCAGGTCCTCGAGCCGGAGGCCGAGCCGCCACGCCCGATCGCCGTAGGTCGGCCCGATCCCCCGGCCGGTCGTGCCGACCTTGGCGGTCGCGAGCCGGTCCTCGTTGCCCTGGTCGAGGGCGACGTGGTACGGCATGATCACGTGCGCACTGCGGCTGACGCGCACGCGGGCGACATCGATGCCGCGCGCGGTCAGCATGTCGAGCTCGGTGATGAGCGTGACCGGGTTGACCACGACCCCGTTGCCGATCACCGACGTGATGTGCGGGTAGAGCACGCCCGACGGCGTCAGCCGGAGCTTGAAGACCTCGTCGCCGCTGACGACCGTGTGGCCGGCGTTGTCGCCGCCCTGGTAGCGGACCACCATCGCGACCTGCTCGGCCAGGAAATCGGTCGTCTTGCCCTTGCCCTCGTCGCCCCACTGGAGGCCCACGATCACGGTCGCCGGCATCAGGCATGCACCGGGTACTGAGAATCGGCGGCCTGGACGGTCGAGGCGAAGGCGGCCGGCGAGCACGAGAGCGAGCGCACCTGAGGGTGCGTGAGCGAACGGCGGAACCGGCCAACGCACGCATCGGCCGCCCAGGACGCCGCCCAACAAAAAGCCCCGGCCTCGTGGTCGGGGTCTGGGATAGATTCCGGCGGAGTCGCGCCGCCGACCTTCCGACGGATCGCCATCGTCTGGTCGCTCGGTCGCCTCTCGGGACGGCCGATGCGCCCTGCAAGCGCGATCGCTGACCTCCTGCTTCGCGGCACCCGGACCGCTCGGTCGAGGACGGGCGGAGTATAGCAGGGCCCCGGCCCGCCGACCGTACTACCGACCCACCGCCCGTTTGGTACGACCGGCCCGTCCGGATGGCGCGGGACGACCCGTAGCCTTGACAGGTGATGCGCCTACTGGGGGTCCTGGCGCTGGTGACACCGGTCATGGTCGGGATCCTGTTCATCTGCCAACCCGGAGCTGACAGCGTCGTGGGTCGACGACGGGTCCCGCTCGGTCGTCGCGGCTGTGACGGCCGTGACCATCGGTGTCGCGATGACCTCGCTCATCGCCTGGACCATCGTGCGCATCCGCTACGGCCGGCTGGTCCGGGCCGCGGAGCGGATCGTCGCCGGCGACTACAGCGTGACGGTCTCCGAGCGCGGCGGCGGCATCGAGACGCGACTGGGCGTCGCCATCAACCGGATCGCGGCGTCGCTCGCGGACACGACCGATCGCGCGACCGTCGACCGGCTGACCGGCGTCGCCAACCGGCAGGCGCTGCTGGCGCGTCCTGTTCACCGAGGTCGAGCGCGCATCGCGCTACGAGCGACCATTGTGCGTCGCATTCGTCGACATCGACCACTTCAAGGCGGTCAACGACTCGTACGGCCACGAAGCCGGCGACGTCGTGCTCCGCGGCGTCGCCCAGACGATCGCCGAGAACCTGCGCGCCAGCGACATCGTCGGCCGCTACGGCGGCGAGGAGTTCATGCTGATCCTGACCGAGACCACGGTCGAGGAGGGAGCGGCGCTCAGCGAGAAGCTGCGCACGCTCGTCGAGCGGTCGACGCTTCCCGGTCGAGGGCAACGCCGACCTGTCGGTGACGATCTCGATCGGGATCGCCGGCGGGACCGGCAAGCAGGTCCGCATGGAGCACCTCGTCCGCGACGCGGACGCGGCGATGTACTCGGCCAAGTCGCTCGGCCGGAACCAGACCTACATCTTCGAGGAGCCCGACGAGGATTCCCGCGTGCCCGCGCGCCCCGATCTCGGAGGCCGGGCGGGCACGCGCGATGGAGATCGGCCGACGAGCCCGCGATGCGGCGACCGACATGCTGACCTCGTTCATCGCGCCGCTGCCCCACTACCGCGGCCAGCCGTCCGCCCTGATCGCCGCGATCGTCGGTCGAGATGGCCCGCCAGCTCGAGCTGCCCGACGCCGAGGTCGACCGCATCCGGGTGGCCGCCCTGCTCCACGACGTCGGCAAGGTCGCCGTCCCGGACGCCATCCTCGACAAGCCGGCGGCGCTGACGTCGGCCGAGTGGCGGAGCGTCGTCCAGCATCCGCGGATCGGGCAGGTCATCCTCGAGCACGCCGCGGCACTCGCGCGACGCGGTGCCGATCATCCTCCACCACCACGAGCGCTTCGGCGGCCACGGCTATCCCTACGGGCTGCGCGCCAACGAGATCCCCCTCGGTGCCCGGATCGTGGCGATCGCCGACGCCTACGACGCGATGACGCACGACCGGCCGTACAAGCGCGGCGATGTCGCACGACGCCGCGATCGCCGAGCTGCGGCTCCACGCCGGGACGCAGTTCGACCCGGAGCTGGTCGTCCTCTTCTGCGACCTGTACGCCGACCATGCGCCGACGCCGGATCCGAAGGTGCTGGCGATGATGGCCCCGCCGAGCATGCCATCGTCCCCGGCGAGCCCGCACCGGTCGCCGCGCCGCGGCGCGAGCGTCGCGCGAGCGACGACGCGTCGTCGCAGACGATGGCCGCCGACGCACGGCCTCGTCGAGCTCGAACCGGACGATGCCCGCGCCGCCGCTCGTCGAGGTCCGGACGGCGACCGGACCCCACGAGATCGCGGCCAGCTGACCGGCGGCCCCGGGCGTGTGAAGTCGCGGGCGAGTGCGGCCAATCGGCGGTGCAGTGACGGGCTGCTAGCGTGCGCGCTGCCCGCCGGCACCAGCCGGCCCCGCCGACCCGCCGACCCGCCAGGGCCCGGACCGCCGGGGCCGGCGATCCCGCGGGTCTCGCTTCCCCGATGATGGCGGCGTGCTCCGCCTCGCCTTCGCCCTGTTCGCCGTCCAGGCCGGCTTCCACGGGTTCACCGCGTCGCTGCCGGTCGCGCTCGCCCGGGCCGGCGTCCCGGATCCGCAGATCGGCCTCATCGTCGGGACGGCGGCGCTCGTCCAGATCCCGGCCGCGTTCGTCGCCGGCGTCGTCGTCGATCGCGTCGGCGGCATCCGAGCGTTCACGTGGGCCGGTCTCGCCTACCTGGTCGGCTGCCTGATCCTGCTCCTGCCGGGCGTCGAGCCCGACGGCCCGCTGTGGCCGTTCCTCGTCGCGCGGCTGTTCCAGGGGATCGGCATCGCGGCGACCCTGCCGGCCGCCCTGTCGCTCGTGCCGCGCCTGGTCGGCCGCCGCGCGTCGCGGCTTCGGGCTCGCGTTCGTCGGCAGCGCCCACAACCTCACGCTCGTCGTCTTCCCGCCGATCTCGCTGGTCGTCCTGACCGCGACGTCGCTTCACGGCGTGGCGGCGATGGTCATCGTCGTCGTCCTCGCCGGGATCGCGGTCCTGCGCATCGCGCCGCTCCCGTTCCTGCCCGACGACGAGGCCCGGGCCGGCGCGGGCGGGCCGACCGGTATCGCGCGGCGCCGACTCGGCTTCGCGTTCCGACGGAGCTGGGCGCCGCTCGATCGCGATCGAGCTCCTGTACATCGTCCATTGGGGCGTCGTCGTCGCGCTTCCTGCCGCAGCGGGCCGAGGCGGCGGGCGCCAACGTCGGCTTGTTCTTCGTCGCCGACGGGATCGCGATCCTGCTGTCGCGGGTGCCGTCGGGCTGGATCGTCGACCGGATCCGCCCGATCATCCCCGTCATCGCTCGGACTCGCGCGTCGACCGGCGCGATCCTGCTGCTCGCCCTGCCACCGACGACCCCGTCCTCGTCGCCGCCGGCGCGCTCAGCGGCGCCGGCGGCGGGCTGATCATCACGCCGCTGCATCGTCGAGCTGTCGCGTCGGAGCGCCGCGCCGATCGCGGCAGCGCGTTCTCGCTGTTCTCCGCGGCCAACGCGACGGCGCTGGCGATCGGCAGCATCGGCGGCGCGCTGGTCGTCGATGTCGCCGGCTTCGAGGTCGCGATGCTCGCGACGCTCGGCGGGATCGCGGCTGCGCGGCGATGCTGGCGCGTGCTCGACCAGGGGCTCGCCGGTCGCACGCCGGCGAGCCGCGACGCACCGTGCCGGCGCTGACCGTCAGAAGTCCCGGCGACCCTCGAAGTGGTCGAGGACGTCGGGCCGGATCAGCTGGTAGACCGCGATCCGGTGACCGCCGGGCGTCCGGAACGAGCGTGCACGGGTCCCTGCGGGATCTCGAGCGACCGGGACGGCGTCCAGCCGCGCGCTGCGCAGCTCTTCGACCGCCGCGGCGTGATCGGCGACGCGGTAGACGAGGATCGGACGGTCGCCCTCGACGTGGTCGGTCAGCAGGATCCGCGGCGGATCGTCGGTCAGCTCGATCATGGCGACGCGGATGCCGCCATCGTCGATCGCGAAGACGAGCCGGCCGCCGAGCACGTCGACGAAGTCGGCCATGTCGGCGACGACGTCGCGACTCGGCGTGTAGAGGAAGTCGAGGCCCTCGAACTCGAGCGGGCCGTCCATGCCACAGCGCTACGCCGCTCCCGCTCCCGGCGATAAGTCGGCGATACGCGTCGGTGCAGGGCCCGTCGCTAGGGTCCGTCCGTCAACCCGCCGGAGACGCAGGGTCGGGATCGGCGCAGCCGACCGACCGGGAAGGAGATACGGACCGTGAACAAGGTCCTGCTCACGGGGCGCCTCACGCGCGACCCGGAGATGCGCAGCCTCGCCTCGGGCAAGAACGTCACGACGTTCACCGTGGCCAGCAACGAGTTCATCGGTGGCGGCAAGGAGAAGGCGGAGTACCACCCGGTCGTGACCTGGGACCGGCTCGCCGAGATCGCCGGCCGGTACCTCGGCAAGGGCCAGCAGGTCGCCATCGAGGGCCGGCTCCAGACGCGCTCGTGGGACGACGACAAGGGCGCCCGGCACTGGAAGACCGAGATCGTCGCCTCGCACGTCGAGATGCTGTCGGGCCGCAAGAAGAAGGACTACGAGGCCCAGCAGGCGGCCGATTCGCTGACCGCCCAGGCCGAGGCGCTCGGCGAGGCACCGGCCGTCGGAGCCGATCGCCGAGGCCGCGTTCGACCCCGGCACGCCGACGACGACGACGAGGACGACGAGCGCCGAGGCGACCTGGCCGGCGCCGCCGCCTGACCGCGAATGATCTCTCGCGGCGACGGCGCGATCCCCCTCCGCGCCGTCGCCGGCCCGCTGGATCTCGAGCGGGCCGACGAACTCGAAGAACGACACGGCGAGGATGCCGTAGACGAGCATCAGCAGTGCGCCCTCGAGCCAGTTCGTCTCGCCGTCGATGGCGATGAGCGCGCTGATCCCGACGGCCGCCGCGACGGCGGCGATCTCGAGCGGCGTGAAGACGAGGTCCATCGGCTGGCCGATGACGACGCCGAGCAGCACGAGGACCGGCGCCACGAACAGGGCGACCTGGAGGCTCGAGCCGAAGGTCACGGCCATCGCGAACTCCATCTTGTCCTTGGCCGCGAGCTGGACCGCGACGAGGTGCTCGGCGAGGTTGCCGATCGTCGGGATGATCACGACGCCGACGAAGAAGGCCGACAGCCCGAACGACTCGATGAACGGCTCGATCGACGCTGACGAGGATCTCCGACAGCACGGCCAGGAGCGACGGCGGCACCGACCAGGACGACGATCGCGACCGTCGCGGTCCAGCGCGGCCCGGCGTGGCCGGCCGGCTCGCCGTGACCGCCGAGCGTCACGTCGGGATGGGTGAACTGGAAGACGAGCGACAGGACGTAGCCGACGATCAGGACGATCGCCACCAGGACCGATTCCTCGGTGATCGTCCCGACGTCCGGTCGCTCGTCGTGTAGGCGAAGATCGCCGGCACGAACAGCCCGATCAGGGCCAGGACGAGCAGCGCGACGTTGCCGAGCGCGATCTTGGCGCTGAACTGCTGGGTCCCGTGGCGCAGGCCGCCGATCAGCACGCTCGCGCCCATGACCAGCAGCAGGTTGCCGATGATCGAGCCGGTCAGCGATGCCTTGACGACCTCGATGAGCCCGGCCTGCAGCGCGAAGAACGCGATGATCAGCTCGGCGATGTTGCCGAACGTCGCGTTGAGGATGCCGCCGACCTGCGGGCCGGTCAGCGAGCCGAGCCGCTCGGTCGACAGGCCGACGACCCAGGCGAGCCCGAGGATCGCCGCCGCCGACAGGACGAACAGGACGGTCGGGTCGACGTGGAGCCCGAAGTCGAGGACGATCGTCAGCAGGCTGAGCGCGACGGTGACCAGCAGCGAGACCCGGGCGAGCATCGACAGCTGGCCGAGGACCGGCAGACCGGATCGCGCCTGGGCGGGCGTGGTCGGAGCCGTCACCGGGCCATCCTACCGAGCCGGTGTCGCCGCCGTAGAGGCGCCGGCGCGGCAGCCCGGTCGCCGCCGCCACGCGTCGGGCCGCGTCGCCGCGCGCGACGCCTCCGGCGACCAGCGCCTCGACCTCGGCGCGTGCCGCCGCGAGCGTCGGCCGGTTCGTCCTGGCGCGGCGGATCGGGCGCTCGGCCCACGCCCCGACGACCAGCACGAACTCGCCGCGGGCCGGGATGCCGCCCGACTCGCCGCGGGCGCTCGCCGCCGCCCGGTCGGCCAGCGCGCCGAGCGTCCCGCGGACGATCGACTCGTGGACCTTCGTCAGCTCGCGGCAGACCGCCGCCGGCCGCTCCGGCGCCGCAGGCCGCGGCCAGGTCGCGCAGCGTGGCCGCGACCCGGCCCGGCGCCTCGTACAGCGATCGTGCCGCGCTCGTCGGCCGCGATCCGGGCCAGCCGCTCGCGCCGTTCGCGACCCGACCGCGGCAGGAAGCCCTCGAACGCCCAGCGCGGCCCGGCGACGCCCGACGCCGCGACCGCGGCCAGGACCGCCGACGCGCCGGGGATCGGCACGACCCGGCCGCCCTCGCCGGCCCAGGCCGCGACCAGCTCGCCGCCCGGGTCGCTGACCGCCGGGCGTCCCGGCGTCGGTGACGAGCGCGAGGTCGGCGCCGCCGCGCAGGTGCTCGAGCAGGGCCGCCGTGCGCGGCCGGCCGCTCTGGGCGTGGTAGCTCGTCATCCGCGTCGTCGATCGCCGTGGCGCGCGAGCAGCCGGCTGCGTGTGCCGCGTGTCCTCGGCCGCGATGAGCGGCACGGCCCGCAGGACCTCGAGCGCGCGCAGCGTGACGTCGCCGAGGTTGCCGATCGGCGTGGCCACGACGTAGAGGGTCCCGCCGCGGTCGCTCCCGGATCCCGCCGCGCGCGGATCCCGGTCCCGTCACTCGCGGGCCGAGCCCGGCCGCCGTCGCGGGTACAGGTAGTCGACGCCGGCCGTCCGCGGCCCGAGCTTGGCGATCGGCGGCACCTGCCGCTTGAACTCGGCGCCGGCGATCATCCGGTCGACCCGCTCGACCGTCGCCGCGTCGAAGCCGAGCGCGACCATCTCGTCGATCGAGCGCCGCTTGTCGACCCGCCAGAACAGCAGCCGATCGAGGACCGGGTAGCTGAACCCGCCCTCGTTCTCGTCGGTCTGGCCGGGCCACAGGTCGGCCGACGGCGCCTTGCGCACGATCGCGTCGGGCACGCCGATCGCGACGGCCAGCTGGCGGACCTGGCTCTTGTACAGGTCGCCGATCGGGTTGAACGCGCAGGCCGAGTCGCCGAACAGCGTCGTGTAGCCGATCAGCGACTCGGTCTTGTTGCCGGTCCCGACGACCAGCCCGCCCCACGTCACCGACCGGTCGTACAGGACGGCCATCCGCATCCGCGCCGCGAAGTTGCCGCGGCGCAGCGCCGATGCCGCGGCTCCGTCCGATCCGGCGGCGCCGGCCGCTGATCGGTGCCGAAGTAGCCGTCGACCATCGGCGTGATCTCGACGAGCTCGCTCGCGCAGCCGAGATCGCGCGACGACCGATTCGGCGTCGGCGCGCGAGGCCGGCGACGAGGTCCGGTACGGCATCAGCACGGCCAGCAGCCGCTCCGGCCCGATCGCCTCGGCCACGAGGTACGCGACGAGCGCCGAATCGATGCCGCCCGACAGCCCGAGCACCGCTCGCTCGAAGCCGGCCTGCTCGAGCTGGCCGCGGATGAACTCGGCGATGACGCGGCGCGCCACGTCCGTGTCGATGGCGAGCTCGTCGGGCAGCTCGAAGGCATCGTCGATCGGGCCACCGGTCGCCGCCTGCACGTCGGTCACGCTCCGCGGTCGACCGGGCGGGCCGCCCGGCCGCGATGGACGTCGAACCCGATCGGCTCGCTCGGCGGCTCGGACGGGACGACGTCGAGACCCGGCTCGGCCCCGCGTTCGGCGGTCGAGTCGTCGGCCAGTCCCGGCGCGCTCGGCGATGATCCTGCCGAGCTCGCGGAGGTTCCAGCTCGGGCCGCTCGTCGCGCAGCAGCGGCAGCGCGATGCGCTCGCGGCGGATGTCGGCGGGTGCGACGTCGACGACGAACAGGCCCTCGTCGTAGAGCGGGCGCGCAGAAGACGGCCTGCCCGCTCGGGGCGATGACTTCGGACCCGCCCCAGAACGAGATCGATTCGTCGACGCCGACCCGGTTGCAGAAGACGACGAACGACGTCGTCAGCTGGGCGTACGTCCGCATCAGCGTCCGCCACGACGTCGCGGTGCCGAGGCCGACCTCGTTCGTGGCCGCCAGGTCGCGACCCGGCGACGACGACACGTTGATGAGGATCTGCGCGCCATCGAGCGCCAGCAGCTGCGGCACCGACAGATGCCAGAAGTCCTCGCAGATGCCGATCCCGACCCCGACGCCGAGCCGCGACGGGACGGCGCGCAGCAGGTCGCCGGGCGCGAAGAAGCGGCGTTCGTCGAACAGGCCGTAGGTCGGCAGGAACAGCTTGCGATGGACGTGCAGGATCTCGCCGTCCTCGAGCAGGGCCGCGGCGATGAACAGCCGGTGATCGCCCGATTCCTCGACGAACGACACGATCGCCGACAGGCCGCGCGTCTCGGCCGCCAGCTCCGGCCAGCCGCCGGTCGTCGAGGCGCATGGCGACCTCGGCGGCGAGGTCCTGGAGCTGGTAGCCGGTCAGCCCGAGCTCGGGGAAGACGACGAGGTCGGCGCCGCCGTCGCGCGCCTCGCTCAGCCGAGCGTGATGCGTCGCGAGGTTCGCCTCGAGGGCACCGAGCCGTGGCGCGATCTGGGCGAGGGCGATCCGCAGCGTCTGCACGATCCGAGCATACGCGACGCCGACCGAGCGCCGATGCTAGGCTTCCGGACGCTTGCGCCGGTCGCAGACCGCAAGGGGGCCGAGCAGGATCGCCACGACGGGAGCCACCGCCGAGCCGTGACACGCCGACGCCCGCGATCGCCCGGCCACGCCGCCCGGTGGATCGTGCTGGCCATGCTGCTGGCCGCCTGCGACGTCACGGTCCAGCCGAGCCTCGACCGTCCGTCCTCTTGCCAGCCCTTCGCCGTCTTCCAGCGCGGTCACGAGCCACGGCCCGTTCTCGCCGACCGCCTACCCGACCGGGGGTGACGCACCGTGCGGCCAGGACGAGGCGCCCGACGCCAAGCACGCCGCCTACCGCGGCAACCTCAAGCGGATCACCGCCACGGACGCGGCGACCGTGGTCTTCGAGCTGTGCCGCCCGGACGTCGCGTTCCTGTCCAAGATCGCGGCGCCGGCGTTCGCCATCAACGACTCGGACTGGCTGGCGGCGCACGTCGATCGCGGCGGCCTCGGCCCAGCCGATCCTGACCGAGGTCAACGGCACGGGTCCGTACCGACTCGAGCGCTGGGACCACGGCTCGGAGATCAGCCTCGCCCGCAACGACGCGTACTGGGATACGCCGGCCCGGAACGAGCGGCTGATCGTCCGCTGGCGTGACATGGCCGGCCAGCGGGTCGTGGAGCTCCAGGGCGCGACCGTGGACGGCGTCGACCAGCTCGACGCCGCCGGCGTGGCCACGGTCGAGGCCGACGTCGGCCTCCAGCTTCAGCCCCGTCCGGGGCTCAACGAGACCTACCTCGGGTTCACCAGCACGTTCGCCCCATTCGGGGACGTCCGCGTCCGGCGTGCGATCGCGATGGGGATCGACCGGCAGAAGCTCGTCGACTCCTTCCTGCCGGCGGGCTCCGAGGTGTCGACGCACTACACCCCGTGCGCCATCGCGTTCGGGTGCGGCGGCGGGACCTGGTACGACTACGACCCGCAACAGGCCAGGGAGCTCCTGTCGGCGGCCGGCTTCGCCGACGGGTTCGACACCACCATCCGGTACCGCGAGACGACCCGTCCGTACCTGCCCGACCCGACGGGCATCGCCACCGCGGTCCAGCAGCAGCTGCTCGACAACCTCGGCATCCGGGCGACCCTGCAGGTCGAGCCCGACGATACCTTCATCCCCGACCTGGAAGCGGGCAAGCTCGACGGCATCCACCTCGTCGCCCAGACGGTGACCTACCCGGACACCAGCGGGTTCCTCGATCCGCAGTTCGGGGCGGGCGGCAAGGAGTTCGGGCCACCCCGGCCGGACCTGGTCAAGGCGCTCGCGAACGGGCGATCGACTGCCAATCAGGCGGTCCGCCAGGCGGCGTACGCGCGCGCGAACGACCTCATCCGGAGCGACGTCCCGATGGTCCCGATCGGCCGGACCGGCTCGACAAGCGCCTACCGCGTCGACGTGGAGGGAGCTCGCGCATCGCCGCTGCGGCTCGAGCGCTTCGACCAGATGCTGCCGGGCGACCGGCGGCAGATCGTCTGGCTCACGGTCGCCGAGCCCGGAGGTCTCTACTGTCCCGACGAATCGGACCCCGTGGCGATCCTCGTGTGCGCGCAGGTATCGGAGAGCCTCTACGCGTACGAGCCGGGCGGCACGGCGGTGACGCCGGCCCTCGCGCGGTCGTGCGATCCGAACCGGGAGCTGACGACCTGGACCTGCAAGCTGCAGGCCCGGGATCCGGTTCCACGACGGTGCGGCCCTCGATGCCGGGGACGTCGTGACCAGCTTCGCGGCGCAATGGGACGCGGATCACGAGCTGCACGCGGGACGAGATGGATCGTTCGCCCACATGGCATGGCTCGGTGGCTTCCTCAACCCGCCGGCGGCGAAGCCCTGAAGCACGGTTCCGGGGCCTAGTGACGTCCCGACGGACTGATGCTAGGCTTCCGACGATCTGCGCCGGACCCGATGGGCCGGCCCGGGGTCAGAGGCACGCTCCACAGGCCGGACAGGGAGGCAAGCGGTCCGCCCGGAGCACACAGGAGGAGAGCAACAGCATGTCCCAGACACCGAAGAGGTGGTCGGTCAAGGGCGCGGTGTTTGCCGCGTCCCTGGCGGTCGTCTTCGCGGCCTGTAGCGGCACGACCGCATCGTCGACCCCGGGTGCACAGGCATCCACACCGGCCTCCGTTGCGCCGCCCGCATCGGCTGCAGCATCGGGTGGCGCGTTCACCGGGCTGGTCTATCCGGCAACCGGCGAGGCGCCCTGCGGCACGAAGGACTACCCGGGCATCCTCAAGAAGATGACCGCGGTCGACCGCCTGACCGTCGAGTTCCAGCTGTGCGCGCCGGATGTCGCGTTCCTGCCGAAGATCGCGTTCGCTTCGTTCGGCATCCAGGACGCCGACTGGCTCGCCAAGCACGCCGCCGACAAGTCGTATCTCACGACCGAGAACGGCACCGGGCCCTACGTCCTCAAGTCCTGGGAAAAGAAGAACCGCCTGAACTTCGAGGCGTTCGACGGGTACTGGGGCACCAAGGCAAAGACGCCCAAGTTCGAGCTCCGCTGGGCCGATACTGCCGCGCAGCGCCTGCTGGAGCTCAAGGCCGGCACGATCGACGGCATGGACAACCCGGGCATCGACGAGATCGCCCAGATCAAGGCCGACTCGACACTCGCCTTCTACCCCCGTGACCCGATGAACGTGTCGTATCTCGGCTTCAATCGGACGAAGGCACCGTGGACGGACGAGAACGTCCGCAAGGCCATCGCGATGGGCATCGACCGTGAGCAGATCGTCAAGAACTTCTATCCGGAAGGCTCGGTCGTCGCCACCAAGTTCACGCCGTGCCCGCCGCTCGTTCCGTTCGCCTGCGAGGGTGACGACTGGTACACGTTCGACCCGGCGGCTGCGAAGCAGCTGCTGCAGCAGGCCAACTTCGACTTCACCAAGGAATACCCGCTCTCGTTCCGGGCGGCCGTCCGTCCGTACTCGCCGGATCCGCCGGCGATCGCGACCGAGATCAAGGCCCAGCTCGAGAAGAACCTCGGGATCAAGGTCAAGATCGACCTCCAGGACTCGGCCATCTTCCGCGCGAACTTCACCGCCGGCAAGTACGACGGCATCGCGATGTACGGCTGGGGAGCGGACTATCCCGACACCACCAACTTCCTCGACTTCCATTTCGGCGCCGGCTCGGGCCCGAAGCTCGGCGGCGCCTTCGACGACGTCACGGCGGCCCTTACCAAGGGCGCGACGTCGGCCAACGACGCCGATCGGCAGGCGGCCTACAAGGAGGCCAACAACCTCATCAAGCAGCACGTCCCGGTCGTGCCGATGATCCACGGCGCCAACGGCACCGCGTTCCTGGCCAACGTCGAGGGCGGCAATGCGTCGCCGCTGACGACCGAGATCTTCTCGGGCATGAAGGCTGCCGACGACACGCTGACGTTCATGCAGAGCGCCGAGCCGATCAGCGTGTACTGCGGCGACGAGTCCGACGGCGAATCGCTGCGTGCCTGCGAGCAGACCACCGAGTCCCTGTACGCCTACAAGATCGGCGGCACGGACCCGGTTCCGTCACTGGCGACCGAGTGCACCTCGAACGCTGACAAGACGGTGTGGACCTGCAAGCTGCGGGACGGCGTGAAGTTCCACGACGGCGCGACGTTCGATGCGAACGACGTCATCACGACGTTCGCGGCGATGTGGGACGCCAGCAACCCGCTCCACGTGGGCAACGACGGCTCGTTCGAGTACTTCCACAGCCTGTGGGGCCTGCTGAACCCGAAGCCCGCCGCTCCCGCGGCGTCTCCGGCTGGGTCTCCCGCGGCATCGCCCTCGGCCTCCTAGAGCGCCGAGTCAATCCAGTCCAGGACAGGGGCGTCGCTCGAAGCGACGCCCCTTCCATTTCCGAAAACATGAACAATTCGGCGCCACTGTCGTGATCCCCTTGTCGTGACTCGGTTCATCGTCCGCCGGACATTGCTCACGATCCCGGTGCTGTTCGGGATCGTGTTCCTCGTGTTCCTGCTCGCTCGCGTCGTGCCGGGCGACCCATGCACCTCGATGTTGGGCGAGCGCGCGACGGTCGAGGCCTGCGATGCGTTCAACAAGCGGCAGGGCCTCGACCAGCCGATCCCGGTCCAGTTCGCGATCTACCTTGGGCAGGTCGCGACCGGCGACCTCGGCGACTCGATCAAGCTGTCCCGCCCGGTGACCACGATCCTGATCGAGAGCCTGCCAACGACCGTCGAGCTGACGCTGTTCGCGATGCTCATCGCGGTCGTCGTCGGCATCCCGCTCGGGATGCTGTCCGCTGTCCGCCGGAACTCGAGTGCCGACGTTGGCACGATGATCTTCGCCAACCTCGGGGTGTCGATCCCGGTGTTCGTCCTCGGCCTCATCCTCGCCTACTTCTTCGCGGTCACGCTCAAGGGCACGCCGTTCGCGCTGCCACCGGCGGGCCGGCTCAGCTCCGGCGTCCACATCATTCCCCTCGCAGAGGTGTGGGGACTCCACGACCTCGGCGGATTACCCAGGGGGATCCTGGACTTCGTGTCCGGCTTGTACATCTTCAGCGGCCTGATCAGCGGCCAGTGGGGGGCAGCCGCCGACGCGTTCCGCCACCTGATCCTGCCCGCGGTCGCCCTGGCCACCATCCCGATGGCGATCATCGCCCGGATCACCCGGTCGAGCCTGCTCGAAGTGCTGGGTCTCGACTACGTCCGTACGGCGCGGGCGAAAGGCGTCGAAGAGCGGACCGTCGTCTTGCGGCACGCGATGCGCAATGCGCTCCTGCCGGTGGTCACGATCATCGGCCTGCAGCTCGGTGCGTTGTTGTCCGGAGCCGTGCTCACCGAGACCGTGTTCGGCCTTGGCGGCGTCGGCAGGACGTTGTACGAGGCGATCACCGGCCGCGACTATGCCGTCATCCAGGGCTTCACCCTGGTGATCGCGGTCATCTACGTGTTGATCAATCTCGTCGTCGACATCTCCTACGGGTTCCTCGACCCGAGGATCCAACAGCGATGATTGCCCTCCGATGAGATCGACGACTTCGACGGCAAGTGAGCCCCTGACGGGTGACGAGCCCCTCGCGGGTGACGTCGTCCGCGCGCGACCCGCTCGACTCTGGCGTGACACGCTCGCGAGCGTCCTCCGCCAGCGGTCCGCGGTCGTCGGCCTCATCATCCTCGGCCTGCTGGTCTTCGTCGCGGTCTTCGCCGACGTGATCGCGACCTACGATCCCGAACGAATCGCTCCTCGGCAGCGAGGCTGGTGTGACCCGACGATCCCCCCCGTGCGTCCACCTTCTGGGTTGCCCGGCCGACAAGCCGCAGCATCTCTTCGGGACCGACGGCAACTTCCGCGACCTCTTCAGCAGGGTTGTCCACGGGGCACGGACGTCGCTGACGGTGGGTCTCGCGGCGATCAGCTTTGCGATCCTGATCGGTGCGACGATCGGGGCTGTCGCCGGCTACTTCGGAGGCAACTCGGACAACATCCTCATGCGGTTCATGGACGTCCTGCTGGCCTTCCCGTCGCTGTTGCTTGCGATCGCGATCGTCTCGGCGTTGGGGCAGAGCCTGACCAACGCGCTGCTGGCGATCGGGATCGTGTCGATCCCGATCTATGCCCGGATCGTCCGCGCATCGGTCCTCGACACGAAGGAGCGGGACTTCGTGACCGCCTCGCGCGCGCTGGGCGAGTCAGGGCGGGGCGTGCTGCTGCGGCGGATCCTGCCGAACTCGATCACGCCGCTCGTGGTGGCGGCGACCCTCGGGATCGGGGCCGCCGTCCTCGAGATCGCGGCGCTCTCGTTCGTCGGGGTGACCGGTGACCTGACGCGCCCCGAGTGGGGCTCGATGATCGGCTTCGAGCGCAACCAGCTGTTCAGCTCGCCGCACGTCATCATCTTCCCGGCGATCGCGATCACCCTGACCGTGCTCGCGTTCACCCTCATCGGCGATGGACTGCGCGACGCGCTCGACCCGAGACTGAACCGGTGACCGAACCGGGTCCGAAGACGGCGGTCGATCAGGTCGAGGCGCTGGGCGCCCCTCTCGACGAGACCATCATCGAGGAGATCGTCCCTGCGGCGGCACGCAAGCCCAGACGCGAGCGGGGCGAGCGGCCCCTCCTCGAGATCCGCGGCTTGCGGACCTCGTTCTACACGCGCGACGGCGTTGTCCGGGCCGTGGATGGCATCGACTTCCACGTCGACCGCGGCGAGATCATGGGGCTGGTCGGTGAGTCCGGCTGTGGCAAGAGCGTGACCAGCCTGTCGATCCTTCGACTCGTGGCGAACCCCGGCCGGATCGACGCCGGCGAGGTCATCTTCGACGAGACCGACCTGCTGACGGTCTCACCCGAGGCGATGCGCAAGATCCGGGGCGACAGGATCTCGATGATCTTCCAGCAGCCGACGTCGTCGCTCAACCCGGTGTACGAGGTCGGTCGCCAGATCGAGGAGGTCCTCCGCATCCACCGCAACCTCAAGGGAAAGGTGGCGGAGGCACGGGCGATGGACCTTCTCCAGCTGGTCGGCATCCCCGACCCGAAGCGTCGACTGAAAGCCTTTCCGCACGAGCTTTCGGGCGGCATGGCCCAGCGGGTGATGATCGCGATGGCGCTTGCCTGCGAGCCCGAGCTGCTGATCGCCGACGAGCCGACGACCGCCCTCGACGTCACCATCCAGGCCCAGATCCTGGACCTGATGCGCAATCTCCGAGACGAGACGGGCACCGCCATCGTGCTCATCACCCACGACCTCGGCGTGGTCGCCGAGATGTGCGACCGGGTCGCGGTCATGTACGCGGGCGAGATCGTCGAGCAGACCGACGTCACATCGCTGTTCCGGGAGCCGCTCCATCCCTATACGCGCGGCCTGATCGGCTCCATCCCTGTCGTCGGGGCCGTCAAGGACGAGCTGGCGGTCATCCCCGGGAACGTGCCCAACCTGATCGACCTGCCACAGGGCTGCCGGTTCGCGCCGCGGTGCGTGACCCGGATCGAGGAGGACGTTCCGAACGCGCTCGACGTCCATCCCGAGCTTCGACCGCTACGTCCCGGCCACGACGTCCGCTGCTGGCGCTACCACGGCCTCGACGGCGAGCTGCTGCCGGGTGCCGAGGCGGCGGCCGCCAGGGGCGTGCCGACCATGGGCGTGGCCGAATGACGGACGGGATGCCGTCGCCTGCCGCTGGCGGGCCGGGCGCCCCGCCCGTCGGTCCCGAGGCCGCGGCAGGCGCCCCGACCGGAAGGCCTGAGGTCACCCGGCCTGCGACGGAGGCCCAGGTCGCCGGCGCGGATGCCGAGCGCCCACTCGTCCGCGTCACGGACCTCGTCAAACACTTCGAGATCCGCGGCGGGGTCCTCCAGCGCGTCATCGGTCTTGTCCAGGCCGTCGACGGGATCACCCTCGAGATCCGCCGTGGCGAGACGCTGGGGCTCGTCGGCGAGTCCGGTTGCGGCAAGACCACCGTCGGCCGGCTGATCCTGCGCCTGATCGAGCCGACCGCGGGCTCGATCGAGTTCGACGGCGTCGAGCTGACGGCGCTCAAGGGCGCGGCGCTCAAGCCCTATCGCCGGCGGATGCAGATCATCTTCCAGGACCCCTACGCCAGCCTCGACCCGCGGACACCGATCGGCGACAGCATCGGCGAGGGACTGCGCATCCACGGCCTCGGCACCGATGCGGAGCGGCGCGAGAAGGTCCGCAAGATGATGGACCTGGTCGGCCTCCAGCCGTACCACGCGCGGCGCTATCCGCACGAGTTCTCGGGCGGCCAGCGGCAGCGGATCGGGATCGCCCGGGCGCTCGTGCTGGAGCCCGACCTGATCGTCTGCGACGAGCCCGTCTCGGCGCTCGACGTGTCGATCCAGGCCCAGGTCCTGAACCTCCTCAAGCAGCTCCAGCGCGAGCTCGGCCTGACCTACGTCTTCGTCGCCCACAACATGGGTGTCGTCGAGCACATCAGCGACCGGGTCGCGGTGATGTACCTCGGCCGCATCGCCGAGCTGGCCGACCGCCGGGAGCTGTTCCGCCACCAGGAGCATCCCTACACCGAGGCGCTCATGTCGGCGATCCCTGTCCCCAACCCGGAGCTGCGCCGGCAGCGGGTGATCCTGAAGGGCGACGTGCCGAGCCCGGTCAACCCGCCGTCGGGGTGCCGACTTCCATCCGCGCTGCCATGCTCCGGCTCCAGCTCGATTTGCCGGCCATCTGCGCAGACGTGGTCCCGCCGTTGATCGATCTCGGGGGCGAGCACCTCGTCGCCTGCCATTTCCGTCAGCCGGGCCGGAGCGACCTCACGGCCTGACCTCGGCCGGCATCGTCGGCGCCGATCGCGGATGTCGTTGCCTCTCGCGCCTGGCGTCGGACCCAGATCCCGGGGCTCCTATTTCTTGTCGTTGCCCCGGAACCCGTCCGCCCGCTTGCTCGGCGTGTCGATCGCGCCCGGATCCTCCATCGACAGCCCTTCGGTCGTCTCGATCTCGACGGTCAGTGGCGTCAGCTCGGCCAATGCCGGGCTCTCGAGGTCGTCGGCGTGGACGAGGGCATGGTCGCCGGTCTTGGCCAGCGTCGCCAGCGCCGCGGCTGGCGTCCCGCGTCGTGCGAGCACCTCGCCCAGATGGGCGACCCCGACGTCCGTCTTGAGCGCCTCGTCGGTGAAATGGCAGGCGGCCCGATGGAGCTCGGCACCGGCCACGGAGGTCAGCTCCGGATCGATCGTCCGGCATGTCTCGGGCTTGCCGAGGCGTTCGTACAGCCAGCAGCGGGTGTGGAACCGGCAGCCTTCGGGCGGGTTGATCGGGCTGGGCACGTCGCCGGTCAGGATGACCCTGCGCCGCTTGCGCTCGGCAGCCGGGTCGGGCACGGGGACCGCCGACAGCAGGGCGCGCGTATAGGGGTGTCCGGGCGACTGATACAGCTCGTCCGGCGGCCCGACCTCGACGATCCGACCGAGGTACATGACGGCCACCCGGTCGCTGATGTGCTTGACCACGGAGAGGTCGTGAGCGACGAACAGGTAGGTCAGGCCAAGGCGACGTTTGAGGTCGCCGAGGAGGTTGAGGACCTGGGCCTGGATCGACACGTCGAGCGCCGAGATGGGCTCGTCGCAGACGATGAACTCCGGCTCGACGGCGAGGGCGCGGGCGACGCCGATGCGCTGGCGCTGACCGCCCGAGAACTCGTGCGGATAGCGGTTGACGTAGGTCGGATCGAGCCCGACCAGCCGCAGCAGGTCCGCGATCCGCTCGGTCTTCGCCTTGCCCGAGGCCAGCTGGTGCGTGTCGAGCGGTTCCGCGATCGTCGCGCCGACCGTCATCCGGGGATCCAGCGAGCCGTACGGGTCCTGGAAGATGATCTGCATCCGGCGGCGCATCTTGCGCAGCTCGTCCTTCGAGATGCTGGTCAGGTCGATCCCGTCGAAGCGGACGGTGCCGCTCGTGGGCTTGCGGAGCAGGATCATGGCCCGCCCGATCGTGCTCTTGCCGCAGCCAGATTCGCCCACGAGGCCCAGCGTCTCGCCACGCCGCACCTCGAACGTGACGTTGTCGACCGCCTTGACCACACCCTGCACGTTCCGCAGGACGCCGCCTCGGATCGGGAAGTGCACCTTCAGCTGGTCGATCTCGACGATGTTGGCCGGGTCATGCGGCCGAACGGCCTCCGCGGGACGTTCGGTCGCCGTAGCCGTCATGAGATCCACCCCCCGGGCTCGGTCGCCCAGCAACGGGCCTTGTGCTCGGCCTCACCGCGCGGCGTGAGCGACGGCTCATGCTGTCGGCAGACGTCCCGGGCGTAGACGCAGCGGGGATTGAAGCGGCAGACGTCGGGGGGGTTGATGAGCACGGGCGGCATGCCCTCGATGGTGCGCAGGCGATCGCCCCGGACGTCGTCGATCCGCGGCAGGGAGTCGAGCAGGCCCCAGGCGTAGGGCATCTGCGGCGACTCGAAGAGCTCGTCGACCGAGCCGGTCTCGACGATCCGGCCGGCGTACATGACGTTGACCCGGTCGCACATGCCGGCGGCGATGCCGAGGTCATGGGTGATCAGGATGACCGCCGTCCGGAACTCGTCGGACAGCTTCGAGATCAGCTCGAGGATCTGGGCCTGGATCGTCACGTCGAGCGCGGTCGTCGGCTCGTCCGCCAGGATCAGCTTCGGATCGCACGACAACGCGATCGCGATCATCACGCGCTGGCGCATGCCGCCCGAGAACTGGAACGGGTAGTCCTTGAGGCGCTCCTTGGCCCGCGGGATGCCGACCTTGGACAGCAGCTCGACGACACGATCCGTGGCCGCCTTGTCCGACAGGCCCATGTGCTCGCGGATCGCCTCGCGGATCTGGTAGCCGATGGTCAGCGTCGGGTTGAGGCTCGTCAGCGGGTCCTGGAAGATGAACCCGATCTCCTTGCCGCGCAGCTTTCGGATGCCGTCCGGGCTCAGCTTGAGGATGTCGATCCCGTCGAACATGATCGAGCCCTTGACGATCCGGCCGGGCGGATCCGGGACGAGTCGCGCGATGGACAGGGCCGTCACACTCTTGCCGCACCCGGACTCGCCGACGAGCCCCAGCGTCTCCCCGTAGCCGACGCTGAAGCTGACGTCATCGACGGCCTGGACGATGCCGTCGGGCGTGAAGAAGTGCGTCGACAGTCCGTCTACCTTCGAGGAGGGCGTCCGCCTTCTGATCCGGGGCAGCCTGCGAGCCATCGGCCATCGGACCCACCTCGGCGGGCGCCACTTCGATGATCGTAGGTCGCTGGTCGACGGGCAGTTCCTCGTCCGCAAGCGACACGACTATTGCTTCCCCTTCAACTTGGGATCGAGGGCGTCTCGAAGACCGTCTCCCAGGAAGGTGAAGCTGATCAGCGCGAGAGCGATGCAGATGGCCGGGAACGTGACGAGGTGCGGATCGGAACGGAGCACCTTCTGGCCGTCGGCGACGAGGCTGCCCCACGACGCACGCGGCGCCTGGACGCCGATGCCGATGTACGCCAGGGTCGCCTCGGCCAGGATCGCGGCGGGGATGCCCAGCGTGATCGCGACGATGATCGGGCCCATCCCGTTCGGCAGCAGATGGCGCATGACGACGTTGCGGTCGCGGACGCCGATGGCCTGGGCGGCCTCGACGAACTCCATCTCCTTGAGAGCCAGCATCTGGCCTCGAACCAGGCGGCCCACCGTCACCCAGCTCGTGAACCCGATCGCGATGAAGACCAGCAGCAAGCCGTCCATCGCCTTCCCGAACGGCGTCTCGCGGAACGCGACGGTCAGCAGGATGATGAACAGCAGGTCGGGGAAGGCGTACATGACATCCGTGAAGCGCATCAGGATATTGTCCGTCCGGCCGCCGAACCAGCCGGCGATGGCGCCGATCGGAACGCCGATCCCGATCACCACGATCTGCACGACGATGGCGACGGTCATGCTGATCCGCGCCCCATCGAGCAGGCGACTGAGCAGGTCGCGCCCGATCTGGTCCGTGCCCAGCAGGTGGCCGGGGCTCAACGGCGGCAGTGGCCGGCCGCCGTTCTTGACCACCGCCTGGAGGTCCTGGGCCTGGTACGGATACGGAGCGATGAACGGCCCGATGATCGCGATGATGAACAGCAGGATGACCATGATCAGACCGACCATGGCCAGCTTGTTCTTGCGGAGGCGAGCGAATGCGTCGCGCCACAGCCCGGTGGTCGCCCGAGGTTGTACGAGCGTGCCTTGGATCGTTGTCATCGCGGCGCTCCTCTAGCTGTATCGGATCCGCGGATCGATGTACGCGTACAGCACATCGACCACGAGGTTGAGGAACGCGACGATGAACGCATACAGGATCGTCATCGCCATCAGCACGCCGTAGTCCTTCGCCGAGATCGCAGTGATGTAGTACCGCCCGATGCCCGGGATCCCGAAGATGGTCTCGATGATGAACGACCCCGTGACCAGGAAGGCCAGGATCGGGCCCGATGATCGTGACGACCGGGATCAGCGCGTTGCGGATCATGTGTCGGGACACCACCGCCCGGTCACCCACTCCCTTGCTGTGGGCGGTCCGGATGTAGTCCTTGCGGGTCACCTCGAGCATCGACGCTCTCGTGTACCTGGCGATGACGGCGATCGGGAAGCCCGCCAGGGCGAGGGTGGGCAAGACCCAGGTCTCCGGTCCCTTCCAGCCACCGGTGGGTAACCAGTGGAGGGTGACCCCGAAGAACACGATGAGCAGCATCGCGAACACGAAGCTGGGCATGGCGATGCCGATGATCGAGATCCCGGTGGAGACGTAGTCCGGCGTTCGGTTGTGGCCGAGGGCCGCGAAGATCCCCAATGGGATGCCGACCAGCACGGAGAGGAGGAACGCCATGACACCGAGCTGGACGGTCGTCCAGATGCCCTCGGCGACGATGTCGTTGACGGAGCGGTCACGGAACTTGTAGCTGCGGGCCGAGGTCACCCTGCAGCAGGCCGCCGACCCATTTCACGTACTGGACGTAGACCGGCTGGTCGAGCCCGTACTTCTGGTTGAGGGCACTGACGACCGATTCGGGAACGGCTTTCTCCGCTGCCCACGGACCGCCGGGCACCGCGTGCATCAGCGTGAACGTGATGATCGAGACGGCGAAGAGGACGGGGATGATCCACAGCAATCGACGAACGAAGTACCTGGCCATGGCGATCCTCTTCAGTTACCTTCCCGATCCAGAGTCTACGTGGTCACGAGGTTCATGCGGGCCGGGACGCGGAACGTCCGGGACCGGAGCGATCCGGGGCCGGCCGAGCCGACCCCCGGTGATCCTACGCCTGGATCAGTGGTTCTCGATCCAGATGTTCTCGAAGAACAGGTCGCCGATGACGTTCGAGTCCTGTCCGGTCGGCGTGACGCCCTTGACCCATGGCCGGATCTCGTTGTTCCAGATCCGCCAGCGGGTGAAGACCGCCGGCGCATCCTCGACGAGGAGCTCCTGGGCCTGGTTGTAGAGCTTGGTGGCTTCGGCCGGGTCGAATCGCCTTGCCGGCTTCGGTGACCAGGCGGTCGAACTCGGGGTTGTTGTACCCCTCGTCGTTGTTGCCGCTCTGGCTGTGGAACAGCGCGCGGAGGAAGTTGTCCGGGTGCGGGTAGTCCGCGCCCCAGGCGTTCCGGGCGATCGAGTACTTGAGCTGCGGGCGCTCGTCGACGAAGGTGTCGAACGTGGTCGCCCTTGAGCTCGCTCTTGATGCCCAGGTTCTTCAGCCACTGGTCCTGCATGTAGGCAGCAGGGATGTCGTGGCCGGCCTGCGTGTTGAAGCCGAATGACAGGGTCGGGACATCGGCGGCGCTGGCGTAGCCGAGCTCCTGGAGCGCCGTCGCGAGCTCGGCCTTCGCCGCCTCGACGTCGTACTTGAGCCCGATGTCGGGCTGATGGCCGGGCATGCCGGGCGGGATCGGGCTGCCGGCGACCAGACCCTGGCCGCCGTACACCGTCGCCATCATGGTGTCCTTGTCGATCGCCATCGACAGCGCGCGACGGAAGTGCTTGTTGGCCGTCGGGCCCGGGGTGTGCGGCTTGCCCTTGTAGTCGTCTCGGACGACGAGTCGAAGCCCCAGTAGTCGAACACGAGGACCGGGGACGTCTGGACGAGGGGCCCGAGCGTCGCGTCGGCCTTGATCCGCGGCACGTCAGGCGGGGTCGCCGGAGCATGTCGAGCTCGCCGGCCTCGAAGGAGGCCTGGAGCGCGGCGGGTCGCCACCGATCTTCATGACGAGGTTCTGGATGTACGGCTTCTTGCCGTACCAGTTCTGGTTCGGCACGAGCACCATCTCGGCCTGGTGCGTCCAGGACTTGATCTTGAACGGGCCGGAGGCGACGAAGTTCGCGGCCTCGGTGAAGTTCGGGGTCTCGACCCACTTCTTCTGGAGCGGCGCGGCGCCCCACAGGGCGACGATGTCGAGGAAGTAGCCGGTCGGATGGTCCAGCGTGACGACGAACGTCTTGGCATCCGGCGCGGCGACGCCGAAGTTGGCCAGGGCGGCATCGATGTCGGCATCCTTGGCCGGCGGCTTCAGGCCGGTCAGGTCGAGCGAGCTTCTGGCCGCCCTTGACGTCGGCCAGGAACGCCTGGTACTTCGCGGCCGTTCGGGGGTCGATCAGGCGCTTCCAGCGAGTAGACGAGGTCATCGGCGACGATCGGGTCGCCGTTGCTGTACTTCGCGTCGCGAAGCTTGAAGGTGTAGGTCAGGCCGTCGGCGGAGATCTTGGGGAGGCCTCGCGGCGAGCGACGGGACCGGGTTCTGGTCCTTGTCGAAGTAGATCAGGCCCGCGGACGACCGCGTGGAGGACCTCGATGCTCGTCGACGTCGACGCGAGCGTCGGATCGAGGGTGTCCGGGTCCTCGTTGTTGAGGGTCACGGTCAGGGTCTGATCCGCGGCGAGATTGGCCGGGGTCGCCTCGGCCGGCTGCCGACGCGGCCGCTGACGCACCCGCCGACGCGCCGGCCGATGCGCCGGCCGAAGCGGCCGGGGCGCTCGACGCAGGCGGCGCCGAGGATGTGGTGGCACCGCCACACGCCGCCGCGATCACGGCGATGCTGGCCAGGATGCCAAAGAGTCGTTTCTGCATGGATGCTCCTCCGAACGGGTTTCTTACCCGATGACTCTCGCTACCGCGGCCCGACCGCGCCTTCTGAACGTCGCTGTGCCCTTCCCATCGGGGCCGGATCAAACCTCCCAGTCGAAGCGGTCGATGGGCGAGCAACAGCGTCAGGCACGGATCGGGTCGGTGCGCTGCCGGTACTATCCACAGCGTTCCGCGGACTGTCAACTGACAACCTAACGATCGTTCGTATGGCAGGATTTTCACGCGATGCGAGCGTGAATCAGTCGGGACACGGGGTCTGCGCGCCGGTCATCGGGCGCCAGCGCAGGTTCGGCTGGCGGGCGGCCGTGGCCTCGTCCAGGCGGCGGACGGGGGCCGCGTGCGGGGCGCTCGTGCACGAGCTCGGGCGTCGGCTCGGCCTCGCCGGCGATCGCGATCAGCGCGTCGGCGAAGGCGTCGAGCGTCTCGACCGATTCGGTCTCCGTCGGCTCGATCAGCATCCCCTCCTCGACGATGAGCGGGAAGTAGATCGTCGGCGGGTGGTAGCCGTAGTCGATCAGCCGCTTGGCGATGTCGAGGCGTCCGCACGCCCGTCTGCTTCTTGATGGTCGCGGCCGAGGCCACGAACTCGTGCTTGCAGGGGCCGGTCGTACGGGAGGTCGTACGTGCCCGAGCCAGGCGGTGCTTGAGGTAGTTCGCGGCGAGGACCGCGTCGTCGCTCACCTCGCGCAGGCCGGGGCCGCCGTGCGCCCGGATGTAGGCGTACGCGCGCACGAGGACGCCGGTGTTGCCGACGAAGCTGCGCAGGCGGCCGATCGATGTCGGGCGCTCGTCCTGGACGCTCGAGGCGGAACGTGCCGTCGTCCTCGCGCAGGACCCGCGGCGCCGGCAGGTACGGGACGAGCGTCTCCCCGACCCCGACCGGGCCGGCCCCGGGACCGCCGCCGCCGTGCGGCGTCGAGAACGTCTTGTGGACGTTGAAGTGCATGACGTCGAAGCCGGCCTCGCCGGGCTTGAACCGGCCGAGGATCGCGTTGAGGTTGGCGCCGTCCATGTAGGCCAGCGCGCCCGCCTCGTGGACCGCGTCGAGCAGCTCGCCGATCCGGCGCCTCGAACAGTCCGAGCGTGGACGGGTTGGTGATCATCACGGCCGCCGTGCGCGGCCCGAGCGCGGCCCGGAACGCGTCGAGGTCGACGCCGCCGTCGGCAGCGGATGGGATGGTGATCGTCCGATAGCCGGCCATCGTCGCGGTCGCCGGGTTGGTGCCGTGGCTCGAGTCCGGGACGAGGACCTCGTCCCGCATGCCCTCGCCGCGCGCGCGGTGGTAGGCGCGGATCATCAGGATCCCGGTCAGCTCGCCCTGGGCGCCGGCCGCGGGCTGGAGCGAGACCGCGCGCATGCCCGAGATCTCGGCCAGCGCGCCCTCGAGCTCCCAGAGCAGCTGCAGCGTGCCCTGGGCGACCTCGTCGGGCGCCAGCGGGTGGAGGCCGGCGAAGCCCGGGCAGCCGGGCCGCCCACTCGTTGAGCTTCGGGTTGAACTTCATCGTGCACGAGCCGAGCGGGTAGAAGCCCGGTGTCGACCGCGTAGTTGAGCTGGATGAGGTTGACGTAGTGGCGGACGACGTCGGGCTCGTTCATCTCGGGCAGGGCGGGCGGCGTCGCCCGTCGCGCGGCCGCCGGGATCCGGTCGAGGGCGTCCTTCGGCGGGTGCGGGATCTTGCCGCCGCCGCGGCCGGGCCGCGACCGCGCTCGAAGAGGGTCGGCTGGAGGCGCTGGCCGGTGACGCTCATCGGACGCCCGCCGCGTCACCGACGGGTCGCGCGGAGCGTCGGCCCGGACGCTCGCGCCGGCGAAGCCGTCGATCTCGTCCGCGGGTGGTCACCTCGGTGGCGCAGACCAGGAGCCCGTCGGCGAGCGCTCGGGTCGTCGGGCTCGGCATCGGCCAGGACCAGCCCGGCCAGGACGCCGCGCTCGAGCAGCCGGCGATGGACGCGCCGGGCGTCCGGGACGCGCACCGCGAACTCGTTGAGGTAGGCGCCCGGGATGCAGCCGCTCGACGCCCGACGCGCCGCCAGCGCCGCCTCGAGCTCGGCGGCGCGGGTCGCCCCGAGCGCCGCCACGTCGCGCAGGCCGTGCGGCCCGATGCGTGGCCAGGTAGATCGACGCGGCCAGGGCCAGCAGCGCCTGGTTGGTGCAGATGTTGCTGGCCGCCTTGTCGCGCCGGATGTCCTGCTCCCGCGCGCGCATCGTCATCACGAACGCGCGCCGGCCGTCGAGGTCGGTGGTCATCCCGACGAGCCGGCCGGGGATCTGGCGGACGAGCGCGTCGGTCGAGGCGAGGATGCCGAGGTACGGGCCGCCGTACTGCGGGGCGATGCCCGAGCGGCTGGCCCTCGCCGGCGGCGATGTCCGCGCCGTACGCGCCGGGCGGCGCCGAGGACGGCCAGGCTGACCGGCTCGACCACCGCGACGAAGAGCGCGCCGGCGGCGTGCGCCAGCGCGCCGATCTCGGCCATCGGCTCGAGCAGGCCGAGGAAGTCCGGCTGGGCGGCGACCACGCCCGGCGACCGGGCGGTCCGGGTCGGCGAGCATCCGCTCGAGCGCGTCGAGGTCGGTCGTCCCGGCGGCCGTCGCCGTCGCCGACCAGCGGGATCTCGTCGAGCTCCAGGCCGCCGCCGAAGTAGGTCCGCAGTCGTCTGCCGGTAGTGCGGATGCACGCCGCGCGAGACGAGGACCCGGTCGCGCCGGGTCGCCCGGCAGGTCATCAGCGCGGCCTCGGCGGTCGCCGCCGCGCCGTCGTAGTGCGAGGCCGACACGACGTCGAGGTCGACCAGCTCGGCCATCAGCGACTCGTACTCGTAGATGCTCTGGAGCGTGCCCTGGCTGATCTCGGGCTGGTACGGCGTGTAGGCCGTGTACCACTCGCCGCGGAGCAGCAGCTGGTCGACGGCCGGCGGGCTCCAGTGGCGGTAGACGCCGGCGCCGAGGAAGGAGGCGAGGTCGGTCCGGTTGCGGCGCGGCGAGCCCGGTCAGCCGGGCCGCCAGCTCGAGCTCGGGCTCGGGCTCGGGAAGGTCGAGGCGGGACGCCCGGAGCGCGACCGGGATGTCGTCGAACAGCTGGTCGACCGAGGTCGAGCCCGAGGGCCCCGAGCATCCGCTCGCGGTCGGCGGCCGTATGGGGACCGTATGGCATCGGGTCGCTCAGCCGGCGGCGATCAGCGCGTCGTAGGCGTCGGCGTCGAGCAGGCCGTCGACCTGGCCGGCGTCGGCCGACCCGGACGCGGAGCATCCAGCCGGCGCCGTACGGGTCGCTGTTGACGAGCTCCGGGTTGCCGGCCGAGCTCGTCGTTCGCCTCGGCCACCTCGCCGCTGACCGGCGCGAACAGGTCGCTGACCGCCTTGACCGATTCGACGACACCGAACGCGGCGAACTGCTCGAGGGCGCGACCCGGCGTCCGGGCAGCTCGACGAAGACGATGTCGCCGAGCTGGTCGGCGGCGTAGGCGGTGATCCCGATCGTCGCCTCGTCGCCCTCGACGCGGACCCACTCGTGGTCCTTGGTGTAGCGCAGGTCGGTCGGCACCATCGGATCAGGCATCCCTCCGTGTAGAACGGCAGGGCGACGACCCGCGCCGGGACGCGAGCGTCACGGATCTCGACGTCGACTACGGTACCCGGCTCGGCGTCGGCCGGTGCGACGTAGGCCATCGCGATCGGCACGCCGAGGGTCGGCGACTGGGTGCCGCTGGTGACGACGCCGGTCCGCCGGTCGCCGACCCAGACGGGATGGCCGTGGCGGGCGATCCCCCGGCCCTCGACGACGAGCCCGACGAGCACGTCGGGCAGGCCCGTCCCGGGCGACCTTCTCGAGCGCCGCCCGGCCGACGAAGTCGCCGGGCTTGGCCAGCTTGACGACGCGGCCGAGTCCGGCCTCGAATGGGTTCGTGTCGCAGGTCGAGCTCGTTGCCGTAGAGCGGCATCCCCGCCTCCAGCCGCAGCGTGTCGCGCGCGCCGAGCCCGATCGGCCCGCCGCCGGCAGCCCGGACCGGCTCGAGCAGGGCGTCCCACAGCGCCTCCGTGTGCGAGGTCTCGACGAAGACCTCGAAGCCGTCCTCGCCGGTGTAGCCGGTCCGCGCCACCAGGGCCGGCATGCCCGGCGACCGTGCCCTCGGCCGACGCGTAGTAGCGGAGCGATCCGAGGTCGACGTCGGTCAGCGGCACCGAGGACCGCCGACGCGCAGCGGGCCCTGGACCGCGAGCAGGCCGGTCGCCAGCGACCGGTCGTCGAGGACCGCCTTGAAGCCCTCGAGCCGCTCGGCCAGGGCGTCCGACACGACGTCGCCGCGTTGCCGGCGTTGGCGACGACCAGGAAGCGGGCCTCGGCCGAGGCGGTAGACGATGAGGTCGTCGATGACGCCGCCGTCCGGGGCGCAGATCATCGAGTACTGGGCGCGACCGATCGCCAGGCGACGCCGGATCGCGATACGAGCGCGGCCGCCAGCGCCGGCCCCGGCATCGGGACCCTCGACGTAGAGCTCGCCCATGTGCGACAGGTCGAACAGGCCGACGCGCTCGCGGACGGTCCGGTGCTCCTCGATGATCGAGCCGTACTGGACCGGCATCAGCCAGCCGCCGAACTCGATCAGCCGTGCACCGAGCTCGCGATGGACCTCGGTCAGCGGGGTGAGATGGATCGGCAGGTCGGGCGCGTCGGTCACGAGGCGGCCTCGGCCGGCGTCGAGCCGGCCTTCGGCGTCGTGTCCGGGCGAGGCGCTCGGCGGCCCGCGGCGACCAGCTCGCGCTCCGTCTCGAAGGTGAGCATCGTGCCCGCGCTGTCGAAGCGGGATCCAGCGGACCTCGTCGAACTCGTGGTCGTGGCCGGCCAGGTCGCCGCCGATCGGGTCCATCAGGAAGTAGTGGACGGTCTTGTGGATCCGCGTGCCCGACTGGACGAAGGTGTACTCGATCGAGTCGAACGGCGCGGTGATGCGAACCTTGAGCCCGGTCTCCTCCTCGACCTCGCGGAGCGCCGTCTCCTCCCGGCTCTCGCCGGCGATCGGGCGTGCCCTTCGGCAGCGTCCAGGTCCGGCCGTCACGCTCGCGACGGCGGCTGCCGACGACCAGGAACGGCCTGCCCGATCTCGTAGCGGACGACGATGCCGCCGGCGGAGGTGGCGGTCGTGGACCTCAGCCGCGCCACGGCGCCGACGCGGCGCCCGGGCGTCGGACCGTGCCGGTGCGCCCGGACCTGGCCCACTCCATGACCACCATCGGCCGCGGCCGCCCGCTCGGCTGTCGTCGGGCCTTCGCGGTCTGGATCGTCCGCCAGCCGGCGCGCAGTCGAGTCAACGGCGCGACCTCGGCTGCCGTGCAGGACGGTCGACCGCAGGCCCGGGGCGCGGAAGCTTCCGGTCGGCCGCAGCCCGAGCCGTCGCTCGCGGACGCGCGTCGACGGCCGGACGAAACGGGCCGCCGGTCGGGCCGCGTACTTGGCCGCGATGCTGTGATCCATGGGAGGCTATGGTACCGGTTCGGACAGGGCTTGCAAGGCCGAGTTGAGGACTTCGCGCATCGTCACCGCGTCCTCCGGTGCCAGCGCGCCACGGGCGAGCGCGAGGTCGATCTCCCGCTCGGCGGCCGCCACGTAGAGGGGCAGGACGCCGGGGGCGTGGCCGCGCAACGTCGCGAGGTGCGAGCGCAGCGTGCCGACGTCGCCGCGGGTCATCGGGCCGGTCAGCGCTGCCCGGATGCCCAGCGCCCGGGCGTTGCCGAGCGTCCCCTCGATGAGCGGGCCGTAGATCGCCAGCGAGCCGGCCTCGTCGAGGCCGGCCACCCGACCGAGCTCGGCGATCGCGTCGAGCAGGGCGACGAACCCGCCGGCGGCGAGGACCGCCGCGGCGTGATAGGCGGCCTTCGTGCCCGGCGCGAGGCGGACCGGCCGGGCGCCGATCGCCTCGGCCATGTCGGCCAGCATCGCCGCCAGCTGGTCGTCGCCCTCGATCGCGACCGTCGCGCCGTGGAGCGCCGCCACCGCCCGCTCCGTGTCGGCGAAGGCGACCAGCGGATGGAACGCGCCGACCTGGGTCCCGGCCGCCATGGCCGGGGCGAGGACCTCGGCCCCGAGCGCGCCGCTGGTGTGGACCATGGCCTGGCCGCCGTACAGCCGGAGCGAGCCGGCGACGTCCGACACCGCGTCGTCGGGGACGGCCAGGATCACGAGCTCGACCTCGTCGAGGATCGGCTCCGGGTCGACGAACACCCGTGCGACATCGACCAGCGAGCGGAACCGCTCGCGCCGCGCCGGCGTCGCGGCTGGCGACGGCGTGGATCGGCCAGCCGGCGCGCGACAGCGCGACACCGAGGCCGGTGCCGACCGCCCCGGCCCCGACGATCCCGATGATCGGCGGCTGACCCGGCGAGCGAATGGTGGTGCGGGTGGACGTGGTCGCTCGGGTGGACCTCGTCGCCGTGCCGATGCGAGCCCGGCGGCGGCCGGGTCGAGGTCGATGCCCGCCGCCGCGATGGCCGCCTCCTTCTCCGCCCGGTCGCGCTCGGGATCGTCGCCGGGCAGGTCGCCCCAGGCCTTCATCGATGCCGTCGCTGAGCCGGATCGGGCCGCTCGCTGGTCCACGCGCCGAGTGTAGCGAGCGCCTGCGCTGCGGACTCGCCGGAGGCGGTTCGCTATACTGGAGGCCGATCTCGACCCGGGGCGGGCGCACCCGCCCGGCGCCGACTGACCCCGCGCTCATGCGCGGTCGATGAAGGAGGCGCGTCATGGCTTCCCAGTCCCCGATCCCCGATCCGTTCGGCGCCCGCGCGACGCTGCGCGTCGGCTCCGACGACATACGACCTACTACCGGCTCGAGGCCGTCGCGTCGACCGGATCGACCTCGGCACGCTGCCGGTCACGGTCAAGATCCTGCTCGAGAACGCTGCTCCGCCACGCCGGCGACGGCGTCGTCCGCGAGGAGGACGTGAGACGCTCTGCTGGCCTGGCGGCCCGGCGTCGCCGCCGAGGCCGAGATCCCGTTCATGCCCGGTCGCGTCCTGCTCCAGGACTTCACCGGCGTCCCGGCGGTCGTCGACCTGGCCGTGATGCGCGACGCGATGGCGGACCTCGGTGGCGACCCGGCGCGGGTCAATCCGCTCGTCCCGGCCGACCTCGTCATCGACCACTCGGTCCAGGTCGACCGGTTCGGCACGCCCGGCGCGTTCGCCTTCAACGTCGAGCGCGAGTACGACCGCAACGGCGAGCGCTACCAGCTCCTGCGCTGGGCGCAGACCGCATTCCGCGACCTGCGCGTCGTGCCGCCCGGGACCGGCATCGTCCACCAGGTCAACCTCGAGTTCCTGGCGACGGTCGTCGACGACCGGCCGGACGCCGCCGGGCGGCGAGTCGCCTTCCCCGACACGCTCGTCGGGACCGACTCGCACACGACGATGGTCAACGGCCTGGGCGTCCTCGGCTACGGCGTGGGCGGCATCGAGGCCGAGGCCGTGCTCCTCGGCCAGCCGCTCTACCAGCCGATGCCCCATGTCGTCGGCGTCCGCCTCCACGGCGCGCTGCCGCGCGGCTCGACCGCCACCGACCTCGTCCTCGTCGTCACCGAGCTGCTGCGCAACGCACGGCGTGGTCGGCTCGTTCGTCGAGTTCGCCGGGGACGGCCTGGCAACGCTCGCCGCTCGCCGACCGCAGCGACGATCAGCAACATGAGCCCCGAGTTCGGGGCGACCTCGACGCTCTTCCCGATCGACGACGAGACGCTCGCCTACCTGCGCCTGACCGGCCGGTCGCCCGAGCGCCTCGCGCTCGTCGAGACGCTACGCGCGGGCGCAGGGGCTGTGGCGCGAGCCGGGTGACGGCCCGGTCTTCGACGAGCTGCTCGAGCTCGACCTCGGCGAGCGTCGAGCCGTCGGTCGCCGGTCCGCGCCGGCCGCAGGACCGCGTCCCGCTGACGGCGCTGCGCGAGAACTTCCGGACGAACTTTCCGAACGGGCCTCGAGCAGCCGATCGCGGACCTCGCCGACGAGCCGCCGATCGACGGTGACGGCGTCGTGGAGGAGGCGTCGGCCGCTTCGTTCCCCGCGTCCGATCGCGCCGTCGTTCGCGGCCGGCGACGCGACCGTCGATCCGAAGCGCCACCGGCCGACGCCGGTGGCCGCGGGCGGCAGCCGGCCGACGGCCGCGGCTACCGCTCCGATCGCAGTGTCGGTCGGCGGCGGCTCGACGACGATCCGGACCGGGTCGGTGGCGATCGCGGCGATCACGTCGTGCACGAACACCTCGAACCCGACGGTCATGGTCGGCGCCGGCCTGCTGGCGCGGAACGCCGTCGCGCGCGGCCTGCGCGTCGAGCCGACGGTCAAGACCTCGCTGGCGCCCGGGCTCGCGGGTGGTGACCGGCGTACCTCGAGGCCGCCGGGCTGATGGCGCCGCTCGAGACGCTCGGGTTCGCGCTGGCCGGCTACGGCTGCACGACCTGCATCGGCAACTCGGGACCGCTCGACGACGCCGTCGCCGGGGCGATCGAGGCGAACGACCTCGTCGTCGCGGCCGTCCTGTCGGGCAACCGCAACTTCGAGGGTCGGATCCATCCGCTCGCGCGCGCGAGCTACCTCGCCTCGCCGCCGCTGGTCGTCGCGTTCGCCCTGGCCGGCCGGGTCGACATCGACCTGACCACGGAGCCGCTCGGCATCGGCTCCGACGGACGGCCGGTGTTCCTCGCCGACATCTGGCCGGCGCCCGACGAGATCCGCTCGGTCATCGCCGACTCGATCGACCCGGAGCTCTTCCGGCGGACGTACGCGACGGTGTTCGACGGCGACGACCGCTGGCGGGCGCTGCCCATCCCGGCCGGCGACCGGTACGCCTGGGACGACGGCTCGACGTACATCGCCAAGCCACCGTTCTTCGACGGCCTGACGTTCGAGCCGCGGCCCGTCGGCGGACATCGCCGGGGCCCGCGTCCTCGCCGTCCTCGGCGACTCCGTGACGACCGACCACATCTCGCCCGCCGGCTCGATCGCGCCGTGGTCTCCGGCCGGGCAATGGCTGCAGGAGCACGGCGTCGGACCGCTCGACTTCAACTCGTATGGCGCCCGCCGCGGCCAGCACGAGGTCATGATCCGTGGCACGTTCGCCAACATCCGCCTGCGCAACCGGCTTGCCGGCGACCGCGAGGGCCCGTACACCGTCCACCTGCCCGACGGCGAGGAGGGCTTCATCTACGACGTCGCCATGCGCTACGTCGCCGAGGGCGTCCCGCTCGGCGTCATCGCCGGTCGCGAGTACGGCTCGGGCTCGTCACGCGACTGGGCGGCCAAGGGCCCGGCCCTGCTTGGCGTGCAAGTTCGTGATCGCCGAGAGCTTCGAGCGGATCCACCGCTCGAACCTGGTCGGCATGGGCATCCTGCCGCTCCAGTTCCGGCCGGGCGAGACGCCGGCGTCGCTCGGCCTGACCGGCCGGGAGACGTACGCCGTGGACGGGCCTGGGCGACGGGCCGACGCCGCGCCAGACGGTGACCGTGACCGCCCGGACCGACGACGGGGCGGAGCGACGGTTCGCGACGATCGCCCGGCTCGACGGGCCGATCGATGTCGAGTACTACCGCGGCGGCGGGATCCTGCCGACCGTCCTGCGGCGGCTCGCCGGCCAAACCCTGGAGATCTGACAGACCTGACGGGACAGGTTCCCGAGCTGCTCACGAAGAAGCCCCCGGGGGAGGAACCGGGGGCTTCAACGCGGAGGAGCGTGCTTCGCTCGCTCTGACGCGTCGTCCCACGGTCGAGTGACGGCCGTCCGTCGGTCATCCCTGTCGGGTTTCCGACAGGTCGTCGCGACGTGGCTCGGTGGCGTCGGGCGTGGCGGCAGGCGCGCGGAGCTGGCGGCCGATGTTGCCGACCAGCAGGGCGACCGCCGAGACGAGGTAGAGCTGTCCGACGCAGGCCCTCGGAGACCGCGATCATCCTGCCCAGGCTGCCCGCCGCCGTGAAGTCGCCGTAGCCGATCGTCGCCAGGGTCGTGTAGCTGAAGTACACGTAGTCAGATGGATCCGGGTCCTTCGTCTGAACGAAGAACGGTTCGTTCGTCACCGTGGCGATCAACGGGAACAGATACGCGTAGGCCAGACCGAGCAGGAGGTAGATGCACAGCGCTCCGAGAACGAGTCGGAAGGTGATCGTCGGACTCAGGGCGATCCGTCGGAGGATGACCAGGGGTGCGACGACGGCGAGGAGCAGGCCGATGACCCCCGCGGCCGTGGCTCCGAATGTGTCGCCAAGCACGAGCGCGATCGCGGTCGCGATGACGCCAAGGCTGACGACGACCGCGGCTGCCCGGAACGTTCGCCGGCTTGCCCCGGCGGTATTGAGGACGAACAGCAGCGTCCCACCGCTGAGCACGACGCTGAGCATCTGCCCGACCGCTCCTTCGGCCGAGGCGAAGACGATGATCGTGAAGAGGATGAGGATCAGGACAAGGCCGAACTCGTCCGCGCCCGCGAGCGTGGCGCGGGCCTGCGCGCGACGCGTCTGGCCGGGGTCTCGGGCGGGCAGCATCGTCGGCGATGGTAGCGGACCGGCGGAGGCCTCTCGCCACGACATCGTGGCATGCCCGGAAACGGCGACAGGGCCCGAAGGCCCTGCGTCTCGATCGAGGATGGTGGGCGATACTGGATTCGAACCAGTGACCCCGCGGATGTGAACCGCGTGCTCTAACCACTGAGCCAATCGCCCGGGGAACCCGTGGCGCCGCGCCGGACGCCGGGTATCAGGCGCCGATCATACGCGGAGGCCGGGCCAGCGGGCAACGACCTCGTCCGGGTCGACCCCATCGACGACGACCAGCTTCTGCCGGCTCGCCGCCCCGGCCACGATCCGGACATCGCGTCGGGCGATCCCGAGCTCGTCGGCCAGGAGCCGGATCAGGGCGTTGTTGGCGGCACCCTCGACCGCGGGCGCCATGACCTTGACCTTGAGCACGCCGTCCACGACCTCATCCACGCGCTCGACCGCAGATCGCGGGGTGAGGCGGACGGCGAAGCGGACGGTGGAGACGTTCAAGAACTCAGAAGGCGCGCCACAGGAAGCCGAGGACGATGAGGACGACGAACCCCGACCAGTCGACCGTGCCGGTCGCCGGGAGCACCCGTCGGACCGGACTCAGGAGGGGCTCGGTGGCCTGGACCAGGAAGCTCGACACCTGGTTGCGCCCCGCCGGGTCGAACCAGGACATGAGCATCCGGCCGAGGACCAGGGCCCACAGTGCGATGAGCAGGAACTGGATGAAGTTCAGGAAGAACGCCACGACCGTTCGAGTCTACCAGCCGAGGGCGACCCGGCCCGCCGGTCAGTGCTCGTGCGGGTGGGCGCCATCGTGATCGTGGTCCCGCTCGCCGAAGATCGCGCGCCCCACGCGGACGATCGTGGCGCCTGCCTCGACGGCGATCTCGAAGTCGTCGGTCATGCCCATCGACAACGCCGGGCCGAGCGGAGCGCCGCCGCGCCGCAGCCCCTCCGACAGGTCCCGCAGGGCGTCGAAGGTCGGGCGCGCCGCGTCGGGCGTGGCGACCTGCCGACCGATCGTCATCAGACCGTCGACCGACACGGACCGGAAGGCACCCATGGCCTCGATGTCGTGCGCGAGACCGGCCGGGGCGAAGCCGGACTTGGCCGGATCGTCGTCGACGTTGACCTCGAGCAGGATGGGATAGGGGCGGCCCGGCCGGACCTCGCCGGCAAGCCGGTCCAGCCGCTCCGCGAGGCCAATCGAGTCGACGGACTGGATCGCGTCGAAGGTCTCGAGCGCGCGGCGGGCCTTGTTCGACTGGAGGGGCCCGATGAGATGCCAGCGCGCCCCTGGGACCTCGGGCACCTTGGCGGAGGCCTCCTGGACCCGGTTCTCGCCGAGCAGGGTCAGACCGGCCGCGACGGCGTCGCGCAGCGCGTCGGCCGGCACGGTCTTCGAGACGGCGACGAGCGTGACCGCGTCGGGATCGCGGCCGGCGCGGGCGCATGCCGCGGCGATCCGCGCCAGGACGCGCTCGTGCGCGGCCCGATAGGCCTCGATACGGGCCGCCGGGTCGATCATCGCTGGACCGCCGGCCCCGGGCCGGCGCGCGTCACTTCCGGCGGAGGAAGCTCGGGATCTCGAGATCGTCCGCGTCGTAGGTCGTGGCCGATCGCTTGGCCGGCTGCGGCTCCCCGACCGACCGTGGGCTCGCCGGAACGGCGACGGCCGCCGCCTCGTCCTCGCGCGGCGGCATGGCCGGGCTCGAGCTCGGATACGACCCGCCGTCGGCGACCTCGTCGCGCTGACGCTGGAGCTCCTCGAGGAAGTCCCGCTCCCGCGACGGACGGCCGCTGACCGACGTGTCCATGACGCCGGCTGCGGCCTCGGTTCGGACCTGGCGCTTCTTGCCGCCGTCGAAGCCCGTCGCGATGACCGTGATCATGACCTCGTCGCCGAGTCGCTCGTTGAAGCTCGTCCCGAAGATGATGTTGGCCTCGGGGTCGGCTGCGGCGCGGATCTCCTCGGCCGCCTCGGTCACCTCGTACAGGCTCAGGGTCGAGGAGCCGGTGATGTTGAACAGGATGCCCTGCGCGCCGGCGATGTCGACCTCGAGCAGCGGGCTGGCGATCGCCTGGCGGGCGGCCTCGACGGCGCGGTTCTCGCCGGACGCCCGGCCGATGCCCATGAGTGCGGAGCCGGCGTCCTTCATGATCGCGCGGACGTCGGCGAAATCGAGGTTGATGAGTCCCGGCATGGTGATGATGTCGCTGATGCCCTGGACGCCCTGGCGGAGGACGTCGTCGACGACGCGGAATGCGTCGAGGATGCTGGTGTTCTTCTGGACGACGTCCTTGAGCCGGTCGTTGGGAACCGTGATCAGGGTGTCGACCTGGGCCTTGAGCTCCTCGGCGGCCTTCTCGGCGACGAGCTTGCGGCGGGCGCCTTCGAAGGTGAACGGCTTGGTCACGACACCGATCGTCAACGCGCCGCTCTCCTTGGCCAGCTGCGCGACGACCGGGGCGGCGCCCGATCCGGTCCCGCCACCGAGCCCGGCGGTGATGAACACCATGTCGGAGTCGACGAGCGCGGCGCTGATCTTCTCCGAATCCTCTTCGGCGGCCCGCTGGCCGATCTGCGAGTCGCCGCCGGCCCCGAGGCCGCGCGTGATCTTGTCGCCGATCCGGATCTTGTGGGGTGCGTCGGCCTGCAGGAGCGCCTGCGCGTCCGTGTTGCAGGCGATGAACTCGACTCCCATCATCTCGGCCCGGATCATCCGGTTGACGGCGTTGCTCCCTCCGCCGCCGACACCGATGACGCGAATCAGCGCGAAGTTCTCGGAATTGGAACGCAACGGCATCGGGCTCTCCTACGGTGTGCGCGTCGTGACGTGATCGGGTGGTCCCGCTCGGCCTTCCCGGTGCTGCGCGGTTCCGTGGGGCGCTGACGGCGAGTATAGCGCCGGGTCATCCGCGTGGGCGGTCCAACCCGGCGGCGAGGATGTCGGGAAGGCGACACCGCGGTGCCCCGATGCACCGACGCGGCCGACACCGCGGGCCCCCCACGCGGAGCGCTGCAAGGCGCGCGTAGCACCGTCACCGGAGCAACCCGGCGCGACCGTCAGCCGATCTGACGGACCGTGGAGATCGAGCAACGTGCCGCCCGCGCGCGGCGCCCCGATCGAGCCAAGGAGGTCGATCCCATGGCCACCCTGAACGAGAAGAAGCGCGACAACCTCAAGGAGTCCACGTTCGGGCTGCCCGAGGAGCGCAAGTACCCGATGCCCGACAAATCGCACGCTCGCAACGCCAAGGCGCGTGCGTCCCAGCAGGTCCACGAGGGCAACCTGACCAAGTCCGAGAAGGCCAGGATCGACCGCAAGGCCGACAAGATCCTCAACAAGTAGGAGCACGCCATTGCCGGCCAGGACGGAGAAGCAGCGCCGCTTCATGGGCGCCGAGCTCGAGCGCAAGCGGGAAGGCAAGAAGACCCAGACCGGGATGAGCGAAGCCGAGCTCGAGAAGATGGCGAGCAAGCCCTCGTCGGCTCGCAAGGGCGGCAGCAAGAAGAGCTGACGCTCAGCCGGGGAGGAAGCTCAGCCTCACGATCCGCGTGAGCGTTGTCGACGTTCGGGTCGAGGAGGCAGATCGACTGCCACGTCCCGAGCGTCATCGTCCCGCCGATGACCGGGATCGTCAGCGAGGGCGGCGCGAGGAGCGGCAGGACGTGATCGGCGCCATGACCCGGCGAGCCGTGCCGATGGCGGTACCGGACTTCGTCGCGTGGCAGCAGCCGGTCGAGGGCCGCCAGCAGGTCTGCGTCAGAGCCGGCGCCGACCTCGACAACGACGAGCCCGGCGGTCGCGTGCGGCACGAAGATCGAGAGCAGGCCGTCGCCGGCGCCGGCCGCCTCGGCCACGAACGAGGCGCACGCTCCCGTCAGGTCGACGAGGCCTCGTGTGCGCCCCGTCGGGACCGACAGCTCACGGGTGTCTACGGGAAGATGCTCCGGATGGCGTCACGGAGCCGGCCGAGCCCGCCACCCACCGGCGCCGACTCGTAGCGCGGCTCGCCCGCGGCCAGGCTCGCGGCCCCCCAGCCGAGGAGCCCGACGGCGGTGCTGTAGCTCGGGTTGAGCAGCGTGTCGACCAGCCCGCCGATGTTCGATGGGGCAGCGATCCGGACGGGCATCTCGAGCACGTCGCGGCCGAGCTCGGCCGCCCCGGACAGCTGGGACGCGCCCCCGGTCAGGATCACGCCGGCCGGCAGCATCCCGACGCCGGCTGCCCTGATCTCGTTCCGCAGCAGCTCGAAGGTCTCGCGCATCCGGGCCTCGATGATCTGCGACACCTCCAGCCGGCTGACGGTCCGGCCGGCGTCCTCGCCGAGCACGGACACGCTGATCGCCTCGTCGTCGCCGATCGATCGGAGGTCGCAGGTGCCGTGGTTGATCTTGAGATCCTCGGCCACCTGGATGCTCGTCTTGAGCCCGATCGCGACGTCGTTGGTCACGTTCGCCCCGCCGACGGGCAAGACCCGGGTGTGCATCGGCGAGCCGTCCTGGAACAGGGCGAGGTCGATCGTCCCGGCGCCGATGTCGGCGACCGCGACACCCAGATCCTTCTCCGTCTCGGACAGGACGGCCTCGGCGGACGCCAGCGCGTCGACGACCAGCTCGTCGATCTTGACGCCGGCGGCGGCGACGCATTTCGAGAGGTTCTGGACGGCCGTGGCCGACGCGGTGACGATGTGCGTCTCGACCTCGAGCCGCAACGCGCTCATCCCGAGCGGGTCCTTGACGCCCTCCTGGCCGTCGACCGTGAAGCCGCGCCGCTCGACGTGGAGGACGTCGCGGTTCGACGGGATCGAGACGGCCCGCGCGACCTCGATCGAGCGGTTGACGTCCTCGCGGGTGACCTCGCGATGGTGCGCGGTGACCGCCACCTGGCCGCGCGAGTTGATGCTCTCGATGTGCTGGCCGCCGACGCCGATGAATGCGCGATCGATCTTCCAGCCGGACAGCCGCTCGGCCCGCTCGACCGCGTCGGCGATCGACCGGACCGTCTGGTCGATGTTGATGACGACGCCCTTCTTGAGCCCGGACGCGGGCACGGTGCCGTGGCCCATGATCGTCAGCTTGCCGTCGCGGCTCACCTCGCCGATGAGCGCGCAGACCTTGCTCGTGCCGACGTCGATGCCGACGAGGACCGCTTCACGTTCCACCGTTCCGTCCGTCTCCGTTTCAGGTTGCGAGGCTTACAGGAAGTGGCGCCGGATGAGGGCCACGTTGTCGAAGATGCGCAGGCCGAAGGTGATGAGGGCCACCAGGTACAGGTCGAGGCCGAGTCGATCGCCGATGAACGTCAGCAGCACGGCGACGATGGCGTTGACCAGGAAGCCGCTGATGAAGATCCGATTGTCATAGACGCCGTCGAGCTCCGCGCGGACCGCTCCGAGCACCGAATCGAGCGCGGCCAGGATGGCGACCGCCGAGTAGCGGCTGAGCTCGAAGCCGACGTTGACGTTGAGGACGAGGCCTGCAAGGACGCCCACCAGGAGTCCGAGCAGGGGTAGCAGCACGTGGTGATCGTCCTCGCTCGTTTGGTTTCGGCAAGGCTACCCGACGGGACAGGCCCACGCCACTTCACGGGGACTTGCTCGTCTTGCCGCTGGCCTTCGGGCTGGGCTTGTCGCTGGCCTTGGGGCTCGACCGGGGCAGGTACGTCCCGTCCGTGGCCGAGGCCAGGACGACCCGGTCGACCTGTGGCTCGCGGCCGTCGAGCAGGCTGCGAAGGAGCCGCACCTGGCCCGGGATCAGCTCCGTGGTCCGCAGGCTCGGCGTGTAGAAGCCGAAGATGGCCGACCAGCTGTCGGGGGTGGCGGCCACGACGAAACCGGTTTCGTCCGTGACGGCAACGGTCAGCGCGGCCGCCGAGCTGCCGACGTCGTCCGGGGTGAGCGATGCGAGCCGGGTGGCCGCGTCGACGTCGACCGGATCGAGCTGCGACCCGACTGTCAAGGTGCCCGAGCCGCTCCGTCGATCGACGACGACCGGCAGAGCGGCGGCGGCCGGCGCGTCGGCGCCGAGCTCGGCGAAGAGCGTCCCCGCGGCGTCCGTCAGCCAGCGCCGGTCGCCGACCTGCCAGATGAGCACCGGGTCCCGCTCGTCGATCGTGACGGCCAGGGTCCCGGGCAGGCGGACGTCGACGCTGGCATGGGCGACGGTCGGCAGCACCTCGATGGCCGCCTGGAGGGGCGCGGTCGCGACCTGGAAGAGGTTCTCGCCTCGCGCGCCCGCCAGCGCGGCCTCGACCGCGGCACGATCGGTGAACACGACGCCGTCGACCTCGAGCCGGGTGTAGTCGAATGCGGACGACGCGCCGACGCCGTACAGCGCCGCAGCCGACACGAGCATCGCAAGGGCGGCCCCCGCTCGCGCGGTCGACATGCCCGCCGAGGCCCGGCGGACCGGCCGGGCGCGACGGCCGGCGACCGGTGTCCGGGTCCGGCGGGCCAGCGGGCGGCCGGTCATCGCGGCAGGTCCTTCGTCGTCAGCCGGCGACGCGCCCGACCGGCGTGACGCTCGACGGCGAGGTCGACGACCCGCTCGCACACGGCTTCGAACGTGTACCCGCCCTCGGCCGGCATCGTCGGGAACAGGCTGATCGAGGTGAAGCCCGGAATGGTGTTGATCTCGGACAGGTAGAGGTCGTCCCCGGCGAGCAGGAAGTCGACCCGCGCGAACCCTTCCGCGCCGATCGCCCGGTAGGCATCGCGGGCGATCTTGCGGACCGCCTGGCGGGTGGCCTCCGGGAGCTCGGCCCGCGTCGCGGTCTCCGACAGCCCCGGCGTGTACTTGGCCGCGTAGTCGTAGAACTCGTGGCCGGACATGATCTCGCCCGGCCCGAAGACCTCCAGCCGGCCGTGATCGTTGCCGATGATCGAGACCTCGAGGTCGCGCGCGCCCGGGACGTAGGCCTCGACGAGCGCGACCTCGTCGTGGCGGAAGGCCAGATCGAGGGCCGGGGCGCGTTCTCCCGCGTCGTGCGCCAGCGTCATCCCGACCGAGCTGCCGAGGCCGGAGGGCTTGATCATCAGGCGCGGATCCCCCAGGCCTGCCGCGAAGGCCTCGATCTCCTGCAGCACGCCGTCACGGTCGGACGCCCAGCGCGCCGCCCGGATCTCGCGCCACTCGGTGACCGGCAGCCCGATGCCGCGGGTCATCCGCTTGAAGAGGGCCTTGTCCATCCCGAGCGCCGAGGCGGTCACGCCGGAGCCCGTGTAGGCCAGGCCGGCGGCCTCGACGAGCGCCTGGACCGTGCCGTCCTCGCCGAACGGGCCGTGGAGGGCGATGAACACGACCGGCGACGGGTCGGCGATCGACCAGCCGGTCGAGCGCCGCACCGGCCGCCCAGGGCCCCGTCCGCACCGAGGCTCGCCGGATCGTCGTAGTCCGCGGCTGGACGACCGTCGCGCCGGTGACCGGCGGGCAGCCACCACCAGCGACCGTCGAGGTCGATCACGACCTCGGTGACGTCGTGACCGGTCGAGCGGAGGGCGTCGGCGATGGCCGTGCCCGAGACGATCGAGACGTCGTGCTCGGCCGATGGCCCACCGAGCAGGATCGCCACGTGCGGTCGTGCCGTCACGCCGCCGTCTCCCAGCCCGACCAGTCGCCGATGAACTCGACCTCGAACCGGAGCTCGACGCCGTGGCGCTCCCGGACGTCGTCCCGGACACGCTCGGCCAGCCGGCGGACGTCGGCCGCCGTGCCCTTCTGGTCGTTGACGATGAAGTTGGCGTGCTTCTCGGAGACGACCGCGCCGCCGATCCGCAGCCCCTTCAGCCCGGCGGCCTCGATCAGGCGGCCGGCGGAGTCGTCGTCGGGGTTGCGGAAGACGCTGCCGGCCGACGGCAGCCCCAGTGGCTGGTGCGCCTGGCGCCAGCGGCGGATGTCGTCGAGCCGGGCCTTGATCGTGTCGGGGTCGGCCGGGGCGAGGCGGAACGTGGCGTCGATCGACGACGTCACGCGGGCCACCGGCGCCGGTCGCAGCCGCCTCGACCTGCTTGAAGCGGCTGTCGCGGTAGGCCAGCCCGAGCTCCCCGGCCGGGACGACCGACTCGGTCCCGTCCGCCGCCAGCACGCGGGCCGATTCGAGGACACCCGAAATGTCCGCCTCGTGGGCGCCGGCATTGGCCCACACCGCGCCGCCGGCGGTGCCCGGGATGGCCAGGCCGAACTCGAGGCCGGTCAGGCCGCCGCGCTGCGTCTCGGTCGCGGCCCGGGCCATCGGGACGCCCGACTCGGCCGTATACCGCTCGCCGTCGATGCGCGATCCTTCGGCCCGGACCTGGATGACGAGGCCGCGGATGCCCGGCGTCGGCGATGACGAGGTCGCTACCCCGCCCGATGCAGCGTGTGTGGCAGGCCTCGGGTCCGGGCGAAGCGGACCAGCGCCCGCAGCTCGTGCGCGTTGTGGACCGTGGCGAACAGGTCGGCCGGGCCGCCGACGCGCATCGTCGTGAATCTGCGCCAGCGGCTCGTCGCGCGACGTCTTGACGCCGATCCGGCGCTGGATGTCGGTGCCGATCGCGATGGCGTCGAAGGCGGCGATCACGCCGCGGTGCCCCGCGCGGTGCGCTCGATGCCGGCGACGTCGGGAAGGGTCGCCGCTGGGCCGCGGCGCAGCACCAGCTCGGCGACCGCATCGGCCGCCCCGGGCCGTCCGAGCGAGCGGGCCGCTGCCGACATCCGGGCGTGCGTCGCCGGGTCGTCGAGCACGGTGGCCGCCTCGACCAGTGCGTCGGCGTCGAACGCCTCGTCGTCGATCAACCGGGCCGCGCCGGCCTCGACCAGGCTGGCCGCGTTCGCCCGCTGGTGGCCGGCTGCGTGGGGATACGGGACGACGACGATCGGGAGGCCGAGCGCGCTGACCTCGGCCAGGGTCGACGATCCGGCCCGGCCGACGACGAGGTCGGCGGATGCGAGGGCCGCGAGCATCTCGTCGCGCAGGAAGGGATACGGGCGATAGCGCGCGCGGGTCGCCGCCGGGAGCCCTTCGCGACCGGCCAGCGCCGCGGCGTACCCATCGTCGCCGGTGACGTGGATGACGGTGACCCGCTCGACGAGCCGCGGCAGCGCGTCGGCGACGGCGGTGTTGAACCGCCGCACGGCCTGCGATCCGCCGAAGACGAGCAGCACCCGCTCGCCGGGCGGCACGTCCATGCGGGCACGCGCCGCCACGCGGTCGAGCGACGAGATGTCGCGGATCGGCGTCCCGGTCACGTAGCACGGCCGGCCCGGCGCGGCCGCCGTCGAGCGACCGGCAGGTGGCGTCGAACGACACCGCCAGGGCATCGGCCAGTCGCGCCGTCGCGCGGACCGCGCGGCCGGGGATGACGTTGCCGTCCCACATCACGACGGGGATGCCGAGCGGTGCGGCCGCCATCAGGACCGGCACCGCGACATAGCCGCCGGTCGTGAAGATCGCGGCCGGTCGCTCCGCCAGCAGGAGCGCCGCGGCCTGCGGGACGCGACACCGCCGAGCCGGATGGGATCGAGGACGGCATGGACGTCCATGTCGGTCGTGCGCAGCGACCGGGCGACCAGGCGGCGCAGCGGGATCCGCGCCGCCGGGACGATGGTCGCCTCGAGGCCGCGATGACCGCCAAGCCAGCTGATCTCCGGCGATTCAGGGCCGGCGCTGAGCGATCGCGCGACGGCCAGTGCCGGGTAGATGTGTCCGCCCGTCCCTCCGGCCGCGATCAGCAAGTCGCATCGTCATTCCACGTCGCCTTCTCCACGGTCTCGCGCGAGATCGAGAGGAGGATCCCGACCGCCGCGAAGCTGATGATGAGGGATGAGCCGCCGGCGCTGATGAACGGCAGCGTGATCCCGGTGATCGGCAGGAGCGCGACCACGACCCCGATGTTGATGAACGCCTGGAGGCAGAGCCAGGCGGTGATCCCCGCCGCCAGCAGCGCCCCGAACGTGTCCGGCGCGGCCGAGCGCGACCCGGACGCCCGGAGTAGGCCAGCAACAGGAACAGGGTGATCACGACGACCGCCCCGATCAGCCCGAACTCCTGGCCGACCTCGGCGAAGATGAAGTCGTTGAACGCGTTCGGGCACGAACACCCGGCTCTCGCCGAGCCCGGTCCCGAACAGCCCGCCGATGCCCAGCGCGAGGAGGCCCTGGACGGTGTGGAAGCCGTCGCCGAGGCGGTCCAGCCACGGGTTCTGCCAGACCCGGATCCGGTCGATCTGGTAGCCGCGCAGGCCGACGATGATCATCGCCAGGAGCGCGCCGCCGGCCATCACCGCGAGGTGGACGATGTTCGCGCCGGCGACGAAGAACATCGTGATCGCGGTCAGGCCGATGACCATGGTCGTGCCGAGGTCGGGCTCCTTGAACACGAGGGCCGCGATCGGGCGCGACGATGATCAGGAACGGGACCGTGCCCGACCAGAACCCGTGGATCCGCGTCCCGCGCTTGGCGAACCAGTGGGCGAGGTAGACGACCAGGGCGAGCTTGGCGATCTCGGCCGGGTGGATCGCCGGCAGCGGGCCGAGCTTGAGCCAGCGCGCCGAGCCGCCGACGACGATGTTGAGCTGGGGCACGAACACGAGGACGAGCAGGACGACGGCGACGACGTAGAAGCCGACCGACGCCAGCCGCAGGTAGCGATAGTCGATCCGCATCATCACGGCCATCGCGAGCGAGCCCGAGAAGCGCCCACTGGATCTGCGGACCGACGGTCGCGAACGTGTCGGCGTCCTGCGACAGGTAGCCCCGCAGCGCCGACGACGAGTAGACCATCAGGATGCCGATCGCGGTCAGGGCCACGACCACGACGAGGATCACGTAGTCGGCCTGGTGGCGCTCGCGGCGGAGCGCGCCGGCCCGGCTCTTGACCGGTGTGCGGTTGGCCGTCGCCCGTGTCGTCGGGCGACCGGATCCGGGTCGCGGCGCAGCCGCTCGAGGCGCGGGATGGGCGGGGCGAGGTTCATCGCTCGCCTCCCGGTCCGGCGCTCGGCGGCGAGCGTCGGCGACCGCCGCCTTGAACGCCCGGCCGCGCGCCGCGTAGTCGACGAACATGTCGAAGCTGGCCGCCGCGGGGCTGAGGAGGACGGTCGCGACGGTCGTCGCGTCGCCGCCTGCCCGGCGAGCGAGCGTCGCGCGCCTGGCGGGCCAGGGCGTCCGCCCGGCGGACCGCCGTCTCGAGGTCGGCGCGCTCGTTCCGTGATGGCGAGGCCCGCGGCGCGGAAGGCCGCCTCGAGCGTCGGTCCGCTCTCGCCGATCAGGACCGCCGCGACGGCGCGCTCGGCGACGACCGGCGGCAGCGCCGACAGGTCGACGCCCTTGTCGCGGCCGCCGGCGATCAGCACGACCGGCGCGTCGAACGCGCTGGAGCGCGGCGATCACCGCGTCCGGCTGGGTCCCCTGCGAGTCGTTGACGAAGCGGACGCCATCGATCAGCCCGACCGGCTCGAGGCGGTGCTCGACGCCGGTGAAGGCCGCGGCGGCGCGCCGGATCGCGTCCGGCTCGACGCCGAAAGCCAGTGCGACGGCGATCGCGGCGAGCGCGTTCGAGACGTTGTGCGCACCCGGGATCGCGAGCTCGGCGATCGGCATGATCGCGGCCGCGGGCGGTTGTCCCGCCGGCGTCACTCCCCGGCGAGCGAGGCGCTCGACGCCGTCGGCCACGATCCAGCCGTCGACCACGCCCGAGCCCGCCGGCCGGTGGGTCGCCTCGTCGGTAGCCGATCACGCGCGCCCGTGCCCCGTCCGCGTACGCGGCGACGACCGGGTCCTCGAGGTTGAGCACCAGGGCGCCGTCCGGGTCGACCAGCTCGGCCAGCCGGCGCTTGACCCGCCGGTAGGCCTCGAGCGACCCGTGGCGGTCGAGGTGGTCGGCGGTGACGTTGGTGTAGACCGCGACGGTCGTGCCGCGCGACAGCGTCGGCAGCTGGAGCTCGGACAGCTCGTCGACGACGCGATGCTCCGGCGTCAGCTCGAGCAGCCGCTCGACGATCGGGATCCCGATGTTGCCACCGAGGACGACCGGGTGACCGGGTCGGCGGCCAGCACGGCCGCGGTCAGCGAGGCCGTCGTCGTCTTGCCCTTCGTCCCGGTCACCCCGACGGTCGGGGCCGGGCAGAGTCGCAGGAACAGGTCCGCCTCCGAGACGAGCGGCGGCACGGTCGCGATCGCCGGCAGCGCGCGCATCGACCAGCGCTCGCAAGCGCGCCGCGCAGCCGGGGCTCGGTCGTCGGGTAGTCCGGGTTGATCGACGGTGACGTGGCGACCAGCTCGGCCGCCGCCCAGGTGGCGGCGGGGTCGACGTCCGGCCCGAGCGCCAGGGTGACCGGCCGCCCACCGAGGGCCGCGATCGCGTCCGCCGAGCTCGCTCGCCGGACGGCCGTCGTAGACCGTCACCCGCGCGCCGGCGTCGGCCAGGAAGCGCGCCAGGGCCAGGCCGCTGCGGGCCAGGCCGAGCACGGTGACCGGCCGCCCCACCAGGGCACCGGAACGGACCGCCTCGACGGTCAGCGCGTCGAGATCGACCGGGCCTCGTCGTCGTCATCATCGTCACTCCAACCGGTTCAGGTACGCCAGGAAGAGCGTCACGCCGAGCAGCGCGGCGAGGATCGCGACGATCCAGAACCGGATCGTGATCTTCTCCTCGTCCCAGCCGCCGAGCTCGAAGTGGTGGTGGATCGGGCTCATCCGGAACAGCCGCTGTCCGCCCGTCACCCGGAAGTAGACGACCTGGAGGATGACCGACAGCGTCTCGATCACGAAGATGATCCCGATCAGCGGCAGGACCAGGATCTGGCCGGTGATCAGCGCCGTGACGGCCAGCGTCGCGCCGAGCGACAGCGCCCCCGAGTCGCCGATGAAGATCTGGGCCGGGTGGACGTTGAACCACAGGAAGCCGAGGAGCGCCCCGATGATCAGCGCGCAGAGCAGGGCGAGGTTGGGCTGGGCCAGCGGCTCGTTGAGCAGCGCGATGATCAGGTACGCGACGAAGGCGATGGCGACCGTCCCGCCGGACAGCCCGTCGAGACCGTCGGTGATGTTGACCCCGTTCGCGGCGGCGACGATGGCGAACGTTCCGAAGGCGACGTACACCCACGGGTCGATCGAGAGCTTCCCGACGAACGGCACGGGGATCGCGATGATGTTGTAGGTCTGCTGGATCTGCCACGCCGCCACGAACGCGACCACCGTCAGCCAGATCAGCTTCTGGCGGACCCGGATCCCCTCCCCCGTCCGGGCGTTGAGGTAGTCGTCGAACGCGCCGAGCGAGGCCGACGCCGGCCAGCGCGGCGAGTGGCGCGAACGTCGAGGCGTCCGGACCGCCGCGCAGGAAGAAGTAGATCCCAAGGACGACCACGACGATGAGCAGCCCGCCCATCGTCGGCGTGCCTTCCTTGACGTAGTGGCTCTCCGGGCCCTCGGCCCGGATCCGCTTGCCGAAGCCGATCGAATGGAGCAGGCGGATGTACGGCGACATCAGGATGACCATGAGCGCGAAGGCCAGGAGCAGGCCCTGGATCAGCTCGACGGTCATCGGCCCGTGCCGTCGCCGATCAGCCGGCGCAGGCCGTCCACGACGCGGTCGAGGCCGATCCCGCGCGATGCCTTGAGGAGGACGACGTCGCCGTCACGGAGCCGCGGGCGGGACGACCTCGAGGGCGTCCTCGGCGTCGCGGACGCGGATGACCCGCGCTCGGTCCAGCCGGCCGCCACGGCGCCCTCGGCGATGCCGGCCGCCCCGGCGCCGACGACGACGAGCCAGTCGACCGTCCGGGCGGCCGCCTCGCCGACCATCGCGGTGGCCCTCGTCCGGCGGCATCGCCGAGCTCGAGCATCTCGCCGAGGACCGCCGCGTGGCGGCCGCGGCAGGTCGGCGAGCAGGTCGAGCGCGGCGACGACCGACCGCGGCGAGGCGTTGTAGGTGTCGTCGATCAGGGTCACCGCCCCGAGCCGGACGAGCTGGACGCGGTGTGGCGCGGACCAGCCCGCCACGCAGGCCGGCGACGATCTCGTCGACCGCCAGGCCGGCCGCCCGGCCGACCGCGGCGGCCGGCCAGCGCGTTGTGGACCGACAGCCGCCCGAGCGTCGGGATCGTGACCTGCCGGTCCGGACGCCGTCGCTGCGCAGCGTGAAGCGCATGCCGTCGAGCCCGTCCGCGACGACGCCCTCGGCCCCGACGTCGGCGTCGTCCGCGAAGCCGTAGGTCAGGCTCCGCGCGACCGACCGCGCGCCCATCCGCCGGACGATCGGGTCGTCGGCGTTGAGGATCGCCCGGCCGTCCGGCGGCAGCGCCTCGAGCAGCTCGCCCTTGGCCGCCTCGATCGCCTCGAGCGAGCCGATCCGCGCCAGGTGGACCGGCTGGACGGCGGTCACGACGCCGATGCGACGGCCGGGCCATCCGCGCCAGGTCGGCGATCTCGCCGCCGACGTACATGCCCATCTCGAGGACCGCGGCCTCGTGCTCCGGACCGAGCCGCAGGAGGGTCAGCGGCAGGCCGATCTCGTTGTTAGGTTGCCCTCGTTGCGCAGCGTCCGGAAGCGCGCGCGACGAGGACGGTCGCGACTGGCTTCCTTGGTCGAGGTCTTGGCGATGCTGCCGGTGACCCCGACGACCAGCGGGTCGAACCGGCGCACGCCAGCCGGCCGCGATCGCCCCGAGCGCCGCGAGCGGATCGGCCACCCGGACGACGGTCACGTCGCCGAACGCGGTCGGGTTCGGGCACACGGCCGGGCGACGATGAGCGCGGCCGCTCCCCGGGCGACCGCATCGGCCAGGAACGCGTGGCCGTCGGTCCGCTCGCCGGGCAGGGCCACGAACAGCTCGCCGCCGGTGGACCACGCCGCGAGTCGACGGCGCCGCCGCGGATCGGGTCGGTCGGACCGGGCGAGGAGCCGGCCGCCGGTCGAGCCGGACCAGGTCGTCGGCGCGTGAGGGCGGACGCCGGGTCGGGCCCGGCACCGGGGTCGACGGATCGACGTCGGTCACGGTCGCCAGTGTCGCATAGGCCGAGCCGTCACCGGTCGCTGATCGGGATCGGGACGATCGGTCGCTCGGCCAGCAGGTCCGGCGTCGTGATCGCGTCGGTGGCGATGCGCCGGAACAGCTCGAACGACATGACCGGCATCTCGAGCCGGCCGACCTTGACGACCGTCGGGCGTCGCCTCCTCGATCCGGATCGCGACGACGAGGTCCGGGACGCCGGTCTGCCGTCCGATGTAGCCGACGAACGAGTAGTTGAAGAGGTTGACCTTCCAGGCCCCGCGACCCCCCGTTGGCGGTCGGGTCCCAGATCTGCGCGGTGCCCGTCTTGCCGCCGACGTCGTAGCCGGGGACGAGCGTCCGGTCGCGGTAGAACGGGACCTCCGTGATGACGTGCCGCATCATCTCGACGAGCGTGCGACGGACAGGCTTCGAGTCGATGACCGGTCGCGCGGCGTGGTCGCGACATCCGGTCGCCGATCGCCTTGACGACGTGCGGCTGGACGAGCCGACCCGCCGTTCATCAGGGCGGCGTACGCCGTCGCCAGCTGGATCGGGGTGACCGCGACGCCCTGTCCGAACGCGCCGTTGGCGAGGTCGATCTCGCGCCACGGCGTCAGCCCCGGGTCGCGGACGAGGCCGCCGACCTCGCCGGCGACGTCGATGCCGGTCGGCTGGCCGTAGCCGAGCCGCAGTCCACATGTCGTAGAGGATCGCGGACGACTCGCGGGTGGTCTTGCCGAGCCCGAGCGCGACCTTGGCGGCCACGACGTTGCGCGAGTAGGCGATGCCGTCCTCGAACGACATCCAGCCCATGCCCTTGCGGTCGGCGTCGTCGATCTTCGTCTTGCCGTTGTCGAGGCGCAGCGTGCCGACGTCCTTGATCCGCGTCTGCCGCGTCACCGTCCCGGCCTCGAGGGCGGCCGCCGCGGTCATCATCTTGAACACCGACCCCGGCTCGTAGACGGTCGACACGACCGGGTCGACGAAGCGGCCCGGGCTCGCTCGCGGCGATGGCCTTGTAGTCGTTGGCGTCGTACGACGGGTAGGTGGCCATCGCGTAGACCTCGCCGGTGTACGGGTCCATGACGACGGCCGACGGCACGCTTCGCCCGGTCGGCGACCCAGGCGGCCAGCAGCTCCTGCTCGACCCGCAGCTGGAGGCCCGGCGTCGATCGTGAGCCGCAGGTCCGTGCCCGGCGCGCCGGCCTCGGCGACGGTCGCCTCGTCGAGGATCGGCCGGCCGTTGGCATCGCGCTGGGTGACGAGCATCCGCGGCTCGCCGGCGAGGGTGGACTGGTAGGACTGCTCGATGCCGTACTGGCCGGTGCCCTCGCGGTTGACGAAGCCCAGCAGGTGCGCGGCGAGCGTCGAGCCCGGGCCGCCACCGGGCTGCGGGTAGACCCGCTCGGGCTCCGGCTCGAGCGACAGGCCGAAGGCCGTCTTCGCGTCGATCGCAGCACGGATCTGGTCGGCGACTCGGCGCGTTCGAGGCCGTGGCGCAGGATCGACGTACTTGGCGTCGCCGGTCAGCCGATCGCGGAGCGCGATGCTCTCCGCATCGTCGAGCCCGAGGATGCGGGTCAGCTCGTCGACGGTCGCCTGCGCCGGCTCTCGGGCGTCAGCTGGTCGGGTGCCGCGACGAGCCGCTCGCGCTGGACCGTGGTGGCCAGCACGACCGTCCCGGTCCGGTCGTAGACGTCGCCACGGCGGCTCGGCGTCTCGATCGTGATCGTCGTCTGCGCGAGCGCCTCGGAGGCGAGCCGCTCGCGGTCGACGACCTGCCAGTAGGCCAGCCGCGCGGTCAGCGCCAGCGAGCCGACGATGAACACGACGAGCAGGACGAGGAGGCGGCTGCGCGAATCCGTTCGGCCCTGCATCGCTCGGTCGATCGCCTAGCGCGCCGGGAGGACGAGCGGCTCGGACAGCTGGCCGAGGCCGGCGTCGATGGCCTGCTTGCGGATCGCCGGCTCGCGGCCGAGCCGGCTCAGGTCGGAGCGGACGTCGGCGGCGGTGTCCTCGAGGCGCTGGCGCTCGAGCTCGAGGCGCCCGATGTCGAGACCGGTGGCCGACACGCGGACCTGCTGGGCCAGCGAGAAGAACGCGAGCATGAAGGCGACGACGATGGCGCCGAGGACGAGCGCCGAGGCGGTTCGTCCGCCGGCCGGCACGGAAGGCACTGCGGACGCGGCGGCGCTCGAGGCGTCGGGACCTCGGCGATCGCGGCCGCGCGAGGCAGCGCGATCGTGCGCGGTCGTGCGCCCTCGTAGACGGCCATCGATCAGTCGCCGAGCGCGAAGCGGATGCGCGGGCTGCGCGGGTCGAGGAAGCCGAGCGGATCGGCCTGGCGGCCGGATCCCCACTCGCCGAGCTCGAACTCGAAGCCCTCGACGTGCTGGCCGCGATCGTGCCGCTCACGGAGCTCGTGCTGGCGACGACCGTAGGTCTTGCGCCGACTGGACGTGTGACGCTTGCTCATCGGGGTCTCCTCCTTCCGACCTCGGGGACTACGCGGCGAGGCGTTCGGCCGCGCGCAGCCGGGCGCTGCGCGCACGGGGGTTGGCGGCGATCTCCGCCGGCGCTGGGGGTGATCGACGGGCTGGTCACGAGCCGGAGGCGCGGGTTCCGGCCGCACACGCAGACCGGCAGCTCGGGCGGGCAGACGCAGCCGCGCCGCTCCGCCTGGATGAAGCGCTTGACGATCCGGTCCTCGAGCGAGTGGTAGCTGAGGACGACGAGGCGGCCACCGGGCCGGAGCAGGTCGAGCGCGGCGGTCAGCCCGGCCATGAGCGCGTCGAGCTCCTCGTTGACCGCGATCCGCAGCGCCTGGAAGACGCGAGTGGCCGGATGGGTCCGGCGCGGCTGACGCGGGTTGGGCGGCGAGACCTTCTCGATCAGCGCGGCCAGCTCCTCGGCCGTGGCGATCGGGGCGACCCGGCGGGCATCGACGATGGCGCGGGCGATCCGGGGAGCCCTGGGCTCCTCGCCGTAGCGCCGGAACAGCGCGGTCAGCTCGGCGGCGTCGAGGGAGGCGAGGAGCTCTGCGGCCGGCACGCCGCGCGACGGATCGAAGCGCATGTCGAGCGGACCGCCGGCGCGGAAGCCGAAGCCTCGATCGCGGTCCGCCAGCTGGAAGCTCGACAGGCCGAGGTCGAACAGGCAACCGTCGACGGCCGGGAAGTCCGCCGACGGCGCCACGCTTGCCAGCTCCCGGAAGTTCGCCTGGCGAAGGACGAGCCGATCGCCGTACCGCGGACCGAGCCGCGCTTCGACTCTGGCGATCGCGGCCGGGTCGGCGTCGAGGCCCAGGACGCGGCCGTCGGGGCTGGCGGCCTCCAGGACCCGCTCGGTGTGCCCACCGCCGCCCAGGGTGGCATCGATGTGAAGGCTGCCGGGAGCAGGTGCGAGCATCTCGATGACCTCGTCCACCAGCACCGGCAGGTGCCCTTCGTTCATCTCTCCTCCATCCCGGACGCGGATCCCGAGCGGATCCTGGAAGCGCATGTGGTGGGAGCTAGATGCCAAGCCCCTCGAAGGCCATGGCCAGCTCCTGCGGGTCGTCGAGCGCCTGCCGATAGGCGTCCCATCGGTCGGGTGCCCAGATCTCCGCGTGGTCGCGCGATCCGACGACGACGGCCTCTCCACCGAGGCCGATCGCGGTGCGCAGATAGGCCGGCAACAGCACCCGGCCCTGGCGGTCCATCTCCGCCTCGGTGGCCTGCGAGAACACGAACCGCTGGAACACGCCGTGAGCGCTGATCGGTCACCGGCAGCGCGGCGACCTTTGCGGCCAGCTCATCCCAGCCGGACTTCGGGTGGATGGCCAGGCAGTCGTCGAGCCAGCCCGAGATCATCGAGCCTGGGTCGAGCTGCGCGCGGAACTTGACCGGGACGGCGATGCGTCCCTTGTCGTCCACCGAGTGCCGGTACTCGCCGGTGAACATCGATCGGGCCTACCCCAACGGCGTGGGCTGGTCGTGAGCGGGAACCTGGGAATTCCCCACTTCTCACCACTTTGCGCCACTTCGCTGCATCATAGCGACCGAATGAGGGCCGTCAAGGGAGAAAACGCGGCGGGATCGGGTCAATCCGCCGACAGCGTCAGCCGGCGCATGGACGCGACGATCGACGCGATCCACGGGCGGGCGGCCCCCTCGCCTGGTGCCGCCGCTGCCGTCGTCGCGGAGACCGAACCCCGCTAGCGGGTCGGTGTCGGGATCTTCAATGCACGCCCGATGACCAGCCCGTCCTTCACCCATGGGTTCCATGCGCGGACGGTGGCGATCGGCACGCCGAAGTACTTCGCGATGCTGAAGAGGTTGTCGCCGGCCCGGACCTTGTAGATCCAGCAGCCCGATTGCTCTGGGCATGGCTTGAGCAGTGCGAACCGGCCCGTGGTCGGCCTGGTCGTCGGCTTCGCGGTCGGTGACGGGACCGCGGTCGGGATGGCGGTCGGAGTCGGAGTCGCTGTCGGGCTGGCGGCCGGAGTGGCGAGTCGGGATCGCGCTCGCGGTCGCCGTGGGGCGTGGCGTCGGCGACGGGAGTCGCGGCGCGTCGGCTCGGTCGTGGGCGGCGCCGTCTCGACCGCGCCCAGCACCTCGCCGGACGGCGACGATGCCGGCACCACGGCCGTCAGCGCGATCCCGCCGTTGCCCACCACGAACGCGAGCGAAGCCACGAACGCGAGCACCAGGACCGCCAGCGCCCCGGCCGTGGCGGGCGTGATGTCAACCGACCGCTGAGCACGGACGCGAACCGGCGCCTGGCCGATGCCGACCGCGCCGCGCAGGTAGCGCGGGCAGTTGACGTGCCCGCTGGTGAGGCAGACCAGCTCCTGTTGACGGAGCGACTGCGGGACCGGCTCGGGCAGGGCCGCGCACCGGTTGAGCTGGTGCGGCGCGTCGAGCGGTGCATCGAGGCGCGCCTGGTCGTCGAGCGCGCGGAGGAAGGGGCAGATCCGGGGGTCGTCGGGTCGCTGATCATGGACGGCGGCTGACGATCCGGCCATCGCGGGGCCGGTGGCGAGAGAGCCGGGGTCGGTCGGGCCGTGCTCGGACGGGGCCGTCGCCGGGTCGTCGTACACGCGCCCTCCCATGTGCCCCCGTGGGTGGATCGGCGCGGAGTCTAGTACCTTTCCCGTGTTGCCGTGGGGTGATCAGCGGTGTAGTCTCCGGCGCCAGAGCCGGGGGACTCTCTCATACGGCACTCGTCGAGAGGTCTTCGCCCCAGTCATGGCCCTGCCGCTCCCGGTCGTTCCGCCACAGCCAGACGCTTTCCACCTGGCGCCGCACCGGATCAAGCGCTGCACGTTCCGCCGGCTCATCAACGTCGAGTCCGGCTCGGATCGCGTGTACGACGTGGAGTGCCTCTACCCCGATCGCAAGGTCCCGATCCCCCTCGGTGACCTGGCGACCGCGACGCCGATCTGCAACGCCTGCGTCGCCCCGCACACCTTCCGCCCCGACGAGGACTGACGACCACCCTCGAACGTGACGTGCCGTGCAGGGTCGCGGCAACAAGGGCCGACTCGAACTGCGTGGTCCGATCGATGACGCGGGCGCACGGCTTCGGCATGGTTGCGAAGGACCCCGGCAAACCCCCCCAGCCGGGGTCCGTCTCATTCCGGCGGAACGACGAACACCTCTGGCTCAGAGCGCCTGGCGCAGAGCTCGTAAACCCGGGTCGGACCGGAGAACCCCTTCAGGACGAGCTCGCGACCGCCATCGAACTCGAAGCCGCTCTTGACGCCCAGGTCGCGCACGAGCTCCGTCGTGAGGATCTGTCCGGCATCGGCGGCGGCGCAGATCCGACTGGCGAGGGTCACGGTGGAGCCGAAGAGGTCGTCGTTGTGGTCGACCGGCTCACCCGCGGCCAGCCCGATCCGCACCCGGAGGACCGGCGCCGGCGAGACGGCCGCGCGCTCCGTGAACCCGGCCTGGATCGCCATCGCGCAATCGAGCGCATGCGGCACGTCGTCGAACGACGCCATGATCCCGTCGCCGGTGTGCTTCACCTCACGCCCTGCCGCAGCGACGAGGGCACGCCGGATGATCAGGTCGTGCTCCGTCAGGAGGACCATGAACGCCGACTGACCGACGGCCTCCAGGATCGACGTCGAACCCTCCAGGTCCGTGAACAGGATCACCCGGAACGGGTTGACTCGCTGGGTGTCGGGTCCGGCCTCGTTCATCCTGCCGAGGAAGCGGAGGATGTCGTTCTCGGAGACGCTGATGATCTCGTTGGGGACCAGGCCGTGGGACGCCTCGTGCACCGCCTTGACTGACTCACGCGACGGTGCGTTCGCCAGACAGAAGACCTGGTCACGATCGGCGTCATACCAGTAGGCGAGGAAGCGCACGTCGAACCGGCCCTGGACCGCGATGTCGGCCAGGTGGGCAGCCGCGACCTCCTCGTCGGTCACGCCCGGCAGGTCGTGCCGATCCATGAACAGTGGCATGCGGTCCCTCGAACAGCGGGTGACTCAGGCGTCGGTCGCGGGTGACGTGTCAGCGAGGCGGTCTGTAAGCCGAGTTCCGGCCCAACTCACGTTTGAGCGTGGCCGGATGATGTCTACTGAGCGTGAGTGCGTCCACAGTGTCCATGGAGACACACCCCAAACGTGTGCAGAAACGTGTGCAATTCTCGCGCATACCCCGGTCGGCCCGGACGGGCTGGCCGCGTGACGCGGGTCCCTCATTGGATCGAGGCCTGGCCTCCAGCCAGTACGCGGCTGGCTGCTTCCCAGGCGGCAATCGCCCCGAACACCGGCACGACCGAAAAGAACGGGAAGAGGGCGACGAAACTGCCCCAACTGATGTTGCCCCACCACCGCCGAGGCGTAGTCGACGATCAAGAAACCGTCAACGGCGACGACCCCAAGGAGAAGCGCGACCGACAGCAGTCTGAGGGCGACCGCGACAACGTTCCTGCGCGTGATGCTCTTCATCTCGGGATGAGACGCTGGGATGACGAGACTGTTACGCGGGACGTCGCCCGGTCGGCCCGGACGGGCTGGCCGCGTGACGCGGGGTCGCGAGTCCGGGACCGGAGCCGAGGCCGCGTCAGCCTAGCTGTCGCCCGTTACGCGACGCTTACCGCATGGAACGACCCCGGACCCGTCGGATGGGGATGCGACGGACCGGGGCCTGGGATAGGTCCCCGCCAGCCTAGGTGTCGCCCCGTCGCGGTAACGTCACCGGGATGTCACGCCGAGGCGATCCCGATCGCATTTTCCAGGCCCAACGCGCTGGCGTCCGCGCCCGACTGACCGGGACCAACATGCAGCCCGAGACGGCGGCGATGTCCTGGGCGGCGTCGTCGGAAGAAGAACGGGCCCCCGGCCCCGGCCTGACCGACGACGGCGTCGAAGCTTTGAGCGCATCTGACCACACCGGCTAGAGTCAAGCTATGGCATCGATCTGGGTGGAGAGCCTCGGTCGCAACTTCGAACAGGCCCTGGATCTGTTGGACGCGGCTGTCCGGGACTGCGCGGACGAGCCGTGGGAAACGAGCATGTGGGAGGTCCCGGCCCCGGGCCCCGATTTCCAGTTTCTCGCGCCAGACTGGAGTCCCGTCACCGACCCCGCAAAACGCAGCGCGCTGATCGAGCGATGGGTGGAGCGGCGGTCGACTCCATGGAGCGTGGCGTGGCATGCGCTCGAAGTCTTCGACTACGACCTCAGCGGCTCGTTCGGCCCGTGGGCCCCGCCGCCTCCGTTCGCTGGGCACCCGCACTGGCGCGATCTGACGAGTTTGCCCGCGGCCTGGTCGCGACCCGAGATGCTCGCTTACATCGACTATTGCCGCGACCAGGTACGCAACACGCTGGCAGACATGACCGACGAGAAGGCGACGACACCGTTGCCGCCGGAACACCGGTACCGCGGGCAGCCGCACGCTTGGGTCATCACGAGCCTCGTGGGGCACACGACCGAGCACGCGTCGCAGATCCGGCAATTCATCACTGCCGCTGGGACTGCGCAGGACATCTAGGACTTTGGGGAGGAGGAGACAAGCGCGCCAACTCCGCCGCCTCAACGCGTGGGTCCTTGAGGCGACGGGTCGCGGGCTACCCAGGGACGGCGACCGCTTCAGTTGAGCCTTCCCAAAGCCAGCGCGTGCTGGATAGTCACCGGGGATGAGGTAAACCATCCCGTCCAGCTCGACGCCATGGCCTGTCGAGTAAATGATCCCAATATCCGAGCGTTGAGATCCGCGCCTGAATGACGTCAGCGCGGTCAGCAGTTCGTTCCGACGTGGTCCGATGTCCTTATCGACAGCGAACCCATGTTGAGCCAGCATTCCCGCAATCCGCTGTTCGTCGTGGGCTGCGCCGTAAAGCGACGGTAGCAATCCGAGGTCTGAGTAGTCCGACACGACCAGGACGAGAGCTCGTCTCTTCTCGCTGTGCAGATTGACGTCTTCAATGAAGCGCCATTCGGGCAAACCGACGTCACCGAGCAGCTCGATAGCCTGAATGCCGCGACTCTTCGCCAAAGTGAGCTTTCGGAGTCGGAGTTCCAGGGACCGAAGACGAAGCTTCGGGTCGCTCGCAGCCTCGATCAACGCACTCGCGAATGGATTTCCGCCTAAAACGTCCGAATCGAGCGCGCTGCCCCCAGATCCTGTCGCAAGGAAGAGCAACGTAGGCCCAGCGACAACATCCGTGCCCTGCCGTTCAATGACCTTGGTCACGGTGTCATCCCTCAAGAGCCCTGTTGGCACGAATCTCGCCGCCCATGACGGGCATCGAAGCGTCCGCATCGTGCCGCGAATCCACGGTCGTAGGGTAGTGGGCAAGCCGGGCCCCCCGGTCGGCCCGGACAGGCTAGCCGTCCCCAGACGGGATCGCGAGTCGACCTCCCGTGGACGACCCCGCTATTGTCCCGCAGGTATGGATGTGACCTGGGTCCGCGTCCTACCCGTGGCGGTGGACATCGCGCTCGTCGAGGGTGTCATCCTCGGCTATGTCTTCACCGCGTTCTCCGGGACAGGATTTGTGCTCGACTACTGGGCGCTGGTGGCCGTGCTCGTTGGTGTCACCACTCTTGTCGGCGCGGTCGGGGTCGAGCGGATCGCCCGGCGTCGGTTGACTGGGCCGAACGCCGCCCACCTGGCCCTCATCGTCGGACCGCTCCTCGGCCTCGCGGCGGGCTATCTGCTCCAGCCGCGCAGCGGACCGGTCTGACGCCGCCCGGTCGGCCCGGACAGGCTGGCCGCCCTCCCAGACGGGATCGCGAGCCCTGGACCGGAGCCGATCACCAGCGGCTTCATGTCGCCAACGGCTCCGGCGTCTCGGATGACATCGTGTCCATCAGTGGCGGCGATAGCGGCCGGACGATGACCGCGCGCAGCTCCTCCGCAATCCGGATCTCGCTGCGGGCCTGCCAAATCCGCCTGTCGAGCGTACTCGCGAGTCTTTCCTCGTCCGCGTACTGCGACGTCGCACCGGCCTTGCGTTCCATGTCTGCCATGACCCCCGCGAGCCACTCGAAATGATCGCCGCCGCCCATGACACCGGTTTCGACCCGGATGCGACGGAGATACGGAGCGAGCATCGCCCACCATTGACGACAGGAAGCCCTGAGGGTGTCGTACATGAGGGCGCGATCGACGTGTCCTGCCCTGACAAGCGAGGCAGTGTCGTCCCAGAAGTCGATGATCGAGGTCGCGGCACCGTCCGGAAGTTGGTCCGGCATCGCCCCATCCTTCAGCGCGAGGAGGATTTCGAGCCTGTTTCGCGTCAGACGCTCGGAGTCCCAGTCATTCAAGATCCTGTTCATTTGCTCGAAGGCGTTGGCGCTTCGTGCGATCCTGAGTTGCCGGAAGATGCCGAGGAAGGTGACCGCGAGGACGATCCCGCTGATGGCCGTCCAGAACCACTCAGACCCTGGCCCGATGAACGCCATCCCGTCGGTGTTGATGAACTTCACGACACGCCTCCGTCTGCTGCCTCGGGTGGGCGGACGATACGCGCTGGGTGCGATGGCATTCGTTCGTTCGCGCCGGATGGGGAAGGGCATGTAAAGTGTTGCCTCGGTCGGCCCGGACAGGCTGGCCGCGAGGACCGGGCAGATCGGCGGCGCACATGGAGGGACCCCGGTCGTCCCCGAGTTTCCCGACCGGGGTCCAGATCGAATACCGGGAGGGCTGGAAGGACTGCCACTCGCCGGGTTCGTCCCCTCCATTATCGGGTGGCGGATGTGCCAGCCCGTACCCCACGCTCCGGTCGCTTCCTTGCATGGACATCGCGATGATGGTGCGACCCGGCAACCCCGGTCGGCCCGGACAGGCTGGCCGCCCTCCCGGCGGGATCGCGAGTCCGGGACCGGAGCCGAGGTGCGACAGGCTATACGGCGGGCGTTACCCCGAACTTGCTGCTCCTCGACGAGACCGGACCATGGGCACAAGCGCGCCGATGCGGCATTAGACCAATCGAGGCCAGGCCAACACCACGAGGATGACGCGGGCTAGAGCGAGGAACGGCGGAATGGGAAGCTCGAACCCATACCAGAACACCGCCTCGACAGGCAGTAGCGCGAATTGCAGCAGAGCGCCCGACCGCTCGCCGTTCCACAGCAACCAGCCAGCCCAGACCTGCACGAGCGCGAGGACGAACGCAGCGGCCAGCAGCACCACGAAGACCGCGTGCGAATAGTTCAGGTAGAAGGGGCCGCCGTTGGGCTCGCCGATGAGCGGCAAGACTGGGAGGCGACCACGGACGACCACCCACCACATCAGCCACGGAGTCGGCAGCAGCGCCCATCCGAATGCGACGACCCACAGCAGCACGGCCGCAATACGACTCTCGATCGGCACCGACATTGGCCAGGCTCCTCAGGCGTTTGAGCGACGACAAGGTTGATCGGCCCTACCTTCGACACCTTAGATGGAGCCGGTCGCCCGTATCAGCCCGGGCTCCCCGGCGTGCCCAACGCACGTATGACCCCAGTCGGCCCGGACAGGCTGCCGCACTGGAACTGAGCTCGAGATGACGCCCGCTCAACCGTTAGGACCTAGACCTGAATCAGGCCAGCCCCGAACGACGCGGTTAGTAGATACCCGCGTTGACCAGGTAGCCGTAATACCGATCACCGTCGGGCCGAAGCGGGTCCCCGTCGTAGCCGTAGCCGGAGTTCGCGAGGTTGTATGCCTTGGCATCGGAGACGATCCGGGCGACGATCTGAGCTGGAGTCAGCCCGGCGCAAGGGCCGTAGGCGATGCACAGTGCGACGGTCCCAGCCGCGTTGGGGGTCGCGAAGCTGGTACCGCTTCCGACTCCTGTCCCACTTCCAATTGAGGTATTGGCGATGCAGACTCCCGGCGCCGCCACGACATGAACCCTGTCTGACGGCAAGGTCGCGAAATTGCTGAAGTTTGCAACCGTGTCGTCAAACTCCGTTGGGTCGCAGGTGAACTGCCCACCGAGACCCCCAGGCATTGCATCCCGGTCAGCCATCGCCGTCACCGTCAGCACCTCGTCATACGTCGCGAGGCCAATGCCCTGAAAGTCGGTGGTTTCGTTGCCCGCCGCTGCGACAACCGTGACCCCATGGGCCACAAGTCCGCACGTCGCATAGTGAAACGCCTGGTGGCCGGAACGCCCGCAGTTGCCATCGTCAACATCAGGCCCGCCAAGGCTGAAGTTGGCGACTGCAATGTCGTTATTTGATGGGCCGTCGATGCGCGTGCCCGCGACCCAGTCCATCCCGCAGATGATGTCTGAGTTGAACCCAAAACCGTGGGCGTCCAGGACTCGGACAGCTCGAGATTCGGACGCCGGGGGCTACTCCTAGCCTGGCTATCTTGTTGTCGCGCGCACCCAAGAAGCCTGCGACGAGCGTTCCGTGCCCTGCTGGATCGGCCCAATCCTTTGGATTTGTCCCGACGTTCGGGCCGATGCAATTGAAGCCGTTTACCACGTTCAGGTCTGGATGATCGGGCTGAACACCGGTATCGAGGACCGCCACATTCACGTTGACCGACCCCTTGCCGTCCCCAGCAACGGCAGAGCTTTCGTCGGCGTCGATGCGACCGATACTGGTGCCTGACACCTGCGGGGTTTGCTCTGGGGACGGAGCCGCGACTGCGGGCGGCGGATCCTCCGCTGGGTCCAGATCGACGAACTGAACACCGGGTTCGGCTTCGATTGCCGCGACCTGGGCGGCGTCCATGACCGCCGCGTATCCATCCATCACGTTGCCGTAGACGAAGATGGGATGGACCCCGAACCGCCGTTCGTGATCACGGGCGACCTTCAGCGCGTTCGATCCGTCTTGGAGGACGACGATGCGTCGGTCCTGACTTGGACTGGGCGCCGCAATCGACGTACTTGAGGACACAGGCCGCCCAATGCTCGCAGCGTGAGCCCCAACTGACGGGCGAACCCCTGCGTCTGTCGCGGGTTGCAGACAGAGATTCGCCACGACAACAATCGAGACAATGACGGCCGAAGGTCGCATCCCTAACCCCTTGCTCAACGGAACGTCGTGCCGGTCCAGGCCGGGATTGATGCTCGGTTGCCGGCCTGAACCGGGCCGACGACGAGCGGCACGAGCAGGGTAGCGAGGGCGACCGCCAAGGCTCGGTGACGGGGGCGGCGGGCCGAGCCCATCAAGGGACCTCCTCCCATGGCGTGCCGATCGGCTGGAGAACCGGCCGCGGCACGTCGGCGGAGCCTAGCCGCCGGATGTCAGCCAGACGTCTCGGCTGGGGACACCCGACAGGTCGGTCGGGACGGTACGGGCACTCGCCATCCCTCGACGCCCACCCCGGTCGGCCCAGACGGGCTGGCCGCCCTCGGCGGGATCGCGAGTCCGGGGACCGGAGCCGGGGCCGCGCGGCCTAGTCGGGACCGCCTAGCTGCGAGTCAACATGCCGTGTCCGGGTCAGCACTCGAGATCGAGCGCGTACCGCACGGCATGGGCGGCAAGGTAGCGCCTCAGCGACGCGAGCGAGTGAGACCGGCACGCCGGATCCCCGTGGGTGTCACAGATGCGAGGAGGCGGCTTGAACTGCCCCGCTGCGGCTCATACGATGCACGAGCGAGGCAATCGCAAAGGGAATCAGGACGCGAACCGGGGAAGGAGGATCGAGATGCGCTCCCTTCGGCTAGTTCCAATAACGCTGCTCGCCTTGGCGGTCACCGCGGGGCCGGCCCTCGCCGACCAGAGCCATCACACCGACCACCTGGCCCTCTCGGTCACGGCCGCCGGCGCCGCGGCTGGCCATCCCGAGCTTCGAACCGGGCTAGTCGTGAACACCCACACCAGTGGGCCAGTGAACTTCGCGATCGAGGGTTACACGATCAACGGTGCTAGGCCGGCCACGGCCTACGCCGTCGTCTTGCTGCTATTCGCCGGCAGCTGTTCGGGTCCGCTCGCCTTTCCCTTCGCGAACGGTGCCGTGCTCACCACGGACGCTCATGGGGACGCCCACGGACAGGCCAAGATCTCGCCTGACGATGTCGCGGCGTTCGGGCTGCACGACACCGACTGGGGCATCACCTGGACGCTCGTAGCGGGCGACGTGACCGCGTACACGACGGATTGTGCCGAGGTTCACATCGACTGAGGGACCGCGCGGCTCCTCCGGGTCCCTGGTCTGGACCCGGACATAGTTCACTGCCATCACGGAGTGTTCGTTAGAACGCTTGGGCGCCCGGTCGGGCGGCCTAGCGACCGAAGCGGGATCGCCACCCGACACCAGGGGCCTACAGTGGCGCGCACCCTCATCTGGCGTCTGACCATCAACTGATCCACCCACAGAGCGACCCCGTCACCTCTCCGGAGGTGGCGGGGTCTCGTCGTCTTGCGAGTCGGCTGCCGTCGGGCAGCATCGCGTCGACGAACGGCGTCGAGAGGGCGCACCGAATGCCGGTTCCTGTGCGCGCCGGCGGCCCAGGTCCAGCCGGTCCAGCTCGGTCGCGAGCTTGCCGCTACCGAGGAGCACGCCGGCCGGGGTCGCGTCCTTGAGCTTCTGCACGCCCGTGCGCAGGTCGCCGGCGATGGGGTGGCTGTTGGTCCAGGGGAAGTCCTTTCGCGTCGAGGACATGGCCTCCAGCTTGACCGCCCACGCCCGGACCCCTGGAGGCCCGGGCGCGTGACGCGGCATCGCGATCAGCGGTGGAGCAGGATGATCGTGTCGCCGCGCATGTCCATCTCCTCTCTGGACCACCAGCGTCGCTGCTTGCGCAAGAACACGGCCAGCAGCTTGTCCACCTCCACGACCACCTGGTGCCCGTCCGTCGGATGCTTCCTGAGGCCGAGCTCCTCGGTGATTGCCCACTTGCGCATGGTCGCGTACGAGCGCCCGATCAGCGGGCCAGCGTCGGATAGCGACACGTACTCCGTGGGTCCGTCCTGCGTTGTCATGTCCTGTTGCTCCTACCTATTGACGCGAGTTCCATATCGGAACGGAGGTAGCATACTACAGGAACTTCTGGCGTGCATGTTTCCACCGACTACTTATCCTCGCGGATGTGGGTTGGCAGGTTCCGTGACACTGCGGTTGACTGTTCCAGAACCCCTCGGACGCCCGCTAGGTCACCAGGTACCGCAGTTCGTCGGCCGGGATCATCCGCACGCGTCGGCCCGACACGTCGAGGAGCTCGCCCACCTGGTCGCCGGACAGGAGGTGCGGGGCGTCGGGCCGATCACCGGCGCGCCCGGACTGCCCAGTTGCCGAGCGCTAGAGCGTGGATCGCCGAGGAACAGATATCCGTCTGCCGAGGTGGACCTAAAACCCCGGTTGGCCCGGACAGGCTGACCGCCTCCCCGACGGACGGGTCAGAAGCTGGACCCACCAGGCGGCTGCGTGATCGCGTAGACGAGCATCGCCACGCCCAAGAGGCCTACGAGGACCCAGGTCACGACGTAGGACACCAGGCGGACCCGAGAGACGTGCCAACGGTCTGGATGAGCGGCGGTGATGATCAGCGCCCCGAAGCCGAGGGCGACAAAGAAGAGGCCCATCAGGCCATCCAGCAGCGTCGGCGCAAGGGACCCGACGATCCAGCCAGGGATGACATAGACGCCCATGATCAGGGCCGCCAAGACAACGATCCCGATGACCACCAGGAAGATGATGAAGAAGGGGGCTGCCAGACAGCCGAGGAGCCGTCCCCACCGCGGCGGCTCTTCACGACGAGGCTGACCGCTACCCCGGATATGCGGGCTGCCGAGTCCTTTCTCGCGACTCATGACCGCCGTCCCTTATACGTCCCCCGCATACCGTCGCAGCACCCGCTCCATCTCCTCGGCCGTCATCGGCCGCGCGTTCCGCTGACATGCCCGACCGAGAACGCAGCCGACGACCTCGGAAATGAACTCCAGCAGACCTCAGGGATGGACGCCGTACCGGGCGATGTACTCGGGCACCCGATCCCAGTGCGCTGTCAGGCCGTACCGCGCTTGCATCTGGCCCATGGCCTGGCCTCGGTCCTGGTCGGCCATCGGTGCCGTCACGAGCGCCGCGAGTTCGTCGTAGTAGCGGTCAAAGCCGCCGGGCGAATGGATCTCCAAGACCCGCGCCGGCTCGCTGCCCGCGTTCCAGAAGGCGTGCGCAATCCCCCGTGGTTTCAGGGCAAACGACCCGGGTCCGATGCCTGCCACCGTTCCGCCTACGTCGAACGTGAGCTCGCCTTCGATGACGAATGTGCATTCGTCCTCTCGGGTGTGGGTATGAGGCGGGATCAGCGAACCGGGATGGATCACCCCTTCGAGGATCGACAGGCCACCGGCGTACCAGACTTGTTGCCGAAAACCCGCTCAACCCTGGCGGAGGCCGCTACTTCAGCTGGCCGCGCACCTCGCCGCCGGGGAACGTCGGGGTGTGGACGTTGACGTAGAAGGCGCGCGGATTGGCGACGATCGCCGCGAGCTCCGCTGGGGTCATGGCCCCGTCCGCGGCGGCGGTGATGCAGCCTGACACGGAACTGGTTGCGCCTGGCGGCGTCGCCAGCGGAACGGCGACCGGGCCGGCGATGTTGCGCGGCGCAGGGTGGATATGCGCAGCGACTGGCGCGCCCGTCAGGTTCCTGACCTCGAGCGTGTAGCACAGCTGGCTGCCGCTGACCGTGTAGCTGAAGAAGCCACTCCCGCCACCAGTGGCTCCGGTCGTCTCCTGGGCGTTGTTCAGCGGGATGGCCGGAACCCCTCCGGCAATGCCGAGGGCGACGCCGCTCATGATCGCCGAGAGGCCGATTGCGAGCGCGAATGCACGGGTTGCACGGTTCATGGCACGGGCCCTCCACGCGCTCCCTCGGCGGAACATCGATCGTATCCGGTCGGGTTGGGGATGCAACGGAATGAAGCCCGAAGGTCGTGTCCGCGCCGACCGTATGTGGTGCGTCGAAGCACCGTGAAGGTCCATCGGTGTCATCGGTTGGATCGCGAGCGCGCGGGGGCGATCCTCGATGGCATCTTGCACACCTCACGGACATTTGGCCCGCCGCTCGCCCCGAACCTGGCGACGCTGCTCTCATGGGGCGGCGCTCGTGTGGAAAACGAGGGGCCGCATAGCGCGGGATCGCGAGTCCGGGACCGGAGCCGGGGCGATTGAAGCGTAGCGAGCGGCGCTCAGCTGCGGCGTAGGTGTGCCTTGTTGCGCACCGTATCGAGGAACTCGGTGGCCGCATCAGGCGATCCGAAGGCGCGCAGAGGGATCGCCATGAGGCCAATACCCCCTTGCATCAGGATCACGGAGCGGTCGTTCTCCATGATCCGCGTGATGGCTTTCAAGTCGATGTGCCCATCCAACCCGACTTGGCGGTAGGCAATTCCGCTGTCGTCGAGCCACAGTTCACAATCCGAGTCGATGCGAGCCGCCGCACGGCGGCGAACGAGCCATCGGTCGATCACCGGAAAGCGCCAAAGGACAAAGACGAGCAGTCCAAGTACCGCCACGATCATGCCTGCACGGATGCCGATGGCGGCGAGGCCAAGCCCAATTGCCATGGCCAGCGTGCCGCCGACGAACGTGTACTTCCGGCTGGCCAACCTCGTCGTGTCCATCATGTCGTCGAGGCTAACCGTGAAACGGATGTGGTCGTCCACGAATGGAGTCTAACTAGGGCCTCGTATTCGCCGGGCGACACCAGACTCAGACGGCCACCCTGGGATCGCGAGTCCGGGACCGGAGCCGAGGCCGCGTCAGCCTAGCTCTCGTCCGTTACGCGACACTTATCGGATAGGGACGAACCCAAGTAGCAGAACGAAGGCCGGAGGTAGGCATCCGGCCTTCGTTCGCGAAACGGTGCTGGGCTACCGGGGACCGTGGCCGACCGGTTGCTCCATCCAGACGCCCAAGTTGGAGTCGTAGAAGCCGCGCTGGGAGCCACTCGTCCCGACCGGCCGCTCCATCCAGTCGACCGAGTCGTAGTAGCCGCGGTCGAGGGAGACGGCCGGCCGCTCCATCCAGACGCCCAAGTTGGAGTCGTAGTAGCCGCGGTCGGATCCGAGGGTCCCGGCGGGCCTCTCCATCCAAGCGCCCAAGTTCTCGTCGAAGTAGCCGCGGTCGAATCCGAGGGTCCCGACGGGCCGCTCCATCCAGACGCCCAAGTTGGAGTCGTAGTAGCCGCGGTCGGCGGACCCAAGGGTCAGCGCACCGCGACGCAACTCAATCTGGTCGAAGCGGTGATCCTCCACCGCGTTCGCGGTCGTGTCGCCGCTCTTGAGTCGCGAGCCGGTAGCGAACCAGACCGCCGCGATGGTCGCGACGGCGATCACCACGATCAGTCCGACGGCCAGCAATCGGCCGCCGCCCGGGGCGGCCTTTGCCTTGCCCTGCTTGCCCAGGTCAATCGTGCCTGCGTGTGCCATTTGAATGACCCCCCATCCGTTTCCGCCGGGGCGGGTGCCGAGCCCGTTGGTCGGGCTTCGAGGCGTACCACGTCCACTGTCAACACCCTACGGACGGGGAGCGCCGGCCACATCGGGCGATGTCCCGACTACGTCCTCGAACGAGCCTTCATTTCACGCAGGCATGAGCACGACTGACCTTTACGCTGCCACCCAACCCGTCACGTCTCGGTCGTACCCTGCCGTCATGGGCCGCCGAACTGATCCCGAGCGCATCTTCGAGGTCCAGAAGGCCGGTGTCCTCGCTCGGCTGACCGGGACCGGGATGCAGCCCGAGACAGCCGACGATGGCTCGACGCGTGGGTGCTGGAGGCGACGGGTCGCGGGCTGGCGAAGGACGGCGCGTATTGGAATCTGGGCTGGGACTGGATCGCCGAAGAGCGGGCGGCGCGTCGACAAGGCTAGACGCCAGCGTGATGCTCGGCGATTAGCCTCCGGCCAGCGAAGAGCCGCGGATTCGCGGAGACCGACCTTCGCGAGGAGGACCAGCCTTGTCCGCACCAACGTCACCGCGTCGCCGGCTTCGGCTCGTGCTTGGCTCGATGGTGCTCAGCGGCGCGTTCGTCGCCGGGTCGACGCTCGGATCAAGCCTCGTCGTGGGCGCCAGCTTGCAAGCGTCGATCCAATTCGAACGGCTGTCTGGAGCGATTCGCGGGGAGAGCCTCGACGCTGGCCGAGGAGAAGTCATTGCCTTGGCCGCCCCAATCCAGTCACGCTACATCGTCGTGCTCCGGAACGGCTCGGATGCGTCGAGAGTCGCGCGCGATCACGCGCGGCTGTTTGGTATCAACGCCATCCATGTCTATCGCAACGTGTTCGCCGGCTATGCGGCGTTGATGGATCCTTCGCAGCGGTCCGCAATCGAGGGACGACCGGAAGTCTTGTTCCTCGATCTGGACTTGGATGAGCGACCGCCCTCCCTATGGACCGCCGCCTCGACACCAGAGCAACCGGCCCAAGTCCCCGGTTTCACGATCGGCCGGATCGATGCAGACGAGAGCACGACCATCGCCGGGGACGGCAAGGGGTCGGTCAACGTCAATGTCGCGGTGCTCGACACCGGCGTCCAGCCAGACCACCCTGATCTGAACGTGGTCAACGGATACAGCTGCGTCGGGGGGACTGACCCGAAAGCTTGGGCGGACGGACCCGGGCACGGCACGATGGTCGCCGGCTTCATCGCGGCCCGCGACAATAAGATCGGGCGGCTAGGTGTCGCGCCGGGAGCCAGGATCTCAGCGGTGCGCGTCCTCGATGTCGACGGATTCGGGTGGGACTCCGAGCTGATTTGCGGGATGGACTGGGTCGCAGGCACTCGACGCGACGGCGCTTCAGACAACGACATTGCCATCGCCAACATGAGCCTCGGCACCACCGGCACGGATGACGGGGCGTGCGGAGCGATCGCTCACAACGCGACCCATGCAGCGATCTGCGGGCTGACTCGACTCGGGGTCACTGTGGTCGCTTCGGCGGGCAACGACAGCGCCGACTTCCAATTCCAGGAACCGGCGGCATTCGGCGAGGTCCTGGCCGTCACCGCGATGGCCGACCGAGATGGTCAACCGGGTGGTCTCGGCGGCCAATTCGTCTGCGAACCATCGGAAGTCGATGACACGCCCGCGACGTTCACCAATTTCGCGACCGTGCCGCATGACCGGTCACACGTGGTGTCAGCACCTGGGGTGTGCATCGCGAGCACATTCCCTGGGAGCACCTACGGGCTGGGAAGCGGGACGAGTTTCGCAGCACCGATCGCGTCGGGCGTCGTCGCCCTCTGCCTCGCCTACGGCCCGTGCGCTGGCCTCACCCCGGCGCAGATCGTCGCCCGAATTGTCTCCGATGCCGAAGAGTACAACCAGGCGAATCCGACCTACGGCTTCGAGGGCGATCCGCTGCGGCCCGACGGGGGCCGCTACTTCGGCTACCTCATCAACGCAGGGCTCTACTAGCGGCTCGAAACCACGACGCTCGGAATGGCCCGGGCGACGTAGCCGGACACTGAAACGGCCCCCGCCTGACAGGGCGAGGGCCGTGGTAGTGAGCGTTAACGCATCTGCGATCCTGCATTTCCTAGCTTCGTGCAGTCGCCGAGCCTGAAGCCGCCGACCCAAGACCGAGCGCTCCAGCTTTTGCGGACGTGAATTCGGCGTCGCTGAGGCGGCCTTCCGCGTGGAGGGCGGCGAGTCGCTCCAGTTGCCCGGCCAAGTCCTTGGTCCGTTCACCGGTGACTAGGAAGCTTGTGACGGTCGCCGTAATTGCGGAATACAGCGCAATCCCCAGGATCAGTAGCACCGCTGCCGCGAGGCGCCCCTCGCTCGTGGTCGGATAGATGTCGCCATAGCCGACGGTGGTCATCGTGGTGACGCTGCTTGGTCTCCAGTGGTCCGACGTCGACTGGGCGGCTGGGACCCTGAGGGTCGAGCGCCAGCTCCTCCGAAACGGGACGTTCGGGCAGCCGAAGAGCGCGGCCGGGGTGCGGACAATCGGTCTTTCGGAGCTGGCTACGTACTCGCTTCGGATGCAGCGGAACCAGCAAATCATAGACCGCTTCCGAGCGAAGACCCGGTGGACGAACCCGGCCGATCTCGTATTCACCACCAGCTTCGGCACCCACCTCGGGATCTGGCCTGTGTGGCAGGCTTTCCGCTCGGCATCGGACGGTGCCAGCGTCCGGCGCATCCGCTTCCACGACCTCCGCCACGCCTGCGCGACGCTGCTGCTCACCGCCGGGGAGGAGCTGGCCGTCATCAGCAAGGTGCTCGGCCACAGCGACTACGGCACGACCTTGAAGGTCTACGCCCACCTCGACCCGAAGCGCGCAAAGGCAGCAGCGGTTCGGATCGACGCTGCCCTCGGACGCACGCTCCCCGCTCTCGAAGAGGCCGCCACGTAGCGTCCAACTGTATGCAAAACCGTATGCAGACCAATCAGAGCGACCGCGATTGGGCACCGTTCACACACGAAACCAGGAAAGGCGTCAGCGAGGCGGTCTGTAAGCCGAGTTCTGTCCCGTCGCGGACGACGGGGATGGCCATCCATCTAGGGCCGCCGGTCGCCCGACGGCTCATGCGGCCGACCCGAGGGCTGGGCAGCGCACCTCTCCCCCACGACGGTCGCCCGCCGCGGGTTGCGCCCTCCTATTTGGCCTTGCTCCGGGTGGAGTTTGCCCGTTTCACTCCGGCCGGTGGCTCGCGCCGCCGAACGGCATCGTCACTGTGGCACTGGTCCTCGCCTTGCGGCGGGCGGGCGTTACCCGCCACCCTGCGCTGCGGAGCTCGGACTTTCCTCACGCCACGACCGGGTCGCCCCGACCGTGACGCGCGGCCATCCGACCGCCTCGCTGACCGCTCCGATACTACCCGGTCGCCCGTGGCGACCCCGGATCGGCGGCCGTCAGTCGCCGGGTCGACGCACGACCGAGACGGGACCGCCGGCGGCCACGCGATCGATCGCCTCGTTGGCCAGCGCGTCGGCGACGGAGTTCTGTGCGCGCGGTACGTGGGCGGCCGACCAGCGGTCGAACCCGGCGAGAGTCTGCCGAGCGCGGGTCCAGAGCGGGATCAGCTTGGCGTCCTTGACCCGCCAGCGACCCGTCAGCTGCTCGACGATGAGCTTCGAATCGAGCAGCAGGTCGACCTGGCGGGCGCCCAGCTCGCGGGCCAGCTCGAGTGCACGGACCACGCCCGTGTACTCGGCGACGTTGTTGGTCTGGACGCCGAGATAGTCGGAGATGGACGCGTCCGGGACGGCCCGGTCGTCGCGGGCATCCCCACGGACCTGGTCGTACAACGCGGCCCCCAGGGAGGCCGGTCCGGGGTTGCCGCGCGCCGCCCCGTCGGTGCGGATGACGAACCCGGTCGTCATCCGACGACGACCCGCCTCCCCTCCCTCGTCGTCGAGCTCCGGGAAGAGGGTGCCGCTCACTCCTGTCCCGGTTCGGGCGACGGAGCCGGTTCGGGCGATGGAGGCGCGCCCTGGAGGACCGGGAGCTCGACGTGCTCGCCGACCTTCGACCCGCCCCGGAGCTTGCGCCACGCCCACTGGATCGGGTCGTAGAACTCGTCGACGACGCGCTCCTTGAGCGGGATGATCGCGTTGTCGGTGATCTTGATGTGCTCCGGGCAGACCTCGGTGCAACACTTGGTGATGTTGCAGTAGCCGATGCCGCCGCTGTCCTTGAGATAGCCGCGCCGGTCTGCCTCGTCGATCGGATGCATCTCGAGCCCCGCGGCGCGGACCAGGAAGCGCGGACCCATGAACGGGCGCTCGGTCTCGTGGTTGCGCAGGACGTGGCAGACGTCCTGGCACAGGAAGCATTCGATGCACTTCCGGTACTCCTGGACGCGCTCGATGTCCTCCTGCTTCCACCGCCAGGTCTCCTGCGGAACGTCGTCCGGCGGCGTGAACGGCGTGATCGTCTTGTTGACCTCGTAGTTCCACGACACGTCGGTGACCAGGTCGCGGATCAGCGGGAACGCGCGCATCGGCTCGACCGTGATGGGCTCGTCGAGGTCGAAGTCGGACAGCCGGGTCTTGCAGGTCAGGCTGGGACGCCCGTCGACCTCCGCGCTGCACGATCCGCACTTGGCAGCCTTGCAGTTCCAGCGGACCGCGAGATCGGGGGCCTCGTGGCCCTGGATCCAGTGGAGGGCATCGAGGACGACCATCCCCTCCTCGACCGGCACGTCGAACTCCTCGAAGCGACCCTCCTCGCCGGGGCTGCCGCGGAAGACTCGCAGGTGTGCGTCGGGCATCTCGTCCTCCGGCTGTCAGTGGCCGCCGTCGAGCAGCGCGAGCAGCTCGTCGGGCATGGCGGGCAGCGGCGTGGTCTTCACCGTCATCGATCCGTCCGGCTCGCGGGCGACGACGACGTTCACCTTGCCCCAGGTGGCGTCGTCGGTCGCGGGGTGGTCGAGACGGCTGTGCGCCCCGCGGCTTTCCTTGCGTTCGCGCGCGCTGCGGGTGATGGCCTCCGACACGGTCAGCAGGTGGTCGAGCTCGAAGACGAGGTTCCAGCCCGGGTTGTATGCCCGCCCGCCCGCCGCAGACATCGCCGCTGCCCGTTCGCGCAGCGCCGACAGCTCGTCGAGCGCCTCGTCCAGGTCGGCCTCGACCCGGAAGATGCCGACCAGCCGCTGCATCATGGTCTGGAGGTCGCGCTGGATGGCGTACGGGTCCTCCCCACCGGTCCGCTCCAGCGGGGCGGCCAGCTGGTCGGCGGCGGCCCGGACCTCGACCGGGTCGAGGTACGGCTCGGCGGCGGTGGCGGCATGATCGGCGGCCGCGCGGCCGGTCCGCGCCCCGAACACGAGCAGGTCGGACAGGGAGTTGCCGCCCAGCCGGTTGGCCCCGTGCATCCCGCCCGCGACCTCCCCGGCCGCGTACAGGCTGGCGACGGCCGTGGCCCCGGTCTCCGCATCGACCCGGATCCCGCCCATCACGTAGTGGGTAGTCGGCCCGACCTCCATCGGTCCGGTCGTGATGTCGACGTCGGCCAGCTCCTTGAACTGCTCGTACATCGACGGCAGCTTGCGCCGGACATGGTCGGCCGGCAGATAGCTGATATCGAGGAAGACGCCACCGTGCGGCGAGCCGCGACCTTCGCGCACCTCGGTGTAGATCGCCCGCGAGACGTTGTCACGGGTCGACAGCTCGGGTGGGCGCCGCGCGTCGCTCTCCTGGCCCTGGGACAGCGCCGTCACCCAGCGCGCGGCCTCCTCGTCGGTGGCGGCGTACTCGGACCGCCGGTCCTCCGGCAGGTACTTCCACATGAAGCGCTCGCCATCCTTGTTGCGGAGGATCCCGCCCTCGCCGCGGACCGCCTCGGTGACGAGCAGGCCGCGGACACCCGGCGGCCAGACCATGCCGGTCGGGTGGAACTGGACGAACTCCATGTCGATGAGCTCGGCGCCCGCCTCGTAGGCCAGGGCCTGACCGTCGCCGCTGTACTCCCACGAGTTCGACGTGACCTCGTAGGCCTTGCCGATGCCGCCGCTCGCCACGACGACCGCCTTGGCCGGAAAGGCCACGGGCAGACCCGTCGTGCGCCAGTAGCCGAATGCGCCGGTCACCCCGTCGTGGCCGGTGATCAGCCGCGTGATCGTGCACTCCATGTAGACCGTGATGCCAAGCGCGACCGCCCGGTCCTGGAGGGTCCGGATCATCTCCAGCCCGGTCCGGTCGCCGACGTGGGCGAGCCGCGGATGCGAGTGCCCGCCGAACGGGCGCTGGAGGATGCGGCCGTCCGCCGTCCGGTCGAAGACCGCTCCCCAGTACTCCAGCTCGCGGACGCGATCGGGCGCTTCGATAGCATGGAGCTGGGCCATCCGCGGGTTGTTGAGGAGCTTGCCGCCGACCATCGTGTCGCGGAAGTGGACCTGCCACGTGTCGGACGGAGCGACGTGGGCGAGCGCTGCCGCCACCCCGCCCTCCGCCATGACCGTATGGGCCTTGCCGAGCAGCGACTTGCAGACGAGGCCGACGTCGGCGCCGGCGACCTTCGCCTCGATCGCCGCCCGAAGGCCGGCGCCGCCGGCCCCGATCACCAGCACGTCGTGCGGGCGGACCTGGGGCTGCGTCGTCGCGGCAGTGGCCAGCATGGGTCCGGGCCTAGAAGTGGATCGCCGGGTCGGTGATGACCCCCAGCGCGAGGAGGCGGACGTAGATGTCGGCGAACGTCACCGTCAGGAGGCTCGCCCACGCCCACGCCATGTGGTGGAGGTTCAGCCCGGTGAGTCGCTGCCACAGCGAGTACCGGACCTGGCGCCGGCGGGTGCACGAGAAGCAGTCGAGGTTCCCACCGACCAGGTGGCGGAGCGAGTGGCAGGACAGGGAGTAGCCGGTCAGCAGGGCGGCGTTGAAGAAGAGCACGAACACGCCCAACCCGATCCGCCACTGGTCGTCGAAGCGCAGGGATGACGCGGCATCGACCCACAGGAAGAACAACGGGATGAACGCGAGATACAGGAAGAACCGATGCCCGTTCTGGAGGACAAACGGGAAGATCGTCTCCATCCGGTAGCGGTGGTGGACGGGCGGCTCCCCGACCGCGCAGGCCGGTGGATCGGCGAAGTAGAAGCGGTAGTAGGCCTTCCGGTAGTAGTAGCAGGTCGCCCGGAAGCCGAGCGGGATCCATAGGATGAACAGGCCCGGGCTGATCCACGACGGCAGCCACGACGGGGCGATCAGCGGCGAGAACAGGGGCGAGAGATAGCCGTCGACCTCGTACGGCGTCCCGAACAGCGGTGTCAGCAGGATCCCGCTGACGAACAGGTAGGTGGCGCAGACGGTGAAGACCACCGCCTGGACGCCGGGGGCCAGCCACCAGGCATCGAGCCGGCGGGTGGCGCCGAGACCGCGCAGCGCGGTTCCGGCGGGCTTCTTGGGTGGTCGGGCGAGACGAAGGCTGGCGGGCAGGCCGGTCATCGGACGGCGGAGGCCGTGCCGAGCCGCTCGATGACCGCGTCGGCGAAGGCGGCGGTGCCGGTCGAGCCGCCGAGGTCGGCGGTGGTCGAGCGACCCTCGGCGATGACGTCGCGCACTGCGGTCTCGACCTTCTCGCCCTCGGCCACGTAGCCGAGGTGGCGAAGCATCAGGGCGCCCGACAGGATCATCGCCGTCGGGTTCGCCCGGTCGAGACCGGCGTACTTCGGCGCCGAGCCGTGGACCGGCTCGAAGACGGCCGCCTGGACGCCGATGTTCGCGCCCGGGGCCACGCCCAGCCCACCGACGAGACCGGCCGCCAGGTCGCTGACGATGTCGCCGTACAGGTTCGGCAGCACGAGGACGTCATAGAGGTTCGGCTTCTGGACGAGCTGCATGCACATGTTGTCGACGATGCGGTCCTCGAACTCGACCCGGCCCGCGTAATCGGCCGCGACCGTCGTGCAGCTCTCGAGGAACAGGCCGTCGGACAGCTTCATGATGTTCGCCTTGTGGACGGCGGTGACCTTGCGCCGGCCGTTGGCGACCGCGTACTCGAACGCGTAGCGGGCGATCCGTTCCGACGCCTCGCGGGTGATGATCTTGATGCTCTCGGCGGCATCGCGGCCGACCATGTGCTCGATGCCCGCGTACAGGTCCTCGGTGTTCTCCCGGACGATGACCAGGTCGACGTCGTCGTACCGGCTGGCGACGCCCTGCATCGAGCGGGCCGGGCGGACGTTGGCATACAGGTCGAGCGCCTGGCGCAGACCGACGTTGACGCTCCGGAAGCCCGAGCCGACCGGGGTGGTGATCGGGCCCTTGAGGCCGATCCGGGTCCGCCGGACGCTGTCGATGACCTCGTCCGGCAACGGCGTCCCGTGGCTGGCGATCGCGGCCTCGCCGGCCTCGACGCGCTCCCATTCGAAGCCGATCCCGGTGGCGTCGAGCACGCGGATCGTCGCCTCCGCCAGCTCCGGCCCGATGCCGTCGCCGGGGATGAGCGTCACGCGGTGGGCCATGCCTTCGATTGTAGCGACGCGACGGGCGCAACGATGTCCGGACCCCGGAGGCGAGCAGACCGCAACCCTCAGTCAGCGCTCGCATGCAGCCACAGCCAGGCTCGAAGCGTCATCCTCGACGCGCGGACCTGGGCTGCGACGTCCCGTCCGACGTAGCGGTAGTGCCAGGCCTCGGCGCCGTAGCAGGTCTGCGGCTCGGCACCCGGCAGATAGCTCTGGACCCAGCCGAATCGCCAGGCGTTGGCGGCGAGCCAGCGTGCGTGCCGCGAGCGCGCGAATGCTGACGTCCAGGGGGACCCGCCGCGTGCGGCCTTGAAATCGATGGCGGTTCCGAGCTGGTGCTCGGAGTGCCCGGCGCGTGCACTGAAGCGTCGGGCCTCCGCGGCTCCTGAGGTGCGTACCCAACCCGCGAACGTCCGTTGTTGCCGGGCCTCGCTCCGGTATGCCGACTCGACCGCGAGTCGAACGCCAGCGTTCCGAGCGGCAACCGCTAGGGCCTTGAGATCCGCGATCGCGATGAGCCGGATGGAGCCACCGCCGCCCAGACCCGCGCGGGAAACCGCCACCAGGTCCGGCGGCGCGTAGCCCTTCGGCAGTCGGCTCATCGAATCGACGATCACGCGCTGCCAATCGTCGTAGCCTGCGTGGCCGACGGGCTCCTCGGCGAAACGGCAGGCGGGCAGCTGTGGCTTCGTTGCGACTGGCGAAGAGGACGAGAGCAACGCAACCGATGAGTCGGGCGACGCCGAGGATGTCCCCTTTGCTGTCAGAGCGACGGAGCCAGGCGATGTCGCGTCCACGAACGTCGGCGAGGCACCGTCATCCGCCTCTCAATTCGGGGCCGACACCACCGGCGGGTAGGATCGACCGCTGAGCGCGGCTCCCGACCCGGTCGCGGGCGTGAACCGTGCCGCGACGACCGTGACGACGACGATCGCGACGGTCAGCGGCATCGCGTATGAACGTGTCGCACGAGGTTGCGCCCGACGGACTAGGCCGACGTTCGTCCTCGCTCGCTCGGGACGGCCAATCATGGCGATCCCTCCCTTGTTTCGACGCGTGATTCAGGGTCGTCTTCCTGTTCCTGGCGGGCGCCGCCTGCCAAGAAATGGGACCGAGGCGGCGACATTCGACCGGTTTCGACCCGACGCGACGGCGGCCGACCCGCTCAGCAGGCAAGTCGGCCGCAGGAGTCGGGCGTGGTCAGGTCAGGGCGCCAGGCGCTGCCAGCCGCAACATTCGTCCGACGTTGTCCAGGGACCGGTGCGGGGCGCCCCTGTCGCGGCGTCGAAGAATTGCGGTGCTTCACCTGCGAGCGTGACAAAGACCGTCTTGCCGTCCGGCGAGAATCCGTCCGTCGGTTCTTCGGTGTTCTTGTCGAACGGACGACCGACGGGGATGCCCGGGCGACTGGCATCGGCCGGGGCGATCATGGTCTGCCCCGTCTCCCCGTCGTTGTGGCTCAGGAGGACCTGGGAGCCGTCGGGCGAGTGCAGCAGACCCGTTTCGCCGTACGCAGACGGGTCGAACCTCAACACGCGATCGACTTTGGTGGCGAGGTCGACCCGATGGATGCGCCCTGGCAGCGTCGCCGATTCCCAGCGCCAGTACGTGAGGGTTCGGCCGTCGGGCGCGAGATCGACGCCGTTGTACTCGGCGGGGCCTGTCGCGGACGGCACGACGGGTGTCAGGCCACTCCCATCGGCCTGGATCGAGAAGATGTCCGCCACCGTCGCATCACCGGATCCGGCGCGGCTGCCGAAGAGCAGCTCCGACGTGGTGCCCGGCAGCCAGGACACCCAGTAGTCGACGGCGAGGCCGTTCACGTCCAGCATGCGCATCGTGCCGTGCTCGATATCGACGATGGACAGGACTGGGACGCCGTTGACCGTATGCACAACGGCCAGCGACCGACTATCCGGCGACGAGTCGAGCCAGGTAGGGTCGGTCAGGGGCTCCTTCAAGACCGACCGAACCCCCGATCCATCAGGGGCGGCGATCATCAGCGTTGCTTCGTGCGCCGACACGGTCCGGAGGAACGTCAGCTGCGTGCCATCTCGGGTGTATCCCGCCGCGGAGTCGGCGCTCGGGCCGGAGATGACGGCGTGGGCATGCGTCCCGTCGGGGTCGGCCACCAGGATGTCGCCGTTAGCCGAATAGGCGATCTGGCCGTTGGCAGCCAGACCGAATGGGGCCGGCACGCGCTGGACGCGAGAGCCGACGGCGACGATCGCGATCCCGATCAAGGCGATGAGGACGACACCGACGAGGAGCGCCTTGCCGAGCGTCGGACGAGCGAGGAAGCGAGGTTGTGCGGTCAGATCCACGGGGAGCCACCTTTCGAGGCTCGACCATGCCGGGCGCTGGCGCTCCGTGCGGGTCCGGCGGAGGACGGCATCGAGGTGCTCAGGCACCCGGTACTCGGCATCCGCGTGGAGCCACTCGGAGACGTGGCGGTCGAAGCCGTCGCTCGAATTCATGCCGGGCGCCCCTCTCGGATGTCGGGGCCTGGGCGAGCGTCGGCGTCGAGCGCCGCACGCATCTGCTTCAGGCCGCGGTACAGGCGGGACTTGGTCGTACCCAGGGGAATCCCGAGCGTGGCGGCGACCTCCGGCAACGGCAGGTCGAGGTAGTGATGCAGGACGATGACCGCCCGCTCCTCGGGCTCGAGCCGGCTGAAGCCACGCTCGAGCTGGTCGCGGTCGGCGATCCCCGACACGGCATCCGCGCTGGACGGCGGGTCGGATAGGTCGGCGATGTCGACGTCGAATCGGCGTCGTTTGAAGCGTCGGATCTCGTCGATGCAGGCACGCATCACCAGGCGGTGCAGCCAGGCATCGAACCGGTCGGGGTCGCGCAGCGTGGGCAGATCGCGCCAGGCGCGGACGAGGGCGTTCTGGACGGCGTCCGTCGCCCGGTCCGTATCCCGAAGCATGAGCCAGGCGGTCGCGTCGAGGCGGGAGATCGCGGCGCCTGCCAGCTCGGCGAAGGCGTCATGATCGCCCTTCCGCGCTCGCTCCACGAGGTCTCGCGTCATCACGCCCTCAAGGCGGTGGCGCGACTCACATGGCCGCGCTCGCTGAGTATGGCGCGCAGGAGGGTGGCTACGGCTTCACATTGCCCCCAGGAACGAGCCCGACGGCCGCCGATCGCGCGGGATCAGCGGCCGTCGTCGATCCATGGCGGAGGGCGTCAGGGGGCCAGCCGCTGGACGTCCGCGAATGACATCGTTCCTTTCCCGAGCACGGTGGCTGGCGAGCCGTCGATCGGGAGCATCCGGACCGATCCGTCGAGGTCGTAGTCGACGACGACGGCGGTCCCGTCCGGAACCCAGGCGTAGTTGACGTCGCCGAACGGCTGCGTCAGCCGTGGACCGATCGTATGCCCCGTCCCGGAACCGTCTGACGGCGCTACGACGAATTGGTACGTGCTGCCCACGGGGAAATCGCGGATGTAGCCGACGAGCCGGCCATCCGGGGAGAAGTACGCCGATCCGTACTGGTGCGTGACCCCCCCGGTGGGATCGGGCAGGACGGTGTCCTGCCCGGTCGCTAGGTCAAGTACGTGGATATGTCCGATCGGGCCGTTGCTCGAGTACGAGACCCGCTTGCCGTCCGGCGACACCGCCGGCGTCATGTAGTCATCGTCATTCTCCGCCGGTCGGACGGACAGCTGGCGAAGCCCGGTGCCGTCCGGGTGGACGGCCCAGATGCCGGGCGCCGGGTCGTTCGGGCCGAGCCTGCCGGCTCGAAACACGATCTCCTGGCCGAGCGGTGGCATCCACGAGACGAAGTGAGCCGGTCGTCCGACGTTCAGCGTCGTTTGCCCGGTGCCGTCGGCGTTGATGACGCTGATCAACCCCGGGCCGTTCTCGGTGTCATGCGACACGAATGCGATCCGCTTGCCATCCGGTGACCAATCGGTCCAGTCGAGACCCTTGATCGCCGGCGTGAGCTCACGGAGGTTCGTTCCGTCCGCGTCGGCGATCACCATGATCAGACCCTGATCGACATTCGGGTCCGCCGCCGGTTCAGCCGGTCCGCGAACGAACAGCATCTTGGTGCCGTCGCGCGAGAAGCCCGGACCGAAGTCCATCGTCGGCCCGCCCACGAGCAGGCGCGCGGCGTGCGTCACGGGATCGACGCCGTAGATGTCGCCGTCGTGGCTCATCACGATGGCGCCGTTGAGTGCCGGACCGAACGGTTCGGGCAGCCGACGCTGGCGCGAAGCCACCACGGCGAGGAGCAATCCGACCAGCGCGATCGTGATCACGGCGACGAGCGCCACCCGCCCGAGCGGCGGCCGGTTGAAGCGGCGGAGAGGTACGGTCGTATCCATGGGGAGCCACCTTTCGAGGCTCGACCACCATGCCCGCTGCCGGGCTCGGGCCACCTGCTCCTCGATCTCGCCGAGGTAGTCGGGCGTGCCTTCGCCGGCGGTCGCGTGGAGCCAGGCCTTGACGGACCGTTCGAGATCTGGGTTCGTCGTCATGCCGGTTGGTCCTTCACGTGCCGTGGCGCGAGCCGGGCGTCCGCCTCCAGCGCGGCACGGAGTTCGTCCATGGCGCGATGGAGCCGGGACTTCGCCGTACCGAGCGGGATCCGCATGGCGTCGGCGATATCGGACATGGGCAGGTCGAGGTAGTGTCGGAGGACGATCAGCGCGCGATCTTCCGGGCGGAGCCGACGGAAGGCACGCTCGAGTTGGTCCTGATCGGCGATCGCCGCTGACGCGTCCGCCACGACCGAGGCCCCGACGTCGAACACCGATGAGGTGACGCGATGACGTCGTTGGCCACGGACCTCGTCGAGGCAAGCCCGAACGACGAGACGCCGGATCCAGGCGTCGAATCGATCGGGATCCCGAAGCGTCGGCAGGTCCCGCCAGGCATGGAGAAGACCGTTCTGCACGGCATCCTTGGCCATGTCGGGATCCCGCAGGATCAATCGCGCGACCGCGTCGAGGCGAGCGAGCGCGGAGGCGGCGAGGTCGGTGAAGGCCTCACGATCGCCACCTTGCGCCCGTTCCACCAGAGTGCGCTGCATGTGCGCCTCGATCGTTGCGCGGTCGGGATCGCCGCGCTACCCCCAAGGCGGAATGGTGGGCCTGTTTCGTTCCAACTTCGGTGACAAACGACGGGCCCCCGTCGACTTGGGAGCCGGGCGTGCCGTCGCGAACGTCTGTCAGTCGAGTGGCGCCAGGCGCTGCCAGTGCGCCCAGTCATCGACCGCGGCGCCGTACTCGACGGAGCCGTCGGCCATCGTGATGACCTGCCAGGGCGTGGTGTCTTGATGCGAGACGAACAGCTTCTTTCCGTCCGGCGAGATCGAGATCACGTAGTTGCCGTCGGGGTCCTGCGCCGGACCCACCTGGCGAGCTGCAGCGCCGCCGGTGCTCGGGGCGAGCATCAGTCGCATCGGGACGTCGAGTCCATAGCGGCGGTAGAGGACGAGCGTCCCGTCCGGCGAGAACTGTGGCTCGGTCTCATTGGCAACGGATGCGTCGACGGCGACGGGGTGCTCGGCACCCGTCCGCAGGTCGAAGACGTGCACGTGGCCGCCGACCCCGTCGAGCGAGTCGTCGGGTTCCGAGAAATTCGTGTACGCGACCAGCGCACCGTCGGGCGACAGGCGTGGGCCCGCGTATGCGTCCTCACTGGGAAGGATCGGCGTCAATGCACGCAGCCCCGTGCCATCGGGCGAGATCGCATAGACGGCCGCCGATCGCCCGGCATCCGTCCTGCCACGGAAGACGATCTCCCGGCCATCGGGCGGGCGCCACGTGGGCGCTTCCGGCTCGATCGCGCCGAGATCGAGCCGGCGGACCGCGTCACTTCCGGCGGTCGGGACGATCGACAGGGCCGTGCGCCCGCCGACGGTGTGCATCACCACGAGCCGGGTGCCGTCCGGCGACCAATCCCAGTTGTTCGGATCCTGGAGCGGTTCGTGGGTCAGCGTCTTGAGATCCGTGCCGTCGGCGCGGACCGCCATGTATCGAAACGTCTTCTCCGAAGCCTGTCGCAGGAATGCGATCCGCGTCCCGTCGTTCGAGAACAGCGGCCCTTCATCGACCGTCGACCCACCGACGAGCAGCTTTGGACCGGCCGCTCCGTCGGAGACATAGAGATCGCCGCCGTTCGAGAAGACGATCGCCCCGTTCGCCGCCGGGCCGAACGGCGCCGGCACCCGGGGCCGGGACCCGATCGCCACGAGTGCAGCCGCGAGCAGCGCGACGAGAATGAAGGCGATCACGAGCGCCCGGCCCATCCGAGGCGGAGCGAACGAGCTCGCACGAGTGGTCAGATCCATGGGGAGCCACCTTTCGTGGCTCGACCACCATGCCCGCTGTCGCGTCGGCCGCGGTCCGGAGCACCAGGACCTCGTCGAGGTGGTCCGGGACGCGGTTGGCGGCGTCGTCGTGGAGCCAGGCCGACAGGCGGCGATCGAAGCCTTCGTTCGTCGTCATGCCGGGCGTCCTTCCGAGATGCCGCGGGGCCTGTCGCGCTTCCGCGTCGAGCGCGGCACGCATCAGCCCGAGGGCGCGGTTCAATCGCGACTTCGCCGTTCCCGAGCGGGATCCCGAGAGAGGCGGCGACATCGGGCATGGGCAGGTCGAGGTAGTGATGGAGGACGATGACGGCTCGCATCTCCGGTTCGAGCCGGAGGAAGCCGCGTTCGAGCTGGTCACGGTCGGCGACGGCGGATTCCATGCCCGCGATCGCCGCAGGTTCGATCTCGGTGAGCTCGACGTCGACGCGGTGGCGACGGAGCCGTCGCGCCTCATCGATGCAGGCGCGGACGAGCAGCCGGTGGAGCCACGCGTCGAAACGATCGGGATCCCGCAGCGTGGGTAGATCACGCCAGGCCCGGAGGAGCGCGTTCTGGACGGCATCCTTGGCCTGATCGGGGTCCCGCAGGATGAGCCAGGCGGCGGAGTCCAGCCGGGAGATCGCGGCGGCTACCAGCGTGGCGAAGGCGTCATGATCGCCCCGTCGCGCTCGCTCCACGAGTTCCTGCTGCATCTCGCCCCTCGGCGGCGGCGCGACCGAGGTGGTCGTGCTCGATCAGTATGGCGAGGCGACTCTCCCGGTTCGTTCCAACCTGATCCCGGACCGGCGCGGCGCGGTACCATCACGCTCCCGTCCTGACCCCGGAGGTCGTCCCGCCCGCCCGTGAAGATCCAGGAAGCCGACGCCAAGACGCTGCTCGTCGCCCAGGGCCTGCCGGTCCCCGATTGGGCCGTGGCCACCACCGTCCCGGAGGCTCGCGCTGCAGCGGAACGCTTCCTGTCGGAGGGCGCCACCGCAGTCGTGGTCAAGGCGCAGGTCCTCGTCGGCGGCCGGGGCAAGGCCGGTGGCGTGAAGCTGGCGGCGACCGCCGATGAGGCCGAGAGGGTCGCCGCGGCGATCCTCGGCATGGAGATCAAGGACATCCCGGTCCGCAAGGTGCTCGTCGCCCCGGCCGCCGACATCGTCCGCGAGTTCTACATGGCTGCCGTCCTCGATCGCGCGGAGCGCCGGATCCTGCTGATGGGCTCGGCCGAGGGTGGCGTCGAGATCGAGCAGGTCGCTGCCGACCATCCCGAGGCGATCGTGCGGCACCACGCCGACCCGATGCTCGGCCTCCTCGACTACCAGGCCCGCCAGTTCGCGTTCGCGATGGGTCTCGGCGGCCACCTGAAGGCCGCCGTCGCGGTCGCCAAGGGGCTGGTTCGGACGATGATCGCCGACGACGCCGACCTGGTCGAGATCAACCCGCTGGCGATCGTTCGCGAGACCGACGCGGCCGGGGCGTCCGTCGAACGGCTCGTTTGCCTCGACGCCAAGGTCACGCTCGACGACTCCGCCCTGCCCCGCCACCCCGGGCTCGAGGAGCTCCGCGACCCCGACGAGGAGGACCCGGCCGATCGCGAGGCGCGCGAAGCCGGGCTGACCTTCATCAAGCTCGATGGCACGATCGGCTGCATGGTCAACGGCGCGGGCCTGGCGATGACGACGATGGATCTCGTCAAGCGCGCCGGCGGTGAGCCGGCCAACTTCCTCGACATCGGGGGCGGTGCGCGGGCCGACCGCGTCGCGGCGGCGATGCGGATCATCCTGGCCGACCCGAAGGTCGACGCCATCCTCGTCAACATCTTCGGCGGCATCACCCGGGGCGATGAGGTCGCGCGCGGGCTGATCGAGGCACGTGCCCAGCAGTCCCGAGAAGTGCCGATGGTCGTCCGGATCGTGGGCACCAACGCGGCCGAGGCGGCCGTCCTGCTCGAGGAGGCCAGGTTCGAGACGGCCGCCTCGCTCGACGAGGCCGCGGCCAAGGCCGTGGCGGCTTCCCGGGGAGCTGCCGCGTGAGCATCCTGATCGGGCCCGAGACCCGTCTCGTCGTCCAGGGCATCACCGGTCGCGAGGGCGAGTTCCACAGCCGGGCGATGCACGCCTACGGCACGCCGATCGTGGCGGGAATGACGCCCGGCAAGGGTGGCCAGACGGCGATCGACGGGGCCGTGCCGGTGTTCGACACGGTCGCCGATGCAGTCCGCGAGACCGGCGCGAACACGTCCTGCATCTTCGTCCCGGCGGGCGGCGCGCCGGACGCGGTCATGGAGGCCGCGGCGGCCGGCATCGGCACCATCTTCTGCATCACCGAGGGCATCCCGGCGCTCGACATGGTCCCCGTCGTCGAGGCGGTGGGACGGGCCGGGGCGCGGCTGATCGGCCCCAACTGCCCGGGCGCGACCTCGCCCGGCTCGGCCAAGGTCGGGATCATCCCCGGGTCGATCCACCGGCCGGGGCGCGTCGGTGTCGTCAGCCGCTCGGGCACCCTCACCTACGAGGCGGTCCAGGCCATGACCGATGCGGGCGTCGGCCAGTCGACCTGCGTCGGCATCGGCGGCGATCCGATCATCGGGACGACGTTCCTCGACATCCTTCAGCTGTTCGCGGCCGACCCGGACACCGACGCGATCGTGCTGATCGGCGAGATCGGCGGCGCAGCGGAGGAGACGGCCGCGGCCTGGGCCGCGGAGCACCTGGCGGACATCCCGAAGGTGGCCTTCATCGCCGGGCGGACCGCGCCGGAGGGCAAGCGCATGGGCCATGCCGGGGCGATCATCTCGGGCGGAGCCGGGACCGCGGCGTCGAAGGTGGCGGCGCTCGAGGCGGCCGGCTTCCGCGTCGCCGGCTCGCCGACCGAGCTCCCGGCGCTCCTCCGCGAAGCCGGGTATCGCGGGTAGGAAGCGCACCGTGCAGCTCGACGACATCCGCTTCCTGTTCGGCTTCGATCGCTGGGCGACGACGAAGGTCCTCGATGCTGCTGCCGATGTCGATGCCACGACCTGGTCGGCGACCAACGTGGTCGACGAGCGGGGTCTCGGCGGGATGCTGGTCCACCATCTCGGCGCGTCACAGCGATGGCGCCACGGCCTGACCGGCGCACCTGGCCTGGCGCCGGTGCCCGAAGACGAGCCGTTGCTCGACCAGGCGGAGCTGCGGACCGCCTGGGAGCGCGAATGGGCCGGCTACGACGCCTGGTTCGACCGGATGGACCCGGCCTGGCTGGACCAGACGGAAGACGGCATCAGCCTGTGGCAGGCGCTCGCCCACGTCGTCAACCACGGCACGCAGCACCGGTCCGAGGCGGCGGTCATCTTGACCTCAGCCGGCCACTCGCCCGGTGATCTCGACATGGTCGACTACGCCGAAGCAGTCGCAGCCACGTCATGAGCCGCATGATGGACCTCGTGGCCGGCGACGCCGCGGACATCCTGCTGGTGATCGGCCTCGACGACCTGGCGGCGCTCGATCAGCCCGGGCGGTTCACCGCTCACCTCGCGCTCGGGACCGGTCTGGACCCGACGTGGCTCGACCTGTTCGCCGAGGCGGCGCGGTCGGTGACCGGGTCGTCCGAGCCGTCCGATTTCATCGATGCCCGGCTCGAGCTCGACGGCCGCGACGAGGACGACGCCCGCACGATCGAGCGGGTGGACCCGGCCTGGATCGGGACGGTCGCCCGGCTCGACGCCCACGACGTCGGGGCGATCGCGGGTCGCTGGATCGACTTGATCGAGGACGAGCTCGGCCTCCTCCCGCGTGAGGAGAAGCCGTGGATCCGCGAGCTCGCGGGCCGGCTCGTCGCCTTCTGCGTAGCAGCCGACCGGGCGCCGGACGTGCTGTTCGCCTGGTCGCTGCGGTGACGGATCCGGCGACCGAGCACGAGTCGTCGTTCGCCGCCAACCGACGGCTGTGGGATGCGTGGACCGCGGTCCACGCTTCGGGCGACTTCTACGACCTCGAGGCGTTCAAGGCCGGCGGCGTCCGCCTCCGGCCGTACGAGATCGAGCTCGTCGGCGACGTGGCCGGCAAGACGCTGCTCCACCTCCAGTGCCATTTCGGGATCGACACCCTGTCATGGGCACGGCTCGGGGCGCGGGTCACCGGTGCCGACTTCTCGCCCGCCGCGATCGAGCTTGCCCGGTCGCTTGCGACCGAGCTCGGGTTCCCCGACGCGAGGTTCGTGCTCTCCAACCTGTACGAGCTGCCGGACGCGCTCGACGGCGAGTTCGAGGTCGTGTACACGTCGCGCGGCGTCCTCGGCTGGCTGCCCGACATCGCGGGCTGGGCGCGGATCGTGGCCCACTTCCTGGCACCGGGCGGGACGTTCTTCATCACGGAGGCCCACCCGGTTCAACAGGCGCTCGAGGACGAAGGCGTCGCTCCCGGCGAGCTCCTGCCTGCGGTACCCGTACTTCGAGCACCGGGAGCCGGTCACCTTCGCGGTCCAGGGCTCCTACGCCGATCGCGAAGCGGACGTCGGCGACCAGGTCGAGCACGGCTGGGGCCACGGCCTGGGCGAGATCGTGACCGCCCTCATCGACGCCGGCCTGCGGATCGAGAAGCTCGTCGAGCACCCGTTCCTCGACTGGAAGGCCGACTACCTGGTCGAGGACGCCGATGGTCTCTGGCGGCTGCCCGCGGGGACCGACGGGGAGCTGCCGTTCATGTTCTCGCTGCGGGCGACCAAGCCGGGCTGATCGGCAGTCGCCCGGGGTCAGAACCCGAGCGACGCCCAGGCCGGACCGCCGGGCGCCTCGATCAGCTCGACGAGCACGCCGTGGCACGACCGCGGGTGCAGGAAGGCGACCGGGCCCTCGGCGCCGCGGCGGGGGGCGGAGTCGATCAGCTCGATGCCGTCGATCTCGAGGCGCATCAGCGCCTCGGCCAGGTTCGGCACCTCGAAGCAGACGTGGTGGAAGCCCTCGCCCTTGCTCTCGAGGAAGCGGGCGACGCCGGTCGTGTCGTCGGTCGGCTCGACGAGCTCGATCTTCGACTCCCCCACCCCGAGGAAGGCGATCCGGACCCGGTCGCTCGGGATGTCCATGACGGTCTCGAGCTCGAGCGCGAGCGCGTCGCGCCAGAGGCCGAGCGACTCGTCGATCGAGCGGACGACGAGCGCGACGTGGTGGACCCGGCCGATCCGGTGGAGGTCGTCGGGCAGGCGCGAGGCCGGGCTCGTCGTCATGACCGCAGGGTACCCGGTCGGTGGTCCCGGGATCGGCGCGGAGAGGTTCGCCGCCGCGCCCTGGCCCTGCTCAGACGGTGATGAGCTCGCGGTGCTCGCCCCAGGCGACGCGGAGCCGGTCGCTGATCTCGCCGACCGTGGCGTAGGCCCGGACGGCCTCGAGGATCGGCGGCATGAGGTTGCCGTCGCCGCGGGCGGTCGCCTCGAGGCGGTCCATCGCGGTCGTCCACGCCTCGGCCGAGCGCTCGGCACGGACCCGGCGGACGCGCTCGACCTGGCGGCGCTCGCCGTCCGGGTCGATCCGCTGGAGCGGCGGCGTGTGGACCTCGTCGTCGCGGAAGCGGTTGACGCCGACGACGACCTGGTCGCCGGCCTCGATCGCCCGCTGGACGCGGTAGGCCGCCTCCTGGATCTGGCGCTGCTGGAAGCCGCCCTCGATCGCGGCGAGCGTGCCGCCCATCGCCTCGATCTCGTCGAGGTACGCCCAGGCGGCCGCCTCGAGCTCGTTGGTCAGGCTCTCGACGTAGTACGAGCCGGCGAGCGGATCGGGCGTCTCGGTCACGCCGGATTCATGGGCGAGGATCTGCTGCGTCCGGAGGGCCAGCCGGGCCGCCTCCTCGGTCGGCAGGGCGAGCGCCTCGTCGCGGGAGTTGGTGTGGAGGCTCTGGGCGCCGCCGAGCACCGCCGCGAGCGCCTGGACCGTCGTCCGGACGACGTTGTTGTCGATCGACTGGGCGGTCAGGCTCGACCCCGCGGTCTGGACGTGGAAGCGGCAGACCATCGAGCGGGGGTTCGTCGCCCCGAACCGCTCGCGCATGATCGTCGCCCACATCCGGCGGGCCGCCCGGAACTTGGCGACCTCCTCGAACAGCTCCGACCAGGCGGCGAAGAAGAAGCTCAGGCGCCCGGCGAAGTCGTCGACGTCGAGCCCGCGGGCGACGGCCGCCTCGACGTAGGCGATCGCGTCGGCCAGGGTGAAGGCCAGCTCCTGGGCGGCGGTCGCGCCGGCCTCGCGCATGTGGTAGCCCGAGATCGAGATCGTGTTCCACTTCGGGAGCTCGCGGGCGCAGAACTCGAAGACGTCGGTCACGAGCCGCATCGACGGCCGCGGCGGGAAGATCTACGTGCCGCGGGCGATGTACTCCTTGAGGATGTCGTTCTGGGTCGTGCCGGAGATCGCCGCCCGCTCGACGCCCTGGGCCTCGGCCGCGGCGACGTAGAGCGCCAGGAGGATCGGCGCCGTGGCGTTGATCGTCATCGAGGTGCTGACCTCGCCGAGCGGCAGACCGTCGAGCAGGATCGCCATGTCGGCCAGGCTGGAGATCGGGACGCCGACCCGGCCGACCTCGCCCTCGGCCTCGGGCGCGTCCGAGTCGTAGCCCATCTGGGTCGGCAGGTCGAAGGCCACCGACAGCCCGGTCTGGCCCTGCTCGAGGAGGTAGCGGAACCGTCGGTTGGTCTCCTCGGCCGTCGCGAAGCCGGCGTACTGGCGCATCGTCCAGAACCGGCTGCGGTACATCGTCGGCTGGACGCCGCGGGTGAACGGGAACTCGCCGGGACGGCCGAGGTCCCGGTCCTCGTCGAGCGCCGGCCGTGTCGGCGGCGGTGTAGAGGTCGCGGATCACGATCCCCGACGAGGTCTCGAACGGGTCGCGCGACGCTCCGGGGCGCCCTGCAGGGCCTTGGCCCGAACGGTCGCCCGCCAGCGGTCGCGGGCCGGATCCGGCGCTCCTCGGCCGGCGGTCCGGGCGCTCGGCGTCGGTCACTCGAGGACCAGCAGCAGGTCCCCGACCTCGATCGTCTGGCGCGGCCCGACGCGACCGCGCTCGACGATGCCGTCGCGCGGCGCGCGGAGCTCGTTCTGCATCTTCATCGCCTCCACCACGAGGAGCTGCTGGCCGGCCGTGACGGCGTCGCCGGGGACGACCGAGACCGACACGACCACCCCGGGATGATGGCACGGACCTCGGTCGGTCCGCCGTGTGTCGCGTCCTCGGCCCGCCCCGGCTGGCCCGCTCGCGGAGCGCCGCCCGGCGCTCCGGCTCGACCTCGACCTCGAACCGCCAGCCGTCGACGACGACCTCGCCGGCGTGCGCCACCACCTCGGGTGCGGGCGCGCCGCCGGAGCTGTCCCGCGGATCAGGACCAGCCGGGTGGAGCGAGCGGGCTCGTCGCCCTCGACGAGGATCGCGTGCGCCGGACCGATGCGATCGAGCCGGGCCGGGGTCGGGACACCATCGATGCGGATCGGCTCCGACGGCTCGGCCGGCGGCTCCACGACGATGGGCGGCACGCCGGCGGCCGCCGAGGCGCCGGTCAAGGTCACCCGGACGGCCCGTGGATCGACGGTGGGACGGGGCACGTCGGGGTCGGGCGCGGCGGGCTCGTGGCTCGCGAGCCCGGGCACGGCGGGGTCGTCGACGGGGGCCTCGGGCGTGGCGGGCCGAGGCGCAACGGCATCCTCGCGGGCGGTCAACGCGGCCACCGATCCGTCGCATCCTCGAGGGCTGCCTGCCGCCAGCGGCCGTCCGCCAACGGGTCGGAGCTGCCCGTCGCGGGCGCTGCGGCCCCGCCAGGCCGGTCGACGAGCCAGCATCGATGGCCTCGAGACCGGCCGCCAGCATCGCCAGCCGCGCCGCGTCGCGCTGCTGGGCCGGGACCGTCCCACTGCTCCCCGACCCAGCCGGTCGACAGGTCTGCGGCGCGGAACGCATCGCTGGCGCGCCACGAACCGATGGAACGGCAGCGTCGTCTGGATGCCGGCGATCTCGGTCTCGTCGAGCGCCCGCGCCAGCCGGTCGATCGCCGCATCGCGGTCGGCGGCGTGGACCAGGATCTTGGCGATGAGGTTGTCGTACTCGGCCGGGACGCGGTCGCCGTCCTCGATCCCGGTGTCGACCCGGACACCGGGGCCGGCCGGCATGACCCAGCGGCGGATCCGGCCGGGCGTCGGCGCGAAGTCGCGACCCGGGTCCTCGGCCGCGATGCGGACCTCGATGGCGTGGCCGCCCGGGTCGGTCGCGGTCGCGCGCGGCGGCAAGCGCCGCCTCGGACAGCGGCCGGCCGGCGGCCAGCCAGAACTGCTCGCGGACGATGTCGAGGCCCGACACGAGCTCGGTCACGCCGTGCTCCACCTGGAGCCGGGTGTTGACCTCGAGGAAGTAGAACGGCGCCGTCGGGCGCGCGGCAGGAACTCGGCGGTCGCGGCGTTGCGGAGACCGGCCGCGGTCGCGACCCGGACGGCCATGGTCGTGGAGGTCGCGCCGCTCGTCGCGGGTCAGCCCGGGCGCCGGCGCCTCCTCGACGAGCTTCTGGTGGCGGCGCTGGAGCGAGCAGTCGCGCTCCCCGATCGCGATGACGCGCCCGGTGTCGTCGCCGAGGAGCTGGACCTCGATGTGGCGCGCCGGCGCGATCTCGCGCTCCAGGTAGACCGACCCGTCGCCGAAGGCCGACGCCGCCTCGTGCGACCCGGCGGCGAGGGCCGCGGGCAGCTCGGCCGCCGTCGCGACGCGGCGCATCCCCCGGCCGCCACCGCCGGCCGCGGCCTTGACCAGCAGCGGGAAGCCGATCGCCTCGGCCTCGGCGACGATCGCGTCGACCTGGTCCGGCCGGTCGACCGGCGCCGGCGTCGAGCGTCCCGGGCACGGCGGCGACGCCGACCGTCGCGGGCCGTTCGCCGGGCATGCAGCTTGTCGCCGAGGGCGTCGATCGCCGCCGACGGCGGACCGACGAAGACGATGCCGGCGTCCTCGACGGCTCGGGCGAAGGCGGCCCGCTCGGCGAGGAAGCCGTAGCCCGGGTGGATCGCCTCGGCGCCGGTAGTCGAGCGGCCGCTCGACGACTGGCGTCGATGCGCAGGTAGCTCTCGGCCGGCGGCGGCGGACCGAGGCGGACCGCCACGTCGGCCAGCCGGACGTGCATGGCGTCGGCGTCCACGTCGCTGTAGACGGCGACCGCCTCCATGCCCAGCTCGTGGCAGGCCCGGATGATCCGGACGGCGATCTCGCCCCGGTTGGCGACCAGGACCCGCCGGAACGGCGGCCCCGCACCTGGCCCGTCTTTGCGCAAAGACGGCCGGGCCTCAGAGCGGGATGTTGCCATGCTTCTTCCGCGGGTTCGTCTCGTCGCTTGTCGGCCAGGATCTCGAGCGAGCGGATCAGTCGCGGCCGCGTCTCGGACGGCTTGATGACCTCGTCGACGTAGCCGCGGGCCGCGGCGATGTACGGGTTGGCGAACTCCGTCTCGTACGCGGCGACCAGCCGCGCGCGCTCCGCCTCCGGATCCTCGGCGGCGGCGATCGCGTCCTTGAAGATGATGTTGACCGCCCCCTCGGCGCCCATGACCGCGATCTCCGCCGTCGGCCAGGCGAAGTTCATGTCGCCGCGGATGTGCTTGCTGCTCATGACGTCGTATGCGCCGCCGTAGGCCTTGCGGGTGATGACGGTCAGCTTCGGGACCGTCGCCTCGCAGTAGGCGTAGAGCAGCTTCGCGCCGTGCTTGATGATCCCGCCGTGTTCCTGCGCGACACCGGGCAGGAACCCCGGGACGTCGACGAGCGTGACGAGCGGGACGTTGAAGCAGTCGCACGTCCGGACGAACCGCGCGGCCTTGACGGCGGCGTCGATGTCGAGCGCACCGGCGAGGACCGCCGGCTGCTGCGCGACGATGCCGACGCTGCGACCGCCGAGCCGCGCGAAGCCGACGATGATGTTGCGCGCCCAGGCCGGCTGGATCTCGAGGAACGTCGCCATCGTCGACGATGCGGTCGATGACGTCGTGCATGTCGTACGGCAGCCGCGGGTCGTCGGGCACGACGCTGTCGAGCGCCGCGTCCATGCGGTCGCGCCGGATCGTCGGTGGCGACGACCGGCGGATCGGCGAGGTTGTTCTGCGGCAGGTAGGCCAGGATCCGGCGGACGGACTCGAGCGCCTCCGCTTCGTCGAGCGCCGCGAGGTGCGCGACGCCGCTCTTCGTCGTGTGGGTCACCGCACCGCCGAGGAATTCGGAATCGACCTCCTCGTGGGTCACGGTCTTCACGACGTTCGGACCCGGTCACGAACATGTAGCTCGTGTCCTCGACCATGATCGTGAAGTCGGTGATCGCCGGCGAGTAGACCGCGCCGCCGGCGCACGGACCCATGACCACCGAGATCTGCGGCACGACGCCGGACGCGAGGACGTTGCGCAGGAAGATGTCGGCGTAGCCGCCGAGCGACGCGACGCCTTCCTGGATTCGCGCGCCGCCCGAATCGTTGAGACCGATGATCGGCGCGCCGACCTTCATCGCGAGGTCCATGACCTTGCAGATCTTCTCGGCGTAGGCCTCGGACAGCGAACCACCGAAGACCGTGAAGTCCTGGCTGAAGACGAAGACGAGCCGGCCGTCGATCGTGCCGTGACCGGTGACGACGCCGTCGCCGAGGACTGTGCTGCTCGGCCATGCCCGAACTCGGTCGCGCGATGCGTGACGAAGGCGTCGAGCTCGACGAACGAGCCCGGCGTCGAGCAGCAGGTCGAGTCGCTCGCGCGCCGTCAGCTTGCCGAGCTCGTGCTGTCGTTCGATCGCGCGCCGCTCCGCCGCCGAGCAGCGCCTCGGCGCGCATCCGCTCGAGCCGATCGAGCCGTTCTTCGTTGGTCGACACGGTGGCGGGACCTCCCGGTGTCCTTGCGCAAAGACAGCGGCATCATAGTCGCGCGTCAGCGACCGTTCGGGCGCTCGACCGGACGTCGATCCGGTCCATCTCGGAGCGTCGATCGGATCGGGCCGACTATCCACAGATTCGGTGAACAACTCGCAAACCGTGTGGATAACCGGGGTGCCCGATGAACGGCCCGCGGCGGTACGCATGGCGGCACCGCTCCCCTCCCCGACGGCCCCGTCGCGCCGCCCTCCCCAGAGCCCGAGGTGATGCCCCGGTGACGAACGTGATCGCGATCGCCAACCAGAAGGGCGGCGTCGGCAAGACGACGACGGCGATCAACCTGGCGGGCGCGCTCGCCGAGGAGGGCTATCGCGTCCTGTGCGTCGACATGGATCCGCAGGCGAACCTCGACGGCCGGCCTCGGCATCAACCTCAACACCGTCGAGCGATCGATGGCCGACGTGCTGGCCGACGGACGCTCACTCGTTGACCGACGTCATCCTGCCGACCGAGACCGCCGGCATCGACGTCGCGCCGGCCCACATCGACCTCGCGTCGACCGAGGGCGAGCTGTTCACGGCGCTCGGTCGCGAGCAGATCCTGCGCGAGGCGTTCGACGGCAATCTATCGACGCGTACGACTACGTGCTGATCGATTGCCCGCCGAACCTCGGCCTGCTGACGGTCAACGGACTCGTCGCGGCGAACGGCGTGATCATCCCGGTCCAGACGCAGTACTACGCGATGAAGGGCCTCAACAACCTGGTCAAGGTCATCAACGCGATCCGACTCAAGCTGAACCGCGACCTGAAGATCCTCGGCCTGCTGCCGACGTTCTTCGACGGCCGGACGAACCTGGCGCGCGACATGCTCGACGAGCTGCGCGTCGTCGGCGACCACCACGTCTTCAGCAGCATCGTCCGCACGACCGTCAAGCTCGGTGAGGCACCGCTGGTCGGCCGGCCGATCACGACGTACGCCGGCAGGAGCGACGCCGCTCGCACCTATCGCGAACTCGCCCGGGAGGTGATCGACCTTGGCCCGAACTGATTTCCGCGCCGCCGCCGCGCGGCGCCTGTCCGAGGACAGCGAGCTCTCGCCGGCGATCGTCAGCCTGCTGTCGCCCGGACAGCCCGACGTCGTTCGGTCGGCGTCCGCATCGTCCCCGTCGACCACATCGAGCCGAACCCCGAGCAGCCGCGACTCGTCTTCGAGCAGGCGGCGCTCGACGAGCTGACCGCGTCGATCCGCGAGCACGGCGTCCTACAGCCGATCCTCGTCCGACCGCTCGGACCGAACACCTACCAGATCGTCGCCGGCGAGCGACGCTGGCGCGCGTCACGCCAGGCGGGGCTCGACACGATCCCGGCGTTGATCGAGGAGATCGACGACGACACCGCGCTCGAGATCGCGATCATCGAGAACCTCCAGCGCGAGGACCTGTCGCCGCTCGACGAGGCGGCGATGTACGACCGGATGGTCCACGAGCACGGCTACAGCATCCGCAAGCTCGCCGACAAGCTCGGCAAGGACAAGGGCTATCTCGAGAACCGGCTGCGACTCGCCGACGCGCCGCCCGAGGTCCGCGAGCTGGTGTCTTTGCGCAAGGACAGCCTGTCGCACGCCTACGAGCTGATGAAGGTCGAGGACCCGAAGAAGCGCCGGCGGCTGGCCGAACAGGTCGCCCGCGGCGAGCTGACGCTGATCAAGCTGCGCGACAAGATCGAGGGCCGGCAGGCCCGTCCGCCGCGCGTCATCACCGACGAGGTCCCGGTCGGAGCCGACGACGAGTCGGAGGCCGACGAGGAGGAGTCCGGCCTGTGGGAGGCCGCGACGGTGCAGCGCCACGACCGCTGACCGACGACTCGCTGGTCAACGCCAAGCACAGCCTGACCGAGGCCGTCGAGGAGCTGATCGGCGTCCTCGGCGATCCGGGCGTCCGCGGATCGATCGGCGCGACCGACCGGGCGAACCTGGCCAAGTACCTGACGATCGCCAAGCTCCGCCTCGAGAACGCGATCGCGCTGGTCCGGAGCGACGAACCCGGCTACTGACGGCCGGGCCGGTCAGCCACCGACGAGCGCACCCGGACGGCTCGCCAGCTCCACCCCGGCGAGCCAGACCGCCGCGAGCAGGCCGACACCGACCGCCTCGAGCTCCCACGCTCGCTCCCGTCGCGCGCTGTCGCCGCGTCGGCCCAGGCCGCACCCCGATCGCGACGAGGGCCCCAGCCCCGATCGCGCCGACGATGACCCAGCCGGGCGCGGTGCCGCCCGCGAGCGTCACGACGGCGGCCACGACCGACGAGCGCCAGCAGGCCGGCGTCGACCGCCCACGATCGGTCCAGGCCGAGGCGGACCGCGATCGAGTCGACGCCGGCCGCGACGTCGCGTTCGAGGTCGGCCCGCGCGTTGGCGATGGCGAGCGCCGCTCCGGCCGCGACGGCGACCGGGATGAGGATCGCGAACGACGCCGGCAGCGTCCCGACGGTCCAAGCCAGCGCGAACACCGGCAGCAGCGGGATGCCGATCGCGAACGGCACCCACGACCAGGCCGTCCCCTTGAAGGCGAGGTCGTAGGCATAGCCGATCGCCAGGATGACGACGGCGAGCGCGAGCGTCGCCATGCCCGAGACCGGCGGCGAGCACGAGGCCGACGGCGGCCGCCGCGACCACGACGGCCCGGCGCCAGCGCGGCGGACACCAGACCGGCCGGGATCGGCTTGCCGGGCTTGTGGCCGCGCGTCGCGGGGCGCGTCGACGACGTCGTTGAGGGCGCCGATCGACGCCTGGAGCGCCGTCATCGCGACGCCGAGCCGGAGCGGCCGTCGGGGCGTCGGCCCCGGCCACGATCGCGACGGCGGCGACGACGAGGCCGTCGAGCAGCGACGGGAAGGGATGGGTCGAGGCGGACGAGCCCGGCGGCTCGCCGCGGCGACGCGCGGGCGCGTCAGACGTAGACGATCTCGTCGAAGTTCTCGACCAGGTACTCGATCAGCCGGTCGCGGCCGTCGGGGACCTGGGCCCGGATCCCCGGGACGAGCGCGAACAGGGTGTCGCCGGGACCACCAGCCGGCCGCTCGCGTCGCGACCGATCACCGCCGGCGGGCCTCCGCCGGAAGCGAACACCCGTTCGAAACCTCGTTCGTCGAGCCGGGCCGCCCGGCGGAAGTCCTCGACGACCTTGACGATGCCACGCCGGATCACGACGTCGCGCATCAGCTCGGCCGCCCAGGCGTCGATCTGGTCGTCGCTCTGGTCGGCGAGACGGGCGCGGTATTCCTTCGGGTCGGCCGACAGACCGGTCGCTGCCACGGTCCCTCCTGGGTCATTCGGACGGGTCGAAGTATGCCAGACCGCCGGCTGCCGACGCCGCCCGGGCGGCCTCTCGCGATCCCTCCGGCCAGTCGTTGAACCGCTCGGTCAGCCACCGACCGACACGACCCGGCTCGGGCACGTCCGGCGCGCTCGGCGACGAGGTCGTGGAGCGCGGTCCAGGTCCGCGCCGTGAGCTCGGCGAGCGCCTCGCGGTTCGGCCGCCCTGCGACGGGCAGCGGCTCCCCCACCCTGATCCGGACGCGCCCGCCGAAGCGCAGCCAGCTCGTCCCGTTGATGGCGACCGGGACGAGCGGCACGCCGGAGCGGAGCGCGAAGTAGGCGGCGCCTTCGCTGAGCGGCAGGAGCTCGGACTCGCGGACGTGGATCCGGCCCTCGCCGGCGATCGCGACGACGCCGCCGGCCGCGATGACCGCACCGACCCGCCGGGTCGCCTCGAGCAGGTCGTTCTTGCCCGGCTTGTACGGGATCGCGGTGCCCGGTCCAGTGCATGACCCGGTTGCGCCCGCCGACCCGCATGTCCTCCTCCTTCGGCCCGAAGAACCACAGCCGCGGCCGGAACGGCAGGACGGCCATCAGCACGAACGGGTCGGACCAGCTCAGGTGGTTGAAGCAGTAGATCGCCGGACCGGGCGGCAGCCGATCCCGACCTTCGAGCCGGACCCGCAGGTACGCCCGCGTCAGGCCGGCGACGAGGAGCCGCGAGAGCCAGTAGCGGATCGTCCGGCGGAGCGGGCTGATCGCCGGGCCGGGGAGCGCGGCGCGGTCGGGTCGGGTCACGCGTCGCGTCGGGACCGGCTGCTGGCGCGGTGCGGCCCGCGCCGGTCTTCACTTCGTCGCCGGGCTCCGCGTGGGCTTGGCGGTCACAGCGCTCGGACGCTTGGTCGCGAGGCGCCGTCGCGCCGCTCCGGCCGGCCGCCGGGGCTCGCCGCGCCGTGGCTCGAGCCGTAGGCGGAGAATGCGGCCTCCCGTCGACCGCCGCGAACAGCGACTGGGCGAAGTCCGCGATCCGGTCCGCGCTCTCGTCGACGCCGTTGAGGACCTGGGTGTCGACCTGGAACGTCACGAGCCGGTGCCCGCCCTGGATCTCGACCCCGAGCTCGCCGAGCTGGACCCGGCTCCAGCGGACGACCTTGCCGCTCGCGCGCGGCCCTTCGCCGGGGACGTTGACCCGAACGTTGAGCTGGATCAGACCGCCCGGGGTCGGCGCGAGAAGGAGGTAGCGGACCGAAGGATCGTCGCCCCACGCCACCCAGCACTCGGGGTCGCGATCGGCTCCGAACGTGGTCAGCGCCGCTTCGACGACGTGGTCCACCTTGTCGGAGACGGACTCCCGGTACGGCGCCTTGGCACGCCACTCGCTGAACCGCATCCGACCCCTCGACGTGCAGATCGGACGCGCGCGTGAGCGCTCGCGATCCGGGGCGAGGCTAGCACAGCCGGCCTGCCCGGATCATGACGTTTGGCCGTTGTGTGCCCGCCATTGGCCGCTACCGTGGGTGTCATGCACATCCGTCGCGGCTACCTCGGCTGGGGCGTATTCCTGATCCTGACCGGAGCCGTTCCGCTCCTGGTCCGGTCGGGCTACCTGAGCGAGGACCAGGTCGACCGGCTGTGGACCCTCTGGCCGCTGATCCTCATCGGCATCGGCGTCGGGTTGATCCTGAGTCGGACGCGGTTCGACTTCTTCGGCGGGTTGATCGTCGCGGCGACGCTCGGGCTCATGCTCGGCGGTCTGCTGAGCCAGGGGATCAACGTCGTGAGCGGCGGCACGTGCGGCTCGAACGTGGCCGGCACCTCGTTCCCGACCCGCGACGGCACGTTCAGCGGCAGTACCGCTGCCGATCGATCTCGAGCTGGACTGCGGGGATCTCACCGTCGGTGTCGGAGGTGGGACGTCCTGGCATCTCGAGGGCAGCGACAAGGACGGCATCGGGCCGAACGTCGGATCGAGCGACGGGTCGCTCGAGGTCAAGTCGCGCGACCGCAGCGGCGGGACGTTCTTCGACTTCGGCCATCGCGACGACTGGCGGCTGACCGTTCCGGACGGGGTCCGCCTCGACGTCGATGTCCAGCTGAACGCCGGGACGAGCAAGCTCGACCTCGCCGGAGCCTCGCTCGGCACGGTCAAGCTGGCTCTCAATGCGGGGTCGACGACGGTCGATCTCACCGATGTTCGCGAGATCGAGGGCATCGAGTTCGGCCTGAACGCGGGCGCGGTCGGCGTGACCCTGCCGAACCATTCGATGACGGGATCGATCCAGGCCAACGCCGGCGCCGTCGAAGCTGTGCGCGCCGCCCGGCGCCGGGCTTCGACTGCACACCGGCGACAGCGTGATCGCCTCGTACGACTACGCGCGACCAGGGACTGGTCCAGGACGGGTCGACATGGACGACGCCGGGCTTCGACAGCGCCGCGGTCAAGATCGACCTGCGGACCGAGGCGAACGCCGGGTCGTTCGCGCTGAACCCGGAGGACGGCTGTGACTGATCGGTTGTACCGCTCGTCCGACGATCGCATGCTCACCGGCGTGGCCGGCGGCGTGGCCGAGTCGCTCGACGCGGACCCGTCGCTGATCCGCATCGTCTGGGCGCTCCTGGTGGTGCTGACCGGTGGGATCGCCCTGGTCGTCTACATCGTGATGGCGATCGTCGTCCCGGAGCGACCGGAGGGCATGCCGATCGGACGGGCAGGGACGTTTTCCGGCCCGCCGGAGGCCGGCGCGCCGGAGCCCGACGTCGCCGTCCCGGCCGGCTCGTGGCGGGCACCGGACGGCTCGACCGTCCCGCACGCAGCCGCGGTCGCCGGTACCCAACGCCCGAGACGCGACCCGGCTGATCGGACCCGCGCAGGGCTGATCGCCGGCCTCCTGCTGATCCTGCTTGGCGGGTTGTTCCTCGTCCGTCAGCTGCTCCCGAGCTTCGACTGGGGGCTGTGGTGGCCGATCGTCGCGATCGCCGCCGGCGTGGTCCTCGTCGTCGTCGCGCTCCTGCCGCCGCGCCGCCCGAGCTGACCACGACCGTCCCCGTAGGATGGGGCGGTGGACGATGCGCTTTCCGGGCCGTGGCTGAGCGTGCTGGCGGGTCTCGGAGTGGTCGCCGGGCTTGTCCTGCTCGCCCGGGGCCTCGAGGGCTACCGGACGCAGATCCGGGTGGCCGACATCGCGAGCTCGGCGATCGACTCGATCGCGGCCGGCGAGGTTCGCGTGAGCGGCGTCGTCGCCCCGGCCGAGATGACCCTGGTCTCGCTCCTCCAGAGCCGGCCGTGCGTGTACTACCGATCGACGGTCAGCGACGCCGGCGAGCCGGACCGTCCCCATCACGGCTACACGGAGGAGCGGTCGATCGGCTTCCGGATCGATGACGGCTCTGGCAGTCTGCGGATCTTCCCGCGCGGGGGCCGGTTCGACGCGCCCATCCGCTTCGAGGGCGAGACCGGGACGCTCGGCGACGAGCCGGCGGGCATCGACGTGCGGCAGGGCGGTCCGACCCGGGCGAGCGAGCTGGATCCCGCCGTCGCCGCGGCCGACCTGCTGCGTGTCCGAACACCGTGGGACTGGTCGCCACTCGCCGGGATCGGGGGACGTGACGGGCGGCGCGCCTACAAGGAACGACGCCTCGAGCCGGGCGACGAGGTCACGATCGTCGGCGCGGCGATCCCGTTCGGCGACCTCGCGGACCCGGCCGGCGCCGACCTCGGCGACGGCGTCGCGGCGGAAGCCGACGATCCCGAGATCGCCGCCGACCTCGCCGAGGCTCGTGCGGCCGGGATCCTCGCCGACGACGCCAGCGAGGCGTGGGGCAACGCGGCGATCGCCGGCTTCGGCATCGGGCGTCCCGCCTCGACGCCCGAGCTCGATCCTGGAGCCGCTCCCCTCCCCCTGGCCCGCCCGGACGAGGTCGTCCGCGCCCAACGCACCTTCGAGATCGCGCCGGAGACGCTCGTCGTCGCCGCGTCCGACGACGTGCCACTGCTGATCGCCTACGGGACACCCGGTGCCGTCGTCCAGCGCGGCTCGTCGCGGCTGATCGTCGGGCTGCTCGGGGCGATCGTCGCGATCGCCTCGGCGATGGTGCTCGCCGTCAGCGTCAGCGGTGGGATCGCGACGTGAACGCCCCTGAGATCGCCGCCGCGTTCGCGGTCGCGGTGCTGATCGGCGTCGTTGCCTCCATCGTGTTAGCAAGCTACAACGCTGTCGTGGCACTCCGCCAGCGCAGCGACAAGGCATGGTCGAACATCGACGTCGTGCTCAAGCAGCGCCACGACCAGCTGCCGAACCTCGTCGGCGCGGTTCGCGGCCTCATGAGCTACGAGCGGGACGTCCTCACCCGAGTCACGGAGGCCCGCGCCGCCTACTCACCCACGGCACCGATCCCCGAGCAGGCGGCAACGTCCGAGGCGACAAGCGACGCGGTCCAGACGTTGTTCGCCGTCGTCGAGCGATACCCAGAAGTCAAATCCGCCGCGAACGTCCAGGACCTGCAGGACGAGATCGAGCGCATCGAAGGCATGATCGCCGCGCGCCGCGAGCTCTACAACGACCAGGTCTACCGCTACAACACGCGGATCGACCAGGTCCCTGGCGCCCTGATGGCCCCGGTCTTCGGATGGCGTGAGCGGGAGTTCTTCGCCGCCGAGCCGGAAGACGCCGAGCGCCCCGATACCGACCTGGGACTCGGACCGGTGTGAACGGGCCTGGACCGTCCGGACGGCAGCGCGGCGGACCCGACGAGCGGCCGCCGGAGCTGCACGATGCCTGGCTCGCCCGTCACGGCGAGACCGAGTGGGCGAGACTGGGCCGGCACACCGGCCGGACCGACATCCCACTCACCGAGATCGGCCGCGACGCAGGCCCGCGAGCTCGGCCGCCGGCTGGCGGGGCACGCCTTCGCGCTCGTCCTGACGAGTCCGATGTCGCGAGCCGTGGAGACGGCGCACCTGGCCGGGTTCGGTGACCAGGCGATCATCGACGAGGACCTCCGCGAGTGGGACTACGGCGCATTCGAGGGTCAGCTCACCGTGGACATCCGCACCGCGCATCCGGGCTGGACGATCTGGCACGGTCCATGGATCGATGGCGAGCGGATCGAAGACGTCGAAGCGCGGGCCGATCGGATCGTGGCGCGGCTGCGTGCGGTGCCCGGCGAGTCGCTCGTCTTCGGTCACGGCCACATGCTGCGCGTCATCGCCGCCCGCTGGCTCGGGCTCGCGGCGACCGCAGGCCAGCTGTTCGCCCTGGGCACGGCGACGCTGTCGATCCTCGGCTGGGAACGGGAGACCGCCGTGATCGAGGCCTGGAACGAGGACTGCCGGGACGGCTGACACGGCACGCGGTCGGATACGGGAACCGGCACGTACGGACGTGATGTCCATCGGCCCTCGGCATGGTCCCGCAACCTCCCGATCGCGGGTTGATAGGGCGCCGAATCCACGGCCGCGCGACCATCGTTGGATCGACAAAGCAGGAGGACCACGATGGGCACCGAGATCATGGGACCGGCCGGCCGTCTCCACGTCGACGACGGTGGATCCGGCGGGCTGCCGGTCGTCTTCATCCATTCCTTCGCCGGGAGCAGCGAGCACTGGACCGCCCAGCTCGAGCATCTTCGCCCGCGACGGCGCGCGGTCGCCCTCGATCTTCGCGGCCACGGCCGATCCGATGCCCAAGCGGGCGACGGCGTCACGATCGACGACCTCGCCGCCGACGTCGAGACCGTGATCGATGAGCTCGACCTCGGCCGCGTTGCGCTGGTGGGACACAGCATCGGTGGCTTGACCGCCATCGCCTGCGCCGCGGCCGATCCCGACCGGGTCGCCGGGATGCTCCTGGCCGGCACGCCCGGTCGGGTCCCGATGCAGCAGGGCGACCAGGTCCTGGCGGCGATGACCTCCGACTACGAGACGACCATGGCGGGCTACTGGGACCGGCTGCTGACCGAGGCCACGCCGCCCGTCAAGGAGCGGATCACGAGGGAACGCGAGGCGATGTCGCAGGAGACGGCCTTGAACCTCATCCGCGCGACCTTCGCGTACGATCCGCTGCCCGGGCTGCGGGATTACCGCGGCACCGTCGTGACCGTGACCGTGGGCGATTCACCATACGACCTCCACAAGCAGCTCCCGAACGATGTCCCCGACACGCAGATCGAGGGCACCAGCCACTGGGTGCAGCTGGACCGGCCCGACGAGTTCAACCGGATCCTCGACACATTCCTCGCACTCGTGGCCGAGCGCGAGGTCTCCCGGCTGGCAGCGGAGCCGGCTGCCGCACGGTAGGACGAGCCGGTCGATCCGGCTCGGATGATCGGGGCGTCCTGATCCGATTTCAGCCGGACGGGCTCTCCTTCGGCCGGTCGCCGCGATCGCCTTGTCCGGGCCGGCTCGGCGTCGACGAGTGCTGGCGCTGGTCGGCCGCCAACGCTCGACCCATGTCGACCTGGTCCTTGGTGAACCGGCCGCGGGCGTCGCGTCGGGCGTAGCGGTGGCTGGACCCGGGCTCGACCCGATCGCGCTTGCTGCCTGCCATCGAGACCTCCGCATCGAGACCGGCTCGAGGGCGACGCGTCCGGTCGCCTGCCGGCGGACTCGGCCGAGCGTGCGCCCGGCATCGATTCCCCGGCGATGCGGGCGGCCGGGCGTGGCGCGACGGGCTCGTTACAGAAGTCGGCCGCAGCGTTCGACGGTCAATCGTCGGGCATGACCCGGCGGTCCCCGACCTGCGCCTCGGCGAGCGGGAAGGCCAGCGTCTCCGCGGCGACCCACCACTCCATGAGGTCGTAGCTCAGCCGTCCGGCCTCGACCGACGGATCCGCATCGCTGAGCTGCGCAGCCTCGTCAAGGCTGCAGGCGAAGATCGAGAGCCCACGCATCGAGATGTCGGACTGCTCACCGAGCGGCCCGTTGACGACGAGGAGACCCTGCCGGCGCAGCTCGGCACGGTACGCGAGGTGCCGAGCCTGGAGGGCATCGAGCTCGTGATCCGGCATCTCCGGCGCGTTGGCCGGGCGGCGCAGCAGGACTAGCGTGTAGACATCGAACGCGTCGGGGATGTTCGGGTCGCGCGACATGGAGCGACAGGATATCGCGCGACCATGACGACCGGCGAGGGAGTCGACCGGTCGGGCGCGCCGGTACAGCTCATCGTGCGGCCGGCTCCGTTTCGGCTGCGACGCGGCCGTCGGCGATCGCGCTGACGAGCGCGGCGTGATCGAGCTCGGCCTGGTCCGCGTACCGGGCGGCGAACCGCGCGATCGCGTCGTCGAACGCCGGCCGGTTGCCGAGGTAGCCGGAGATCGCCACCGGATCGCCGGTCCGGGCGTGCGCCCGCGCGAGGGCCCAGGCGCACAGCGCGCCGTAGTGGCCGAGACCGACCGGGTCCATCAGCTCGGGATCGCCGGAACCCTTGGCATCCCACAGCTGGCGGACGTAATAGGGGCGGCCGGTCGTGGGGCCCTCGGACCAGCCGAGGAACCCGTCGCTGGCCGACTGGGTGAGGCGCTGACCGGTGACCACACGGAGGCCATGGTGCGACAGCGTCGACGCCCCCATGAACGGCTCCAGGACCGACGGGCCGGCCTGCTTGACCTGGAGGACGATCCAGTCCCCCTTCGCGTGCGTGTGCTCGGGGCCCTGGAACAGGGCGATCCAGCAGCGCGTCCCGACGCTCCCGACGCCGACGACCTTGAGCGCGACGTCGACCAGCTCGAACCGATCGAGGACATAGCGACGATCGTCCGTCAGCGACTGCCGATAGCCCTCGAGCAGACCGAGGGCGTCGTCCACGTCGAACTCCGTCCGGTGCAGCCGGACGAGCAGTGGCGGGCGCTCGATGAACCGGCGCCGGCCATGGACCGTCTCGGTCAGCTTCGCCACCGCCCGATGGTGCGTCTTCCGCCGGGCGCGCCCCAGGTGCCGATCCACCCGGGTCCGATAGGCCTTGGGAAAATGAGCCAGCACGTCGTCGGCGGCGATGTTGGCGTGCCACCGGTCGAGCGTCGACAGCTCCGCGAACGATCGCATCCGCTCGCGGTACTCCCGGATCACGAGCGCCACGATCGCCGCCCGGTCGCCAGAGCGCGGGACCCGCCCACGAGCGACGAGGTCGATGCTCGCGGCGAGACGCTTGACGTCCCACTCCCAGGCGCCGGGCAGCGTCTCGTCGAAGTCGTTGATGTCGAAGACCAGCCGGCGTTCGGGAGTTGCGAACTCGCCGAAGTTGCCGATGTGGGCGTCGCCGCAGGCCTGGACGCGAAGGCCCGTGTCCGGCGTGCCTGCGAGGTCCGCGGCCATCACCGCGGCCGAGCCCCGGAACATCGCGTAGGGCGACGCAGACATCCGGCCGAAGCGGAACGGGATCAGCTCGGGGATGCGCGTCTCGTTGGCGGTCTCGAGGATCGCGAGCGGATCGCGGTCGGCTCGCGGCGTCCACTCGGCGTGCGCCGAGCGTGGCACGGAGGAGCGCAAAGCCCTCCCCTGCTCCGCCCGTTCGGCACGCGTCGCTGGCAACGATCGGGCCCTCCTGTCACGACGTTTCCGGTGCGGCAACGGTAGCCCGTCGCCACCGCTCGCATCGACGTCGATCACAGTCCCCGAAACAAGGGGCCAGCGATGGCCCGGCGCTGCGCGTGCGCGGATCAGCCTCGGAGGTGCGCCAGGACCGCGAGGACCCGCCGGTGGTCGTCCGGTGCGGGGAGCAGCTCGAGCTTCGAGAAGATGTTGGCGATGTGGGCCTCGACCGTCTTCGGGCGCGAGGAACAGTCGATCGCAGATCGCCTGGTTCGAACGGCCTTCGGCCATGAGGGCGAGGACTTCGCGTTCGCGCTCGGTCAGGTCATCGAGCGGGACGCGCGCTCGACGCCGCCCGACGAGCTGGGCGACGACCTCGGGATCGATGACCGAGCCGCCACGGGCGATGCGTCGGACCGCGTCGGAGAAGTCCTCGAGGTCGTCGACACGATCCTTGAGCAGGTAGCCCATCCCGCCGGCGCCGTCGGCGACCAGGCGGAGGGCGAACGTCGTGTCGACATATTGGGACAGGACGAGCACGCCGACGGCCTGGCCATGCTCGTCGCGGATCGCCTCGGCGGCGCGGAGGCCCTCGTCGGTGTGGGTCGGTGGCATCCGGATGTCGGTGATCGCGACGTCCGGGTGGTGCTCGCGGACCGCAGCGAGGAGCCGGTGGCGTCGCCGGCCTGGGCGACCACGTCGAAGCCGGCCTCGCCGAGCAACCGCGCGATGCCCTCCCGCAGGAGCACCGAGTCGTCGGCGAGCACGATCCGCAGCGGTCATGGCACGGGGATCAGGGCACGGATCGCGGCCCCGGACAGCTCGTCCTTGGGGATGAACCCGAGGACGCGGCTCGCGGTCAGCCGCGGCCCGTACGTCGCCGGCATCCCGGCTGGAGGTCAGGACGACGAACGGCGGCGGGCCGTCCACGGCGAGCTCGCGAGCGACATCGAAGCCCTCGATGTCCGGGCAGGCCGATGTCGAGCAGGACGAGGTCGGGTCGGAGGGTTCGGGCGGCCTCGAGACCGGATCAGTCCGTCGGCGGCCTCGCCCAGCGACCTCGAAGCCGTCGGCAGTGAGGAGGGCGCGCGCCTGCATGCGGAAGCTGGCGGCGTCATCGACGATGAGGATGGTGTTCATACGCCAATCGTCGCAGGTGCGACCGTACCCTCCTACAGGGTTATCCCGGACAGACGCCCACGATGGCAGGCGATGCACACCGCGTCCTCCGGCTCCTACCCTGAGCCGGAGGCAGGGTTAACCCTGCTCCCCTCGCCGATCCCGTGTGGCAGAGTGCCGCGATGAGCGGACGCAGTCTCCGTCTCGCGATCGGGGTCGTCGGCACGGTCTGGGCACTGACGGCGCTGCGGGCTCAGCTTCCAGTCCGGACAGACACCGAGCGCGGGCTTCCTCAACCTCGCGATCGGGCTGACCTACCTGTACGGCGGCCTCGCGATCTGGGACCACGAGCCCACCAACCGGACCGGCGCCCTGATGACGGCGGTCGGGCTCGCCTGGTTCATCTCGCCGTTCGCCCACTCGGACATCCCGGTCGTCAACGAGATCGGCCTCGCCCTGGAGGACACGTCGACCGTCCTGATCCTCGCCCTCGTCCTGGCCTACCCGAGCGGTCGTCTGACGTCCACCGTCGACCGCGCCGCCGTGGCGATCCTGGCGGTCGGGGCGACCGGCCTGAACCTGCTCTTCTCGACCAGCCTGTTCAAGATCGATCCCGGTCCGACCGGGCTCTACGGCGGCATCGCGCTCGCGACGATGGCGACGGCGGTCATCGTCCGGCGCTGGGTGATCGCGCCGGCTCGCGAACGGCGCGAGCTCCTGCCGGTCCTCGTCGCCGGGCTCGTCTTCCTGGCCATCCTGATCATCAATCTCGCGCGCCGCATCACCGATGTCCCGGAGGACGTCGGCGATCGTCCTGATCGCGGCGCGCGACCTGGCTCCCGCGGCGATCCCGGTCGCCCTGCTGATCGGGTTCTACCGCCAGAGCGAACGGCGACTGCGCGCGATCGTGGACGCGATCCCGGATCGGATGGTCGCGGTTCGATCGTGACGGCGCCTACGTGGCGGGGACACTCGAACCGGTGGAAGGCGACGGCGAGACCGTCCTGCCCGTCGGCCGCCGCCTCCACGAGGCGATGTTCGGCGTCGCCCGAGCCGACGCCATGCGCGCGGCCGCCGATGCCCTGGACACCGGCCGTCTGCAGGCGTTCGACTTCGTCCTCGACCTGCCGGGCGGCCGTCGCGAGCTCGAGGCCCGCGTCGCGCCGAGCGGTCCGAACGAGGTGACCGCGATCATCCGCGACTTCACGGTGGTCCGTGCCGTGGAGGCGGAGGTCCGGCGATCGCGAGCGCGGATCGTGGAGGCCACCGACGAGGAGCGACGACGCCTCGAGCGCGACCTTCACGATGGGGCGCAGCAGCGGCTCGTCACGGTCTCGCTGGCCCTGCGGCGGCTCCGGGGCCGGCTGGCCGCCGATGCCCGGTCGGATGCCGACACGGTCGCCACGGCGGACGAAGCTGCCTCGGAGCTGAAGATGGCGATCCAGGAGTTGCGCGAGCTCGCGCGCGGGATCCACCCGGCGATCCTGACCGAGGCAGGTCTCGGCGCGGCGATCACGGCGCTCGCCGATCGATCGGCCGTCCCCGCGACCGTCCGATCGGTCCCCGATCGGCGGCTGCCGGCGGCCGTCGAGGCCACGTCCTATTTCGTCGTGTCCGAGGCACTCGCGAATGTCGCCAAGCACGCGAATGCGACGAGCGTGAGCATCGCCGCCGTCCAGCACGCCGACCATGCTCCGGATCGAGGTCGGTGACGATGGGGTCGGCGGCGCGGACGCGGCCAACGGAACCGGCATCCGCGGCCTCCAGGATCGCGTCGCCGCGATCGGCGGCACGCTGACGACCGAGAGCCCGGCAGGACAGGGCACGCTGCTGGTCGCCGAGATCCCGATCGGCTGATCGCCTGCTCAGGGCAGCCCGAACCTGAGCCGGGACCTCCCTTCGAGATCGCGGGACCACCCCGATGTCCCGCGGTCGTCCTCCCGATGGTGTGCTCATCGATCGGACGCCACCAGGCAGACGAGGAAGGAGCACCACGATGGACGGACCGACGTCACCGGGACACCCCCTCCGGCACGGGCGCCTGTCTCGTCGAAGGGTGCCCTGCAAGGATGCGCGCATCGTGTCATCGCGCCGGGCTTCCTACTTCGCAGCATCGCCCGGTCCCGCGGCGAGACCGCCGCAGATCGACAGATCGCTGCCAGCGACGACTGGCGCCTGCCGAACGGCCTGAGTCCCGATCACTCGACCGGCGCGAGCCGGCCTTCCCACCACTCCCACGACACGACGCCCGACCTCTCACGGGCGTCGTTTCGATTCCGGCGGTCGACGCCCCGGGCAGACCCTGCCGGACGAAGCGGGTCGCCCCGATGAAGCGCGGTCGGCTCGACGCGGCACGCTCCTGAAGCGTTCCTTGACAGCGCACGAAGAAGGAGAGGTCCCCATGACCAACGCCATCTCGATGGAACGGCTCACCAAGCACTACAAGAGCGTCCAGGCCCTGACCGACGTCACCCTCGACGTGCCGGCAGGCACGGTCTTCGGGTTCCTCGGACCGAACGGCGCCGGCAAGACCACGGCGCTGAAGGTGCTCGCCGGGCTCGCCCGACCGACGGCCGGCACGGCCACCGTCGACGGCGTGACCGTCTCGGCCGCCGGCGACCATCGCCGCCAGCTCGGCTACCTGGCCCAGGACCCCCGGTTCTACGGCTGGATGACCGGGCGCGAGACGCTGCGCTACGTCGCCACGTTCCGTGGGCTCGGTGCCGATCGCGAACGTCAGATCGGCGAATTGCTCGACCGCGTCGGGATCGCCGATGCGGCAGACCGCCACACCTCGACCTATTCCGGCGGGATGCGCCAGCGCCTCGGGCATCGCCCAGGCACTCGTCGGCCGGCCCGGCCGTGATCCTGCTCGACGAGCCGGTCTCGGCGCTCGACCCGATCGGGCGCAAGGACGTCCTCGACCTGATGCGCGAGCTGAAGGGCGAGACCACGGTCTTCTATTCCACCCACATCCTCGACGACGTCCAGCGGGTCAGCGACCACGTCGCGATCCTCGACCACGGTCGCCTCGTCAAGGCCGCACCGACCCACGTCCTGCTCGGCTCGTTCACGGCGAACACGCTCCGCGTCGTCCTCGGCGGCGCCGACGACTCGACCGACGTCGGGCTCCGGAAGATCGCGGGCGTCGCGTCCGTCACCGTCGTGTCGCGCAGCGGCGACGAAACCACCTACGACGTGGTCACCCGCGCCGGCGCCTCGGCGATCGTCCAGCGGGAGATCACCCAGTTCGCGGTCGAAGCCGGCCTGACCCTCATCGCCAATGCGGAGGAGACGCTCGATCTCGAGACGGTCTTCCTGCGCCTCATCGACCAGAAGGAGGTGGCGGCATGACCGCCCAGTCCAGCGCCGTCGCACGCCGCACGATGCCCACCCCGACGCCGTCGCGCGCTGCTCGGCTTCGGGACCGTCGTGGGCAAGGAGCTCACCGAGTGGGTCCGCGGGCCGAAGGCCCTGATCATCCTCGCGGTGTCCGTCCTCGGGGCGGTCTTCATGACCCTGATCCCATTCATCGCCGAGGCAACCAACGAGGCCCAGTCGGCGGGCCTGCTCTCGCACGACCCGACTGCCAACGTGCTCCTCGGCTGGACCGGTCAGACGGTCGCGCTGATCGCCATCCTGTCGACGATGGCGCTGCTGTCGACCGAGCGCGACCGGGGCACCCTGGCGTGGACGCTCACCAACCCGGTTTCGCCGACGAGCGTGATCGCGGCGAAGTACGTCGTCGCCCTGGTCGTCTTCGTGGCGACCGCTGTGCTGTTGCCGATGCTCGTGTCGGTCGGCCTCGCGACCGTCGTCTACGGCGGCATGCCGGATCTTCGAGTCGTCGGGACGTTCCTCGCGCTGTTCGTGGCCCTGCCGGCGTTCTACATCGCGCTGACGGTCGCCCTCGGCACCGGCGTGAAGTCGACCGTCGGCATCGCCGGCATCGCCTTCGCGGTGATGTTCCTCCCACAGGCGATCGGCGGCCTGCTCCCGATCGTCGCCGAGGTCTCCCCGACGTCGATCGGCAGCTGGGCCATGCTCGTGGCGAAGGGCGAGCCGGCGTCGATGCTCACGCCGATCGGCTGGGCGATCTCGATGGCCGTCCTGATCGTCGGCGCGAAGCTGGTGTTCGATCGCCAGGAGCTGTGACCTCGCTCGACGCTTTCCTGCCAACGCCGGACGGTGCCTGGGGCTCCGTCCGGCGTTTTCGATTCCGGCTGCCGCGGTTCCACACCCTCGGCGTCGATTCCGGGCAAGCCCTGACGAACGCCTCGGGTCGGCCCCGATGAGGCCAGCGCCGGCACCGGGCACAGTCGGGCCACACCACCGACACAAGAGGAGCCGCCCGCCATGTCCACCGCCACGACGACCGACGGCCGTCTCGACCTGGCCATCGACGCCGGAACCCGGACCGGCGGGCTCGGCACCGTCCTGGCCTTCGCCGGCCTCAGCGTCGGCCTCGCCGCGGCCGCGACGCTGAGCGGCGTCCCGCCGGCGCTCGTTCCGTTCGTCCTCGCCCTCGGGCCGACGGCCTTCGCGTTGGTCTTCGCCTGGCGCGAGGGCGACGGCGCCCTCCGCCGGCTGCTGGCGACCGCCATCACTCGTCCGAACCGCCGGGCCTGGTACGCCCTCGTCGCCCTGCCGGTCGCCTGGGCGCTGACGGTCGTCGGCGTCGCATGGTCGTCGGCGATCCGGCGATCGGCATGTTCGACAGGGTCTTCCCGCTGATCGTCATCGTGCCGCTCGTCGTCCTGGTCCCGGCGTTCGCAGAGGAGATCGCGTGGCGCGGCTACGCGGTCACCCGCCTGCTGCCGTCGATGACACCGCTCCGGGCAGCCCTGCTCCTCGGCATCCCGTGGGCAGCCATCCACCTCTTCCTGCAGCTGCCCGGCCAGATGAACGCCGGGCTCGACTGGTGGCCGACGGTCGTCAGCCTCATCGGCTATTCCGTGATCCTCACCTGGGCGTTCGTCGGCAGCGGCGGCAGCGTCCTCCTGGTCGCCTTGATCCACGCAGGCCTGAACGGCGTCTCGCCACTGATGGCGGGTCTCGACGCCGACCGCACGTGGATCATCCGAGCCCTCGTGACCGCTGCGATCGCGCTCGCGATCGTCGTCTTCGGCGGCTTCCGCCGCCTCGCTCCGCGCCTTCACCCGGTCGAGCGCCATGCCTGACTGAAGCGGGTCCGGAGCCACGACAACCCGATCAGATCCCAACGAAGGAGACACATCTCATGCATCCCATCCCCCGAGTCGCGTCGCTGGCCGCGCTCGCTGTTCTCGCCGGCGTCCTGGCTGCCTGTACAGCGACAGATCCCCGGCTCGAGGACGAGCCCGCACCTCCGACCCCGACCGTCGCACCGACACCGGTGGCGATCACCGATCCGGCTCCGCTCGGAACCGCCCATGTGGTCCTCACGGGGGCCACGCCCAACGCCGTGACGATCGCGACGTGACCGATGCCTCATCGAGCATGGTCGGCGCGGTGTCCGGCACACCGGGCGACGGGGCGTCGGTCGAGGCCTACACGCTGGCGGTCACGAACGTCTCGCCGACGACCCTGCGCCTGACGTGGGTCGGCGGGCCATGCGACGGCGCAAACAGTCTGTCGATCGACGCAGCCCGCAGCCGATTGGTCCTCGTCCAGCCGGAATGCTCCGGTGACGCGATCGCGACCGACCGCGTCCTCGACCTCGAGTTCGCGGCGCCCATCAAGGCGTCCGACATCGAGGCGTTCATCCAGGACGGGCTCGACACTTGATCGACCCGCCAACAGCCAAGGGAGACCTGCTCATGTCCCGATTGATCGCCATCGCCGGCGCGATGCTTCTCGCCCTGCTCTTCATCGTCCCGGTCACGCTTGCAGCGGAACCGTCGGCCCGCGGGGAACACGTCGTCATCACGAGCGGCGCGGACATCACCCTCCCGGCCGATGAGTCGGTCGACCTGTTCGTCGTCTACAACAGCACCGCCCGGATCGAGGGACACGCCACCACGATCCTCGTCGTGGACGGCGTCGCGAACCTCGTCGGTGGCAGCGCGAATGGCGTGATCGCGATCCAGAGCCACGTCACGCTCGACGACGCATCCCACGTCTCGGGCGACATCCGCGCGATCGAATCCACCGTCGACGGGGCGACGACCGCAACGGTCGCCGGCACGGTTCGCGGCATCGGCCCGGACATGTTCCTCGCCTGGCGCGACTTCGGGGCCGTGCTGCTGCTGGTCTACCTGGCGTTCGCGGTCTCCGCGATCGTCGCCGGCGTCGTCCTTGCCGGGCTTGCCGGACGTCAGGTCCGGGCCGCAAGTGCGTTGATCACGGAGGAGCCCGGGATGGTGCTGGGCGCGGCGATCCTTGGACTCGCCGGCCTGCTCATCGCCGGGATCCTCGCGATGGTCACGGTCGTCGGGATCCCGTTCGGTGTCGGCCTGCTGGTGGTCGTCCTGCCCGGGCTGTTCCTCGTCGGCTACATCGTCGCCGGGATCTGGATCGGCGAGTGGGTCCTTCGACGGTCCTCGTCGGAGGTCCACGAGCGACCCTACCGGGCTGCGGTCGTCGGCCTCGCGCTCGTCGGGCTGGTCGGCCTCGTCCCACCGATCGGCGGACTGGTCAGCTTCATCGGGTTCGGCGCGGTCGTGCTCCTCGCGTGGCGCGTGTTCCGGGGCGCTCCCGGACGGGCGCCGACACAGGCGGGCGTCGGGCCGGTCGCCGAGCCTGCCGGCTGATCGTCGAGCCGAGCCTTGTCGAGCGGTCGTCGGAACCCGGCGGCCGCTCGATTTGTCCGCCGACTCAGCGCGTCGGCAGATCGATCACCGGTGTGGTGGCCTGCGTGTAGGGACGGTCGGCGACGAGGACGAACTGGCGGACGCGGCCAGCGATCTTCTCCCCGACCCGCCGGAAGACATCGAGCCGCTCGGCGTCGGTGCCCTCGGCGGCCGACGGGTCCTCGAAGTTCCAGTGGTCCGTCTGGGCGGCACCCGGAAACGCCGGGCACGTGTGACGCGCGGTCTCGCACACGGTGATGACCCAGTGCCATTGCTGGCCAAGGAACTCGTCGACGCTCTTGCTGTGGTGGCCGGTGATGTCGATCCCCATCTCGGCCATCACCGCGATCGCCTCGGGGCTGACGTGCGTGAACGCGGTCCCGGCGCTGGCGACGTCGTACCGGTCGCCGGCCCACGCTCGGAGCATCCCTTCCGCCATCTGCGACCTAGCCGAGTTCTCCGTGCCGACGAAGAGGACGCGCTGCACGCTCACGCCCCGAATCTACTCCCAAACTTGCCGCGCGACGAATGGCGCCCGGCACGTCCACCGGACGGTGCGGGTGCACCGGACCGGATCGAGCCCGCCTTGTCGGATCCGACGTCAGTAGACCGAAACGCCGAACGCCTGGAGGGCCGGGATGACGGGCTGGAAGAAGGTCGTTCCGCCCGACTTGCAGTCGCCGCTGCCGCCGGAAGTCAGGCCGAGCGCCTTCGTGCCGTCGTAGAACGGACCGCCGCTATCGCCCGGCTCGGCACAGACGTTGGTCTGAACGAGCCCGCGGACGGTGCCCGCACCCTGATAACGGACGGTGACGTTGAGGGCCTGAACCCTTCCCGTATGCGTGCCCGTCGTGCTCCCCGTGCGGCTGACTGACTCGCCGACGAACGCGTTGTTGGCGGTCGTGATGTCCTGATTGCCGGCTACGGTTCCCGGGTAGTTCGTATACCCAGCGTCGTACTTCACGATCGCGTAGTCCTGACCTGGGAAGGACGCGCTGATCGTGTTGCCCAAAAAAGTGCTGTGGTTGGCGGATGTCCACCACATCTTCTCGGGCTTGCCACAGTGACCCGCGGTCAGGAAGTAGTGGGTCGTGCCGCTGAGGACGTTGAACCCGAGCGAGCAGCGGTACCTCGAGCCGTAGATCGCATCGCCGCCGTTGATCTTGACCTCGAACGTGCCGGCGGCGAACTCCAGCCGCGCTGATGTGCCGATGCGCTCAACCGCGGCTCTTACGGTTGCGAGCCGGGCGCCTTTCACCGTGCTGTCAACCGTGACGACGACCTGGTTCGTCTGGCTGTCGATCCCCCAGGCCGTACCCGCGAACGTCACGCTCCGCTCGAATACCTGCATCGCGGCGTCGAGCGACCTCGCGTTGCTCGCGGTCGCCGGAGCAGCGGCCAAGAACAACGCTGCAATAACAGCGATAAGAGCGACGGGCCTGGCGGATCGCGGGGCGGCGGAACGAACCCGGCTCATAGTTGCCTCCACTTGTGCTCCCCGCGTTCAGTGGGGCTGTTCATGGGAAACGACGCGGCTGCTGGTGCGTTAGGGAGTCCTCGAGGATAGCGCACGGCATGACGCGCTCGACCGCGAGGTGAGCGTGCCGCGCCCGTCCGCAATGAAGACGTCACGAATGCCCGGAAGGCATACAGTTGGACGGCAGGGACGCCCCGCTAGGGTCGAGGCGCCCGAGATCCATCTGTCGTGGAGGATTGACATGCCCATCCGCCGTTCCGTGCTTGCCCTCGTCGGGCTCACCGCGATCGCCGTCGCGGCGTGCTCGTCGACGGGCTCGAGCGCGGCGCCATCCGCCGCAGCAACCCCTCAGACACCGTCGGTCGCTCCATCCGTAGCGGCGTCGACCGCGCCATCCGTCGCGGCATCGGTGGCGCCGTCCGCGTCCGCGGCCGCCGCCGCGTCGATGACCGCCGCGATGCAGAGCTTCTGCACGGACTTCAAGGCGGCGGTCGCTTCGTGGCCCACGATCGACGCGTTGACCGCCGCTGCGCTTGCGAAGACGCTGCAGGCGTCGGCCAACGACCCGGACGCGGCGTCCGTCAAGGCCGCCCTCACGGCGTTGGGCCTCTGGGTGGCGAAGCAGGCGACCGCCGGGGCCGCGGCGAGCACACCCGCGGAAGTCAAGACCGCGTTCGACCAACTCAAGGGGTTCGCCGCCAGCCGCTGCTGAGCGGAGGCCGAGATCGCCGGGGCACGACGGAACGCGGCCGGAAGTAGGCGTCCGGATGACGCCGACATCGACATCGACGACGTGTCCCCCACTCGCCCACGTCACGGCCGGTCAGCGGCGGATCGCCGCCGACCGCCCGACGTGCCCTGACCGGCTCCGACTTGACGGTCTCCGTGCCAGTCACGGAGCCCACAGACGGGGTCGTTGAGGGTGGTCCGGAGTCGCCAGAACTAGGGCCGTCTTAACGGGAAGCTGGCTCCGGCGGTAGGACTCGAACCTACGACCAAGCGCCCCCGCAATTACGACGTGCTCGCCCTCGTGGACGATCGACCAAATTGACGACTGTTAGTTGCACAGTTAACGCAACGCGGGATGCCCCTCAGTCGCCGCTGCCCGGCTGCTCAACCGGATGCCACCTGCATCAACCCGTTCCGAACAAGCGCAGGATCACCACGAGGATCACAGCAGTAGCCGCAAGTGCGACCCAGGCCTGAGTACGCGGGCCCGACCGTCGGGCGATGGAGTTCGCGACCGGCAGCACGGCGAAGGCTATGCCCGCGTAGACCAAATGAAGCTGTTCGCGTGGCCGGGCACCACCCACCAGCAGGCCCAAGCCGCCGGCGATCGTTGCGCCGACGGCGGACAGAAGGACCGCCTCGAGGCGGCCCGCCATCCGCGATGGCGATGCCCCTCGCCAGGCCCGCCAGGTAGCCTCGAGAGCGACCGGCACCAGGGCAGCGACACTGGCAAACGCCAACCAGCGGTGGAGCTCCGGAGCGATGGCACGTCTCCCGAATGCAGTGTTTGAGCGCTGATCAGCCCGCTTCAGTCAGTTGATTCTGGAGCACACCGACGATCAGCACGACCCAGAAGATTGCCATCGCGAGGAACGCCCACCCACGCTTGCGAAGGTTGAAGGCCTCCTCGGCGTTGTCCGGCGCACGGCTGCCGCCGTCCAGGAACGGAATCAGGAGGAGCGCGACAAGCAAGACCGCGATCCCGACCGTGGCACCCCAGATGTCCGGATCAATTCCTAGGTTGGCGGCGACGATGTTCATCCCGCGGGTCCAGCTGATCGGGAAGGTCGGCTTGAAACCCAGACCCCCGGGATCTTCGTCGGTCCCGAAGAGCGGCGACGATTGCACCAGCTGCGGCGCCACACCTGGGTCTCGCGACACGAAGATCGAGATCAGCAGGACGACACCCAGGATGATCGCGCTCCAGACAAGCCAGCCGCGAATGTGCTCGGTGAACGCGGCTGTTCGGCCGCTGGCACGGAGCCAGAACGGCCTCGAGATGCCCTTGAACCGGATCAGCAGGTAGTGCCAGCCGATGAACAGACCGAGGAGGATGGGCACGATCGAGATGTGCAGCACGTAGATCTGGGCCAGCTTTTCGCTCGCCGTCGGGATCGCCAGCAGGGCATCGGTGGTGTAGCCGAATGCCGCAGCCAATCCGATCGCATCAAGGATTTCGGAGATGTTCCAAGGCACTCCGAATCCCACTTCGTCCCAATGGAGTGCCTCACCAGTGAGCGAGACGAGGAATGTCAGTGCGGCCAGGCCAACACCCACGAGCCAAAGACCTTGCTTTCCGCCGCGATACCCGCCGGCAACGAACACCCGAACCATGTGGAGCATGACGAGGCCGAAGATCACGAATGCGTTGTAGAAGTGAAAGTTGATGATGATCGACCAACCGGGCGTCGCGATCAGATGCGCGGTGGTGTCGTAGGCGAGATTTGCATCAGGCGCGTAGACGAGTGAGAGCAGGAATCGAGTGAGGATCTCCACGGCCAGAGCGATCGCGAGGACGCCGCCGAGCAGATACCAGACGCTGTTCGACTCGGCCGGGATCAGGTAGTCAGAGACGAGTTGACGGAAACCGAATTGGTCCTCAAGCGTGGCCCAAAAGCCGCGACGGTCTGGAGCTATCGGCACGTTGTCGGGAGAAGCGGATGCGTCGGTCATCCCACGGCCCTCCAGCCGGGCAGCCCGCCGGTCCGATCGCGACGGTTCCGCACTCGGCAGTTGGGGCGAGCCTCCACCGACAACAACTCGATCGCAAGTGCCACATCGCCTGTTCGGTGAGGCTGGGGGGTCACTGTCGAGCTGGGCGTGTGCGGCGCCAGCATCACCAATCTGGAGAGGCAGGCGCGAGCCTCCGTCGCGCCCTGCCCATCGAGCGACGGAACGCAGCCGAGAGGATCACACTCGAGATCGATCAGGTCGGCACGAACATCCGCCCGACGGTGGCCACATGGCGGACGGCGACCGACGATGGTGCTAGCCGGTCGGACTTAGTAAGCAGTTGGCTCCGGCGGTAGGACTCGAACCTACGACCAAGCGGTTAACAGCCGCCCGCTCTACCACTGAGCTACGCCGGAGCGGAAGACGCGAGCGATCGGGCGAGGCCGACGGCGTGCGCGTCGTGGGCGCCGGTTCGGCGCCGCGCGACAGGATAGCACGGACCTCGATCCCAACCGGCCGGGACGTCGCTCGCCTCTGGCCATCGACCTACCGCCACTTGACACTCGCCAGTACCCGGGTCGCGAGTGCCTTCAACTGCGGAAGGCCGTGTCCTGGATCTGCCGGTGAAGTCAGGAAGATCGTGATCGTCGTTCCGTCCGGCATCGGGACGACCAGCACCGCCAGCGGGCCTGCGGTGTTCGTGTGAAACCCACTATCGGCAAACTCCACGCCCGACGCAGGGTTCGCCTCGAACCCGGTCGCTGTGCGACCGCCGACGTCGATCGTCAAGGCATCGCCGGGCTTCAGGCCAGCTGCCCCCTTGAGCCGAGCGATCGCTTCGGCGACGGTCTCCTTCTCGGTGTAGGTATGGTCCAGGGTGATCTCGTAGTCCTCGTTGCCCTGGTAGACCTGGAACGCCGCCGCGTCCCGCTCGACCGCTGTCCAATCGGCCGGGATGGAGATCCGGAATGGCGGTGCGTAGCTCGTCGTTGAGTAGGCCTGCGTCAATGGCTGGTCCGGGTCGATAGGGGGTGGACTGGGCGTCGGCCGAGGACTTGGCCGAGGGGCTGCCGAGCGGGTCGGCGCGCTCGAGGCGGTCGGGCTGGGCAGCGCCGCGGTCGACCCTGTCGGCGCTACTGGCGACCCTGTCGGCGCGCTCACGCTCGATCCGCAGGCAGCCAGCCAGAAGACGGTTGCCGTCCCGACCGCCAGCGCCGCACCGGAGAGAAGCAAACGCTGTGGCATCGTGGGCCTCCCTGATCGGGACCGGCGCCGACGGGCGCCGATCGGTGGGAAACAATCCCCCGAGCCGAAGGATCAGGCCGTGCGCGCGCTCCGGAGCCGGAAGCCCGCGACGATCTGGACGATGCCGAGGATGACCAGCCAGATGCCGCCGATGAAGGCGAGCGTCAGGGCCGAGGTGATCGGGTAGACGAGGATGACGATCCCGGCGAGGACGCCGAGGATGCCGGCGAAGATCCGCCAGTTGCGACCCTGCTTGACGCTGAAGGCGGCGATGAATGTCATCACGCCCTGGACCAGCCAGAAGATCCCGAGGACGAAGATGAACACCTCGACCGACTGGAACGGCGTCCGCAGGAGCGCGAAGCCGACGATGATCGAAAGGACCCCGATCAGCGCGTGGAGCACCCGCATCCCCGTGTCGCCATCGCGCGTGAACGAGGTGACGACCTCGTAGATGCCACTGACGAACAGCCACGCGGCGAAGAAGATCGCGACGGTCACGATCGTCGCGCCCGGGTAGAACATCGCCAGCAAGCCGATGACGATGCTGATCACGCCCATGACGACCGCCAGGCCCCAGTGGTCGGCGAGGTCCTGCATCATCGCGTGGGTCTGATCGGCCGCGGCGTCCGCTGAGCTGCTCATCCTCGTCCTCCATCCGGTGGTCGAACGCCCGGAGGATAGTCCGGCGCCGGGTCGTGCACCAGTGGGGCATACTCGATCGCCATGACGACACGCTCCGCGCGCTCGCCGATCATCTCGGCCGAGGCGCTCCACGACCGGCTCGGCGCCGCGGACCTTCGCATCGTCGACGTCCGCTGGGTGCTCGGCTCGCCCGGTGCCGGCCGCGCGGCGTACGAGGCCGGCCACATCCCGGGTGCGATCTTCCTCGACCTCGACACCGACCTGGCGGCGGCGGACGGCCCGGGACGGCACCCGCTGCCCACGCCTGGGGCCTTTCGCGAGCGGCTCGAGGCCGCCGGGATCAACACCGCCGACGAGGTCGTCGCCTACGACGACGCCGGCGGCACGATCGCGGCACGGCTGTGGTGGATGCTCGACAACCTCGGTCACGAGCGCGTCGCGCTGCTCGACGGCGGGCTCACGGCCTGGCAGGCAGTCGGCTTCCCGACGACGACCGATGTTCCGGCTCCGACCGAACCCGGGCGCCTGGCCCTGCGCGATGCCTGGACGAACGTCATCGACCGCGACGCGGTCGCGGCGGGTCTCGGCCGATCCGTGATCCTCGACGCCCGCGCCGGCCCGCGCTACCGCGGCGAGACGGAGCCGATCGACCCGGTCGCCGGCCACATCCCGACCGCTCGCCACGCGCCCGCCGACGGCAACTTCGGTCCGGACAAGCGGCTGCGCCCGGCGGCCGAGCTCGCCGCTCGATACGCGGATCTCGGCGCTGCCGGCGACGACGGACCCGTGGTGGCCAGCTGCGGCAGCGGCGTCACGGCCTGCTACACGAGCCTGGCCATGCGGGTCGCCGGCCTGCCCGATCCGATCCTCTACACCGGGTCGTACAGCGACTGGAGCCGGGCCGGCATGCCGATCGCCACCGGTCCCGAGCCCGGCGACCCGCCACAGGACGGCGGCGTCGATCGCACCAGCGCCCGCTCAGGCTGAGCCGGAGTCCCGGGATCAGGCGGGCGTGCTCCGTGCGACGCTGAGACGTGCCTTTGATCGACGTCCGTGCCGAGTCGGCGCGAACACCGGGGTGGCGGTGCCGATGCGCTCGCGCTCGAAGGCCCACGGAGGCCTATGTGCGAGCGTGCAACAGCGCGCGGCCCGGCACGCGATTCGGCCGAGTCCCAATTTTCGCCGTACGAATGGTGTAGGCGAGGACGCACCAACGAGCGTGCCGGGCGGGGTTGCAGGCAGAGCCGAGGGCCGCGGAACGACCATCGATGATTCTCCGGCCGTCGGTGCGTTACATCGACATCGAGCCATCCACGAAAGGAGACCGTCGATGTCGCACCATGAAGCCTCGTCCAAGCCGGCCACGGCCCCCGAGACGCCGCAGATGCCCGGCCCCGACCCCGCCCTGCGCAGGCTCGACCCATTCGTCGGCACGTGGGAGATGCGGGGGCGAACGCTCGACTCGACGGTCGACAACGTCCGAGCTCGTGCCACGTTCGAGTGGCTGCCCGGCGGCCACTTCCTCGTCCAGCGGTTCTCCGCCGACTTCATGGGAATGACCCTCGAGAGCACCGAGGTCATCGGGTACGACCCTGCGACCGGGACCTTCCCGTCGACCGTCTATTCGAACCTGGTCGGCATGCCGTTGCCCTACCGCTGGGAGGTCGATGGCAACGAGCTGAAGATCACCGCGGAGGCGATGGGAGCCACGTTCCGGGGCAGGCTGGGACCCGGAGGGCACGGTGTTCTCGGGCGGCTGGCGACCCGATCCGGGCCACGAGAACGACCCTGGAAACGTCCCCTATGACATCTCGGGCAGCCGCGCGGCGGAGTGACGTCGCGGCTCGAGACGTGCTCGCCGGGCGCTCAGTGCATGACTGCCGCGCGATCAACGCGAGCCGAACACCGGGACGTCGAGCGGGATCGCGCGATAGGGCCATTTGGCACTGCCGCGCGGCTCCCCTCGAGTCTACGGTCCGCACAAGCCCCGACTGCCGGGCTTGGGCACATCTCGCGGATGCTCCCCCCAGCGTCCGCGATCGATCCGTCCGGCAGCCGGGGTTCGTCCCGTACCGGTCGACCGCGATCCGGGCCCAGAACGAGGGCAGGCGACGGCTCGTCGCCCACCCTCTGGTGATCCTCAGGCTATCCGCAGCGAACGCCCACGTTGTCGAAGTCGACAGTGACCGATGCCGTTCGCGTTGGTGCTGAAGTGGATGACCTCGTGCACGACGATGTGCGAGCCGTCGGTGCCCCTCAGTTGGAACGTGCTCTGTCGTGCTCGAAGCTTCGTTCTTGTTGTTGATGGACACGCCGATGCCACTCGGCGAAGTGGCCGCTGGCGCTCACACCGTTCGGGTCGGTGGGGGTAAAGGTCACCGCCCTTGGGCGGTGGTCGTGAGCCAGAACCCGGTGCCCACCGCGAAGGACGTCTGTGGAACACCCCGGTGTGCGCGATCGCGGTCGAGGGTGCCCGGCTCACCGGTGCACGGGTTCTGATCGGCGTGGCTGAAGAGGGGGACGTCCGGAACTGCTGGGTGACGGTCTCCGTCCCTTGGCCACCCGGCGCCGCGAGCGCCGCTCCCGTCGTCAGCAAGGCGAGCGCTGCCGCCAGACCCGCCGCTCTGAGCACACGTCCACGCATGAGAACCTCCGTTGGCATATCCGGTGATGTGAACCAGTTGCCAACGGTCAGCCGCTGTTGTGACCTTCAGCCGTTCAGGTCCTAAGCGGCCGGAGCATAGGCGCCATGAAGCCGCACACCTGTCGGCAGGGCGACTCCGGGATGGCCCTAACGGATCGGCGCAGGGAAGCTCACCCCTCGGAGGTCCGCACGCCGGAGGAGCGCACGGACGCGGAGGTCACTCCAGGTAGTCCTTGAGCTTGCGGCTGCGGGACGGGTGGCGGAGCTTGCGGAGCGCTTTCGCCTCGATCTGGCGGATCCGCTCGCGCGTGACGTTGAACTCCTTGCCGACCTCCTCGAGCGTCCGGGCACGGCCGTCCTCGAGCCCGAACCGGAGCTGGAGCACGCGCCGCTCGCGGCCGGTCAGGGAGTCGAGCACGGCCTCGACCTGCTCCTTGAGGAGCTGGTGCGAGGCGGCCTCGGCGGGAGCCAGGGCGCCGCGGTCCTCGATGAAGTCACCGAGGTGGGAGTCTTCCTCCTCGCCGATCGGGGTCTCGAGCGAGACCGGCTCCTGCGAGACCTTGATGATCTCGCGGACCTTCTCCGGCGTGACCTGGACCTCCTGGCCCTTCGACATCGCCTCGGCGATCTCCTCGACCGTCGGCTCGCGACCGAGCTCCTGGAGCAGGCCGCGCGAGACGCGGATGAGGCGGTTGATGGTCTCCACCATGTGGACCGGGATGCGGATCGTGCGCGCCTGGTCGGCGATGGCCCGGGTGATGGCCTGGCGGATCCACCACGTGGCGTACGTCGAGAACTTGAAGCCCTTCTCGTAGTCGAACTTCTCGACCGCACGGATCAGGCCGATGTTGCCCTCCTGGATCAGGTCCAGGAACGACATGCCGCGGCCGATGTACTTCTTGGCGATCGAGACGACGAGGCGCAGGTTCGCCGACGTCAGCTGCTCGCGGGCGTCGCGGCCGATGACCACGATCGTGCCCTTCCGGTCGCGCAGCTTCGTGTTGAGCGGCACCTCCGGGTCGTAGCCCATCATCTTGAGCAGGTCCGCGTCGTTGCTGGCGAGGATCCATCGCTCGAGCGCGGGGTAGGCCACGTCCTCGCGGGTCCAGTCCCAGATGGCCCGGAGGCCGATGTTGTCCCGCGAATCGAGATCGCCGTTGTGGACGGCCAGGAAGGACCAGTCGAGGAACGGCAGGAACGTCTCGGCCGACGGCGCCTCGTTGTAGGCGTGGACGAGCTTCTTGGCCTCCTTGAGCCGCTCCTTCGTCCCGTCCGACTGCGCGTCGCGACCGGCCTTGACGAGGTGGAAGTCGGGCGACGGCAGGAGCAGCTCGCGCGCCCCCTTGTCGCTCATCGCGCGACGGACGAGGTCGTGCGCCTCCTCACCGAATGGCAGGCGGTGCTGCTGCTTCGTTGTCCGCGTCTTGCGCTCCGTATCGTGGAGGGTCCACTCGTGGAGCGAGACCAACGCCTTCCACGGTGCCTCCACCATCTGCTCGCCGAGCTCGATCGCCTTCGCCAGGACGACCTCCTCCTCGGCGGTCAGCAGCGCGACCTTGCCGATCTCCTTGAGATACATCCGGACCGGGTCGTCGATCCCGATCATGTCGGCCGAGATGGCCTCGAGCTCCTCCGCCGTCGGCTCCTCGACCTCCTTGGGATCGATCTTGGCGGGCGCATCGGCCGGCAGCTTGGCCGCGGGGTCGGCCGCACCGTCGTCACCGACGACGATGATCCCGACGTCGGCGCCGTCCTCGCTCATCGCCTCGGGGCCCAGGTCGAGATCGTCGTCGTCCTCGTCGTCGTCATCCTCGGCGGCGGGTGCGACGACACCGGCCTTGGCCCGCGCGGGGCGAAGACCGGCCAGCTTGGCTTCCTCGAGATCGGCCTTGGCGCGACGGGGTCGCGACAGGACGGCCTCCACGAGTTGCTTGTCGAGCGGGATCTGCGGACATGGTTACCTCCGGTGGCTGGCGAGCAGCCGGGTCTGGTCTCGGCGCCGGTCGAGGGACAGGCGCTCTTCATTGATCTGACGTCGTTCGAGCAGCAACCGATCGATCGCCTCGCGATCGCCGGCCCGCTCGGCCTCTCCCTGGGCGGCTTCGTTGTAGTCGCTGCGATCGCGCAGCTGGTCGTCCTCGAGCTCGAGGATGAGGCGCGTGACCTCGTAGTCGAGCTGCGCCGGGTCGAGGCCGCGAGCATCCGGGCCCGGCTTGGCATACAACGCCCGGGTGAGCGCCGCCGTTTCGTCGTCGAGCGAGGCGAGCAGCGCCGCCGCATCGAACGGCGGGTGGACGCCCTGGTCGTTTGGCGCGCGCTGGAGGACGATCGCCCGGAACAGCTCGCGGGCGACGGTGCTGGGCAGCTGGTCCGGACCGAGCTCGTCGACGACCCGGAGCTGCTGGTCCGGGACGAGGAGCAGGAGTCGCAGGAGCTCGGCCTCGACGGGGCTGATCGCCCGCAGGATGTCGTGGATCGGCAGCGCATCGGGCGAGGCCAGCACGGCATCGGCCGTGATCCGCGACTCGCCATCGTGGCCGTTGGTGCGGGCCCGACCGGCCGCGACCGGGTTGCGGGCCGGGCGCTCCAGCACCTGGCGGAGGACTCGCTCGTCGACGCCCGACACGCGATGGACCTCGGCGAGCGCCTCGTCCCGGCGAAGCGGGTCGCCGATCTCGCGGATGGCCGCGATCACGGCCTCGACGAAGCCGATCCGGCCCGACGAGGTCTTGAGGTCGAACCGAGCGGCGTGATGGTCGATGAGGTACTCGACGAGCGGCTTGGCCTTGGCCACGGCCGTCTCCCAGGCGGCCGGTGACTCCCGGACGACCTCGTCGGGATCCTTGCCGTCCGGCAGGCGCGCCACACGGACGTCCTCGAGCTTGACCCCGGAGGTGTCCGCCTGGAGCTGGCGGATCAGGTCGGCCAGCGCGGTCACCCCGAGCGTGCCCGCCTTCTCCCCCGCCGGGTCGACGTCGTAGGCCAGGACGATCCGGCCGGCATAGCGGGTGAGGAGCGCGACCTGGCCGGGCGTCAGCGCCGTCCCGAGGCTGGCGACGACCGTGTCGAAGCCGGCCTGGTGCGCCATCAGGGCGTCCGTATAGCCCTCGACGATGACGGCCTGACCCGACTTGCGGATCGGGCCCTTGGCCTTGTCGATGAGGTAGAGCGTCCGGCTCTTGTCGAAGAGCGGCGTGGCCGGCGAGTTCAGGTACTTCGGTCCCTCGCCCTCGAGCAGCCGCCCGCCGAGACCGACGGCGTGGCCGTTCTGGTCACGGATGGGGAAGATGACGCGGCTGCGGAACTTGTCGTAGACGCCGCCCCGGCCACCCTGGCGCGGGGACGCCAGCCCGACCTCGACGAGCTCGTCGGGCCGGACGTCGCGCTTCGCCTCGAGCGTCCGCGTGAGCCGATCCCAGCCACCCGGCGCCCAGCCGAGCTGGAAGGACGAGATCGTCTCGTCCGTGAAACCGCGCTCGTGCAGGTAATCGAGCGCCGGCTTGCCGGCAGCCGACCCGGTCAGGACCGCGTGGTAGAAGGCGATCGCGCTGTCGAGGACCTGGCGGAGGCGAGCCCGGTGGGCGTCCTCGTGGCGGGTTCGCTCGTCGATCTCGACGCCGGCCTTCTGGGCGAGGCTGCGGAGCGCTTCGGGGAATGTCACGGTGTCGCGCTGCATCACGAAGCTGAAGATGTCGCCGCCCAGCCCACATCCGAAGCAGTGCCACGTCTCCCGCCCCGGGGTGACGACGAACGACGGCGTCTTCTCGCCGTGGAACGGACAGAGGCCCTTGTAGGTGGTGCCCGCCTTCTTGAGGCCGACCGTCTCGCCGACCACGTCGACGACGGACAGCTTGTTCTTCACCTCGGCTGCGACACCGACCGCCAAATGGCGCCTCCTGGGTTTCGTAGGTCGGACGCAGACCAAGCGTCCGGAGTGTCGTCGGCACCCCGCCAGGCGCCGAACATGGCTGTGGGCCTGTCAAGTCTTGACAAGCCCGATCGACCAACAGTATGCCTCCATCGAGGGGGTCTTGTCAACCCTTTTGTCAATACTCCATGGGAGTATTCCAACCTCAAACGCCACTATCGTGGAGGACTGGAACGCCGGGCGCGGAACCGGATGGGAGTCGATATCGTCCGGACAGCCGTGAAGACCTTGTCGCCGCTCGCCCTCGTCGTCGCCGTCATCGCCGTGTCGGCCTGCTCAGCGGGCGGAGGCGCGGGGACTTCTGCCCCGTCCATCGACGGCCGGACGTACCTCTCGACGGCGCTCGCCGGTCACTCGCTCGTGCCGGGCTCGACGGTGCGGCTCGACTTCGCCGACGGTCGGATCGGGGCGAGCGCTGGGTGCAATCACCTCAGCGGACCCTATGCGGTGACCGACGGTCGACTGGTCCTCGGCCAGGTCGCGATGACCGCGATGGGCTGCCCCGGGCCGCTCCAGGACCAGGATTCCTGGCTCGTGTCCTTCCTCGGGGGAGCCGCGGTGCACGCGGCCGGCGACACCCTGACCCTCGCCAACGGCGACGTGACGATGACCCTCACCGATCGGGCGGTTGCCGACCCGGACCGGCCGCTCGAAGGTACCCGCTGGATCGTCGACGGACTCACGGCCGGCGACGCGGTCTCGAGCGTCCCGGCCGGCGTCACGGCGGCAATGACGATCTCGGACGGCAGGATCGCCGTCGAGGCCGGCTGCAACTCGGGCGGCGGCTCGGTGACGGTCGCACCCTCGACGTTCACGGTCGGGCCGCTGATGCTCACCAAGCGGGCGTGCGAGCCGGGCCCATCGATGGTCGAGGCGGCCGTGACGGCCGTCCTGGACGGCGAGGTCGGGTACTCGATCGAAGCCGATGTGCTGACGCTCACCAACGGTCGGGAGGGACTGACCCTCCGCGCCGCTTCCTGACGGCCGCGACCGTCACATCGACGCAGGTCACCGGTCGGCGTTGCGCAGCCAGAGGCTCACGGTCGAGGGGCGGATCGCCAGCTCGACGGTCGAGCTGAGATCGGCGATCACCGAATCGATCGCCACGTTCGTCCGGAGGCGATCGGCGAAGGCCTCGGCGGTCCGCTGCGCGTCATAGCGACCACGATCGAAGCGGCGATCCACCGCGCGCTGGACACGACCGCGGACCGGCTGGAAGAGCGAGAACGCGACCAGGGTCGAGATCACGACCGCGACCGTCTCGCGCTGCGTGAAGCCGGTCATCAGCTCCTGCAGCAGGAGGACGATCCCGACGAACACCGCCAGCAGCAGTCCCGTGACCAGCGCCCAGCCGATCGTCCGGCTGATGATCCGGTCGATCTCGTACAGCCGGTAGCGCAGGACCGCGATCGCGACCGAGACAGGCAGCGCTGCCAGGCGCAAATCCGAGCAGCGAACCGGTCGACGTGCCGAACAGGGTCTGTTGGACCGCCAGCTCGACGTAGATCGCCCCGAACAACAGCGTGGCCCCGAGCGGCCACTTGAGCTGATGCCGTTCCTCGGGGGTCCCGCGCCGGAACCGGAGCACGAGCGCCATCATGCTCAGGACGGTCAGGCCGACGAGCCCGATCGCCCAGAGCGTTCCGAACGCGCCGTTCATGACATCGCCCGGCAGCACCGCGATCGGGTTCGCAACAAGCCAGACGGGCCGGTCGTCGATGACCGGCCCGAGGCTCGGCGAGAAGGCGGCCAGCAGGGCGATGACAGCGATCATCACGACCTCCAGGGCGGCCACCCATCGCCATCGCGGGGAGAGGAGACGCCCGTCCGGAAAGGTCAACATCACGTGGAAGATGGGGAAGATGAGGAACGCCCATGACCACCCGATCGCCCACAGCACCAGCCAGAGGACCGGCCCCACCTCGGTGGGCTGCGGATCGAGCGACGCCAGCCACCGAGTCGCCAATTCGGAAACGGGCAGTGCCAGGCCCGGAACCATCAGCAACGGTCCGATGATGTTGCCCGGCCGATGCGTGGCGACGATGGCCCCTGACACCACGAACGCGCCGAGGCCGACGAGCAGCGCGGAGCCTGCCACGATGTCGAGCAGGACGACGGTCCCCGTGGTCGATACGTACACCCACGTGAGCAGGCCGATCGCGACCATCCCGATCAGGGCGACAAGCCAGACCAGGCGACTGCGGCGATCGCCGCGTCGGATCGGCGAATGCGTCACGAATGGAGCGCCCATCCTCGTGGTCATCGACGGGAAGTCTTGGCGGCGACCGTCCGGGATTTGTTACGGGCGACGGCCCGCGGATCCCTCGGCGCCTCAGCCCTCCTCGACCGGCCCCTGGACGTCGTCGTAGATGCGGGCTTCGCGGAGCCGGCCGCTCTTCCCGCGCTCGTAGACGGCCACCCCGGCCTGCGGCGGCAGGTCCACCCCACCCCAGCGGACCGCGTTGAACTCGAGGGCGGTGCGGACGCCGTCCTCGGTGACCGTGCAATGCTCGAGGACGATCCCGCCGCCCTTGCTGAAGAACAGGGTGAAGAAGTCATGGAGGTCGGGCGTCCCGCAGCGACGGAACTGCGGCCCGGCCGGCTCTCGGAAGCAGCCGTCTGGCTCGAACGTCGCGGTGATGCGGTCGGCGTCGCCCGCCGCGAGCGCCGCCTGGTACTCGCCGACCACGTCGGATTCCTGCGCGTTGGGGTCCCGGGTGAGCAGCGGAGCCCTGACGAGGTGGTGGCCGAGCAGCGGCCACTGGCTGTGGTAGGTCCTGATCCAGACGCTGCGCATCGACGGGTCCGGCTCCACCACCACCGCGATGGGCAGGCCGAAGGTCCGGCCGTCCTGGGTCAGAGTGAGCTCGAACTCACCGACGACGCGATCCCGCCCGATCGTCACGGGCCCGGCGGTGCTCCGGGCATCGCGCTCGCCGAACCACGCCCCGCTCGCCCGGCAGAAGTCGCGCAGCGCGGCCTCGCCCTCGATCCGACCCGAGCGCGGGTCGTCGATCCGCACGCCACCCGGGAAGGCTTCCAGGAGACGGACCGGATCGCCGCTCAGGAGCGCGGCGCCGGCCGCATCGAGATGCGCGCCCCCGCCGAGATGGGCCGCCTCGTGGGTGACCTGTCCGAGCTCGGTGAACCACATCGCTCGTGCCTCCTGGCCGTAGTGTGGACCATCGATCCCGCGGGGCTCAGGCCGGGAGCCGGAGGCCCGGCTGCCACCCGAGCTCGGCACGCGCTTTCGCGTTCGAGACCGGCCCGCCGTCGTCGACGATGTTGTACACGCCGGGCCCACCACGATCGACGGCGATGGCCGCAGCGGCTGCCGCTGCGTCGACGTGCACCGCGACCGGATCGTCGGGCTCCTCAGTCGGGGTGCCAGGACCGTAGAGGAGCCCGTAGCGCAGGAGGATCCCGTGGATCGCCTCCGCTTCGCGCACGAGGCGCTCGAGCTCGAGGACGCCTGGCAGCGTGATCGACGTCCACGGCTCCGAGATCCCGAGCGGGTCGTCCTCGACGTGCGGCTCGGGACCCGGCGCGTACACGAGCGCGAGGCTCTGGGCGACGAACCGTCTCGCTCCCGCGGCGATCGCGGCGCTGAGCAGGTTGGCCGTGCCCATGGACCTGAGCCGTGCCGTCCGCGCGAGTCGGTCGTCGCTCCGCTCACCCGTCGGCGAACGGCCGAGATCCGTGAGCTGGTGGATGACCACATCGGGTCGGGCGGACGCCACGGCTGCCAGCAGTGCGTCTGCCTCGTAGGCGTCGACGATGACCGGTCGGACACCGGCGGTGCGGAGTCGATCGGCGCCGTCGGGTGTCCGCGTCGTGCCGGTCACCTCGTGACCCACCCCGATGAGCAGCGGGATCAGACGGCGACCGATGACACCCGTGGCGCCGGCGACCAGGACCCGATCCGCCGTCATGTCACAAGGGTAGGCGTGGCACGTCTGTGGTGCGTGGACGCCCTCGACTCTCGGAGCCCGCGGCGCGGACCATCGGCCCAGCGACCGAAGGTTGATGCGAGGTCTACTGTTAGGTTCATGCACACGCCTGCCTTCGTGCTGCATACGGTCCGCATCGTTGCGCGGGTCGGGGCGGCCGGGGTCCTCGCGATCGGGCTAGCTCTCGTGGCGTTGCCTCGCCTCGCGGCCGCCGCGGAGCCTTCGGCGACCCCGGCGGCGAGCGACTCGCCCTCGCCGTCTGATCCCGCACCTCAGCCAACTGCCGCGCCCGCCGCGACGCCGACACCCGATCCCGTCGCTCCCGCGACCGTGACCGCCGACGCCTCGCCGTCACCGGACCCGACTCCGGAGCCGAACCCCACCCCCACTCCGGATCCGGCGCCAACACCTGCTCCGGCTCCGGCGCCGAAGCCGCCCCCACCGGTTGCGCCGGGCTGGATGAACCTGTTCGTCACGAGCTGGTTCCAGTTCCAGGATCCCAACGCGGCGGCCTGCACCTCGGCCGCCACCATCAGCATGCTCAATTTCATCGCCGCTCGACACACGGGTGGCAACGCGTTCCTGTGGCAGCCCACGACGTCGGGCGTCGTCCGCGACTCGATGCTGGGGTGGGAGCGAACGAACGACACCATGGCCGGTGGCCGCGGCTCGGATCCGCATGGCTGGCGCAACGCATTGAACTCCTACGGCTGGGGACCCGATGCGCTCATGGCCGGATCTCGTACCTACGACGACGTCTCGTTCGGCTCGTTCGCGAGCGCGATGAAGTCCGCCGTCCGGGCGCTCGTGTCGACCGGCAAGCCGGTCGGGCTCCTTGCCCGGCGCGGGACGCACGCCCAGTTCGTCACCGGCTACTACGGACTCGTGGGCGATCCGTTCGCGAGGGATGCGGCGGGCCGCTACACGAACGCCTTTACGGTCCGCGGCTTCTACCTGACCGATCCATTGCGGGCGGTCGGCGTCGTGAACCGCGCCACCCGCTACGAGACGATGCGGACGTCCACCGACAACCGGCTTCGCTTCCGGCGCTACTGGGAGACGGACAGCCCGTACGACGATCCCTACACGCCCGGCATCCGTCCGTCGCGGGACGAGTGGTACGGGATGTTCGTCCTGCTGCTGCCGATCCGCTGACGACGTCGCTCGTCGGCCAGGGCAGGCGGGTGCCGACGCCGCCGATCCTCAGCCCGCGAGCGCTGAACCGCGCGCTGCTCGCCCGTCAATGGCTGCTCGAGCGGCGAAGCGCATCTGCCGAGGCCGCCATCGGCCACCTCGTCGGGATGCAGGCGCAGGCGCCTCTCTCGCCGTACGTCGGGCTCTGGTCGCGGCTCGATGCCTTCGATCCAGCGGGTCTGAGTGCGCTTCTCCTCGAGCGCCGAGCCGTCCGGACCTGGGTCATGCGCTCGACGATCCACCTGCTGACCGCGGACGACGCGCTTCGCCTCTGGCCGTTGATGCACCCGGCCGTCGAGCGGGCGTACCGGAGCAGCCACTTCGCGCGCGATGTCGCGGGCGCCGATTCGGCGGCGCTGGTCGCGCTCGGGCAGAGGCTCGTCGAGGAGGCGCCGCGCACCCGCTCCGAGCTGGCCCCGCTGCTCGCCGCACGGTTCCCCGGACTTCCGTCCGACTCCCTCGTCTACACGGTCTCGTACAACCTGCCCGTCGTCCAGGTGACCCCGCGCGGCGTCTGGGGCAGCACCGGGCCGGCCGCATGGACCACGATCCAGGCATGGCTGGGCCGGCCGCTCGAGCCCGATCCATCGATCGACGAGGTCGTGCTGCGCTATCTCGGCGCGTTCGGGCCGGCATCGGTGGCGGACATGCAGGCGTGGTCGCGCCTGTCGAGGCTTCGGCCCGCGTTCGAGCGTCTGCGGCCGAGGCTCCGGCCGTTCGGCGACGAGCACGGTCGCGAGCTGTTCGACCTGCCCGAGGCGCCCCGTCCCGGACCGGACGTCCCGGCCCCCATCCGGTTCCTGCCCGAGTACGACAACGTCCTGCTCGGACACGCGGACCGATCCCGGATCATCCCGCCCGGCCGCCGGATCCCGTTGCCGCCCGGGGAGGGTGCCGCTCGCGGGACGATCCTGATCGACGGCACGTTCGCCGGGGAGTGGCGCGTCGTCAGGGCTCCCGACCGGGCGGCCGTAACGCTCGTCGTCGAGCCCTTCGAGCCGGTCGCGTCCGCCGATGTCGACGCCATCGAGGTCGAGGGCCGGGGACTCCTCCGCTTCATCGCTCCCGAGACGGAGCACGAGGTCGACGTCCGGGAACCGATCGGGTGACCGGCACGTAGACTGGTCGAAAGGCGACGCCGCACCGTCCCCGGCGCCGCGCAGGAGTCCCCAGTCGCATGTCCGCTCCGATCGCCGTCGCCTCCATGGGGCGCGAGCCCGCGACCGTCCGCGTCGCCATGTGGAGCGCCCGACATCGCTGGCCGGTCGTGGCCCTGTGGTTCGTCATCACGATCGGGATCTTCGGCATCAGCCAATCGGTGGGCGGGATCAAGGCCCTCGACGCCAACACCGACCCGAACGAACGCCAGCTCGAGGCCAGCGAGGCGTACGAGCTGTTCAACGCAGGCGGCACGAGCGATCCGTACGAGCAGGTGATCGTGGTCATCGGCGGCGCGCCGGGCGCCGCAACGAGCGATCCAGCGTTCCAGGCCGTCGCGCGGGACGTCGTCGCCAGGCTCCAGGCGACGCACGCCGACTACCAGGGCCAGGACACGAAGGCCTTCTCACAGCTGGGTGACCCGTTCCAGGCGCCGCCGGATCTCGGCCTCGTCTCGGCCGACGGCTCGACGGTCCGCATCGTCGGGCGCGTCGACGGGGAGCGGCCACGGACCTCGGTCCTGCTCGCGCCCGTCCTGCCGATGCTCGCCGAGCAACGCGCGGCGCACCCGGACATCGCCATCCACGCGATCAGCAGCACGTTCATCAACGACGACATCACGAACCTGATCAACGACGGGCTCGACCAGTCGCTCCGGATCACAGTGCCGCTGACGTTCCTGATCCTGCTCTTCGCATTCGGCGCGATCGTGGCCTCGGTCGTGCCACTCGTGCTCGCCATCTCGTCGCTCATCGCGGCGTTCGGGATCCTCGGCATCTACAGCCAGACGATCGGGGCGGTCAGCCCGAACGCGACGCAGCTCATCGTCCTGATCGGGCTGGCCGTCGCGGTGGACTACTCGTTGTTCATGATCACGCGGTTCCGCGTCGAGCGGCGGGCCGGCCGCGAGCGCCACAAGGCGATCGAGGTTGCGTCGAGCACGGCCGGTCGGGCCGTCTTCTTTTCGGGCCTGGCGGTCATGATCTCGCTCGCCGGCCTGATCACCCTGGGCGTCTCGCTGTTCACCTCGATGGCCGTCGGGACCATCGCGGTCGTGTTCGTGTCGATCGTCGGCAGCCTGACGTTCCTGCCGGCCACGCTGGCGATCCTGGGCGACCGCGTGAACCTCGGCCGCCCGGCCCGCTGGCTGCCGGCGATCGCCCGGCGCGTGCCGATCGGTCCCGTCCGGCGCTGGGGTACGAACGCCCGTGCCTGGCTCGACCAGCGGGCGGCCCGCCAGGAGGGGTCGGGCTTCTGGGGCCACCTCGTTACCTGGGTCATGGCGCGTCCGGTGCCGATGACGGTCATCTCCGTCGCGCTCCTGCTGCTGCTCGCGGCCCCCGTGCTCGGGCTGCGGACGGGGATCACGGACATCACCGGCTTCCCCGCCTCGATCGACGGAGTGGCCGGCATCAAGCTGCTCAACGAGAAGTGGCCGCAGGGGACGGACCTTGCGCTCCAGGTGGCGGTGACGCAGGCCGACCAACCCGTCACCCAGGCGGCCATCGAGCAGCTCAAGACGCGCGGCCTGGCCGTCCAGGGCCTGAGCGGACCCGCCGTGGTCACGACATCGCACGACGGCAAGGTCGCCCTGGTGTCGTTCACCCAGGGCGGGACGCGGAATGACGAGGTCAACCGCGCCGCCGTGCGCGAGATACGACGCGATATCGTGCCGGCGGTGTTCGGCCCGCTCCCCGGCGTCCGGGCGCTGGTCACGGGCGATGCCGCGTTCACGATCGACGTCACCCAGGTCTATTCGAACGGCAGCGTCGGCATCTTCGTGTTCGTGCTGGGCCTGTCATTCCTGCTGATGCTGGTGGCCTTCCACTCGATCGTCATCCCGATCAAGGCGATCCTCCTCAACCTGCTGTCGACCGCCGCGGCCTATGGCGTGGTCGTCCTCGTGTTCCAGCACGGGTGGCTGGCCGAGCCGCTCGGCATCACGCCCGGCGGCGTGATCGAGAGCTGGGTCCCGCTGTTCATCTTCACGATCCTGTTCGGGCTTTCGATGGACTACCACCTGTTCATCCTCACGCGGATCAAGGAGGCGCGCGACCGCGGCCTCGACTCGCGCGCGGCGGTGGCCAAGGGCATCTCCGTGACGGCCGGCACGATCACCAGCGCGGCTTCGATCATGGTCGTCGTGTTCGCGGTGTTCGTCGGGCTCAAGTTCGTGTTCATCCAGCAGCTCGGGCTCGGGCTGGCGGTCGCCGTGTTCATCGACGCGACGATCATCCGCTCGGTGCTCCTGCCTTCGACGATGACGTTGCTCGGCGACTGGAATTGGTGGATGCCGCGCTGGCTCGACTGGATCCCGCGGGTCACGATCGAGGGCGAGCCGGATGAGCCGGCGCCCGGCACCGAGGAGCGCGTCGAGGGCGGCGCCGGAGTGACCGCGTAGCCGGGTCGCTCGCAGCGGCCGGCGAGGTCGGGCGCGGCTCGCGGCGCGAGGTGCTGGCGGCCGCGCTGCGTCTGGGCCTGACGTCGTTCGGCGGGCCGATCGCCCACATCGGCTACTTCCGGCGTGAGTACGTCGAGCGGCGCGGCTGGCTCGACGAGGCCGCGTTCGCCGACCTGGTCGCGCTCTCGCAGCTCCTGCCCGGACCGTCGAGCAGCCAGCTCGGGATCGCGATCGGCTCGCGCCGGGCCGGCGTGCTCGGCGGCCTGGCCGCGTGGATCGGGTTCACCCTGCCGTCCGCGATCGCCCTGACCGCGCTCGGGCTGCTCGCGGCGTCGACCGACCTGTCGGGAGCCGGCTGGGTCCACGGGCTGAAGCTCGCGGCGGTCGCCGTCGTGGCGCAGGCGGTCTGGGTCATGGCCGGGACGCTCGCCCCGGACTGGCCGCGTCGTGCCGTGGCGGTGGCCGCGGCGGCCGTCGCGCTCGCGTGGACCACCCCCTTCTCGCAGGTGGCCATCATCGCGGCCGGGGCGCTGATCGGGCGGCTCGTGCTTGCGCCGCCAGACGCGCGCCCGACCGGGCGCGAGCCGAGCCCGGTGCCGCGATCGGTCGGGATCGCCTGCCTCGTGGCGTTCGCGGCACTGCTCGTCGGGCTGCCGCTGCTGCGGGCGGCCGACGGCCAGCCCGTCGCGCTGTTCGAGGCGTTCTACCGATCCGGAGCCCTGGTCTTCGGCGGGGGACACGTCGTCCTGCCGCTTCTCCATGCCACCGTCGTCGAGCCGGGTTGGGTGACCGACGGCCAGTTCCTCGCGGGCTATGGGGCGGCGCAGGCTGTGCCTGGGCCGCTGTTCACGTTCGCCGCGTACCTCGGGGCCGTGGCCGGCCCGTCGCCGAACGGCGTGGCCGGTGCTTCGATCGCTCTCGTCGGGATCTTCCTGCCGTCCTTCCTGCTGATCTTCGGCGCGATGCCGTTCTGGGACTGGCTCCGTGGCTCCATCGGCTTCCGGCGCGCCCTGGCGGGCACGAATGCGGCCGTCGTGGGGATCCTGCTGGCGGCGCTTTACACGCCGATCTGGACGAGTGCGATCACGGCGCCGGTCGACGTGGCCGTTGCCGCGGCCGGCCTCGGCCTGCTCCTGACTGGCCGGGTGCCGCCGATCCTCGTGGTGGCGCTGAGCGCGCTGGCCGGCCAGATCATCGCCGCGGTCTGAGCGGGACGGCCAGCCGGGTCATCGCCGCGGTCTGAGCGCGCCGGGCCGCCGGCTCGGGGTCAGTCGAGCTTGCCGTCGGCGAACCGCTGCATGAGCTCGCGGTAGCCGGCGAGGCCCCGCTCGTAGCCCAGCGCCCAGAACCCCGCCCCGGCCAGTCCCCGCTCGTTGGCGAGAACGAGCTTGGGCTCGAGGGTCCGCGGCGAGTCGACGTAGATCGCCTGCCAGCCGGCGGTGGCGCGCGAATCGCCCGGCACCGGGCTGACCGTCGGCGCGACCGCGTAGAACTCGACGATCTCGATCGGGTCGAGCGCGGGCGGTGCCGGCGGATCGGCCAGGAACCGCGGGTTGTCGGCCGGGACCCAGATCGCGCCGTCGCCGAGACGGGTCGCCCCGATCTCCGGCCCCGCCACCCGCCAGCGCATCCCGTACAACGGCAGGCCGAGGATCGTTCGCTCGACCGGAACGCCGAGCGCCTCGTACAGGTCGAGGGACCACGGCAGGTCACAGCACGTCGCCGTCGCGACGATCGAGGGGGCCGACGCGCCGACGTCCGAACCGGCGAAGTGGTAGTCGTAGCCCATCAGGAAGATCCGGTCGGCACCGGCCGATGCGGCGGCGGCCGCCATCGCCGCGCCCGTGCGCCCGGCGGTCGTGGCGACGGAGACCTGGCCGTCGGCCATGGACGCCCGGAGGGCCGTTCGGAGCCGGCCGACGAAATCGCCGTAGGCCGGGACCAGCGCGGCATCGAGCCGCTCGATGTCGACGTTGAGGCCGTCGACCTTCGCGCTCTTCGCCAGGTCGACGAGTGCCGCGATGACCTTGTCCTGGAGCCCGGTGTTCGTCAGGAAGCGCTCGTTGCGGGCGGTCCCGAAGCTCGAGTACACGATCTGGACCGCAACGCCCCGAGCGTGTGCCTCGCGGATGAGCTGGCGGCCGATAGGGCCGGTGATGCGCTCGTAGCCCGTCTGCTTCGTGTCGAGGGCGCCGGCCTTCACGTGCGTCACCGAGTGGAGGGCGAGGGTCGTCAGGGGCACCTTGGCGAGATAGTCGGCGACACCTTCGTTCATCTCCCAGTACGGCAGGAAGCCGAAGAGCTCGTGGCCGGGCGCCGGTCGCGGGGTCGGGACCGGCGTGACCTCCGCGGCCGATCCAGCCGGACCCGTCGGGCCGACTCCCCCGTTCGGATCGCTGGACGCCGCGGGGCGTGACGGTCCGGCGCCGAGGAGGAGCGTGGCGAGGATGACGGTGACGGCAACGGCGACGGCACCGACCCCGATGAGGGGCCGTCGGTTCATATCCGTAGCGTGGGTCCGCCCTGCCGATCGCGTCAACCGAGCGGACGCGACGAACGCCGGGGGCCCTCTGGGACGGCCGGCGGGGAGGAGATCGCCGCTTCGTCCGGGCCCTCCGGCGTTCGCGCTGGAGGAGGATGTGGTCCATCCTCGCGGCGGTCCCTGAGACGACGCTGAGAAATCGTATGCACGGCCGCGTCAACGACGCGTTCCGCGAAGATTGAAGAGACGGCGCGGGCCTCTCCCCATACTTTGCGAGCGGCCCAGTGCGGGCCGCCACAGGATCGGGAGACGGCGTGCGCGACCTGGTGGAACGAGCGGCAGCGGGCGATCAGGCGGCCTTCGAGTCGCTTGTCCGCGCGTCGGCCGGCCGCCTGTTCGCGATCGCCTACCGCGTGACCCGCGACCACCACCTTGCCGAGGACGCGCTGCAACAGACGCTCGTCACGATCTGGGACGAGCTGCCCAGGCTGCGCGACGCGGAGCGGTTCGAGGCATGGACCTACCGGCTGATCGTCCGTTCGAGCGTTGCCCAGGCCAAGCGCGAGCGGCGCGGTGGACCGGTGATCCGGCTTCTGCCCGACGACGCCGACGCCGACCCGATCGCCGCCGGCGGACCCGACGAGTTCGGCCGCGTCGCCGACCGCGACCAGCTCGAGCGCGGGTTCCGCCGCCTGACCCCCGACCAGCGTGCCGTCCTCGTCCTCCAGCACTACAACGGCCTGTCGCTGGCCGAGATCGCCGACGTCCTCGGCATCCCCATCGGGACGGCCGGCTCACGACTTCACCACGCCACGCGGGCCCTCCGCGCGGCCCTCGACGCAGACGCCCGGACCGACGACCCCAAGGAGCGGACGGCATGACCGCCTCGAACGATTTCGATCGCCGCCTCACGGACTGGCTCGAGGACGGCCCGAACCGCGCACCGGAGCGGTCGGTGACCTTCGCGCTCGACCACGCGTCCGCCCACCCGCGCCGGCGGGACCCGCTCGCCGCGCTCCGGCGCGACCCGATGGGCTCGCCGGCCTTCGGTGGCTCGATGCGGCTGCTGCCGCTCGTGGCAGCGCTCGGCCTGCTCCTCGTCGCGGCCCTGGCGGTCGCGACCGTGGGCGGGTTCTTCGATCGGAGCCCGGCGGTCGTGCCGCCACCGGTCGCCAGCCCGAGTCCGACTTCGAATGCCAGTGCGCCTGCGCCGACCCCAACGGCCACCCCGACCGGGCCCGCCACGATCCCCGAGTCGCCCACGACGATGCACGTCGACCTGATCGAGCACGTCGGCCAGGACGCGTCGATCGACATCACGGACCGCTCGTCCGACCTGTTCACGGCGGCTTCGGGCGATCCGGGTGACGGCGGCTCGGTCGAGGACGGCAAGATCGACATCAAGGCCGACACCACCGACCCGAAGACCCTCGTCGTCACGTGGACCGGCATGCCGTGCGACACGACGCACACGCTCGATATCGCCCCGGATCACACGTTGACGATCACCCGCCCGGCCTGCAGCGGTGACACGGTCCCGGTCGACCACGTGCTGCGGCTGACCTTCGACGCAGCCCTCGATCCGTCGACGATCACGGGGACCGTCGTGACGGGGAGCTAGCCCGCTTCGACGGCCTCGTCCACGGGCTCTTCGTCCCCAGCCGCCGGCTGCGCCGTGGTGCTCAGGTGGCTGAGCTCGATGATCGTCGGCCGGCCGTCGCGTTCCTTCCACCGCGTCAGGAGCTGCGTCTCGTCGCTCTCGCCGATGAGGCGCAGGACGACGTTGTCGCCCGATCCACTGTGCTCGAACGACTCGATGCCGGCATCGCTCGCGGGAAGCGGGAGGAGCGCGATCACCTCGCCGAGGTTGCGCCGGAGCTCCGCGCTCAGCGACTCGATCGCCTGCTCGACGTCACCGGCCACCAGGGCCGCGCCGAACGCCTCTGCCCGCTCGCGAACGACCTGCTCGTCCATCTGTCAGTCATCCAGGACGAAGGTCACCATCAGGTTGACCTGGTACTCGGTGATCTGGTTGTCGCGGATGTCGACGCGCTGCTCCTTGATCCAGGCGCCGCGGACATTGCGCAGCGTCTTGCACGCCCGAGCGACGCCCTGCTGCACGGCGTCCTCGAAGCTCTTTGCCGAGGTCGAGCTGATCTCGGTGACGCGGGCGACAGCCATGGTGGTTCCTCCTTCGCGATCGGTGCAGCCAGCGTATCGCCCCGGCTGGCGGGACGCATCGGCGCAGGAAGCCGCGGCGTGTCAACGGCGTTGCGCTTCAGCGTTCGGTCGGCTGGCGTCCCCGGCGCTCGCGGAAGCGTGCGTACACCGCGGGCTCGCGCGGCGCGACGAAATCGGCCATGGACGTGGCCTCGGCCTCGAGCGCCCGCCGGACCTCCCGAGACAGCCGGTCGGCGCCTTCCAGCACGATCCGCGTGGACGGCGCGCGACCGGGCGCAGCGGCTTCCTCGGCCCACCACGCGCCGGCCACGTCGCCGCCCACGGTGAAGGTGGGCACCACGTCGCCGTTGGTCGCGATGACCGCCCGATGCAGAGCTTCCGGAAGGATCCGCGTGCGGACGGCGTGGCCGAGCAGGATGCTGTCCCACATCGGCAGCAACCGCGACGGCGCATCCACCGCTGCGTCGGGCCGCGGAGCGCCGGCCAGGTCGTAGAGGACCCGCCCGCCCTCGTCCCGGAAGGTCACGACGTCGTCCAGGGCCTCGACGGCGGGCCGCAGCCGCCCGACGGCGATGCGCGACCACGCGCCCATGTCCGCGAGGCTCGCCGGCCCGAACGCCCCGAGGTAGCGACGAGCGAGCGATCGGAATGCACTGGCCTCGTCGGCGAAGGCCGCGCCGCGGAGCCAGGACCGCGCCGCCACGACCGACACCCGCCGGCCGTACGACCACGGCGCCCGCGGATCCGGGACCTGAACGAACGGCGCATAGCCGCGGACCCGCCACCAGACGTCCTCGCCCTTGCGCCCGCCGACTTCCGGAAGGCCGCCAAGGAACGCGTGCATCTCGGCGTTCGACCGCGGCTCGTCGGCGAACTCGAGCGCCGCCGCGACCACCGCGTCGATGTCATCGACCGCGGCGTCGCGGTACTGGTCGCGGACGCGGCCCGCCTGGAGCATCGGCCGGATCGCCGCGTCGAGGGCGAGGAAGTCAGTGGAGCTGACGAGATGGAGCGTCCCGCGGAGGTACATCGCCTTGACCACGCGACGATCCCGGATCGCCTCGTCGAGGTCTGCGGCCTCGAACCCGGCCAGCCGGCTCCACAGGGCGAGGTAGGGCGACGCCGGCTCCTGCGCCTGGAGCGGGCCGAAGCGCTCGAGCGCGGCGACCGGGTCGAGGGCCTGCCGCTCGAGCAGACCCTGCCGGGCGAGCGTGGCTCGACCGAGGTCGCGGGCCGTCAGGACCGGGTTGTCGCTCAACCCCAGGGTCGGAATGGACCGACGAAGCCGGTGATCGCCTCAGTGAGGCGCTCGGGCTGCTCCATGCCGATCATGTGGGCAACGTCGTCCCAGATGACTGCGCGCGCGTCCGGTGCGTCCGCCTCGAGCCGGCGGGCAGTCGCGGCGACCTCCGAGAAATCGAGCCTGCCGGCGATGGCGAGGACGGGACACCGGAGCTCGGCAAGCCGGTCGTTGGCCGGCGGGTCCAGCCGGATCTCCTTGCCACCGATCAGGTCCTCCCCGTTGAGCGGCAGGTCCATCTCGTACACGAGGTCCCGGATCGCCGCGGGGACCCGCGTCTCCGGCTGGCCGGGGCCGTCGACCCACATCCTGACCTCGAACGCGGTCAGGGCGGCGGGCGAGAACGGCCTGGCTTTGTCGATGGCTTCCTGCTCGGTGAAGATCGCCGCCTCCTCGGGTGTCTCGCCGCCGTCGTAGCCGCCCAGGCCGGCCCCGACGCCGACGACCGCGACGACGCGTTCCGGCATCTCGATCGCGCCGTCGAAGGCGAGCATCCCGCCGCGCGAGTTGCCGACGAGGACCGCGCGTGCGATCCCCAGCGCGTCCATCACGGCGCGGAGATCGTCGGTTCGCTTGAACTCGACCGGCTCGCTCGTCGAGCGGCCAAATGGACGCTGGTCGTAGCGGACGACGCGGTAGCCGGCCGAGACCAGCAGCGGCGCCATCGCGTCCCACGATCGCGAATCGGCGATGCCCGCGTGGAGCAGGACGAGCGGCGGCCCATCGCCTTCGTCGATCACGTGGATGCTGCCGCCGGGGACCTCGAGCTGGCTGACGGTCACGCGCGACTTCTTCCGCTGGACCCCGATCGCAGTCTTCGATCGCCGATACGCGGATGCCGCCGTCCGCTCACACCGGGGCTAGCCCTCGAGCTGGATCGGCTCGAGGTCGATCGTGCGGACCTGTCGAGAGCGACCCGCCTCGGTGCGGACGAGGGCGGCCGGGATGACGCCCGACACCAGCTTCTCGATGGTCGCTGCCTCGCCCGAGTACAGACCGCCCCCCGCGATGCGGACCCGGTCGCCGACCGCCAGACCGGCTCGGCCGCTCCCGGCGGTCAGGTCGATCGTCGCCACGGTCGGGCGAACGTAGGGCTCGGGTCCAGCGCCGGCTGCCGGAGCCGACTTGGTCGCTGTCTTGGCCGGGGGATAGACGGTCTTGCGCTTGCGTGTGGCCACTCTGGGTGTTGCCCTCCAACGGCCGCGACATGGGTGCGCGGCGCGAGGCGATGCTACATCGACTCGTCAACCTTGCCCTGTCGTCCCGTACCCTGAACGAGCCATGACGGAACCACCGAGCGTCGACGGACCCGAGTCGCTGGAACCCGTCCCCACGGGCGGCATCCGGCGCTGGATCACGGTCGCGGTCGTCGGGCTGCTACTCGTCTCGATGGTGTTCCTCGCCTGGGTGTCGGGCCGCGGCGAGCTCACCATCGTGCCCGCCTCGCCCGAGCCGTCTGTCGTCGTCCTCGCCACCGGCACGCCGGAACCGTCCAGTCGCGCCACCGCGGCCGCGGTCCCGGCGCCGCCGTCGAGGCCGCCCGCGACCGGGCCGGTCAGCCCGCGTCTCGCGGTCGTCGAGGCGGACGGCAAGCTGTTCACGATGGATGGGGCCGGCAACGGGATCGTGCGCCTCGGCGACCCGGCGTCGACCTACCAGTTCCCGGCCTGGTCGCCCGACGGTCGGCGGCTTGCGGCGATCTCCGCGGGGGCTAGCGGCGGCGCCATCAACATCTTCGGCGAGAGTGCCGAGACCGCGACCCCGGCACCCGCCACGGTCGTCTACGAGTCGGCTGCTGCGCCGCCGTTCTACGTCTACTGGTCGCCGAACGGCGCGGACGTGGCGTTCCTGACGAACGAGCCCGACGGCATCGCCCTGCGCTACGCCCCGGCGGATGGTCACGATGCCGCGACCATCGTGCGGCGGGGATCGCCGATGTACTGGGCGTGGTCCGGCGACCGTCGCCTGTTCGTCCACAGCGGCGGCCAGGGAGCGGCTGGCTTCCTCGGCGACGTTGGGGCGGGCGACGGGGCGGGCGATCCGATCGAGGATGCAAGCGCCGGGTTCCGTGCGCCGGCCGTGTCGGGCGACGGCCGCTACCGTGCCTTCGCCGTTCCGGGCGTCGATGGCGGGCTGTCGGTGGTGGCGGCCGCGGGTGACGGGTCGGGCCGGCGCGACGTGCCCGTGTTCGGCGGCGCCGCCTTCACGTTCGAGCCGACCGGCGATTCGCTGGCGTTCCTCGCCGCCACGGAGGCCGGCGCGCCGGAAGGGTTCCCGTTCGGGCCCTTGCGGCTGCTGGATCCCGCCACTGGTGGCGTCCGCACGGTGCTCCCCGGCGGGGTCGTCGCCTTCTTCTGGTCGCCCGACGGCAGGACGATCGCGGCGATCCAGGCGCCGCCTCCGGAGAACACGGTCGTGCCGGTGGCGGCGAGCCCCTCCCCCGCCGCGGCCGGCGTCCGCGTCGAAGTAGTGTTCGTGGATCCGGCAACGGGCACGGTCCGGTCCCGGCAGGTCGTGCGGGTCGGCCAGCTTCTGGTCGACCAGGTGCTCCCGTTCTTCGACCAGTACGCCCTCAGCCACCGGTTCTGGGCCCCGGACAGCGGAGCCATCGTCCTGCCGATCGTCACCGGCGACGGCGCGGACACGATCGCCGAGATCCGCGCCGATGGTGGCGATCCGCGCGTCATCGCTCCCGGCGTGGCCGCCTTCTGGAGTCCCTAGAAGATCCACATTTCTTGTGCATAGTACTTGTGCAAATGTTTTGTGGATGCTAGTCTTTGGCCATGGACACCTCCAGTCCCTCGATCCTCCGGCTCGATCGCCAGGCCCTCAAGGTGCTCGCCCATCCCCTTCGATCGCGGCTCCTGACCGAGCTGCGGATGCATGGCCCCGCGACCGCGACCGCGCTCGCCCACGACCTCGGCACCAACACCGGCGCCACGAGCTACCACCTTCGACGTCTCGCCTCGGTCGGCCTCGTCGAGGAGACGAAGGACGGCCATGGGCGCGAGCGTCCATGGCGTGCCGCGACGGAGATGCACGGCTGGACCGAACGTGACGCAGCCGGCGACCCGGACGCCGAGGCGGCGAGCGACTGGCTTCGGCGCCACTACCTCCGGTCGTTCCTCGATCACTACGAAGCGTGGCTCGACGACCAGGCTCAATGGCCGATCGAATGGCAGGATGCGGCCGGTGCCAGCGACTTCGTGCTGAACCTCGGCGCGAGCGACCTGGCCGCCCTCAACGCCGACCTCGTGGAGCTCCTCCAACGCTACCGCGACCGGGCGCCGTCCGACCCTGCCGATGCACGGATCGTCCAGGTGTACGTGTACGCCTTCCCGCCTGAACGGAGCACCCGATGACCGCCCTGACCGCGCGCTCGGCGCGCCGCCGCTACCTCGCCCTGATCGCACTCCGATGGCTGCCGACCGGCCTGCTCATCCCGGTCACGACGCTGCTCGCGCTGTCACGCGGGCTGTCGCTCACCGAGATCGGCCTCGTGTTCAGCATCCAGGGGCTCGTCGTGCTCGCGCTCGAGCTGCCCACCGGCGGACTCTCCGATGCGCTGGGGCGACGGCCAGTCCTCATCCTCGCCAGCCTCGTCGGGCTGTCTTCCCTCGGCATCCTGTTCGTCGCCGACTCGGTGGCGCTGTTCGCGGCCGCGACGTTCCTCCAGGGCATCTACCGGGCGCTCGACAGCGGACCGCTCGAGGCCTGGTTCGTGGACGCCACGCTGGCCGCCGAGCCCGGCGCGGGCATCGAGAAGGGCCTCAGCGCGGGCAGCATGGTCCTGAGCGTCGCGATCGCCATCGGAGCCCTGATCTCCGGGGCCCTGGTCGCGCTCCATCCGATCGAAGCGGTGCCGGCCCTGGCCCTGCCCGTGCTCGTCGCGCTGGGCCTCGGCGGCGTCAACCTCGTGGCCATCCTGGCGCTCATGCGGGAGGCGCGGGTCGCTCGCGGGCTCGGTGCGGTCGGCGACGGCGTGCGCTCCGTGCCGCGCGTCGTCGGCGACGGGATCGGGCTCCTCCGGGGTTCGCGCGTGCTGCTTGCGCTTGTCGCGGTCGAGGCGTTCTGGGGCTTCGCCATGGTCGCCTTCGAGAGTCTCTTTCCCATCCGCCTGTCGGAGGCGCTCGGCGACACCGATCAGGCGGCTGCCGTCATGGGCCCGGTGAGCTCGCTCGCCTGGTTCGCTTCGGCGGCCGGAGCCGCGCTCATCGTCCTCGTCAGCGATCACATCGGCGTCGCGCGGTCGGCGGCGGCCCTGCGGATCGTGCAGGGCGCGACGGTCGTCGCCATGGGTGTCATTGCCGGGCCGGCCGGCGCGGTCGTGGCCTACCTGGCGTGCTACGCCGCCCACGGCGCCTCGAACCCGATGCACATGACCCTGCTCCACCGTCAGGTCGACGGTCCGCACCGGACCACGGTCATCTCGATGAACTCGATGGTGGGCCAGCCAGCGACGGCGCTCGGCGCGATCTTCCTGGCGTCGCTGGCCGACGCGACGTCTGTCTCGGTGGCGATGATCGTCGGCGGGATCGTCTGCGCGCTGGCAGCGCCGCTGTACATCCCGGCCTGGCGTGCCGAGCTGGCCCGCAGGCGCCGGGTTCCTGCCGGGGCGGTCGCGGCCTGACGAGCGGCTGGAAGGCGGCACCCCGCGTCCACGGGCGTCGTCCGACCAGACTGCAGACCGCCGTCCCGGGTACCGTACGGCGATGCCTGCCGACATCGGCGACCTGCCGCTCCCGGACGCCGTCCTGTTCGACCTCGACGGGACCCTCATCGACACGGTCGAGACGCGGATCGCCGCGTGGCTCGACGTGTTCGCCGAGGTCGACATCCGGACGAGTCACGCAGCCTTGGCGCCGCTGATGGGCCTCGACGGCCGCCGGCTGGCGCGCGAGGTGGCCGCTGCCGACGGGCGCGCCATCGACGACAAGACGGCGGAGGCGATCGATCACCGGTCGGGCGAGCTGTACGACGGACGGAACTCCTCGCCGCGGCCGCTCCCCGGCGTCGTCGAGGTCGTGGCGGCCATCGAGGGGCGGGGCATCCGCTGGTCGATCGCGACCTCGAGCCGGAAGGCCCAGGTCGCCGCATCGGTCCGGGCGCTCGGCCTCGATCGCGAGCCCGCCATCACCGATGCCAGCCACGTCGAGCACGCCAAGCCGGAGCCGGATCTCCTGCTCGTCGCGGCGGAGGACCTCGGTATCGGGCCGGCGCGATGCTGGTACGTCGGCGACTCCACCTGGGACATGCTGGCGGCCGTCGCGGCGGGGATGACGCCGATCGGCGTCACGGCCGGCGCAGCGGTCGACGAGACGACCCTCGCCGAGGCGGGGGCGGCCACGGTCGTGGGGTCGCTGCTGGACGTGGCGGCGGCGCTCGACCGCCGCTGAGACGCCGATCCACGGCGACTCCCGTCAAGCCGGGGGCGGGCCCTGCGCTCCGGGCTCGACCCAGCCGAGCGTTCGCTCCACGCCCTTGCGCCAGCGCGCGACGCCTGCCGCCCGGGTCGCCTCGTCGACGTCAGGCTCCCAACGGCGCGCCACCCGGTCCATCGCCCGGAGGTCGTCGAGGCCGCTCCAGAAACCGACCGCCAGACCGGCGGCATAGGCCGCCCCGAGAGCGCTCGATTCGGCCGTCGCCGGCGCCACCAGTGGGTGACCGAGCAGGTCCGCCTGCATCTGCATCAGCAGCTCGTTGCGGACCATCCCGCCGTCCACCCGCAGCTCGCCGGGGAGTGGCGCCCCGAGGTCGGCCTCCATCGCGGTCCACAGGTCGTTGACCTGGTAGGCGGTCGCCTCGAGCGCGGCCCTGGCGATATGGGCGCGCGTCGCATAGCGGGTCAGGCCGACGATCACGCCGCGCGCGTCGGACCGCCAGTACGGCGCGAACAGCCCGGAGAAGGCGGGCACGAGCACGACGTCGCCGCTGTCCGGCACGGAACGGGCGAGCGACTCGACCTCGTCCGCGTCAGCGACCAGGCCAAGGTTGTCGCGGAGCCAGCCGATGAGCGCACCGGCGACGGCCACGGACCCTTCGAGGGCGTACGTGGCCGGGCCTTCGCCGAGTCGCGCGGCCACCGTCGTGATCAGGCCGTGGCGGGAGTGGACCGGCCGCTCACCCGTGTGCAGCAGCATGAAGCAGCCGGTCCCGTAGGTGCATTTGATGGTGCCGGCCTCGAAGCAGGCCTGGCCGAACAGGGCCGCCTGCTGGTCGCCGAGGTCGCCGGCGACCGGGACGCCCGCCAGCTCCCCCACCCCGTGCCCGTAGACCTCGGATGATGAGCGGATCCCAGGGAGCATCGCGGCCGGAACCCCGACCGCGTCGAGCAGGACCGGCTCCCACTCGAGCGACTCGAGGCCCATCAGCATCGTCCGCGAGGCATTTGTGACGTCGGTGACATGGACCCCGCCCGACGGCCCGCCGGTCAGGTTCCAGATCAGCCACGAGTCGACGGTCCCGAATAGCAGCTCGCCCGCCGCGGCCGCGTCGCGTCGCGCACGACCGCCGTCCTCGAGGATCCACGCAAGCTTGAGCGCCGAGGAATAGGTCGACAGGGGGAGCCCGGTCAGTGACCGGAATCGGTCGGAGCCGAGCGGATCCCCAGCCGACAGCCGGGCGACCGCCTCCGCGGTCCGGGTGTCCTGCCAGACGATGGCGGGCCCGACCGGCCGGCCGGTCGATCGCGACCAGACGACGGTCGTCTCCCGCTGGACGCTGATACCGACGGCCGCCAGGGCGCCCGCGTCGGCGTCGACGGCTCGCAGCACGGCCCGGATACAGGCCTGCACGCGCTCGAGGATCTCGTCGGCGTCGTGCTCGACCCAGCCGGGCCGCGGTGTCAGCTGGGCGTGCTCCAGCTGGTCGCTGGCGACCGGCTGCCCCGACCGGTCATACAGGATGCAGCGGCTGCTCGTCGTCCCCTGGTCGACGGCGGCGACGAGCGACCGCGGCTCCATGGTCTAGTACTGGTAGCGGCTCCGATCGATGCTGGTGATCGACTGGCCGACGTCGCGGAGCTGCCAGAACAGGGCCACCGCACCGAGGACGACCGCGGCGATGAGCCCCAGTGCCCCGTTGTGGAGCAGCGAGCCGAAGATCCCGACGTCGAGATCCGCGAGCTTGATCTGGCCGAGGAAGATCCAGATTCCATTGATCACGGCCACCGCGCCGCTGAAGGCCGAGAAGACCATCACCAGGATCACCGGCACGCCGAGGATGAACGTCCCGATCGCGAAGATCGCGCCGAGGATCAGCCCGACGACGATCGCGATGACTCCGGTCCCGAGGCCCAGCCACTCGAAGAAGCCGATGCCCAGGAAGTAGCCGACCGCGCCGCCGAGGATGACGATCGCGGCGTAGTACCAGAAGAACGAGATGGCGGCCAGGACCAGACCGAAGATCAGCCCGATCCCCCACGACAGCACGGTCGAGAAGAAGCCCTGCCCGAAGACGTCCTGTGACCATCCGGCCCCCGCGATGAGGCCGAAGAAGAACGCCCACAGGGGCAGGAGGATCGTGAACAGCTTGAGCCCGTAGAACGCCCAGGCGAGGCCGATGCCGATCGCCAGCAGCCCGACGATGATTCCTTCGAGTGACACAGACGCCCTCCAACCGTTCGGGCGCCCGCTGCCGGGCACGGGCAGATGAGTCCGGGCGCCTCTCGGTGCGGACTATACAGCCGTGCGCAAGGGCCTCAGGGGCGATTCATTCGTGCTCGGGGCGCCTCGGCCTAGTCGACGATCGTGTTGGCGGTCGCCGACTTCGCTGCGGCGAAGGTCGTCGCCGTGTTCGCGTTGAACTTCGAGGCGTACTCCTTGGTGACGCCGCTATAACCGTACGAGTTGACCCCGCGAATGGTGCCGACGCCGTTCGATTCGGTGAACGGAGAGAGCCACGGACCGCCGGACGAGCCGCCTGTCATGTTGCAATCGATCCCGAAGGTCGTGTTGGCGGTGTTCGGGTCGGTGAAGATCTGGTCGGCGCAGTAGATCAGGTCGCTGCCGTGGTACCGGCCGGCGGCCGGGTAGCCGAAGTCGAAGACCTTGTCGTTGACGCTCATCGTCGTCGTGTCGACGGCGAAGGTGCCAACCCGGAGGTGTCGAGCGCCTTCGTCCCGACGTCGGTGATGACCGCGAACGACCAGTCGTACTGGACGGCCTGGTTGTTGAAGCCGCCGGCCGAGGTGAAACCGTTGTTGACCACCAATGCCGATGCCGTCCAGCAGCCCCATTTCGCCTGGCTGCAGTTGTACGTCGGCGTGGTGTCGAACTCGGGGATGAACATCCAGTTCCGTGCGAACCCGCCGTCCTTGCCGTCCCACGCACAGTGGGCTGCCGAGATGACGATCGAGCGGCCGGACGTTCCGTCATTGACCGCCGTCCCGGTGCAGATGTAGTTGCCGCTGTTCAACGTGAAGAGGACCTTGCCCGTCGTCCGCACGACCTGCCCGCCCTTCGTCCAGCTGGCGCCGATCACGCTGGCGGTGCCGGTGGGCGTGCCGCCGCCGGGCGGCTTGCCCTGGCGGGCCTCGAACTGGCCGCCGGGCGTCCTGACGAAGTCGCGCGGCTTCGCGTTGGCGATCCGCTCGGCCGTCCAGTACGCGACCGTCCGGTCGTGCTGGGTGGCCGCAGCATCGCGACCGAGGACGGGCGCCGCCGCGAGCGGCAGTGCGAGGCTCGCGATGATCGAGCCGAGGATGAGCGCGCGTGAACGACGCATGAGGGCTGCTCCGGTGACGGGACGGTGATGGGTGGCGCCAACGTACGCGGCCGCCGCGATTCATGAACTCCGGCGATAGTCCCGGTGGTGCTGCTCCGCACCACCGGGATCCCTTTCGAGGCGATCGGCGACTCAGGCGCGGCGGACGGACCGGCCGGTTGCGTCCCGGCTGCGCAGCATGTTCGCGCTGGCGTAGTGCATCTGCTTCCGGCTCGGCTCGGCCATCGGCGCGGCGAACACCTGCTCCTCACGGACGAGGTCCTCGACGAGGCCGGAGATCACCGTGTCGTGCCCGGCGTATGCGCGGATCCGACCGGCGGTCGCCTCCAGGACGCGCCGGGCACCGACGTAGTCGCCGACGCGATTGCGAGCGACGGCCTCCTGCCGCGCCCGTGCGGCGAACAGCCGGGCGACGGCTCGATCGACGTCGCGATCGCGCGGCTGGTCGTCGTTGGCGCGGTCGTCGGCGTACGTCCAGGTCAGCCGGGCGGGCTCGGTCGCGGCTGTCCCCGCTGCCCCGAAGGCGCCATCGCGATCGGTCAGCGCGACGATCGCGCCGGTGTCGCGACCGAGCGTGCCGTACGGGAATGACAGCCGCAGAACGACCTCGACGACCTGCTCCGAGACGAGGTCGCCGAGCGACACGAGCGTTCGCTGGCCGGCGGTCGTCACCGCGTAGGGGCTGATCGGCTCGACCCGGATGTCATCCCGGGCCGTGATCTCGAGATGGACGTCGCGGGCGACGACCTCGAGCGTCTCGCCGACCTCCGAGGTGATGGCGTCCCGGATCTGCGGCGCATCGGCGATGTAGTAGAAGTGGCCGCCACCGGCGTCCGCGAGCGCCTGGAGCAGCCGCTCGTCGAAGTCGTTGCCGACACCGAACGTGGAGGTCGACACGCCGCGGGCACGAAGCTCGGCAGCGTGGTGCGCCAGCTCGTCGGCGTCGGTGATGCCCACGTTGGCGAGGCCGTCGGTCAGCAGCAGGCAGCGGTTGACGCCCGCCTCGGCGAGGTGGCCGGCGACCTGCTCGCAGCCACGCAGCCAGCCCTCGCCGAGGTTCGTGCTGCCACGTGCCTCGATCGTCCGCAGGCGATCGACAGCCCCGCGACGGGCCTCGGCCGAGGCCGCCGTCGACTCGATGACGACGTCGACGATGTCGTCGTAGACGACGACGCTGAACCGGTCGTCCGGCTGGAGCCGGCCGATCGCCTGCTCCACGGCTTCCCTGGCGATGCGCAGCTTGTCGCCCGACATCGAGCCCGACCGGTCGAGGACGATCGCGAGGTTGACGGGCGGCCGGGGCCGCTCGGTCGTGGCTCGGGGGGCGGCGATCGTCGCGAGCAGGAACCGCTTGCTGTGGGAGCTCGGGCGGATGAGCCGGCGATCCTGGCGGACGGTGAAGGTGGAGTCGGTGCGGGTGGTCATGGTCGGTCCTCCTCGAAGAGTTCGCGGGCGATCGTCACGAGGCGGTCGACCTGCTTCTGATGGGCCCGGCCGAGCGGGCGTCGGATGTTGAGCTCGATGTCCGGGGTGAGCGCCAGCCGGTCCCACTGGGAGCGCTCGATGGCCGTTGACGGTGTCGTCGCCGTCGTCGCATCGGCCGGCGCCGCGGACTCACGTGGCTGTGCACGGGTCATGAGGGCGGGCGCGGCCACGGGCGCGGCTGCATCGGTTGGGGCGAGACGCATCTCGCGGGTCATGCGTGGCGGAGGCACCGAGACCGGCGGCAGCGGCGTTGCCGGCTGACGCGTCGTCTGGCCGCCAAGAACGGTGCGGAGGTAGTCGAGCGCGGTGCCGGCCGGCGCGTCCGGCTCCTCGGCGCCGGCCAGCTCGCGGATCTCGTCGTCGCCGAGGTCGTCGAGCCGGCGGCGGATCTCCGCGAGCGGCAGGTGCTCGGCCTGGAGTCGCCGGATGAGCCGAAGGCGGGCAAGGTACCGGTCGTCGTAGCGGGTTCCCGGCCCGGCCGCACCCACCGCCGGGAGGAGTCCCTGGGCGAGGTAGTAGCGGACGGTCCTCGGCGTGACGCCGGCAAGGTCCGCGAGCTCGGTCAGCGAATAGCGATCGGAGTTCGACATGGCTGTATCATGACAGTGCTACGTTTCACTGTCAAGTCGGCGAGCCAGAGGTCGCCATGCCGCCTCCACACCGGCTCCATATCGCATGGGCAGGATGCGTGGCAGTGGACCGCACGGGCGGTCCGACCAGATCGACCAAGGAGTCGCTTCCATGTCACGCGTCATCGCCGCAATCCTGCTCGTCGCCGTCCTCGTCCTCGGCGGCGGGATCATCGCCACCACCGCCTACAACGCCGGGGTCACCGCCGGTGCCGTCAGCGATGGAACCGGCACGACCGTCGCGCCGGTCGTCGTGCCGGCGTACGGCTACGGCTGGCATGCCTTCGGCTGGGGCTGGGGGTTCTTCGGGTTCCTGTTCTTCCTGTTCTTCCTGTTCATCGTCTTCGCACTCCTGCGAGCGATCTTCTGGCGCGGCGGACCCCGTCGCGGCTGGGGGCCGGGCTACTGGGGCGGGTCGGGCGGCAACTACGACAGCTGGTACGGCCCGGACAAGGGCCCCGATGGCCATGGTCGCTGGGAGGGTCGCGCGCACGACACCTTCGACGACTGGCACCGCAAGGCGCATAACGAGGCTCCTGGCGAGGTTCCTGGCGGGGCCCCGGGGTCGCCGGGGTCCGGCGAGCCACCGACCTCGACCGGCGTCGCCTGAGCCGGCGCCTTCCCCACCCTGTCGCGCCCCCGGACCCGCCGGTCCGGGGGCGCATCCGGTTCTACGATGCGTGCGATGCAGACGATCCTCGTCGTCGACGACGAACCCAAGATCGCGACCCTGGCCCGCGACTACCTCGAGCACGCGGGCTACGCCGTCGTCACAGCCGCCGACGGGCCGGCTGCGCTGACCAGCGTCCGCCAGCGCCGGCCCGACCTGGTCGTGCTCGACCTCGGGCTGCCCGGGCTGGACGGTCTCGACGTGACCCGCCAGCTGCGCCGCGACTCGACGATCCCGATCGTCATGCTGACGGCGCGCGACGACGAGCTCGACAAGCTCCTGGGGCTGGAGCTCGGTGCGGACGACTACGTCACCAAGCCGTTCAGCCCGCGCGAGCTCGTCGCCCGGGTCCGCGCCGTCCTGCGTCGCGCCGAGCGCCCACCCGAGGCGGGCGAGACGATCCGCGCCGGCGACGTCACGCTCGACGTGCCACGGATGCGGGCCGAGGTGGCCGGCCGGCCCGTGGACCTGACGCCGACCGAGTTCCAGCTGCTCGCCACGCTGGCCGGCCGCCCGGGCCGGATCTTCACCCGGGCCCAGCTCCTCGACGCCGTCCGCGGGGTGGCATTCGAGACCTACGAGCGGGCGATCGATTCGCACGTCAAGAACCTGCGCCGCAAGCTCGAGCCCGACCCGCGGCGGCCGCGCTACGTGCTGACGGTGTACGGCGTCGGCTACCGCTTCGCCGACGACCGGGACACCGACTGATGCCGTGCGGCGGAAGGCGACGCCGGCAGCCGTCCCGACCCGGACCGGTGCCCGAGGACTGGCGGGCCACGCGCGAGGAATGGCGTCGCCGACGGTTCGGCGAAGGGCGCCGGACCACCGTGGGGCGGCGGCCCGCCATGGGCTGCGCGGCGCGGGTTCGGTGGCCGGTTCGGTGCCTGTTCTCTCTCTTCCTGCTGATCGCGGGCTCGCTCCTGGCGGTCGGTGGGTTCGTGCTGTCGCACTCGCGGCCCGCTGCCCGGGATCGTCGTCTTCGTCCTCGTGCTCGGTCGTCCTCGTGTCGTCGGCCGCGACGTTCCGGCGGACCGGCTCGGGCGCTCGACCGTCTCGTGGACGCCACCCGCCGGATCGAGGCCGGCGACTACTCGGTCCGCGTCGGCCCGTCGCGCGAGGGCAGCCGCTCCCTGCGGCAGCTGATCGGGGGCTTCGACACGATGGCCGCGCGCCTCGAGACGGACGAGCGCCAGCGGCGGACGCTCCTCGCCGAGGTCAGCCACGAGCTGCGGACACCGCTTGACGGTCGTGCAGGGCAACCTCGAGGCGATCATCGACGGCGTCTATCCGCCGGATCCTGCCCATCTCGGTGTCGTCCTCGACGAGACGCGGGTCCTCGCCCGGCTCATCGACGACCTCCGGACGCTGGCCCTGTCCGAGGCGGGCACCCTTGCCCTCCACCGCGAGCCGACGGACCCGGACGTCCTCGTCAGCGACGTCGTCCGCTCGTTCGAGCCGGCCGCGACCGCCGCCGGGGTCGAGCTGGCGGCGGACATCGAGGGCGACCTGCCGATCCTCGACGTCGACCCCGTGCGGATCCGCGAGGTCCTCGCCAACCTCCTCGCCAACGCGCTGCGCCACACGCCCAGCGGCGGTCGGGTCACGCTTTCGGGGGCGGTCGAAGGGGCCCGCTGGGTGCGGCTCGAGGTGCGCGACACCGGTCCGGGCATCGATCCAGCGCTCCTGGCCCACGTGTTCGACCGATTCGTGACGGGCGACGCCTCCCGTGGCTCAGGGCTGGGGCTGGCGATCGCGCGCCAGCTCGTGCTCGCGCACGGCGGCGAGATCACCGCCGATTCCCGTCCGGGCGCCGGGACCGCGATGGTGGTGCGGCTGCCCCTTACGGGCGGGTGATCCGGACGTCGTCGACGGCCGCCTCGAGCACGTTGCCACCGCCCAGATCCGCGGCGGCGAAGACGATCCGCACGCTCTGCCCCGCCCACGGCGTCATCGACACCGATGCGCCGCGCCACGCCGGCCGGTCCGAATTCGCGGCACCGACCTCCTGGACCACCATCGTCCGGACGCCGTTGGCATCTTCGACGTAGGCGCGGAACCAGTCCTTCGACGAGGACGCCGCGTTGTGCGCCAGGTAGAAGCGGAACGTCAGCGCGCCGACCTGGGCCGGCAACGCGATCGGGGTCGAGCGGATGGTCGTCACGCCGCCGTCGACGTCGTAGGCCGCGGCGCCCGACCCGGCCTTCGCCCCGGTGACCAGGGCGCGCGATCCGGAGATCGTCGTGCCGAGCTGCCGGGAGGTCGCCTGCGGGTTGGCCCGCTGCCAGGCGCCGGCCCTGGCGGTGTCCTTGCCGAGCGGGTTCGTCGTCCAGCCACCGGCGGTCTCGAAGTCGTCGTACAGCGGGCCGCAGTTCGCCTTCGCCTTGCCGATGAGGGCGTAGCGGCAGCCGGCCGCCTCGATCAGCATCAGGATCGCGGCCTTGTTGCGCTCGGTCTGCGGACCGATGACCTCGTCGGGCGGGTAGAAGCGCGCGGTCGAGCTCACCACGCTGTGGCTCGGGTAGAGCTCGAAGGTGTACATGAAGATGTCCTGGACGCCGTAGGCCCAGTCGATCTCGTCGCCGTCGGTGACGTACAGGCTGCTCGACTGCATCGCCGTGTAGCCGTTGGTCGCCGCCATCCTCTTGCCGAGCGCCACGAGCGCGGCATGGTCGTCGGTGGTCATGTCCCACGGGACGTCGGCCTTCGTGTAGCCGTACGGCCACAGGATCTGCTGGCCGGCCGTGTGGAACGTGATGGCGGTCTTGATCTGCTGGCGGCCGCCGACGCGGCGGCTCTCCATGAACGCGCGCATGGCGCGGGTCTCCGGCGCCGAGAACGCGCTCGGGCCGTGGTAGGTCGACGCGGACTTCTTGCTCGATGAGCCGCCGCAGCAGGCCCAGTGATAGCCGTAGTTGCGGTTGAGGTCGGTGCCGATCGCCGTCGAGCCGGGGTTGGGCTGGCGGTTCTTGCGCCAGCCGCGATACGGCGAGCCGGTCAGGTCGTACTCGGCGCCGTCGGGGTTGACCGCAAAGACGATCCAGATCTCGCGGCTATCGACGATCGACGTGATCCGCGCGTCCGAGCCGTACCCGGTGGTCAGCCAGCGCAGGACCGCGAGCGACTGCTCGAGCGACAGGTGCTCGCGCGCGTGGTGGAGCGAATCGAACAGGACCTCGGGCTCGGCCTCGTCGGTCGCGACGTTGTCGGAGATCTTGGCTGCCCAGATGTCCCGGCCCTTGTAGCTCTTGCCGATCGAGCGCAGGGCCACGATGTCGGGGTGGTTTGCCTGGGCCTGCGTGATCTCGGCGACCATCTCCGCGTACGTGTGGTAGCGCGAGTCGTACGCCGGGAAGTCGGCCGCGGCAGCCGGTCGGGCGGTGACCAGCGAGCCGGCGGTGGCGAGGATCGCGACGAGCGGGACGATGGCGAGGGTCACCCGCCGGACTGGGTGGTGCATGCACGCACTATCGCGCCTCCGGCGCACCCACGGCATCCCGCGATGGGGCTAGTCGCGATTGGGACCGCGACCGCGCTCGCACGCCCCGCGGGAACCGTCCGGCGCGCGGCGGAGTCTTGGGGCCCAACACGGGACCGGCTCGCACGGGCCGGCAGCCAGAGGGAGATCGACGATGAACCGTTCGATCAGCCGAGCCGGGGCCGCCATCGGAGCCGCCCTTCTGATGATCGCGCTCTCGGCAGCGCCGGCGTTCGCCTGTGGCGGGCTGATCGGCCCCAACGGCGCGGTCAACCTGCTCCAGACGACCACGCTCGCCGGCTACCACGACGGGGAGGAGCACTACATCACCGCATTCCAGTTCGCCGGCGGCGGCGGGGCGTTCGGATCCCTGACACCGCTCCCCGGGATCCCGTCGAAGGTCGAGAAGGGCGGCGACTGGACGCTGCAGCGGCTGGTTCGCGAGACCGATCCCGTGCCCGAGGCGGCCTTCCTCGTCGGCAGCGGGTGCCGCGCAGCGCGACACCGCCGAGGAGCTGTTGAAGGTTCGCATCGACGCCCTCGACGTGACCGTGCTGCGGGGCGGTTCGGCGGCCGTCGGCCAGTGGGCCACCGACCACGGCTTCCGCCTCCCGCCCGACGCGCCCGAGGTCCTCGACTTCTACGCGAACCGCTCGCCGATCTTCCTGGCGGCCGTGTTCGATGCCGATGCCGCCGCGGCCCGTGGCCAGGCGGTCGGTGACGGGACGCCCGTCCACATCACGATCCCGACCTCGAACCCCTGGGTCCCACTGCGCATCCTGGCGCTCGGAAAGACCCCGACCGAGCAGGTCCAGGCCGATGTCTACCTGATGACCGACAAGCGCCCGGCGCTGCTGCCGGTGCCCGTCGTTCGCAACGGGATGTCGCTCACGCACAGCGCACCGGCGACCGAGTCACTGCTCGAAGACCTGCGTTCCGATCGCAGCATGGACTGGATCCCGGCGTCGGCCTGGCTGACCAAGGTCCGCATCGACGCCTCGGCACCGCAGCTCGGCTTCGACCTGGCGATCGATGCGTCCGGTGCCGGTGCGCCGTCCCGCGTCATGGCCGGGCTCGACCTGCCCAACCCGCCGGTCGTGCCGGACCGCACTCTCGACAACCTGCGACTCGTGGTCGGGATCCTCCTGACCGTCGGTGGCATCGGTGGGATCGTGCTGCTGGTGCGGCAGCGCCCGCCGCTGTCGATGGCGTGACGGTCGCCGTCCGATGACCACCGTTCGCCGGCCGGGGCGTCTCGCCCTGGTCGGCGGCCTGCTTCTGTCGGTCGGCCTCGCCGGCGTCGCCGCGGCCTGGGTCGGCGGGCCGGGCGGGACGCCGGGGACCACGGAGATCGCGATCCGCTATTCGCGCTACACGCCGGACCGCATCGTGGTGCCGGTCGGCGTGCCGATCACGATCGTGCTGCACAACGGGGACCCGATCGATCACGAGTGGATCGTCGGCGACGCGGCCACGCACGAGCGCCATCGCACCGGCACCGAGCCGGTCCACGGCTCCCGGCCGACCGAGGTGTCCATCCCGGCCGGCACCAGCCGCACGACCACGGTGACCTTCGCGACGACCGGCACCTACCTGTACATCTGCCACCTGCCCGGGCACGAGGCCTATGGCATGGTCGGGACGCTCGAGGTGACCGGCGGGAGCTGAGTCGTGGCAGTGACGGTCAGGCCGCGCCGGCCGGGCCGGGCGGGCCGTGCCGGACCGGCGGCAGATCCAGCGTCTCCACCCAGGAGGCGATCTCGTCGCCGGCCGCGAGCCACAGGCCGTCGATCGCGCGGGCCCGCTCGATCAGGCGCTCGAGCGCGGCGGCACGCGCCGGACGGCCCGATACGAACGGGTGCATCGTCAGCGTGAAGAGGCCACCGACCTCGACGATCGCATCGAGCTCCTCGGCCCAGGCGGCGCACACCTCGGACGGCCGGCCGATCACGCCGGTCCCTGTCAGCCCCGGGACGTAGTTGTAGCGGTTCCAGTCATCGAGCGACCAGTGAACGGGCAGCTCGACGAGGGTCGGCGCCGCGGCGTCCGGACCAGTCGCCAGCCGGTACGGATGGTCGGCGTCCATCAGCCCCGAGTCGTAGCGGAAGCCGCGCGAGGCGATCAGCCGGCGGAGTGCCGAGGTTCATGTCCCACGACGGCGCGCGATAGCCGACCGGGCGCACGCCGAGCACCTCGTCGAGCGCGGCCAGCCCGCGGTCGAGGTAGCCGAGCTCGGTGGCCTCGTCCACGCCGCGGACCGACTCGTGGAGGTAGCCGTGATGGCCGATCTCGTGACCGGCGTCGCGCGACGCTCCGGGCGACGTCCGGCCACGTCTCCGCCACCCAGCCCGGGATGAAGAACGTCGTGCGTAGGCGCGCGCGGTCGAGCATCCGGAGCAGCCGCGGCACGGCCGTCTGCGGCCCGTAGCGCTGGTGGGCGAGGACGTCGAGGTAGCCGGCGGTCTCGGGATGGTCGGCCAGCATCGCCGCCTCGGCGTCGAGGTCGAAGCTGAAGAGCGCCGCCGCACGGACGCCGTCGGGCCAGCGGAACCCGGGTGGCAGCGGATGGCGATCGGCGTCGTGGGCGGTCGGCACGGCCACAGGGTACCGGCGGGGCGTGCCCGCTATCCTCGCCGGGATGCGACCGCTGCCGGCACCGTTCGACGACATCGCGGCCGGCCGGCCGGCGTCGATCGGGGTCGCCGGCCCGGCGCTGCTCGGCAGCCGCCTCCTGACCAAGGACCTCGCGTTCGGCGAGGAAGAGCGGGACGTGTTCCGCCTGCGCGGGCTCCTGCCCGACCGGATCCTCGCCATCGAGGAGCAGGTCGACCTCGAGCTCGAGCATCTCCGGCGCAAGCCCGACGCGCTCGAGCAGTACATCGGCCTGGCCGCGCTGCAGGATCGCAACGCGACCCTGTTCTATCGGGTGCTCGCCGAGCACCTCGAGGAGTTCCTGCCGATCGTCTACACGCCGACGGTCGGCCGTGCCTGCCAGGAGTTCAGCCACATCATCCGGCGCACGCGCGGCACGTGGATCACGCCCGAGGACCGCGACCGGATCCCCGAGCTGCTGCGCGACGGACCCTTCAAGGACGTCCGCCTCATCGTCGTCACCGACAACGAGCGGATCCTCGGCCTCGGCGACCAGGGAGCCGGCGGCATGGCCATCCCGATCGGCAAGCTCGCGCTGTACACGGCCGCATGCGGGCATCCACCCGGCCCTGACCCTGCCCGTCTCGCTCGACGTCGGGACCGACAATCCCGCGCTGCTCGCCGACCCGCTGTATCTCGGTCATCGCGCCCCACGCCTGCGCGGGCCGGCCTACGACGAGCTCGTCGAGGCGTTCGTGGCGGGCGTGGCGGAGGTCTGGCCCGGGCTGCGTCATCCAGTGGGAGGACTTCAAGCAGGCCAACGCGCTTGCCATCCTCGACCGCTACCGGGACCGCGTCCCGTCGTTCAACGACGACATCCAGGGGACTGCCGCGGTCGTGGTCGGGGGCGTGCTGGCGGGCATCCGCGGGCTCGGGACGACCCTTGCCGAGACGCGGGTCGTGCTCGTCGGAGCCGGTGCGGCGGGCATCGGCATCGCCCGGCTCCTGCGGCTGGCGATGCTCGACGCCGGGCTGGCCGAGGCGGAGGTGCGGCGCGCCCTCGTCCTCGTCGACTCGCACGGCCTGGTCCACGAGACCCGAGCCGACCTCGACGCGGCGAAACGCGGCCTGGCGATGCCGATCGAGGTGCTGGCCGGGTACGGGTTCACGACGCCACTCCCCGGGCTGGTCGAGACGATCGTGCGCGTGCAACCCACCGTCCTGGTCGGCACGACCGCGGTCGGGGGCACGTTCGACGAGGCGGTCCTGCGGGCGACGGCAGCCGGCACCGAGCGGCCGATCGTCCTGCCGCTGTCGAACCCGACGTCTGTCTGCGAGGCGACCCCCGCCGACGTCCTCCGCTGGACGGACGGCCGGGCGATCGTCGCCACCGGCTCGCCGTTCGACGCGGTCGAGGTCGACGGGATCCGCCGGGAGATCGGCCAGGCGAACAATGTCTTCGTCTTCCCGGGCATCGGCCTCGGCGCGATCGCCGCCGAGACGCGGTCGATCACCGACCGGATGTTCCTGCTCGCCGCCCGGACGCTCGCCGAGGCCGTCGACGACGATCGCCTGGCCGAGGGCGCGATCTACCCGCCCGTCGGCCGGCTGCGGGCGGTCACCCGCGCGATCGCGACGACCGTCGCTCGTGAGGCGATCCGCAGCGAGCTTGCCGCGATCCCTGGGGACAGCGACGTCGACGCCCTCGTGGAGGCGGCGATGTGGTGGCCGGCGTACGTGCCCTACCGCCCGGCCCGCCCCGCCGAGCGGCGGCGATCGGCCGAATCGTGACGGCGACCCGCGCGGCCGTGCTGCGCACCGCCGGTGTCCCGGTCGAGGTCGAGACCCTCGACCTGGCCGATCCGCGGGACGGGGAGGTGCGTGTCCGCATCCTTGCCTCCGGGGTGTGCCACTCCGACCTGCATGTCCGCGACGGCGACTGGCCGCGACCGCTGCCGGTGGCGATGGGCCACGAGGGCGCCGGCGTGGTCGAGGCGGTGGGGCCGGGCGTCGCGTCGCTGCGGGTCGGGCAGCCGGTCGCGCTCTCGTGGCTCGTCCCGTGCGGCGTCTGCCGGCAGTGCCGTGCGGGCCGGCCGTGGGCCTGCCCGGACTCCCCGTCATTCCGCCACCGCCTCCCGGACGGAACGGCCGCCCTGACGGCAGGCGACGGCGAGCCCATCCTGTCCTACTGCGGGATCGGGACGATGGCCGACGCGACGGTCGTCCCGGAGGCGGCCGCGATCCCCCTCCCCGACGGCGTCGACCCGGCCGTGGCCGCGCTGATCGGCTGCTGCGTGGCGACCGGCGTCGGTGCCGTGCGCAAGACGGCCGCGGTCCCGGCCGGCGCCTCGGTCGCCGTCATCGGGCTCGGCGGCGTCGGCCTGTCGTGCGTGATGGGAGCGGTGCTGGCCGGCGCGGCCCGGATCGTCGCCGTCGACCGCGTCGCGACAAAGCTCGATGTCGCGCGCTCGCTCGGCGCGACCGACGGCATCCTCGCGAGTGACGACCCGGCGGCGACGATCGGCGCGCTGCGCGAGCTGACCGACGGCGGCCCGGATTTCGCCTTCGAAGCCATCGGCCGCGTCCCGACGGTCGAGCTCGCCATCGACTCCCTCCCGCTCGGCGGGACGGCGGTCCTCGTCGGGATGACCCCGGTCGCCGCCCGGGCATCGTTCGCCGTCTATCCGTTCGTCGACGGCAGCCGCCGGATCCTCGGCTCGAACTACGGCTTCGCGGATCCCGCGGTCGACTTCGCGGAGTACGCGCGACTCCACCTCGAGGGCCGGCTGCCGGTCGAGCGGCTCGTCGATCGGCGCATCTCCCTCGATGACGTCGAGGCCGCCTTCGACCGGCTCCGGGCCGGCGACGGCCTCCGGCAGGTGATCGTCCACGACTGACCGGCCAACCCGCGCCGTCATCCCGGCGCGAGCGGTGAACCTGACGGCCCTCCGGCTCGCCGGAGGGCCGTTCTACGTTCGTTTGGCGGATGCTGCCTCAGCAGGCTCGTCCTGGTGCGCCAAGGCGAGCGTGTCGTCGGGCTCCAGCGGCGCCAGGGCCGGAGGCTCGGGCTCCTCGATCGGCGGCAGCAGCTCGCGGCCGGTGATCAGGCGCGTCCCCCGTCCGTGGGTCAGGAACGTCCACGCCCAGCGGATCAGGACGACCAGCCGGTTGGAGAACCCGATCAGGTAGGCAAGGTGGATCCCGAGCCACAGCAGCCAGGCGGTGAACCCGCCCTGCTTGCCGAACGGCCCGAGCCACGGGATGTTGGTGACACCGGAGAGCCGGCCGATGACGGCCACGTCGCCGTGGTCGCTGTAACGGAACGGCTCGATCGGCCGGCCGAGGATCCGGCGCCGGATGGCCTTGGCCGCATAGGTGCCGCCCTGGATCGCGCCCTGGGCCACCCCGGGCGTCGGCTTGTCCGGCTTCCACGGCTCGACGGCCGCATCGCCCACCACGAAGATCTCGGGATGGCCCGCGATCGTCAGGTCCGGACCGACGATGACCCGGCCCGCCCGGTCCGTGGGCGCGCCGGTCGCCTCGGCCACGGTCCGGGCGAAGCGCGCCGTCAGGACGCCGGCCGCCCACAGGACCGTCCGGGCCGCGATCCGCTCCTCCGCCCCGTCCGGGTGCCATCGACCCGGACGCCGGTTTCGTCGAGATCGGTCACCCGCGTGCCCGTCCGGACGACGACGCCCAGCCGCTCGAGCTGGCGCTGGGCCGACGCCGACCGATCGGGTGGGTACGGAGGCAGCACGCGCTCCATCGCCTCGACCAGCACGATCCGGGCCTCACCGGGACGGATCGAGCGGAAGTCGCGCCGCAGCGTGTCGTGGGCGATCTCGCCGAGCGCTCCGGCCAGCTCGACGCCGGTCGGCCCGCCGCCGACGATCAGGAATGTCAGCCATGCCCGACGGACCTCGGGATCTGCCTCGCGCTCGGCAGCCTCGAAGGCGATCAGGATGCGCCGTCGGATCTCGGTCGCATCCTCGACGGTCTTGAGGCCCTGCGCCACGGATGCCCACTCTGGGTGGCCGAAATAGGTGTGGTGGGCTCCCGTCGCGACGACGAGCGTGTCGTAGGCGATCGGTCCGCCGTCGGCCAGCTGGATCTCGCGACGGTCCGGGTCGATGCCGACGGCCTCGCCGAGGATGACCGTCGTGTTCCGCTGCTTGCGAAGGACCGACCGGAGGGGCTGGGCGATGTCGCCCGGCGACAGCGCCCCCGTGGCGACCTGGTACAGCAGCGGCTGGAAGAGATGGAAGTTCCGGCGGTCGACGAGCGTCAGCCGGACCTCGGGGTCGATGCCGAGGTTGCGGGCCGCATAGAGCCCGGCGAACCCGCCACCGACGACGACGACCCGGTGCGGCGCACGCGGGACGGGCGGCGACGAGGTCATGCCCCGATTCTAGCCGGGAGTCGCCTCGGCGGCGGCCGGTGCGCCCCGCCGGATGACGTGGCTGGCGAGCTCCGGGAAGCGCCGGGCGACCACCCCAACGCCGAGCACGCACAGCACGCCGCCCGACACCACCGCGAACTGGGGCGTGGTCAGTGAGGCGACCAGCGCCGCTTCGATGTCGCCCAGACGGGGTCCGCTCGTGACCACCAGGATGTGGATCGACATGACCCGGCCGCGCAGGTTGTCGGGCGTCTCGAGCTGGACCAGCGTTGAGCGGAAGACGGCCGAGAAGACGTCCGCGGCGCCGGCTACGGCCAGGCAGAGGAGCGCCAGCGGGAACGACACCGTGACGAGGCCGAAGGCCGTGATGGCGAGTCCCCAGACGGCGACCGCGGCGAGGATCGCCCGGCCGGTCCGCTCCACGGACCGCACCCAGCCCGAGAGCAACGCTCCGACGAAAGCGCCGGCCGCCGGGGCCGCCTCCATCAGCCCGAACCCGAGTGCGCCGGTCTGGAAGACGTCGAGGGCCAGGACCGGGAAGAGCGATGTCGGCATGCCGAAGATCATCGCGTTGAGGTCGATCACGAACGAGCCGAGGATCGCGCGCCGCCGTCGGGCGAAGCGAAGGCCCTCCCGGATCGCGTCGAGACCCGGCCGGGTCACCGCACCGATCGGCGGCAGCGGCCGGATCGCGAGGAGAGCGGCGAACGACGCCACGAACGAGACGAGGTCGAAGGCATAGGCGCCTGCCAGGCCGACCGTGGCGATGATGATCCCGCCGATCGCCGGGCCGACGATCGAGGCCATCTGGAAGTTGAGCTGGTTGAGCGCGATCGCCGAAGCGAGGCGCTCCGGCGGGACCAGTCGCGGGATGGCCGACGACCGCGCCGGCTGGTCGACCGCGGACAGCCCGGCCGCCGCGAAGGCAACGACGAACAACGCCCAGACCGGCGGCTCGCCGGACAGCGCGAGGACGACCAGCACGAGGCTGCAGGCCGCCAGGCCGACCTGGGTGACCATCAGGAGACGGCGCCGATCCACCGCATCGGCCAGCGTGCCGGCCCCCAGCGCGAACAGCAGGATCGGCACCAGCTGGAACAGCGTCAGCGCGGCGATCGCCAGGGTCGACCCGGTCAGGACGTAGACCTGGAATGGCAAGGCGACGCGAGTGATCTGGTTGCCGATGCCGTTGACCACCTGCCCCGACCACAGCCAGCGGTAGTCCCGGTCGCGCCGAAGCGGGGTGGTATCGAGGAACAGGCGGCGGACGCGGCCGTTCACCCGGGCCGGCCCGTCACCGGGCAGTGATTCGCAGTCGGACGGTGTGGCCGTGGGTCAGGAAGGCCGTCTCGTCGTCGAGCAGGCCGGTCACGACGTCGACCTCGGCGACCGCGCCGCCGCCGGCCGTCGCGCCGGCCTCCGCATCGATGATCCGAACGAACGTCGACGCCTCGGCGATCTCGCCGATCAACGCGAAGGCGTCGGCCCGGAGCCGTGCCCTGGGCCGGTCGCTCGCCGTTGCCGTGTGCACGAGCTCGACCACGAGGCGACCGTGGTCGTCGACCCGGACATGGGCATCGCGCCACGGCGATCCCTCCGCGGCGAGCGCCCGCTCGAGATGCGGCCAGAGGTGGGCGAGCGGCTCCTCGGTGACCCAGGCCGGCCGCCGGGCATGCTCGGCGAGCGCCTCGATGCGCGGCGCAGACGCGGATGCGTCGGCGACACCCGACCCGCGCTCATCATCGTCCCAGCGCCGGGTCCGGTCGGGCCGTGGGTCGCTGCTGGCCACCTCGTGGCTGGTCGACTGGCTACTTGTCGCGCTCGGCGCCGGCCAGGACGGCCTGGGCGGCGGCCAGGCGGGCGACCGGGACGCGGAACGGCGAGCACGACACGTAGTCGAGCCCGATCTTCTCGCACTTGTGGATCGACTCGGGGTCGCCGCCGTGTTCGCCGCAGATGCCGAGCTCGAGGTCCGGGCGAGTCGCGCGGCCCTTGTCGACGGCCGTCTTCATCAGCCCGGCGACCGCGTCGTCGAGGGTCTGGAACGGGTTGACCGGCAGGATGCCGTCCTCGACGTACTTGAGAAGGAAGCCGCCCTCGGCGTCATCCCGGCTGTAGCCGAACGTCATCTGCGTCAGGTCGTTGGTGCCGAAGCTGAAGAACGCCGCGTCACGGGCGATCTCGTCGGCGGTCAATGCCCCGCGGGGGACCTCGATCATCGTGCCGAACACGTACTCGACGTCGACGCCGGCAGCAGCCTCGACCGCTTTTGCCTCGGCCTCGAGGATCGCCTTGGTGGCCGACAGCTCATTCACGTGGCCGACCAGCGGGATCATGATCTTGGCCTTCGGATGGCCGCCGGAGGCGGTCACCGCGATCAGGGCGTTCAGGATGGCCCGGGTCTGGACCTTCACGAAGTCGGGGATCATCAGGCCGAGGCGACAGCCGCGCAGGCCGAGCATCGGGTTCTGCTCGTGGAGACTCTTGATCGTGGCCAGGAGCTCGCGGTCCTCGTCGCTCGCCGCGTCGCCGGCCTTCGTGACCTTGACGAGCTGTTCCTCGAGGTTGGGCAGGAACTCATGGAGGGGCGGGTCGATCAGCCGGATCACGACCGGCAGCGAGTCCATTGCCCGGAAGATGCCCTCGAAGTCGCCCTGCTGGAGCTTCTCGAGCTTGCCCATCGCCGCATCGAACGTTGCGACCGTTTCCGACTCCTCCGCGGACAGGGTCTCGCCGGCGGCCTGCCGCGCCTTGGCCCGAGTGGCGACCATGGCGACCAGGATCGCCCCGCGAACGATCTCGAGCCGCTCGCCCTCGCGGAACATGTGCTCGGTGCGGCACAGGCCGATACCCTGCGCGCCGTAGCGGCGGGCCATCGCCGCCTCTTCCGGCTTGTCGGCGTTGGTCCAGACCTGCATCCGGCGGACGTCATCGGCCCAGCCCAGGATCGTCTGGAGCTCGGGCTGGTCCTCGAACCTTGCGGACACGGTGGGGAGCGCACCCAGGTACAGATCACCGGTCGACCCGTCCAGGCTGACCCAGTCGCCCTCCTTGAAGTCGATCCCGGTCCTGGCGCAGGACGCCGATTTCGTGCCGTACTCGACGACCAGGTCGGCGGAACCCGCGACGCATGGCTTGCCGATCTGGCGGGCGACGACCGCGGCGTGCGACGTGGCGCCGCCACGGGCGGTGATGATCCCTTCGGCGACCGCCATGCCGTGGAAGTCGTCCGGCGAGGTCTCGATCCGGACGAGGATGACCTTCTCGCCCCGATTGACCCAGTCGACAGCCGTGTCGGCGTCGAACACCGCGCGCCCGACCGCGGCCCCCGGTGACGCGTTGAGGCCCTTCACGATCCGTTTCGCACTCGCGACGGCCGCGGCATCGAACGTGTCGCGCAGCAACTGGTCGACGTGCGCCGGCTCGATGCGCCCCAGCGCCTCCTCCTTCGAGATCAGGCCTTCGGCGACCAGATCGGTCGCGATCTTGACCGCGGCGGCGGCCGTCCGCTTGGCGCTCCGGGTCTGGAGCATGTACAGCTTGCCGCGCTCGATCGTGAACTCGAGGTCCTGGACGTCGCGGTAGTGACGCTCGAGCTGCTGGCCGATCCGCCCGAACTCGGCGTAGACCTCGGGCATGTCGGTCTGCATCTGCGAGATCTTCGGCGCGGTGCGGATGCCGGCCACCACGTCCTCGCCCTGGGCATTGGTGAGGTACTCGCCGAACAGCGCCTTCTCGCCGGTGTTCGGGTCGCGGGTGAAGGCCACGCCGGTGCCCGAATCGTCGCCCATGTTGCCGAAGACCATCGTCACGACGTTGACCGCGGTCCCGAGGTCGTGGGCGATCTTCTGGTTGTTGCGATAGTCGACGGCGCGCTTGCCGAACCAGCTCGCGAAGACCGCCTTGATCGCGAGGTCGAGCTGCTCGTAGGGGTCGCTCGGGAAGTCGCGGCCGGTGTCGTCGCGAACGATCGTCTTGAACTCGTCGACGAGCGCCCGCAGATCGTCGGCGGTCAGGTCCGTGTCCTGCGCCGCGCCGCGGGCCGTCTTGGCCGTGTCGAGGGCGTGGTCGAATCGCTCGCCCTTCACGTCCATGACGATCCGGCCGAACATCTGGATGAAGCGCCGGTACGCATCCCAGCCGAACCGCTCGTTGCCGGTCAGGGCGACGAGACCGTGGAGCGTGTCCTCGTTGAGGCCGAGATTGAGGACCGTGTCCATCATCCCGGGCATCGAGAACTTGGCCCCGGACCGGACCGACACGAGCAGCGGGTCCGCCGCGTTGCCGAAGCCCTTGCCGGACTGCTTCTCGACCTCCTTGACCGCCTCGAGGACGTCGTCCCACAGGCCGTCGGGCAATCGCTCGCCGGCGGTGAAGTAGTCGTTGCAGGCCTCGGTCGTGATGGTGAAGCCGGGCGGGACGGGGAGTCCTGCGTTGGTCATCTCGGCCAGGCCGGCGCCCTTCCCGCCGAGCAGGTCGCGCATCGTCGCGTCGCCCTCGGCACGGCCGCCACCCCAGGCGTAGATGTATCGCTTCGCCGCGCGATGGGAACGGTCGGCGGCGGACGGTGCGGTCTGGGTCATCGGGCGGGTCCTTCCAGGGCGGCGGCGACGCGTGGCCGGCCGCGGTCGGGGTCACGATCGGTACGGATCGATTGTACCGTCGGGTCGGCACACGCTCCCGTTGCGGTCCGGTTGCGAGGGCTTGACCGCTCGCGGGCCCGGCCTCGATGCTCGCGGCCATGGGCGAGCGTCCCGGGCGAGATGACGTCGAGCGCTACCTCCGGCTCCTCCGCGAGGCACCGGTCCGGATCGCCGCCGCGACCGACGGCATCGACGCGGCCCGCCTGGAGCAGCGCTCGGCCGACGAGCCGTGGTCGGTCAACGACATCCTCGCGCACGTCAGGGCGGCAGCGGACAATCGCGAGCGTTTCATCGACCGGATGGCAACCGGCGAGCACGTGGCGCTGAGCTACCAGTCCCCGAGGTCGGAGCTCCGCAAGACGAACTACGTCGACCTGCCCTTCGCGGAGAACCTCGCCGCGTTCCGGTCGCAGCGGACGAGCCTCGTCGATCGGCTCGCGGCGCTACCCACCGGGCACTGGTCGCGCGGGGCGCTGATCCGCGACCGACCAGAGAACATCGTCAGCTACGTCCGCTACCTGACCGACCACGAGACCGCCCACTGCGAGCAGATCGAGACGCTGCTGCGCTAGCGCCGAACGCGTCCGGTCAGGGACAGGCCGGCGCCGTGTAGCCGGAGTCGGCGGCGAGCTTCGCCCACGCGAAACGGTCCGGGACCACGCGCCTCGACGCGTCCCACGGGTCGCGGCCGAAACCCTGCTCGCACACGACGACACGGTCCTGCCCGAGCCCACCGCCATCGACGACCTCGATCAGCGCGTAGCCGACGTTGTTCGTCTCGTCGCTCTCCGCGATGTGGTCGACGGGATCGACGGTGAAGCGCAGGACGTACCGGCCCGCGCGCATCGAGCCGTCGGCCTCCGCGACCGACGCATAGCTGACGTATTGCCCGGGCCGCTGCCAGCGGTAGATGTCTCCCCAGCCACCCTCGAGGTTCATGGCGTCGTCGCAGTAGGTCCCGGCGGGGAACGACGCGTACTGCGGATCCTGGGCGGCTGAGCCCCAGTCGCCGATCTGCTGCGAGAACGTGCAGTAGCCGTGCTTGTGACCCGTGTCCACGGGTGCAAGGCCACCCGAGGCGTCCGACACCGCGAACAGCTCGTACAGCACGAAGTCGGCGAGGTGGCGGTGCTGGTGGAACTCGTGCCATTCGCCGGTCCCGGCCGGGCGCTCGGTGAACCGGCCCGTCGACTCGTTGTCGGCGAAGGACCGCGGCGTCCGATCCTGCGTGTAGACGTGCTGCCGGGCCAGGTCGTCGCGGAACGTCACATACAGCGGACCGGCGCCGACGTTGTACATGCCGGCGGAGAAGCGCAGACAGTGCAGGTCATCGGGCTCCTCGACCGGGTGACACGACACGGTCCCCGGGCCCGCCTGGTTCTCGCCGGTCGTGGGCCGTTCCAGGGCGGTCGCTGGCCGGCGCCGCGAACCCGAACTCCCACGGCAGCCACGGGACCAGGTCCGGATAGAGCTCCTGCCCGACCGGCTTCGGCGCCTCGACGTCGAAGGACACGCGGAGCCGCAGGCTGAGGGCGACGGCGTCGATGACGTTGACGACGGCCCGCCACCGGCCGGCTGGCGGATCGATCGCCGACCATTCGATGTCGAAGGACTGGCCGGAGCGCCCCGCCGATGGACAGACCGTCGGGAGGTCGTGCGACGGAGCGACAACCTCGACGCCGCCGGGATCGAACACGTGGAGCTCCACGCAGTCGTCGCGATTCGACAGGTCCAGCGTCACCCGCAGACGCCCCGCTCCGGCGGCGACGTCGAACCCGTACGACAGCGACCGGCCTCCCCCGGCACTCGGACGTCGCGGGGCCGTCGAGGCGATCGCCGGGTCCGACGGTGCCGAGCGAGACGCTCGTGACGACCGACGCCGTCGGGCCTGCCGCGGTCGCTCCGGAGCCGCTCGCGGGCGCAGAGCCGGCCGCTGCGGCACAGCCGGCCAGGACGAGCACCGCCACGATGCCGACGGCCGCCGGACCACGATCGAACGCGCGACCGACCGATCGCCGTGTCACAGCCATCTTCGGCCTCGAAGGGGCGCTAGAGCCGGGCGAGCCAGCGCATCAGCGGGACCGCGGCATCGAACGAATCCGCGATGAGATCGACGAGGCCAGGGCCCATGACGTCCTCGTCCGACAGCCGGCGTCCGAAGGTGAGGTCCTTCTGCTTGAGCAGCTCGGCCTCGGGATGGTCCTTCGGGTAGCCCGTGCGGCACGCGCGTCAGCTTGTCGCCCGAGATGGTCCCGAACGTCTGCTGGAACTCCGGGTCGTCCAGGAGACCGCGGACGCGCTTCGGGTCGTCGGCGACGGCGTTGCGGAAGGCCGCGAGCTTGGCCGTCGGCGGGTGCCACATCCCGCCGCCGACGTACACCTCGCCGGGAGCCATGTGGAAGTAGCCGCCGGGATTGCCGCTCTCGCCGAACCCGTGCGGGCCTTCCGGGGTGCCGCCCTCCGACCAGGGGAACGACGCCGCGACATTGGTCTTGTAAGGCGACTTGTCCTTCGAGAACCGGACGTCGCGGTAGATGCGGAAGGGCGACCGCGCCGGGTCGCCCTCGAGCGGGATGCCGCGGCCACGGAACGCCTCGTCGAGCGCGACGCACAGCGCGGCGAGCGGCTCCTTCAGCAGGCGCTCGTACTCAGCCTTGCGGGGCGTGAACCAGTCGCGGCTGTTGTTCTCGGCAAGGTCCGCCAGGAACTGGATCGCCTCGGGCCGGAAGCCGGTGAACGGTCTCGGTCGCGGTCGCCATGGGACACCACCTCGGTCGGTCGTCGTTGGGCCTATCGTGACGACGAACCGCACCGGCCGCAATCGACCCCGGGCAGCGTCAGTTCGGCAGCGGGGTCCGCTCGACGGCACTCGCCCAGCTCGCGATCTCGGCCCGTCGCGAGGCCCCGAGCTTGGCCAGGATGTGCTCGACGTGGCTGCTCGCCGTCTTGGGTGCGATCCCGAGCGAATCGGCGATCTCGGCGTTGGTGTAGCCCTCGGACACGAGGCGCGCGACGGCGAACTCGCGGGCCGTCAATGGGCGCCACGGTTCCTCGACCGCTACCCGGCCGCGAGCCAGGCGCTGGAGCGCGTCGGCGCGATCCGCGATCGGGCGCGAGTTGAGCTGTGTGGCCACGGTCCGCGCCTCCACCGCGAGCGCCAGCGCGTCGGCGAACCGATTCGTGCGGGTGAAGCAGGTCGCGAGATCCAGCCGCGCCCACGTCGCCTCCCAGATCCGACCTCTCGCGTCCCAGCCGGCGACCGCCCGTTCGAGCGCCTCGCGCGCGATCCCGGTCGAGCCCTCCGACAGTGCGACGAGGCCCCGACCATGGTCCAGGGCCGGGCCGGCGACGTCCGGGATCGGAGCCAGCAACGCCTCGGCAGCCGCGAGGTACTCCGCCGCCTGAAGCGGCCGGCCGGCCGCCTGCGCGCCGCGTACACCGGTGACCACGAACGGGACGAACAGGAGCCGCTCGGCCGCGGCGGTGGCGCGCCCGAGGGCGTCCTGGGCGATCGCGAAGGCCCGGGCAGGATCGCCCGCCAGGAGCGCCACCTCGGCCATGCCCCAGAGCGGCGGCAGGATCATCTCGAGCGTCTCGGATCGCTCGCCGAGCTCGAGCGCCGGCTCGAGGATGGCGGTCGCCTTCGCCAGGTCACCGCGACCCATCGCCTCGAACCCGAGCGCGTGGCGCGAGAACTCGCTGGCCCGCCGACAGCCGCGGTCGGCCATCGCCTGGCTCGCCTCGGCAGCCGCTGCGTCCCAGTCACCCGCCGCCCAGTACGTCAGCGCCGAGGTCGCGCGCATCACGTGCGCGCAGTGGGACTGCTCGATGGAGTCCGCGTACCGCACGCCACGCGACAGCCAGTGCCGCGCCTTGGGGTAATCCATCCCGATCGCCGCCATCAGCGCCGCGTCGCGATAGCTGGATACGCCGGTCGCCTCGTGGCCGTCGCGCTCGGCGGCAACGGCGATCTCGCTGATCCGCTTCACCCCGCCGGCTACGTCGCCGGCGATGACGTCCAGGACGCCTTCCTTCCAGTCGGCGGCCATCGTGAACTCGGGCTCGCCGACCTCCTCGCCGAGTCGCCGGCTGAGCGCGAACGCCTCGCGGGCCGCGACGAAGTCGTGCCGGTCGGTCTCCGAGATGCCGACGAAGAGCGCGACGTCGGCTCGTGCCGTCTTCGCTGCGTCCGTCTCAGGCAGTCCGTCGAGCTCACGCTCGAGAGCGTGCAACGTGGCAAGGCGCTCGGACGTCGACCCGCACTCCCGTCGGTCGATGTTGATCACGGTGAGGGTGGAGTTGATGGCCGCGACCGCGTCGCCGCCCGCTCGATGGGCCTCCGCGGCCGCGTTGGCCATCGCGATCGCCATGTCGTGGTCCTCGACGTTTGCCGCCTCGCTGGCCGCCTCGTCCAGGATGGCCGCTCGGTCCGCCGGATCGAGGTCGGCCGGCATGTTGTAGACGGCGCGGCGGTAGAGCTCGGTCGCCTCCCGGTGGGCGGACATGCGCGACGCGTCGCGTGCGCCCGACAGGGCCGTCTCGAAGGCGCGTCGTCGAAGTCCCGCGCGCTCGAAATGCAGCGAGGAGTGGATCTCCGAGTGGCCCTCGAGCTGCGCGCCGAATTCGCCGGCCCGTGCGTGGTAGCGGCGACGGTCGCCGACGGGCACGCTGCGGTAGATCGCGTCGCGAAGGAGCTGGTGGCGGAAGTCGTACAGGCCACGGGCGCCCGGCGGCTCGAGGACATGGTTGTCGATCAGCTCCTGGAGTGGCCCATCGAGGACTTCGGGTGGGACATCCATGATCCCGGCGAGCACCTCGGGCACGAAGCAGCGGCCGATGATCGCGCCGGCCCGGGCGACCTGCTGCGCCTCCGGCGACCGATGGCGGAGGCGCGCCAGGACGGCGTCCTCGATCGTGTCGGGGACTGTCGCCTCACGGATCGCGAGGCCGTTGGCACGAGCATCGGCGCTCAGCGCGCCCAGCAGCTCCTCGATGTGGAGCGGGATGCCATCGGTACGCTCGTGGACGGCATCGGCGACTTCGCGAGGTGCGGGCAACCCCGTATCGAGGATGAGCGTCGTGACAAGCGCCGTCTCGGTCCGGGACAGCGGCGCCAGCCGGACCTCCTCGGCGATCCGCTGGGTCAGCAGCCGTGCACGCCAGTCGCGCAGGTTGATGCCGAGCGTCTCGTCGGTGCGGTAGCCACCGCACATCAGCACCTTCCGGTCCCGGGATCGTCGGGCGAGCTCCGCGATGATCTCGAGGCTGAGGTCGTCGGCCCACTGCAGGTCCTCGAAGAGGAGCATCGTCCTCTCGGGCAGCGCGGCCAGGACCTGGTCGACGACGTCCATGACCAGCTGCCGCCGCCGGCGCACGTAATCGGCGTCGATGATGTGATCGCCCAGCGTCAGCAGCTCGCGCCCGAGCTCGGCGAGGACCGGGATCCGGACCATCGAACGGGCGATGTCGAGGACGGACGCTGCCGGCACGTCCTGGTCCTGTGGCGCGACGAAGCCACCGACCACGACGAAGCCGCGATCGTCGGCCTTCTGGGCGATCGCCTCGAGGAACCGCGTCTTGCCGATCCCCGCCTCGCCGGCGACGAGCAGGAACTGGCCTGAAGCGGCCTCGACGTCATCGAGCCGGCGGTCGACGAGCTCGAGCAGCTCGTCGCGGCCGATGAGGAGAGGGCAGCGAACCGGATCGGATCGAACGTCCATGGCTCGCAGTTTAGGCGGCCACCGTCACCGGTCATCGGTCATTCGACTGATGACGGCCGTCGTTCCGCGGACGAGGCTGCACCTCCAGCGACCCCACGACCGGGTGTCCGCATGCAGGAGGAAGCCGATGGCGAAGTTCATGGACGTTCACTCGGGGTTCTACGGGGTGACCGCTGCACAGCTCGACGAGGCGCACGGCCGCGACCTCGCGATCGAATCCGAGGAGGGCGTCCACTTCGAGCGCGCCTGGCTCGACCCCGATGCGGGCAAGGTCTTCTGCCTGGCCACCGGGCCGTCGAAGGAAGCGGTGATGCGGATCCACGAGCGGGCCGGTCATCCGACGGCCGAGGTCTACGAGCTGCAATCCGAGGTGGCGTGACATGACTGCAATGCGTGGCACCGGCACGATCCGTGCCGGCCATCGATCACGGCTGCTGCTCTCGCTGGCGGCCGTGGTCGGGATCCTCGCCGCATCGACCGGGACGGCCAGCGCCGCGCCCGTCAAGTCGCTGCTCGTGACCGGCCTTGCCAGTGGCGCGGGCAGCACGATCGGGCCGGACGGCATGCTGTACGTGACCGTCGGCGCAACCGGCCAGGTCGTTCGGATCGATCCGAACACCGGGGCGAAGACGACATTCCTCAGCGGGCTGCCGCCGTCGATCGTGGGCCTCGGCGGAGCGTTCGATGTCGAGTTCATCGACGGGATCGCCTACGTGCTCGTGACGGTCGTCGGTCCCGATATCGGCGGGCACGACGTGGTCGGCATCTATCGGCGTGACGGCCCGAGCAGCTTCACCGTCATCGCGGACATCGGGGCCTTCGCGGCCGCCCATCCGCCGCAGACGAACTTCTTCATCCCGACCGGCGTGCAGTACGCGATGGAGCGGTACCACGGGGGCTTCCTGGTCACGGACGGGCACCACAACCGGGTCTACCGGGTGACGCTCGATGGCCACGTCTCCGAGCTGATCGCGTTCGATGACATCGTCCCGACCGGCCTGGCGATCCGCGGCAACACCATCTACATGGCCGAGGCCGGCCCGAACCCCCATCTGCCACAGACCGGCCGGGTCGTCGCGTTCGGCGCGAAGGATCCAACGCCCGTCGTGGTGGCCACCGGCGCCCGGCTACTCGTCGACGTGGAGCTCGCCGGCAACGGCCTCTTTGGCCTCTCGCAGGGCATCTTCCCGGTCGGAAACGGCGATGGCTCCCCGGCGTCGCCGAACACCGGCGCCCTCATGCGGGCCGGACCTGACCACGTGTTCCACGCCGTTGCGACCGGTCTCAACCAGCCGACCTCCCTCGAGTTCATCGGGACCACGGCATTCGTCGTGACCCTCGGCGGCGAGGTCTGGCGGATCGACAACGCTCGAGGACCCCATAGCGGGGCCGACTGACCTCGACAGGTCCTTTTGGCAGGCCGTCGCAGGCACGACGGCACGGATCGGGCCTCCGCGGATGTCGCTACCATCGTGGCGACAGACCGAGGAGGCCCGATCCTGCGATGACCGAGCTCGCCGCGACGCCCCGCGTCATCGAGCCTGACGCTCCGCAATACAACGCCACCCTCATCCGGCGTGACGACCAGCACGAGAGCCTGGCCTACTTCTGGGTCCGGATGGACGGCGAGGCGACCCCGTTCGAAGCCGGCCAGTACATGACCATCGGGGTCATGGTCGACGGCCGGATCGTGCAACGGCCGTATTCCATCGCCTCGGCGCCTCGGTTCGCGAACGACGGCTACGAGATGTACATCCGCCTGGTCGAAGGCGGCACCTTCACGCCGCTCCTCTGGGAGCTCCCCGTCGGACACCGGATGCGGATCATCGGACCCAAGGGCAAGTTCACCCTCGCACCCGACGACGACCGCACGCATCTGTTCATCTCGTCGGGGACCGGCAACGCCCCGTTCATCGCCATGATGCGCGAGCTCCTGGCCGAGGGCCGCCCGCGCCCGGCCGTCTTCCTCAACGGCTGCTCCTACGAGCGCGACCTCGGCTACCGGCCGATCGTCGAGGACTGGGAACGAACGGGTGGCTACCCCGTGACGTTCATCCCGACCGTGTCGCGGCCGGACGATGCGCTGAACGCCGGCTGGACGGGCCGGACGGGCCGGGTCGAGACGATCCTCGGCCCGGTCTGCGAGGAGCTGGCCCTGGCCCCGGACAACACCATCGCCTACCTGTGCGGCAACCCCGACATGATCCTCACGGCCGAGCAGACCCTCCTGGATCGCGGCTTCGCCGAGGAGTCGATCAAGAAGGAGCTGTACTGGCCCAAGGGCAAGGAGCCGCGCGGCGCTGGCCGGCGGCCGACCTGGCCGCCGCGATCGACGCCGCCGAGGCGAACGCCGACCAGTAGTTGACAGACGGTCCCGACACGTCGAAGGGCAACCGCCGCATTGAACGAGTTCTCGTGCGGTCGATGTAGCGGTATCCCTGTCCAAGGACATCCGACGCATGCAGGGTGACGGGAACCTTGGTTGCCCCGCAACTGCCCCCAAACGCCGTCCTGTGCTCCGGGCCGAGTCCACTCTCTGAACCGGAGGCGTGCCGTCGAGTGGCACTTCCAGGGCGATTCAAGGGGCAACACGCAACACGTCCTGGGAGGCCGCTGAGGCGAAGCCCGGCCACGACTGACATCTGGTGGCCGCTGCGCCTTCAGGCGTGGACGCCGGTTCCCAGGTCGTACTGAGCGCCCTCGCGACCAGCGACAACCTCGATCGAGGTCCCGCGTGCGCGCGCCACCTCGGTCAGCTCGTCGAGCTCGGCATCGCTATGGGATGGGTCGTGGTGGAAGAGGATGAGTCGGCGAACCCTCGCCAACTCGGCGAAGGCGACTGCCTCGCTGACCGAGCTGTGACCCCAGCCGATACGCACCGCGCGCTCGTCATCCGAGTACTGCCCGTCGTGAATGAGGAGATCGACGCCTGAGGCAAGATCGAAGCCGGACGTCCAGCGCGGCTCGTCGGGAAACCGACGCGCACCGAGTGCCGGTTCATGGTCGGGCAGATAGGCAACGCTCGCCCCGTCGGCGGAGATCCGGTAACCGACCGTGGGTCCTGGATGGATGACATGCTGGGCGACGACCTCGAAGCCGCCGATGCGTACGGGCTCCTCGGGCGCGTCATGCAGGACGACGCGAGCGTCGAGGTCGCGGATCCGCACTGGGAAGAGCGGCGGCGAGAGATAGCGTGTGAGGCGAGTCCGGAGGTCCATCGTCGCCGACGCAGGCCCCCAAAGATGAATCTCGCCGGAGGGCCGAAAGAATGGGGCAAAGAAGCCGAGGCCCTGGATGTGGTCCATGTGGAGGTGGGTCAGGAGGATGTCGAGCCGCTCGACTGACGGGTCGATGGCGGCTCCGAGCCGGCGGATGCCGGTCCCGGCGTCGAGCACGAGAATGGTGCCATCGGCGCTCACGATCTCGACCGCGGCGGTGTTGCCCCCGTAACCCGCCGTTTCCGGGCCGGAGCTGGCGAGCGACCCGCGGGTCCCCCACAGGCGGATGTTCATGGGGTCGGTGGCTCCCAGAACATGGCGAGGCCACCGAGGAGCTGACCGCGAGAGCCCTCCAGAGGGAGTGCGGTCACCACGAGCGATCGCAGAACGCCGTCTCGGCCCACGATCCGTAGCGGTCCGTGTACAGGCGTCCGTTGCCGAATGGCGACGGCAAGAGGATGCGTCGCCGGGTCGGCTCGTTGGCGCCCCTTTGTGCGTGACGCAAAAGCCGTCGTCCAGTCGGCAAACGACACTTGGCCACCATCCTCGAAATCGAGGCCGAGCAGGGCTTCTGCAGCTTCGTTGACAAAGACCAGGTCGCCGGCCGCATCGACCACGAAGGTCGGGACCGCCAGGCCGTGGGCCAGTTGGCGAACCAGGATCAGCTCAACGGGTAACTGGGCCACGACTACACCCCGCGGAGATTTGAAGACGTCCACAGAGTGGCTCATCGAGGGGTAACGAGGCAAACGCTCTCCAGGCACCAGTCGTTTGAAGGTCTGGGTCACGCCTCCGGTACAGCGCCGAGCCGTGATCGTGTCCGGTGGGCTGCGGCCTGGGTGCGGTCTTGGACTCGGATCACCGAGAGAGGGGCCGAGCCGGCTGGCCGGCGTCCCGGTTCGCGATGACACGCAGTACTGAGATCAGCACCCCTTGACCGGGCTGCTAACCTGTTGAAACCGGTCTCATGAAACCGGTTTCAGCCCGGAGGCCAAGGGTGGCGAAGAAAGCTGTCACCATCCGCGACGTCGCGCGTCGGGCCGGGGTGAGCGTCGCGACCGCCTCGCGAGCGCTCAACGGCAGCCAGGTGGTCAACCCGCAGACGCGCGACCGGATCCTGACGGTGATGGAGGAGCTGGGCTTCGCCCCCAGCCCGGCCGCCCGACGCCTCAGCCTCGGCCGGACGCTGACGATCGGCGTGGTGGTCTCGTTCCTGACTCGACCGCAGGCCGCCGAACGTCTTCGCGGTGTCGACGCCGTGCTGACCGACAGCGAGTTCGACCTGGTCATCTACAACGTTGAGTCAGTCCAGAAGCGCGACCATTACCTTGGCACGCTCGTCCACTCACAGCGGACCGACGGACTGCTCGTGATGTCCCTGCCGCCACCGGGGGACACTGCTTCCCGGCTCGGTCGCGGCCCGGTGCCGGTCGTGTTCATCGATGTCCACTCGGCAACTATTGCGACCTTGCCGCGCGTGGTCGGCGACGACGTGGCTGGCGGCGCGCTCGCCGCGAGCCACCTTCTCTCACTGGGACACCGCCAGATCGCCTTCATCGGCGATGCTGCAGCGGATCCTTTCGGGTTCACCTCGAGCCGGGATCGCGAGCGTGGCCTGATCGAGGCGTTGGCCAAGACGGGCGTCGATGTCCCACCGGAATGGATCGGCCATGGCGCGCATGGGCGGTATGAAGCAGGTGCCCTCACACGCCGGATGCTGACCCGCGAACGACGCCCGACTGCGATCTTCGCAGCGAGCGACACCCAGGCACTCGGGGTCATCGCCGCGGCGGCCGAGGCCGGCCTCCACGTCCCGGACGATTTGTCGGTCGTCGGCTACGACGACATTGAGGCGGCCGATTACGTCGGCCTCACGACGATCCGCCAGCAGTTGTTCGAGTCAGGGCGCCGCGGTGCGGAGATCCTGCTGTCCGAGATCGAGCAGCGATCTGACGAGCCGCCAGTGGCGCACTTGGCGCCCGAGCTCGTGGTCCGTGCGACCACGGCGCCCCCGAAGGAGGGCCGTGCATGAGGACCCCGCGAACGCCTTGACCCAAGCCCAGTGAGGCAAACAGGAGGAGGAGCTCATGGTCACGCACCGATCGCACGCCGCTCGCCTCGTGGCCGCGGCGATCGCGACCCTCATGGTCGCGGCGTGTGCGGCACCCGGAACGGTGTCGTCACCGTCGTCGGGGACGACGACGCCGGCGACCGCAGCGGCGAGCGCCGCGCAACCAAGTAGCGCCGCGCCGTCCGCCAGCGCCGCCTCCGTGGGCCCGACCTGCGGGACCGATCCTGTCGAGCTGAATGCCGTCTTCGAGTCCGGCTTTCCGACGGTGCCCGCGCTCGCCGACGAGTTCCACAAGCAGTTTCCGAACGTCACCTTCAAGGTCAGCCAGGACCAGTTCGCCAACCTGATGACGTCGACCCCGCGCCTGTTGTCGAGCGACACTCCGCCAGACCTGATCCGGCTGCCGACGTTGATCTCGCTCGTCAAGGATGACCTGCTGAAGAACCTCGACGACTATGCGACTGCGTTCGGCTGGGACAAGTGGCCGGCCGCCCAGCTGGTCCAGAATCGGGTCAGCAAGGACGGCACCCGCGGTTCGGGTTCGCTCTACGCGATGGGTCTCAATAACAGCCTGACGGGTGTCTTCTACAACAAGAAGCTCGCCCAGCAGATCGGGATGACCGAACCGCCCAAGACGGTCGCCGATTTCGAGGCCCTGCTGGCCAAGGCCAAGTCGGCCGGCCTCCTGCCGATCATGGTCTGGAACTCGGCCAAGAGTGGTGGCGGACTCGCGTTCCCGCTTCAGCAATTGATGGCGGCCTACGGACCGACCCAGCCCATCAACGAGTGGATCTTCCAGAACAAGGGTGCGTCGATCGACACGCCGAGCAACCTCACCGCTGCCCAGCACCTCGAGCAGTGGATCAAGAGCGGCTACTTCCCGAAGGACGCCAACGCCATCGAATACACCGGCGCCAACGCCCGGTTCGGCAAGGGTGAGGGCGTGTTCATGTTCAACGGCGACTGGCAGGACGGCGTCTACGACAAGGACCAGCCCGGGAACGTCGGCTTCTTCGTGTTCCCACCGGCGGAAGCTGGTGGATCCCTGGGCGCCATGTCGGCTCCGCTCACGTTCGGCATCGCGAAGACAGCCAAGCAAGCCGACTGCGCGGCCTTCTTCTTCAACTGGGTTGCCACGAACGACAAGGCACGCGACATCAACGTGAAGGGCTTCGGCTCGAATCCCGGTGGTCCGGCCGATCTGGCGATCCCGGCCGTCGCAGCCGGATCGGTCACCAAGGACACGCTCGCCGCGGGCGCCGAGGTCGCCAAGGCCAACGGGGCGATGGACTTCATCGCCAACGCGACCGGGGCGATCTTCGCCCAGGGCTGGACGCCGGAGCTCCAGAAGATGGTCGGCGGCAAGCAGGACGCAGCGGGCCTGCTCAAGGCCGTTCAGGCAGAGTACGAGAAGGAGCTCGCGGCGGGCTCCTGAGTCTCGACAGCGCACGATCAGGAGCGATGCGTGACACCGGGCGATCGGACCATCGCGCTTCGGACGTCCCGGCGGATCTCCCTGCTGAAGGGAATCCGCCGGGACGCGCTCGTCGGGTGGTTGTTCGTGCTCCCGGCCCTGTCGATGTATGCGCTGTTCGTGCTCCAGCCGCTTGTTCTGACGATCCAGTACTCGTTCTATCGCTGGGACGGGATCGGTCCAGCGACCTGGATCGGCCTGTCGAACTACGCGACCGTCCTGAGCGACCCCGACATGCGCGAGACGATCCTCAACGCCCTCCGCCTGGTGCTGTTCTTCAGCCTCATCCCAGTGACGCTCGGACTCATCGTGGCGAGCGTGATCCACCGGGTGGCGACCGGGCGACTCGGGGCCGCCGCACGGACAGTTCTGTTCCTCCCGCAGGTGATGCCGCTGGTCGCCGCAGGCATCATCTGGGGTTGGCTATTGGCCTTGTCCGGGCTCGTCAACCAACTCCTCACCGCGATCGGCCTGGGCGGCGTGACCCGAGCCTGGCTGGGTGACTTCGACACCGCCCTGCCGGCGGTCGGCATCATCGGGATCTGGGTCCTTCTCGGGTTCTGTATCGTCCTGCTGCTGACCGGTATGACGAAGGTCGATGCTGCGCTCTATGAGTCGGCGCGGATCGACGGCGCGAGCTGGTTCCAGGAGTTCAAGTCGATCACGATCCCGAGCCTTCGCTACGAGATCGGCGTCTGCCTCACCGTCACGATCATCGCCGCCCTTGCGGCGTTCGACATCGTCTATGTCTCGACAGCGGGCGGACCCGGTAAGTCCACGACGGTGCCCGGCATCCAGATCTACTACACGGCCTTCCTCGAGCGCCAGGTCGGCCTCGCCTCCGCCCTGGCCGTCGCGCTGACGGTGTTGGTCCTGGTGATCATCCTCCCCGTCCAGCGGCTGACCCGAGGGGGCGACCGGTGAGGATCGCCCGAGGGGAGCTCTACGCCGGTCGGGCGCTGCTGCTGACGCTGATGGCGATCACGATCCTGCCCTTCGTGAGCGTGTTCACCACGGCCCTCCATCCCTCGGGGACGCTGCCCAACGGGCTCGAATGGCCGGCCGATCCGCAGTGGGGGAACTTCGTCGAGGCGTTCAAGGTCGCGAACATGACCGCACTCCTGGCGTCGAGCGTGTTCATCGTCGTCGCGGTGGTGCCGGTATCCCTCGTCATCTCGACCATGGCCGGGTTCGCGATCGGGCTGCTGCGCATCCCGGGGGCGCGCCTGCTGCTACTCCTGTTCGTGTTCGGCCTGACGTTGCCGTTCGAGGGGATCATCACGCCGCTCTATTACCTCGCCCGGTCGATGGGAATCCTCAACACGCGCGTCGCGATCGTGCTGCCGCTGATCGGCCTGTTCATGCCGTTCGCGGTGTTCTGGATGCGAGCCCACTTCGTCAACATGCCAACTGAGCTCTCGGAGGCGGCCAAGGTCGACGGGGCCAGCACGTGGGACCTGTTCTGGCGGATCCACGTCCCGCTGGCGCGGGCGCCGATCGTTTCGCTCGGGATCCTGATGTCGATCTGGGCCTGGAACCAGTTCCTGCTGGCGCTGGTCCTCGTCGAGGATCCAACGCAGCGGACCATGGCCGGCGCCCTCGGCGCCTTCCAGGGCCACTACGCGACGGACATCCCGCTGCTGTGCGCCGGCACGATGCTGATCCTGGTGCCAACGCTCCTGCTGTTCGTCCTGTTCCAACGGCACATCATCACGGCGTTGCTGCAGGGCTCGGTGAAGGGATGATGACCGGGTTCACGTTGGTCGTCGGATGGCTGCCGGTCGTTGCCGCCGATATCTATCGCCGCGTCTGATCCGAGTCCGAACGACGCCCCATGCATCACACCCACGTCGCGCCTCGTCCGCAGCTCCTGACCTATCCGGACTCGCTGGGCGGCAACCTGCGCGCCCTCGGCGCACTGCTCGATGGACCGCTGGACGGACTGTTCCGCGGCGTACACATCCTGCCGCCGTTCCCTTCGTCCGGTGATCGCGGGTTCGCCCCCGTGACCTACCAGGACGTCGATCCCCGGTTCGGGACGTGGGCGGACATCGAGGACCTCGCGCGGCGTCATGACGTGCTGCTCGACGTGATGATCAATCACATCTCCCGGCAAAGCCGGGAGTTCCAGGACTTCCAGCGTCATGGTCGGCGTTCTCGCTTTGCCGACCTGTTCGTGACCCTCGACAAGGTGTGGCCCGCCGGCGATCCGCCCGGCGACGATGTCGCGCTGATCTTCCTCCGCAAGCCCGAGCGCCCGTTCTCGACAGTCATCATCGAGGACACCGGGCAACCGGAGAACCTCTGGACTTCATTCGGCTCGGCCGACTGGTCGGAGCAGATCGACCTCGATGTCACCAGCCAGGCGACGCGCTCGCTGATCACAGGTTGGTTGCGATCGTTCGCCGAGCATGGCGTTCGCATGGTTCGGCTCGACGCTGTCGGGTACGTCATCAAGAAGCCCGGCACAACCTGTTTCATGGTCGAGCCGGAGATCTACGAGTTCCTGGACTGGGTCACCGGCGTGGCCGATTCGTTCGGGCTGGTCGTGCTTCCGGAGGTCCACGACCGTTACGCGACACACGAGCAGCTGACTCGGCACGGGTACTGGACGTACGACTTCGTGCTGCCGGGCCTGCTGCTGCACGCCTTCGAAACGGGCGAGGCCGATCGCCTGGCGGCGCACCTCGCCCGCTCCCCCGACCAGCAGTTCACCGGTCTGGACTGCCACGACGGGATTCCCGTTCGCCCCGACCTCGACGGCATCCTCGAGCCGGCGGAGATGATCGACCTGGCCGATCAGGTCCGACGACGAGGCGGAAACGTCAACCGGATCCTGTCAGCCACGCACCCGGCCGAGGTCGATGTGCACCAGCTGAACTGCACCTACTTCTCGGCATTGGGAGCGGACGACGACCGCTACCTCGCTGCGCGGGCGATCCAGCTCTTCGCCAGGGGCGTACCCCAGATCTACTACGTCGGCCTGCTCGCGGGCACGAACGACACGGCCGCCGTGGAGCGCACGGGCGAGGGTCGCGCCATCAATCGCCACGACTACCGGGCCGACGAGATCGAGTCGGCGCTCAAACGCCCGGTTGTCGGCCGCCTGCTAGAGCTCATCCGCCTTCGGAACACGCACCCCGCGTTCGAGGGCACCCTTGGAGTCGAAGTCGATGCCGGCCGATCCCTTTGCCTGCGATGGGAGGGTTCCGAGGCGACGTGCGCGCTCGAGGTCGACTTGTCGACGGGTCGCGCGACGGTCGACGACGGCGGCCGACGGAGTGCGGTTCTCGGCTAGAACTTGGCACATCACCCATCCGCCGGAGGCGCCGGCGTGTGCACGGTGTGCGGTCTAGCTGCGGTCTTGGGGTTAACTCACCGGAGCCGCGACAGGCACTGCGGTCCCCGCTCCCGTTCGGGATGACACACGGTGAGACGAGGTGATACCCGCGCATGGCTACTGGCCGAAAGGCAAGGAGCCACGCGGCCTGGCCGCGGCCGATCTGGCCGCGGCCATCGATGCCGCCGAGGCGAACGCCGACCAGTAGGCCGGCACGCGATGTCAGGGCGCCAGGCGCTGCCAGCTCGAGCCGTTGGTCGCGTGGTACGGCACCTCCTGGGCCGCGCCGGTCGCCATGTCGAAGGCCAGGGTCTTGTCGAGCGCCTCGTATGCCGCGATCCCTGACTTCCCGTCCGGTGCGATCAGCACGCCCGGCATGGGGTTCTCGGTGACCGGGCCGACGTCGATCGGCGCTCCCCGGCCGTCGACCGGGATGATCGCCAATCGGCCCCTGACCGGGTCGCTGTTCGTGACGAATCGGTTGACCACGATCCGCGTCCCGTCCGGCGCGAACTGCGGTGACTGCCACACGTCCCCGTCGGCGTCGTCGGTGGCGGTGATCGCGTGGTCGCCGCCCTTGTCGATGTCGACCACGTGGACCTGCGCCGGGCCCCACGTCGAATAGGCGAGCAACCTGCCGTCCGGCGAGAGCGTCGGTTGGTTGATCGCGTTGGCGGCGGCGTCGATCTTGCGCGGGGTGCCGCTGCCGTCCGCGTTGACGACCCAGAACGTCGCGGGATCACCCGGGGAGATCGGACGCTCCGTGACGACCAGCTCCTCATGGTTCGGTCGCCACGTGGCGGAGCCGACGTCCAGGTCCAGCGGGAGCTCAACCCGCGAGCCGTCGACCAGGTTCATCATCGAGATGACGCCGCCCTTGCCGGCGACGATCGAGACGACGATCGCGCGGTCGGTGTCCGGCGTGAAGTCGAACCAGGTCCCCTTCTCATCAGGCCTGAGCAACGGCCGGATGTCGCTGCCGTCGGCCTTCGCGACGTACAGGCTGCCCTCCGTCTCGACGGCATCGCGGCGATCGAAGAACAACCACTGCCCGTCGAACGAGAAGAAGGGTCCGACGTCGATCGTCGGACCGGCGATCAGCGGGCTCGTACGGCCCGACACCGCGTCGACGGTGACGATGTCGCCGTCGGCGGTGCTGATGACCAGGGCGCCGTTCTCGGCCAGCCCGAACGGCGGCGGCAGGCGCCGCTGCTGGGTGCCGACGTACACGAGGGTCGCCGCGGCCACGAGCACGACGAGCGCGACGATCGCGATCAGGCGCCATGGCATCGGCCGGATGGGAACGGGTCGGGCGATGACGCCCATGGGAAGCCACCTTTCGAGGGCGCTCCAGGCCGGCCGCTGCCGTGTCCGCGCGGTCGTCCGGAGCAGGTCGTCGACGTAGTCGGGCATGCCGGCGGCACCGAGATCGTCGATGAGCTCCGGGAGGCGACGCTCGACGCGGTCGAAGGCGGTCATGCGACCTGCCCTCCGACCACCGGCGCCGCGCTGACCGCGGCATCGCGATCGATCACCGTGCGCATCAGCGCAAGTGATCGGTGGAGGCGGGACTTGGCGGTCCCGACCGGGATCCCGAGGGTCGTCGCCACATCCGGCAGCGGCAGGCCCAGGTAGTAGTGCAGGACGACGACCGCACGCTGCTCGGGCGGCAGGCTCCGGAGCCCGAGATCGAGCAGCTCGCGATCGGCGATGGTGGAGGCGATGTCGGGAATGGCGGGCGAATCGGCGGGCAGCAGCTCGACCTCGATCGGTCGACGCCCGCGGCGCCGAAGGACGTCGATGCACGATCGGACGACGAGGCTGCGCAGCCATGCGTCGAAGCGATCGGGATCACGGAGTGTCGGAAGGTTTCGCCAGGCTCGAACGAAGCCCTCCTGGACCGCGTCTCGCGCGAGCTCGTGGTCCCGGAGGATCAGGCGGGCGGCGGCGTCCAGCCGCGCGACGGACACGCCGACAAGCACTGCGAAGGCGTCATGATCGCCACGCTGTGCACGCTCGACGAGCTCTCGCTGGTTCACGGCCACCCTGGATGTGACGGCGCGGCGTCCGTGTCGCGCTCGGAGTGTATGTCGCGGCCTGGCGCGAAATCGTTCCATCCATGTCAACGGTTCCGGTCGGCCCGCACGAACAGCACGGTCCCGACGATCGTGAACACCAGGAAGAACGCGACCGTGATCGCGAGATCGAACAGCGGCGGGTGGAGCACCGCAGCGGCGTATTCGGGCTTGCCCCAGTAGTAGATGTTGCGGGCGAGATCGATCGAATAGGTCATCGGGATGATCTGAGAGAGCAGGCCCAGCAGGCCGCTCGCTGCCGATACGGGGATGAGGGCCCCGGACAGGAACATCTGCGGGAAGATCAGGAGCGGGACCGCGACGGCCACCGTCCGCTGATCCTGCGTCAGGCCGATCAGGAACACGCCGAGCGCGCCGCCGGCGAGGGCGAGGACCGGGGTCAGGGCGATGACCCTGAGCAGATCGCCGGCGTTCATCGGGATCTGCATGATGACGATCATCGCGACGATCCCGACGAGGGACACCATCGCCGCGATCCCCGACCCGATGAGCTTGCCGAGCAGGACGGCGTAGCGCGAGATCGGCGCCACGAACAGCTCGGCGGTGAAGTCGTTGTCGCGCTCCTCGACGAGGTTCGTGACGCCAGTGATCGTGCCCTGGTACATGGCGTTGGCCACCATCCCGATCAGCATGAACGGCAGGTAGGCGTAGGGCAGCGCACCGGACAGGTTCTGGCTGATGCTCCCGCCGAGGATGCCGATGAACAGGATCGGAAAGATGACCGTGAAGGCGAGCGACAGCGGGCTCTTGACCGCGCGGAGGATCTCACGCCAGGCGATCGCGAAGACGGCGTTGAGGTCCCGACGCATCGCTCCGCGCCGCGAGCCGGCAACGGCTCCGAGGCGGCCCTCCGGCCGGGTGATCGTGGACGGTTGCGACGTCATGCGACGACCTCCTCTGGATCTCGAAGGAGCTCGATGTAGGCCTCCTCGAGGCTGGGCTCGCGGATGCGCAGGACGGTCAGCGGCGTCTCGATCCGGGCGATGAGGGCCTGGGCCGTAGGAGTTCGGTAGTCGATCCGGACGGCACCACCCGGCTCATCGAGCGGCGTCAGCCCGAGGGCGCGGAGCTCGGATCGGAGCCGTTCCCGGTCGACCGCATCGACCACGAGCGACCGCTCGAGCAGGCGGTCCTTGAGCTGCGCCGGTGTAGCGTCGACCGCCACCTTCCCGTGGTCGATGACGCAGACGCGATCGGCGCCCTCGGCCTCGTCGAGGTAGTGCGTCGTCAGGAACACGGTCGTCCCGTCCTCGTTCCGCACGTCGCGCAGGTAGTCCCACAGGCCACGGCGGCTGACCGGATCGAGGCCGGAGGTCGGCTCGTCCAGGAACAGGACGGCGGGCCGATGCATGAGGCTGCGGACGATCTCGAGCTTGCGGCTCATCCCGCCCGAGAACGTCTTGAGCGGGCGGAAGATGTCGTCGCCCAGCCCGACCACGCTCGCGAGCTGCTCGATCCGCCGGCGGTACTCGGCCGGCATCGCGCGGTAGAACGGGCGGTAGCCGTAGACCCCGTACAGCGCGACGTGGAGACGGATGTTCTCCTCGCCGGACAGGTGGGTGTCGAGGCTCGGCTTCTGGAAGATGATCCCGATCTCCCGCCGGACGGCGGTCGGATCGCGATCGAGGTCGTACCCGGCGATCGTCACGGTCCCGGCCGTCTTGGCGAGCGTCGTGGTCAGGATCGAGATCGTGGTCGTCTTCCCTGCCCCATTCGGGCCCAGGAAGGCGAACAGCTCGCCGGGCGCGACCCGGAAGCTGATGTCGTCGACCGCCGGCGTCGTCGACTTCTTGTAGCGCTTGGTCAGGTGGTCGACGGCGATCATCGCGTCCATGGCAGGTCCTCGGGTCGCTGGGGCGGGTAGGCCCGAGTGGGCCCATGTGGGAACGCTGTTCCCGGTTCGGCAACACTGTACGCATCGTCTATCATGGCTGTCAATGCCGCTTCGCCCGAACCGCCACGACCGTGACCTGCGCCGCCCGATCGTCGACGAGATGCGCCGCACGATGCACGCGCAGCGCCAGACGGGCGCCCTGATGCGCGACCAGCTCCGCGACCGCCTCGACGAGCTGCACGGTCGGATGCGCCATCCCCACGAACCCGCCGAGGTCGTCTGGACGCGACTCGAACGTGCAACCCCGCGAGCACGTCGAGAGATCGACCGGATCGTTGCGGCGGCGATCGAGGTCGCCGACCACGATGGGCTGGACGCGCTGTCGATGCGGCGGCTCGCGTCGAGCCTGGGCACCGGGACGACATCGCTCTACCGATACGTCCGCGGCAGGGAGGAGCTCCTTACCCTCATGGTCGACGCGGTCAATGCCCCCGATCCCTTCACTGCCGGCACCCCAGGCGACTGGCGGTCCGCGCTCAGGACGATCGCCGTGGCACACCGTCGACAACTGCTCGAGCATCCGTGGCTGGTGGGCGAGATCTCCAGCCGGCCGGCCATCGGGCCGAACACCCTTCGCGTGGCGGACCGGATCCTTGGCGTCGCGCTCGACGATGGGCCTCGACGCGACCGCCGCCGGATCGGTCGTGTCGACCCTCCTGCGCTACGTCCGCGGCGCTGCCGCCGACGAGCTGGCCGAGCTCGACGCCGAGCGGCGGACGGGAATGTCGCAGGACCAGTGGCGGGACTCGATCGCGCCGTACGTCGTCGATATCGTCGACTCGGGCCGCTACCCGTCGTTCGCGGCGGTGATCGCCAGCCCGGACCCAACGGACGAAGAGCAGTTCGAATTCGGGCTGGACCGGCTCCTCGATGGCTTCGAACGGCTGATCCCCGGGTCCTGATCCGGCCGAACCCGGCCGTGGAAGGGCTCAGTCAGACGTGCTGTCGGTCGCGGTGCCGCTCCGCGTAGTGCGCCGCCAGGACATCCTCGCCCCAGTCGTTGTCGAGGTCACGCCAGACCGCGTGGATATGGTTCGCGCCGTCCTGGGTGTTGTCGTACTCGACGAGGAAGCCGGGCCCTCGCACCGCGTAGTAGTGGCCCCGGCCGGCGACGTCAGAACCCGCCCAGGCGAACGTGGCATCCGCAAGCCCGGTGGCCGACATCCGCTTCCACTCGGCGGCGGAGATCTCCGGCCGCGCCCGCTCCAGGTAATGACGAATGAGCCGTTCCAGGGCGTCGCGCTGGGCCGCATCCAACGCGTCGTGACGGATCCCGCTCGGGACCGATCCCAGCGCGGCTCGCGCCCCATGACCGCTCACGATGTCCGGCGGCGCGGCATCGTCGACGATCGCGGTTCGGCGCTGGGCCGGCGTGAGCGCCGCCAGGAAGGCGCGCCCGAGGGTCTCCTCGCCCGCGAGCGCCCGAGCGCCGGCCGTCGATCCGCTCGGGACCACGGCCGGGTTGGCTCCCAGGAACGACGGCGCGCTGCCGATGATGCGGCCCTGCGCGAGCGTCAGCTGGATCGCGACGTGGTGACCGCCGACGCGCCAGGACCACGGTCCGGACTCACGTGGCTCGCCGAACACCGCGAACCAGTACAGGCCGGGATCGCGACGTTGCCAGCCCGCCAGCCCGGCGTCGCGCTCCAAGGCGCCGAGGACCGGCTCCAGCGCGATGACCGCCGCGACCTCGGCCGCGCCACGCCCGCTCAGCGACGCGTTGACGATCGCGACCGCGGCGTCGACCTGTTCGGGCCGCATGTCCGCGATCGCCAATCCCTCGCGTCTCCCCGGCGTGTACGCCCAGACGCGTCGCTGCGGATCGTCGAACGCGAAGCTCGCCCGCGAACGCTGGCTGTCGTCCAGCACGTCGAGCCACCGGCTCACGGCGGTGGCGATCTCGTCCGCGGCTCGGCCGGTGCCGGACCCCGCGTGAGCGACCATGACGGGCGCTACGAAGCTCGCGAGGCTTCGAGGCGGTCCAGGATGAGTCGCGTCACGCCCTCGACCGGGACGCGCTCCTGCGCCATCGAGTCGCGATCGCGGACCGTCACCGCGCCGTCCTCGAGCGACTCGACGTCGACGGTGACGCACCACGGCGTGCCGATCTCGTCCTGGCGGCGGTACAGCTTGCCGATCGCGGCGGTGTCGTCGTAGACCGCCATCGTGTGGCGCTTGAGGTCGTCCTTGATGCGGTGGCACAGCTCGACGATCTCGGGACGCTTCTTGAGCAGCGGCAGGACGGCGACCTTGTACGGCGCCAGCTCGGGGTGCAGCGCGAGCGACACCCGCTTCTCGCCGCGGACCTCCTCCTCGCGGTAGGCGTCGATCAGGAAGGTGAACGCCGCCCGGTCCGCGCCGGCCGCCGTCTCGACGACCCACGGCACGACGTGCTCGTTGGTCGCCTGGTCGAAGTACTCGAGGCTCTCGCCCGAGGCCTCGGCGTGTCGCGACAGGTCGAAGTCGCCGCGGTTGTGGACGCCCTCGAGCTCCTTCCAGCCGAACGGGAAGCGGTACTCGACGTCGACCGCCTTCTTGGCGTAGTGCGCCAGCTCGTCGGGCGCGTGCTCGCGGAGCCGCAACCGTTCGGGCGTCACGCCGTAGCGCTCGTACCATTCGCGACGGGCTGGCAGCCACGTCGTCGAACGCGGCCGCGGCCTCCGCGTCCGGCCGCACGAAGTACTGCATCTCCATCTGCTCGAACTCGCGCATCCGGAACACGAAGTTGCCCGGGCTGATCTCGTTGCGGAACGACTTGCCGATCTGGGCGATCCCGAACGGCAGCTTCTTGCGCGACGCCTGGAGGACGTTCTTGAAGTTGACGTACGAGCCCTGGGCGGTCTCGGGACGCAGGTAGATGACCGCGGCGTCGTCCTCGAGCGGACCCATGAACGTCTTGAACATGAGGTTGAAGCGGCGCGGGGCGGACAACGGTCCCCCGTCGTCGGGGCAGCGCAGCCCCAGCCGTTCGACGATCGTGGGGTCCTGGAGGTCGGTGGCCGACAGGTTCTCGGCGCCGGGCAGCTCGTCCAGCCGGAAGCGCTTGTGGTCGGTGGCGCACTCGACCAGCGGATCGCTGAAGCTGCCGACGTGCCCGGACGTCACCCACACCTGGGGATGCATGAGGATGCCCGCATCGAGGCCGACGATGTCGTCGCGCTCCTGGACCATCGACCGCCACCAGGCACGCTTGACGTTGTTCTTGAGCTCCACCCCGAGCGGCCCGTAATCCCAGACGGCGTTGATGCCGCCGTAGATCTCGCTCGAGGGAAAGATGAACCCGCGCCGCTTCGAGAGCGACACGATCGTGTCGAGCTCGGCGACGGCGGGCGCGACGTCGCCGGAGTCGACGATGGGGCTGGTCACGAAGGGTCTCCGCTGATACGCGACCGTGGCATGGCCGCGCGGGATGGGCTGGCCGGCCGATGCTACCAGAGACCCACCAGCTTGCAGTCGCGGACCCCGGGCACGCGGCGCCCGATCCGGTCGAGCCGCCCCGGCGGACATCCGCGACTGACCCGCGGCGGGGGTTGACAGCGCGGGATCCCGGTGTAGATTCGGTCGACCGACCGATGTCGGTCACTCGACCGACCAACAGACTTGGGGGAGGGCGTGGCAAATGGCGTACGAGATCGAGGGCCGGCTGCTGGAGGTCTGTACCTGCAACGTGCTCTGTCCCTGCTGGGTCGGCGAGGACCCCGACTACAAGACCTGTGACACCACGATCGCCTGGGGCATCGAGAAGGGCTCGATCGAGGGCGTCGACGTCAGCGGGCTGACGATGGCCGTCTCGGCCCACATCCCGAAGAACATCCTGATCCCCAAGTCGTGGAAGGCGGTCGTCTTCGTCGACGATCGCGCGACGCCCGAGCAGGAGCAGGTCATGCTCCGCCTGTTCACGGGCCAGCTGGGCGGCGCGGTAGCCGACCTGGCCGGCCTGATCGGCGAGGTCGTCGCCGTCGAGCGTGCGCCGATCACGTTCACGGTCGAAGGCGGCAAGGGCCGGATCTCGATCGGCTCGATCGTCGAGGCCGACATGGCGCCGTTCGTCGGCGCGACCGGCAAGCCGACGACCCTCGCGGAGACGGTGTTCAGCACCATCCCCGGGTCGCCGGTCTACGCCAGCAAGGCCAGCCAGTACACGCGCGACGGCAGCGCCCACGGGATCCCGAGCGTGGATCTCCAGGACCACAACGCGCTCCAGGGGCACTTCCACTTCGCGGCCTGATCGAGGAGGCCCGGCATCATGTTCAGCCCGGCGCACCTGCGCGTTCCCCGCCGCGACCGGACGATCCTCGGCGCCACACTGGTCGGGCTCGCCGTGGCGGCCTGGCTCGCCGTGTGGCTGTGGGAGGGGTCGCCGTACGGCGCCTATCTCCACCACGCCGGCGACGCCGGACCCGTCGCGCTCGAGGCCGTCCTCTTCTCGCTCGGCTGGGTCCTGATGATCGTGGCGATGATGCTGCCGTCGAGCATCCCGCTGGTCATGACCTTCGAGGCGCTGGTCCGGCGACGCCGGCGCCCCGGTTTGCTCGTCCTGCTCCTGCTGGCCGGCTACCTGCTCGTCTGGGGCGCGTTCGGGCTGACTGCGTGGATCGCGGACCGCGGGGTGCATGCGGCCGTCGACGGGCTGCCGTGGCTCGCCGAGCATCCCCAGGTCATCATCGCCACCACGCTCGCCGTCGCCGGCCTGTGGCAGTTCAGCCCGCTCCGGGATCGATGCCTCGAGGAGTGTCGGAGTCCGCTCGGATTCGTCATCAACCGCTGGCGCGGCACCTCGGAGCGCGCCGAGGCCCTGCGGATGGGGATCGCCCACGGCGCGTTCTGCGTCGGCTGCTGCTGGTCGCTCATGCTCGTGATGTTCGGCGTCGGGCTGGCCAGCCTCAGCGCGATGCTCGTGCTCGGTGGCCTGACGGCGATCGAGAAGAACCTTCCCTGGGGCCGGCGCCTGACACATCCGCTCGGGATCGTCCTCATCCTGGCGGCCGTCTACGCCGTCGCCGCGTGAGGGACGCGGCGTATGCTCGGCGCGTGGTGGCGGACGGGACTCCGGTGCGGACCGAGACGCGCGCAAGGCGCAGGGACCGGGCGACCGCCGACACCCGATCGCGGATCCTGGACGCAGCGCGCGCCTGCCTGCTGGCAGACGGGTTCGCGAACCTGTCGACCCGGCGGGTCGCCGACCTTGCGGAGGTCCCGCTCAGCCAGATCCACTACCACTTCGGCAGCAAGCAACGGCTCGTGCTGGCGCTTCTCCAAGCCGAGAACGACCGCCTGCTGGCACGCCAGCGCACGATGTTCGGCGGCCCAGAGCCGCTCTGGCAACAGTGGGATCGGGCGTGCGACTACCTCGACGAGGATGTCGAGTCCGGCTATGTCCGGGTGCTCCACGAGATGATCGCCGCCGGCTGGACGGACACGGAGGTGGCGGCACGGGTACGCGAGTACATGGCCGGCTGGTTCACCCTGCTGACCGAGGTCGCGGCCCGCGAGGCCCATCGCCTGGGCGGCCTCGGACCCTTCACACCGGCCGAGGTCGGGGCCCTGATGGGCATCCCGTTCACCGGCGCGGAGTCGATGATCCTCCTCGGCTTCGACGAGCCGACGGTGCCCATCCGTTCCGCTTTGAGGCGGATCGGCGCGGTCATCCGCACGATCGAGGAGCGTGCCTCATGAGCGTCCGCAAGGCCTGGCGGACGTCACCGACCCTGCCGCCGGCCGAGGAGGAGCGCCGCGCCATCGAGGCGGTCGTCCGCGACTACTACGAGGGCTGGTACGACGCTGACCCGGCGCGAATGTCAAATGCGCTCCACCAGGCCCTCGCGAAGCGGTCGTTCGGCCAGGGCCGCGATCATGCCCCGGAGCTCGACGAGACCACCGCGGACGAGATGATCGCGGCGACCGCTGCGGGCGCGGGTCGCACGCGAGCGGGCGATCGGCTCGACATCCGGATCGCGGAGCTGGGTGGCGGGATCGCGAGCGTCAACGTGTTCGCGGACCACTACGTCGACCTCCTCCACATGATCCGGACACCCGATGGCTGGAAGATCGTCAATGCGCTGTGGCGGTGGGCGGATGGCCACGGTCCACGCGGCTGACGACCGGGTCGGACTGACGGCCGAGGGGCGCCCCGGACATGTCCCCGAGCAGACGCGCGCGCGCTATCCGGACGAGACGGGCTTCGTCGAGCGTGATGGCGTGCGGAGCTTCTACGAGGTCTACGGCGCCGGCGAGCCGACCGTCCTGCTCATGCCGACGTGGTCGATCATCCACTCGCGTCACTGGAAGCTGCAGATCCCCTACCTCGCCCGCTTCTCGAGGGTCATCACCTTCGACGGACGCGGCAACGGCCGCTCGGACAGGCCGGCAGACCCGGATGCGTACCGGGAGGACGAGTTCGCCGCGGATGCGCTCGCTGTGCTGGACGCGACCGGCACCGAGCGCGCAGTCCTCGTCGCGCTGTCGAGGGGGGCCGAGCGGTCGCTCATCCTCGCGGCCGATCATCCCGAGCGGGTCGAGAAGATCGCGTTCATCGCTCCTGCTCTCCCGCTGCCGCCGGCGGTGCCGCGGTCGGGGGCGGCCCAGTCGTTCCAGGAGCCACGCGAGACGTACGACGGTTGGGGGAAGTACAACCGCCACTACTGGATCGAGCAGTACGAGGACTTCCTCGAGTTCTTCTTCTCGCAGTGCCTGACCGAGCCGCACTCCACGAAGCCGCACGAGGACACCGTCGGATGGGGGCTCGAGACGGATGCACCGACGCTGGTCGCGACGCAGCTGGCACCCCGGTTCCAGGACGAGGCCGCCGTGCGAGCGATCCTGTCGCGGATCGCGTGTCCCGATCCTGGTGATCCACGGCGGCGACGACCACGTCCGCCCCTGGGAGTCGGGCGCGCGACTCGCGGAGCTGGCGAACGGCACGCTGGCCGTCCTCGAGGGGTCGGGCCACCTCCCCCACGCCCGGGACCCGATCAAGGTCAACCTGCTGCTCCGCGACTTCATCGGCGTAGGAAGAGCCCGGTGACGACCACGACCTGGACGCACGCACTCGGCCGTCGCCGGCGTGCCCTCTACATCTCGTCCCCGATCGGGCTCGGGCACGCGATGCGGGACGCGGCCATCGCCGACGAGCTGCGCAAGGTCCACCCCGACCTGGAGATCGACTGGCTCGCCCAGCACCCGGTGACCGCGGTGCTCGAGGAGCGCGGGGAGCGGATCCACCCGCTGAGCGCCGAGCTCGCCTCCGAAATCTGCTCACATCACGGCCGAATCCTTCGACCACGACCTCAACGCCTTCCAGGCGATCCGCCGGATGGACGAGATCCTCGTCAACAACTTCATGGTCTTCCACGACGCCGTGGAGACGGGCGAGTACGACCTCGTCGTGGGCGACGAGGCGTGGGATGTCGACCATTACCTCCATGAGAACCCCGAGATCAAGCGCACGGCGTTCGCCTGGATGACCGACTTCGTCGGCTGGCTGCCGATGCCCGAGGGCGGCGAGCGCGAGGCGTACCTCACAGCGGATTACAACGCCGAGATGATCGAGCACGTCGAGCGATTCCCGCGGATCCGCGACCAGGCGGTCTTCGTCGGCAACCCCGACGACATCGTGCCCGACGACTTCGGTCCGGGGCTGCCGGCGATCCGCGACTGGACCGAGCGCCACTACGCGTTCAGCGGCTACGTCACCGGGTTCGACCCGTCACCGCTCGTCGAGCGCCGCGACGAGCTCCGGCGCGAGCTCGGCTTCCACGACGACGAGCGGGTGGTGGTCGTCACCGTCGGTGGCTCCGGGGTCGGCGAGGCGCTGCTCCGCCGGGTGGTGGCCGCGTGGCCCGAGGCACGGCGCCGCGTCAACGGCCTGCGGATGATCGTCGTGGCCGGGCCGCGGATCGACCCGGCCGGCCTCGGCGCGCCGGACGGCATCGAGGTCCGGGCGTTCGTGCCCGACCTGTACCGGCACCTGGCGGCCTGCGACCTGGCGGTCGTCCAGGGCGGCCTCACGACGACGATGGAGCTGGCCGCCGCCCGCCGGCCGTTCCTCTACTTCCCGCTCCGCAACCACTTCGAGCAGAACCGCCACGTCCGGCACCGCCTCGAGCGATACGGCGCCGGACGGTACATGGACTACGAGGCCTCGCCGCCGGAGGTCATCGTCGACGCGATCGCCGAAGAGATCGAGCGCCCGGTCGACTACCGCCCGGTCGAGCGCGACGGCGCGGCCCGGGCCGCCGCGCTCATCGCCCAGCTGATCTGAGCGTCGGCTATGACGCCCGATACGTCGCCCACTGGGCGGACATCCGGCTGTTCTGGCCCGCGGAGAACCGGTTCATGCAGGCGTCATCCGAATAATCCATGAAGTTGGTGATCGGATCCACGCCGGGCGACTTCTTGCCGGGGCAGGAATCGCGGCCGGTCGGACAGCCGTAGGCAGGCGACCGCTCGGCCGGCGTATCGCTGACCAGGTCGCCCTGGCCGCTGCAGCCACCCTGGAAGGTGTGATAGAGACCCATCCAGTGCCCGACCTCGTGGGTGGCCGTGTCGCCCAGGTTGTATGGCGCCGCGGTCCCGCCGGGCAGCGAGCTGTACAGCACCACGACACCGTCCATGCTCGGGGAACGGGTGTAGTCGGACGGGAATGTCGCCCACCCGAGCAGGCCGCCGCCCATGTTGTTCGTATAGACGTTCAGCGCGTCCTTGCCTCCCTGACGGAGGGCTGTCTTCATGTCCCGTTCGGCGGTCGAGCCGGGACCGGCAGTGGACCAGGCGTTGTTGACCGTCGTGTCCGTACCGGCGAGCGTGAAGCTGAACCCGGCAGTGGCAAAGGCCTGGTTGAGGACGGTCACCTGGCCGTTGATCATCTGCGTCGACACCGTTCCGGTGCCCGTCGTGCTACGGATCACGTGGACGTACAGCGGGATGGTCGCGCCGGCAGCCATGCTGGCAATGTCCAGCGACCCATCCGGGCGCAACCTGCCGACGCCCTTGGCCACCGCGGCACGGGCGAAGTCGCGTTCGCGGGCCGCCACGACGGCATCGCTCAACGCGTTCGGATCGGCCTTCGTGGCGCCATGTCGCGCCTTGAGCGACGCGGCCGCGCCGGCGGGATCCGCGCACGCGACGGCCGCGGTGGAGGCGGAGCCGGCGCCGATCGGGCTGACTGCCGCCGTCGGGCCAGCCAGGGTCATCGCCAGGGCGACGGCCACCAGCGCGCGCACCATCGGCGCGACTCCGATCACCGGCCGAAGCCTGGACCCTCGATCGCTCATCTCGACACTCTCCCGCCGGTGACGTCGCGGTCCCGGGCGCCGTGTGCCCGTGAGGTCGCGTCGAGGAAGTATCGATGGCGTCGGGTCCGGCGTCTACGGTCGTTCGACCGACAGCTCCCCTGTCCTACTGCCGACCCGCCGGCCGTTCAGGGCAGCGTGTCGCCGAGCAACCGGTGGACGTTCCCGCCCATGACCGCGGCGATCGCATCGTCGTCGAGGCCGGCGTCGATGAGCGCGTCGGTGAGCATGACCAGCCCGGTCGCATCGAACGGCTCGGGGACCGCGCCGTCGAAGTCGGAGCCGAGCGCGACGTGCTCGACGCCGGCGACGTCGATGGCATGGACGATCGATTGCGCGATCCAGGCCACGTCCTCGCCACCGCAGGCCGTCGGCCAGAAGCCGATGCCGGCGAGCCCGCCGCTATCGGCGATGCCGCGCAGGCGGCCGTCGTCGAGGTTTCGGGCATTGTCGGCGACCCCGCGGACGCCGGTGTGCGAAGCGATCACCGGCCGGGTCGACAACGCCAGCACGTCGTCGATCGTCGCCGCCGAGGCATGCGCCACGTCGACGAGCATGCGCCGGGCCTCCATCCGGCGGACCATCTCGCGGCCCGCCTCGGTCAGCCCGCCCTTGTCGATCCCGTGGGCGGACCCACCGAAGGCGTTGTCGAAGAAGTGGCTCGGCGACATCATCCGGTAGCCGGCGTCGGCGACGACCTCGACGTTGGCCGGGTCGTCGTCGAGCGCATGCGCGCCTTCGATCGCGAGCAGCGCAGCGGTGATCGCGGGCCGGACGCGCGATCGGCGTCGTACCGCTCGAGGTCGGCGCGCGAACGGACCACCCGCAGGAGGCCATCCGAGGCCGCCGCCATGGCGTCGGCCCTGGCCGCCAGGTGCAGCGCCCGGGGCAGCAGGCGCCGCCACGTGGCCGACGGCCAGCCGAGGGCGATGGCGAGCAGCACGACGTCGTCAGTGCGGTCGTCGTTGCGCTCGATGTTGAGGTGGCGAGGCGACTTGGTCGAGGCGGCGAGGACCTGGAGAGCGACGTTGCCCTCGATCAGCCGCGGGACGTCGACCTGCCCGCGATCGGACCGGCGCAGGAGGTCACGGCCCCACAACAGGGAGTCGGCGTGGAGGTCGGCCACCCACAGCCGCGCGTGGAGCGCCCGGGCGCGCTCGGAGGCGCGGTACGGCGGCCGCTCGCGGGTGACGCACAGGCGCGCCTCGGTCCGCGCGACCATCCGGCGGCCGCCGACCCGGGCGCCGGCCGTGGCCACGGCTGCGACTGCCGTGCCGATCGCACCGACTGCGGCAACCCGAGCGGCCCGGCCTACCACCGAGCGGCTCGACCTGGCGACGACGTGCCGCCGATCACGTCGCGGCAGGCGCGCGCCGGACCTCGTCGAGGAAGGCCAGGGACCGTGCCTCGCGCTCAAGCGCGACCCGGACGAAGTCGCGCAGCGCGGCCTCGGTCTCGCGCTCGGTGCCGGCCGCCAGCCGCAGGGTCGCGATCGCTTCGATGTCGAGGCGCTGGTAGGCCTTGAGCAGCTTGACGGCCTCCAGCGAGATGCCGGCTCGATCGTGGGGCGGACCCGGGCAGCGCTCGCAGAGGATGCCGCCGAGCGGCGGCACCCAGCGATAGCGCTCGTCGGACTCGAGCACGCGGTCGCACTCGACACAACGGTCGACCTCCGGCCGCTGGCCCAGCTCGTCGAGCAGGTGCATCTCGTACCAGCGGGCGACCCGGCCGGGTGCCATGTCGGCGTCGAGGAGCTCGTAGGCCCGCTTGAGGAGCGTGTACAGCGGCTCGGCTGCGTGGCGCTCTTCGAGCGACCGGTCGGCCAGCTCCGCCAGGTACCAGGCGGTGGCCGCCGATTCGAGCGAATCGCGGAGGTGGAGCCAGGCGTGGCCGACGCTGACCTGGGTGACCACGTCGAACGTCCGGCCGCGGGCCAGGGCGACGGTCAGCTCGGCGAACGGCTCGAGGCTGCCGCCGAGCCTCGAGGTCGGCCGGCGGATGCCCTTGGCGATCGCCTTGAGCTTGCCGCCCGTCGGCGTGATCAGGGTCAGGACGCGATCCGCCTCGCCGAGATCGAAGCGCGACAGGACGATGGCGTCGGTCGTGTAGCGGCGCGGGATGGGCATCCACGCGACGGTATCACTGCCACCGAACAATGGCGTGGCGCGGGACGGCGCGGGCGTGCGTTGCCGGCTCCGCGCGTTCGCTCACGCAGCTTGGGCTGCGCTCGCTCGCGTGCTCACCGGCGCCTTCGCCGGCACCGTCCGGCGCCACGATCCTCGGTTCGCCATGCGCGCACCGTGGTCGGAATCATCCGATGGACACTTCTGGACGTATCCGTCGGTAGACGCCGGTGCGGTAGCGTCCCCCGCGCCGGCGTCATCTTCGCGCGGTCGGCGCCGGCACGGAACCGCAGGGCGCGGGGCAATCAGGCTACCTGCGCCGTACACGTTTCGTGTACACTCGGCCGCACGATGACGACCACCTCGCCCGATATCGACCTGTCCGAGCTCATCGCCGACACGGAGGGCGAGATCGTCGGCCTCGTCCGCGATCGCGATCCGTCGACCCATGGGCTGTACGAGATGGTCCGCTACCACCTCGCCCTCGACGGCTCGGGCGCCTCCGCGGGCAAGCGGATGCGACCCGTCCTCGGCCTGCTCGCCTACGCCAGCATCACCGGCGAGCACCGGCGGGCGCTGCCGGGCGCGGCAGCCGTCGAGCTCGGCCACAACTTCTCGCTCGTCCATGACGACATCGAGGACGGCGACGTCGAGCGCCGCCACCGGCCCACGCTGTGGACGATCCACGGCATCCCCCAGGCGATCAACACGGGCGACACGTTGTTCAGCCTCTCGCGGATCGCCCTCCACCGCCTGACGGACCTGGGGTTCCCCGATCGGACGGTCCTGCGCCTGATGCGGCTCTACGACGAGACGTGCCTCGCGCTGTGCGAGGGCCAGTACCTCGACATCGCGATGAGCGCCTCGGACGACCTGATGAGCGTCGACCTCTACTTCGACATGATCGGCCGCAAGACGGCCGCCCTCATCGCCGCCTCCATCGAGGCGGGTGCCGTGCTGGCGACCGAGGACGACGAGGTGATCGCCCGCTACCGGGCGTTCGGCTGGGCGCTCGGCCTCGCCTTCCAGCTCAACGACGACCTGCTCGGGATCTGGGGACCGGAGCAGACGACGGGCAAGGAAGCCTCGGACGTCCTCCACCGCAAGAAGACGCTCCCGGTCATCTACGCCTGGGAGCACGCCGGTCCCGAGGACCGCGCCCGGCTGGCATCGCTCTACGCGGTGGCCGACCCGACGACGGCGGAGGTCGCCGAGATCGTCGCCATCCTCGAGCGCTCGGGCGCCCGCGAGTACACCCGCGACCAGGCGCGGCGCCACCGGGACGAGGCGCTGGCCGAGCTCGATGCGGCCGGCGTCGTCCGGCCATCGGTCCGCGCCCGGCTCGAGGAGATCATCGTCTCGGTCATCACCGCCTGACGGTCCGCTCCGCCAGCCACGGCGCCAGCAGCGCCCCGACCAGCTCGGCTGACTCCGCCGTCGACCGCCCCCGCCGAGCCAGCGCCCCGAACACGCCCGGATCGAGAAGGCCGGCCACCAGGGACACCGCTTCGTCATCCTCGCCGAGCCGTCCGAGCGCCACCCGCACGAGGGCCCCGTACTCGGCCTCGTAGCGCGCCCGTGCTGCCGCCCAGGCGGGCAGCGGCCGATCGTCGAGCTGATCCATCCGGTACCACGGCTCGCTGCGGACGTAGTAGTCGGCCATCGACCGGGCGAGGACGGTGACGCGCTCGGGAAGGGCATCGATGCCGTCGAAGATCGCCGGATCGGGCATCTGCAGCAGCGCCATGACGTATGCCGCCACCGCTCCGGCGAGGTCGTCGGTGGTCGGAAAGTGGTTGCGGACGGTGCCGGGCGCGACGTCGGCGGCCGTCGCGACCTGGCTGACCGATGTCCGGCTCGCTCCCTGGAGGCGGAACAGCTCGGCAGCCGACGCGACGATCCGGTCGCGGGTCGCGTCCTTCTGATCCTTGCGTCTCCCGAGCGTGTACCGGCGTGGCACCGTGCCTGACCTCCTTGGTATCGCAACAGCCGCCATTCTATTGACTGCTGCGCTCAGTCAAAGTATGCTCCGCCGCGTCGGTGTCGTCCAGCGGAGGCAACCATCGTGACCGAATCCTCGACCTTGCTGCGTGCCGGTGGCTATGCGGCGTTCCTCGTCATCCCCGTGGTGATCGCGGCCGGGATCGCGTTCTGGCTGTTCCTGAACGGAGCCGGCGCGATCTTCGGACCGATCAACGATCTGTTCGTAGCGCTCGGGCTGGCCCTCCTCGTCCTGCCCGTCCTGGCCATCCGATCCATCCTCGTGCCGCAGGCAGGGCCGTGGTTCGACGTCCTGAGCTGGCTCTCGGTCGCCGGGCTGGCCCTCGGCGCGGTCGGCCAGGTCCTCCTCGTCGCCGGCGTGATCCCGCTCGAGGGGTCGTTCGTCACGGGCGGGATCGGTATCCTGCCGGTCCTCGCCTGGGTGCTGGCCGTGGGCGTGCTCGCCGGGCGGGTCGAGGTGCTCCCGGACCAGCTCGGCTGGGTGACCGCGGTGCTGTTCGGCATGATCGTCGTCGTGGCGATCGGCTCGGCCGTCCTGCCGGGCCCGGCCGTCACGCTCGCCACGACCGCGATGCTGCTGTCGCTTGCCGGCTGGCTCGTCGCGGCTGGCTTCGCCTGCCTCGCGGCCGTCCCACCCGGGTCGGTCGCCGTGTCCGTCTAGCCGATCCGCCCGGCCGATCCGCCGCCGCGGCTAGCGATCCGCCTCGTCGTCCTCGGGACCTTCCTCCCGGCGCTCTCGGACCGCGAGGACCTTGCCGACCCGGCGCCCGTCGGTCGTCTCGACCGTCAGGGTCAGCCCGTCGACGGTGACCTGGTCGCCCGGCTTGGGGACACCGCCGATCCGGTGGTAGATGAGACCGCCGACCGTGTCGTACTCGTCCTCGTCCTCGAGGCCAAGCGTCGTATCGAACAGGTCGGCCAGATCGTCGACGTCGGCCCGCCCGTCGATCCGTGCCTCGTCGTCCGACAGCCGAACGATGAGCGGCTCCTCCTCGTCGTACTCGTCCTGGATCTCGCCCACGATCTCCTCGAGGAGGTCCTCGATGGTGACCAGCCCGGCCGTGCCGCCGTACTCGTCGAGCACGATGGCGATGTGGATCTTGCGGCGCTGGAACTCGTGGAGCAGGTCGTCGACGCTCATCGACTCGGGCACGAAGACCGGTGGCCGCAACAGGGAGCGGAAGGCAGGCCGCTCGCCGGCGGAGCCCTTGAGGAAGGGCAGCAGGTCCTTGGCGTAGAGGATCCCGAGGATCTCGTCGATCGAGTCCTCGTAGACCGGGATCCGGCTATGGCCGCCGTCGATGACCGTGTCGATCGCGTCTTCCAGCGTTCCGTTGGCGGCCAGGCTGACCATCGCGATGCGCGGGACCATCACCTCGTGGATGCGCTTCTCACCGAGCTCGATGACCGCGTGGATCATCTGCTCCTCCTCGGCCTCGAGGATGCCCTGCTCGCCGCCGCGCTCGACGAGGATCTTGAGCTCCTCGGTGCTCATCACGCCCTGCGAGTACTCGCCGGCGCCGAGCATCCGGGCGACGCTGGTGGTGATCGCGGTCAGGACCGCGACGAGCGGCCCGAGCAGGCGGAGCATCACCTCGATCGGACCGCTGAGGCGGAGCGCGAATGTCTCGGAATGGGCGAGCGCCAGGCTCTTGGGCACGAGCTCGCCGAAGATGATCGTGAACAGGCTGAGAAGCAGGGTCACGACGATCAGGGAGATCGCCTCGGCCGAGGTCGCGAGGACGGGGACGCCGGTCGACCTGAGGAAGGTCTGGAGGCTTTCCGTGAGGTTGACGGCCGCGTACGCCGAGGCCAGGAACCCCAGGAACGTCAGGCCGATCTGGGTGACGGCCAGGAACCGGCCCGGCTGGGCGATCAGACGCTTCACCCGGCGGGCTGCCCGGTCGCCCTCCTCGACGAGCTGATCGACGCGTGTTCGGCGCATCGTGACGAGGGCGATCTCGGCCGCGACGAAGATACCCTCGAGCAGGGTCAGGAGGACGATGACGACGAGCTGGATGACCGTGTCCATCTAGCGACCGCCGTCCTCGCCGGCCTCGGCGGCGGGCCCGGCTGCGGCGTCGGTCGAGCCCGTGGCCGGGTGCGCCGCGCTCGCATCGGGCGTGGCGGTGTCCGGCTCGACCGGCCGGCGCAGCTCGCGGATGCGCGCGGGCACGCCGACGGCCAGCTTGCCGGCCGGGACGTCGCGGGTGACCACCGCTCCGGCCCCGGTCCGCGCCCCGTCGCCGATGTCGCGCGGGGCGACGATCATCGTGTCGACCCCGATGAACGCCCCATCGCCGATCGTCGTCGCGTGCTTGTGGGAGCCGTCGTAGTTGGCGGTGATGGTGCCCGCCCCGATGTTGGTCCCCTCGCCGACGGTCGCGTCCCCGAGATAGCTCATGTGGTGCTGCTTCGAGGCAGACCCGAGACGCGTGTTCTTGAGCTCGGCGAAGTTGCCGACCGAGGCCCCGCGACCGACGACGCTGCCCGGCCGCAGGTGGCTGTACGGCCCGACGGTCGCCTCGTCCTCGACGACGGACGATTCGACCACGCTCGCCCACACCAGGGCGCGCGATCCGATGGTGGCGTCGACGAGCTGGCTCCCGGAGCCGATGACGCTGCCCTCGCCGACGGTCGTCGACCCGCGCAGGATCACGTTCGGCTCGAGGATGACGTCCGAGCCGAGATCGACCGTCCAGTCGAGGTACACGGTCGACGGGTCGCGCATCGTCACCCCGTTGCGCATGTGGGCCTCGTTGAGGCGGACGCGCATGGTCCACTCGGCGGCGGCCAGCTGCGATCGGTCGTTGATGCCGTCGAAGCGGCCGTCGTCCTCGAACCCGACCGCGCTCACGATGCGACCGTCCTCGCGGGCAAGGCGGACCAGGTCGGTCAGGTACAGCTCGCCGGTCGCACTCGACGGCTCGAGGGCGCCGATCCGGCGCCGCAGCCACGCCGCGTCGAAGGCGTAGATCCCCGCGTTGACCTCGTTACCCGCGAGATCCTCCGGCGTCGCGTCCTTCGCCTCGACGATCCGCTCGACGGTCCCGAACTCGCCGCGGACGACCCGCCCGAGCTCGGCCGGCTCCGCCGCGAAGACGCTGGCCAGGGCGATCGCCGCGTCGTCCTGGCGGCGGGCTTCGACGACGGCATCGAGGTCGGCCCCGGTCACGAGCGGCACGTCGCCGGACAGGACGAGGATCTCGGTAGCGCCGTCGGGTACGACGGCCAGGGCCGCGGTCACTGCGTCGCCCGTCCCGCGCGGCTCGTCCTGGAGCGCGAACACGGCCTGGTCGGCGAACGCGTCGAGGATCGCGGCGACGGCCGGCGAGAACACGACGATCGGGTGGCGCCCGCCGGCGCCGGCATCCGTACCGGCCCACGCGTCGAGGACATAGGCGAGCATCGGCCGGCCGCAGAGCGGATGAAGGACCTTCGGTACGGCCGACTTCATGCGCGTGCCGAGACCGGCGGCAAGGACGACCGCGACGGTGTCCTGCGACCCGGGACTTGGGGGGTTCACTGGGGGCGGCGCCGTGAGGCCGGGTTCGCCGAGCGGTTGAGGCTCCGGACCGGCTGTGAGCCCGGCGCGAGCGAGTGGGCAGTCATGTGTGGGACGGGCATCGTAGGGGCGGCTCGTCGCGAGTGTCAACCGAGCCCGGCTGCTCGGACCCGCCGGGGAACGGTCAGTCCTCCTGCACGATCCCGCTGCTCATCCCGTCGCCGATGCCGTCCGGGATCGGGTCCTCCGCGTCATCGTCGTCGTCCAGCTCCGGGGGCTCGATGGGCTGGCGGGCGCCGGGATCGGCCGCGTCGTCGTCCTCGGGATCGAGGTCATCGTCCTCATCGCCGGCGACGCCCGGGGCATGCAGGGCTCCGGCCGGCGGCCCGATGTGCTTCGGGCCGGGATGGACCGCCCCGACGTCGAGCGCGTCCGGCGGCACCGCGTCGCGCGTCGGGATCGCGGCGTACAGCAGGTTGCCCAGCTTGTTGCGGTAGTCCTCGTACTCGAGCCGGGCCTGGCGGGCAAAGATCACGTCGAAGGGCGGCCGCTCCGGCCGCCGCGGGGACCCGTGATTGGGGTCCTTGCGGTAGACGTCGGTATGGGTGAGGACCCCGTCGGGACCGCGACGCTGGAGATACCCGAGCAGCAGGACCGCGTGGCGCATGTCCTTGGAGCCCGCCTGCGTGGCGCCGCGCTTGCGCGGCCGGGCGAACCCGTTGATCGTCGGGCCGAACCCGCGGCGTCGCGGGGCCGAGCCGTAGCGCATCCCGTAGAACACGGGGCCGCGATCGGACGCGGCCAGGATCCGCTCGAACGGTCGGTCGAACTTGAGGACCATCGGGATCTGGCTATTCTTGATGAAGGTCCGCAGCTCCGCCGGTCGCATGCCCCGCGGGTCGCCGTCCTCGTTCACGACGTTGGCGGCCATCCCGGCACGGTCGTTGACCTGGTTCAGCGAGAGCACCTCGTTCTTCCAGTACCACGCCAGGAACTGGCAGACCGTGTGGGTGCAGGCGGTCATCCCCTGGTGGACCCGGTTGTCGCGGTTCTGTCCGAACTGCTGCAGCTCGCGATGCGCCCGGGCAAGGGCGATCGCCCGGTCGAGCCTCGGTTTCTCGCTCATTGCCTGCCCCCTGCCGCGAGTTGCGCGCGCTTCGTACTAGATAGCACGACCGCGTCGCGGCTGCATCCCGACGGACGGCCCGTCAGCCGAGCCGGGCGATCACCTCGATCTCGACCCGGGCGCCCTTCGGTAGGGCGGCGACGCCGACCGTCGAGCGGGCCGGCGGCGGATCGCTGACGAACCGGCCGTAGATCCCGTTGACCGTCGTGAAGTCACCCATGTCGACGAGGAAGATCGTCGTCTTGACCACGTCCGCCCACGAGGCGCCGGCGGCATCGAGGACCGCCGTCAGGTTGGCCATGACGCGCTCGGTCTCGGGTTCGACGCCGCCCTCGACGAGGGCGCCGGTGGCCGGGTCCAGGGCGGCCTGTCCGGCGCAGAACAGGAAGCCATCGGCGACGATGCCCTGGCTGTACGGCCCGATCGCCGCGGGCGCCCCCGCGGTCGATACGGCTCGACGGGTCATGGTTCCCTCCCCTGCTGGCGGTGACCGACGATGGTGGTGGCCGTGACGAACGGCGGGGCCGCGCCGGGGGCGACCAGCTCGCCCAATTCGACCGCGGCGACCACGGCGCGGGCCGCGTCGCTCGCCTCCGCCTCGGAAGGATAGAGCGCCCAGACGGTAGGCCCGGAACCCGACAGCCCGACCGGCCGGTGGAGCAGCCGGCTCAGGGCGCGTTTGAAGGGAACGAGCTCCGGGACGACGAGGGCGGTGGCCGGCAGGAGGTCGTTGGCGGACGCGAGGACCCCGGCCCGGGCGACCAGGTCGGCGGTCGAGAGCTTGGCTCGCAGCTCCTCGGCAAGGTGCGCCGAGGACATCCGGACCGCTTCGTCGCCGTGGCTGCGGATCGCGTCGAACGCGGCGAACACCTCAGGCGTCGACACGGCGACGACCGGCGTCACGAGGACGACCCCGGGCGTCCCGTGGAGGCCGAGGAGCGGGGCGACCTGCTCCCCGCGACCCTCGACCAGGGCCGGCCCGCCGGCCAGGAAGAACGGGACGTCCGAGCCGAGCCGGATGGCGGCCGAGTGGTGCGCCGTCTCGTCGAGCTCTGCGCCCCATGCCTCGAGCGCACCATCGAGCGCGGCCGCGGCGTCCGACGAGCCGCCGGCAAGACCGGCCGCGACCGGGATCCGCTTCTCGAGGCGGACGGCCAGCGCGGGGGCCGGGCCGGGTCCCCCGATCCATCCGCCGCCGACGGCGGTGCGCGCCGCGGCCAGCGCCCGGAACACGAGGTTGTCGGCCGGCGGGCCGGCATCGAGACCCGCGACGTGGAGCGTGTCGCGGTCGCCGCCGATCGGGGCCAGGCTCAGCCGGTCGCCCAGCCCGAGCGGCACGAACACCGAGTGCAGGGCGTGGTAGCCGTCGTCCCGCCGGCCCGTGACCGCGAGCGTCAGGTTGAGCTTCGCCGGCGCGTGCCGGACGACCGGGGAGAGCCGGCCCATGGGATCGCTCACGGCTCGGCGGAGCGACGGCCGCGCCGGTCCGCACCGATCGGCCCGAGCGCCACCTGGAGCGCCAGCCACTCCCCCACCGCCAGCGTCTGCGGACGGCGATCCGGGTCGATGCCGGCCGTCGCGAGCGCCGCCGCGACCCGGGCCGGCTCGATCGGCAGCTGGCGGGCCAGCACGTTGTGGATCATCTTGCGACGCTCGCGGAACGCGGCCTGGACGAGGCGCCACAGGTCGTCCTCGGTCGCGGCGTCGAGGCGGTCGTCGGCATCGAACGGCTCGACGACGATGACCGCCGATTCGACTGCGGGCTCGGGCTCGAAGGCGGCCGCCGGGACGCGGAGCGCGATCCGGACGCGGGCGTGGTACTGCACGAACACGGACAGGTAGCTCATCTTGCCGGGCGGCGCCGCGATCCGTTCGGCGACCTCCCGCTGGACCATGAGGACCAGGCGTTCGGGCCGCGGCGGCGCGCCGAGCAGCGCGTGGAGGATCGGGCTGGTGATGTGGTACGGCAGGTTGGCGACCACGTCGTAAGGCGGCTCGACGAGGCGGACGAGGTCCTGGTCGAGGGCGTCGCCCTCCACGAGACGGAGCGCCGGGTCGTCCCCGAACCGGTCGCGCAGGAAGGCGGCGAGGCCGCGGTCGAGCTCGACGGCGGTGACGGCCGCACCCGCCTCGAGCAGCCCGCCGGTCAGGAACCCCAGGCCCGGACCGATCTCGAGCACCCGGCGGCCGGGCGCCGGATCGGCCTCGGCGAGGATCCCGTCGAGCACGTCCGGATCCGCCAGGAAGTTCTGCGACAGCGCGTGCCGCGGACGCAGCCCCGCCGATCGCAGGGTGGCCCGGACCGTGTCGGGGTCGACCCGGGCGGGCGCCGACGGGGAGCGGTCCGGCCGGCCCGTCATCGCTTCGCGAGCGGCAGGGACGGACGGGCGTCGAGGTCGAGGCCGGCACGCTCCCCGGCAGCGAACCGACGGGCGCCGGCGGCGCCGATCATCGCCCCGTTGTCCGTGCACAGGGCGGGCCGCGGCACGATCAGCGGGATGCCGAGGGTGTCGGCCTCGCCGGCCAGCCGGGCTCGCAGCGCGCCGTTGGCCGCGACCCCGCCACCGACGACGATCGAGCGTGCCCCGCATGCCCGGGCGGCCCGGATCGTCTTCGTCGCGAGCACGTCGACGACCGAGTCCTGGAACCCCCACGCCAGCTCCGCGACCATGTCGTCGGGCAGCGGCGCATCCGGCTCGGCGGCGAGACCGGCATCGGACCGTGCCTCGGCCACGACGCGGCGCGCAGCGGTCTTGAGCCCCGAGAAGCTGAGGTCGTAGGAGTCGCCCAGCCAGGCACGAGGGAAGACGCGATCGCGATGGGTCGCCGACTCGGCCGCACGGCCGATCGCCGGCCCGCCCGGATAGCCCAGCCCGAGGAGCCGGCCGACCTTGTCGAATGCCTCGCCCGCGGCGTCGTCGAGGGTCGTGCCGAGGAGGCGGTAGGTCAGGTGGTCGTCCATCTCGGCGAGGAACGTGTGCCCGCCGGACACGACGAGGGCGACGAGCGGGAAGACCGGATCGGGCCGGTCGTCGCCCGCGACATCGTGGAGCCAGGCCGCATAGACGTGGCCCTCGAGATGGTTGACGCCGACGAGCGGACGGTCGTGGACCCAGGCGAGCGCCTTGGCGAAGTTGATCCCGACCAGGAGGGAGCCGGCCAGCCCGGGTCCGTAGGTGACGGCGATGGCGTCGATGTCGTCCCACGTCGCCCCGGCGTCGGCCCACGCCTCGTCGAGGACCGGGACGACCCAGCGCAGGTGCGCCCTCGCCGCCACCTCGGGCACGATCCCGCCGGTCGGAGCGTGGAGCGCGACCTGCGACGCGACGACGTTGGAGCGGATCGTGCGCCCGTCCTCGATGAGCGCGATGCCCGTCTCGTCGCAGGACGACTCGAGGGCGAGGACGAGGCCGCCGCTCATGGCGCCGTCCTCATTCGGCCGGCTCCGGGGCCCGGGTCGGGGGCGGCGCGGCATCGATCGAGGCTCGCAGGCCGGCGATGCGCTCCTGCATGGCCGGGTCTACGAGCGGCAGCGTGGTCATGATCAGCGCGTCCTCGCCGTTGTCGCTGTAGTAGCGCGGTCGGAGGCCGACCGGGCGGAAGCCGAACTTCTCGTACAACCGGCGGGCGGGCAGGTTCGACAGCCGGACCTCGAGCGTCGCCTCGTGGGCGCCGCGATCGGAGGCGAGGTCGATGAATGCGAGCAGCAGCCGCTCGCCGACGTGCTGGCGCCGCCAGGCGGGGTGGACGGCGAACGTGATGATGTGGCCCTCGTCGACCATCAGCCACATCCCGCCATAGGCCGCGACCTCGTCCCCGACGCGAGCGACGAGGTACTGCGCGAGGCGGTTCGTCTCGAGGTCGTTGCGGTAGGCCTCGGGCGGCCACGGCGACTCGAAGCTCGCCCGCTCGATGGCGTGGACCGCCGGCAGGTCGGCGAGCTTCATCGGCTCGATCCGCAGGATCACCTCGGGTCGCGCGACCATGCCACCTCCCCGGTCTCGGCGCGGACGCCACGCGGCAGGGTCACGTACTCCGGGACGAGCCGGGCGAGGTCGTCGGCATCCCCGGCGGCGAGGCGGGCGGCGCCGAGCTCGACGAGCGCTGCGCCCAGACCCGCACGGGCCGCCTCCCCACGCTCGAGCGCGGCATCGTCCGCACGACCCTCGAGGTCGATCGCGACGAGGACCTCGTCCGCGGCGAGATCGGGATCGGTCCCGGCGACGAGCAGCGCGGGAGGGCCGCCCGGACGAACGACGATCCGGTCGGACGGTCCGGCCGGCAGCACCAGGACGAAGCGCGACGCCGCGGCCGGGGCGGCGCCGCCCGGTGCTGCCACGTCATCCGCGCCCCTGGCCGTTACGGCCGCGGCCAGCAGCGCCTCCCCGGTCGACACGCCCACGATCGGGATGCCGAGCCCGTGGGCGAGGCCCTTGGCCGTCGCGATCCCTACCCGGAGGCCGGTGAACGCTCCCGGGCCGGTGCCCACGACGATCGCGCTCAGCCTCGACCGGCGGACGTTCTGCTCGCCGAGGAAGCGGCCGATCGACGGCAGCAGGGTCTCGCCGTGGCGGTACCCTGCCGGCCACGTCGTCAGGCCGTCGATCCGCCCATCGGGCGAGCCGCTCGCCACCACGACCCGTGTCGTCGCGGTGTCGATAGCGAGGATCGCGTGCCGGCGGCCGTCGTGCGTCGAGCCGGAAGAGCCGGAGTCGCCGGAGGTGCCGGACGTGCCGGTCCTGCCGGTCGTGCCGGTCATGGGACGGCCTCGAGATAGCGCCGCAGGTCGGGGTGCCGAGCCTGGAGCGCGATCGAGCGCGGCTCGTCGCCCGAGCCGTCGATCCGGATGTCGAGCCGTCGCGCCGGGAGGGCGTCGCCGAGCCGGTCGGGCCACTCGACGAGGGTGACGCCGGCCGCCTGGCGGTCGTCGATCAGGCCGCCGGACAGGGCATCGGCGGCGTCGGCCAGGCGGTACAGGTCGATATGGAACAGCGGCAGCCGCCCGTCGTACTCGGCCATCAGGACGAACGACGGCGAGGTGATCGTGTCGGTCACGCCGAGGCCGGCCCCGAACGCCTTGGCGAGGTGGGTCTTGCCCGCGCCGAGATCGCCCCACAGGCAGACCACGTCGCCCGCCCGCGCGGCGGCTGCGAGGGCCCGACCGAGCTCGCTCGTGGCGGCCGGATCAGGGCTGACGACGTCGCGTTCGAGATCGGTCGAGGCGGGCATGGTCCGCCGAGCGTAGCCGATGCCGCCCCGACCGCGCGCCGCGGCACGAAGCGGCCGGGGGCCCTAGACGAACCGCTCCAGGTCGCCCAGCGGGACGGCGGCGGTCGACCCGTCGGGCAGGTGGACGAGGCCGGCCTCGAGCTGCACGCCGCCGGCGAACCGGCGCGGCCCTACGGCCTCGACGAAGCGGCCCTCGCGCCCGGCCAGTGACCCCGCGCGGATCCGGACGAGATCGTGGGGCGGATCGGGGATGACCAGGTTCGGGCGGTCGAAGACGAGCATCGGCGGGTCCGTCACGATCGCGACCTCGAAGCCGGTCAGGGCTCCGAGCACGGCCTGGACGGCGCCGGCCAGCGGGCGGCGAACGGCACCATCGAGGACGAGCACCGCGAACGACGGGAGGCGGTGGAGCGCGGCCCGCTGGCGAGCCTCGGAGGCGATGAAGTCGCGCCGCTCCTTGCTCGACAGGCCGGCGACGACGACCCCACCGACGCCCATCGCCCGCGCCCGAGTCAGCGTCTCGGCATCGACCCGCGAGCCGACCACCAGGATCGTGCCCGCCGAGCCGACGTCGAGGCCGCCGGAGCGGAGCTCGCTCTCGGTGCCGGTCTGCAGCCGGCCACGGGTCGGACCGCCGAGCGCGACGATCCCGCGGATCCCGCGACCCGCGGCCCGGATCGTGATCCCGATCCCGGGCCGGACCTCGCGGACGATCCCGGCGAATGGCGTCTCGATCGTGTCCGCTACGTCGCCGGACGCGACCCGCCAGCGATCATGCCAGAAGAACATCGTCTCCCCGCTCGGGCCGCGGTCGCTGCCGCGACGGGGCGGCTCGTACCAGCGCGATCCCGGCTCGGGGTCGATCTCGGTCGGCGCCGACAGCTCATCGAGCCGCGGATCGCGGAGACGCTCGGCGATCGGCGCACCGACCACCACCGAATCGCCGGCAGCCACCAGCGGCCGGTCGCCGGGCGACAGCCCGAAATGGGCGTCGACGGGGGCGATGACGAGTCGGCGGGCCGGGACGAGGCCGACGTGGGCGGAGGTCACGATTCCCTCCCGGTCACGAGCAGCGTCTGCCAGGCCTCGAGCAGCTCACCGCGCAGGTCTGCCCGGTCGGGCAGCTTGAGGGGCACGTCGCGGAGATCGAGGACGAGGCCGGCCAGCCCGCCGGTCACGTCGATCGCGAAATGATGTCCCCGGCCGCCGAGGCGCACTCGATCGCGGAACTTGAACTCGGCCACCGCCGACGTGCCGGGCGGGAGGTCGACCAGGGCGAGGCCGCCCGGCATCAGGTCGAGCCGGGAGGATCCGCCCGTGGCGTGGATGACGACCGATCCGGCGCTCCGGCCCGGGTGCATCCCGGCCGGGGTGACAAAAGTGCCAAGCGGGGCGAGCAGGTCGTCCACGAGGTCGAGCACCATCGCCCGGCGCTCGTCGGCGTCGGGGATCGACCCGAGCGGCGCCAGGATGCGGGCGTGATCCAGCGCGAACTGGCACGCCCCGTCGCGACGCAGGACGTCCTCGAGGGCGAGCGCGACGGTCGGGGCAGGCGCGACCGCCCAGACGCCGCCCGTGGCGACGACGAGGTCCGGCGCGGGACGGTCGTCCCAGTCCGGGGTCCACTCGGCCAGCCGGCCCAAAGCGGCCCGTGCTGCCGCCATCCGCAGCGTCGCTCCCTCCCCCAGGATGTCGCCCCACGGGGAAATTCGCAGCTCGCGCATCCGATCGCGCAGGCGATGCCGGTCGGCGCCCCACGTCGACCACATGCCGACCCGGTCGATGACCGCATCGTCGGGCTCGGGCGGCGCCAGGCCCGCCGTCGGGACGACGGCAAGCTCGAGCGTCGGCGCACCGCCACCGATCCCCGGAGCGGCGGCCACCCGGGCGCCTCCGTCATAGCCGATCTCGACGACATCGATCCGTCGATCGAGGACCTCGGCCAGCGCCACGGCCCCCGCGCCAAGCGCCCGCCGGGCATCCTGGGGCGGCAGCGCGAGCTCGGTGAGGAGGTCGGCCAGCGGACCGCCCGGCTGACCCGGCTGGGCGGCCGGTCCGAGCATCACCTCCCCGAGGCGGAGGGCGACGTCGCCGAACGCGCCGAGATGCTCCGCCATGCCGCCGGCGAGGATCACCGCCAGGTCGGCCCGGCGCTGGGCGATGGCGGCGACGAGAGCGGTGAGCTCGCCGAGCGCCCGTCGCTCGTCGGCAGCGGGCGGGTCGGCGGCCCCGACCAGGATCCCGCTGATCCCCGAGTCGAGGAGCATGGTCGACATCGCCAGCGGATCCATCGACTCGGCACTGCCCGAGACCGTGCGCCAGCCGCTGCGCGAGGCAGTCGCCACGAGCGGCCCGACGATCCGTTCCGAGGCGGCCACCACGGCGAGCTTGCGTGGGGCATGGCTCGTAACCTCGAGCCGCGGCAGGTCGCGAGCCGCGTCGCCGCGATGCACGTCGAGCGCGGCCGCGAGCCGGGGGTCGGCGTCGACGACGCGGTCGCCGAGGATCGTGATCACCGCCTCGAGGTCGGCACCGGCCGGCATCGCGACGGAGCCGACGAGGCGCCAGCGCCCACCAGCACGTCCGATCAGCGCGGCGACGGTGGTGGCGGCGCCCGTGTCCAGGGCGAGGAAGGCGCGCGGCTCGCTCGTCACCTGGTCATGCTACCCGGCGCGGCGGCCGGGCGCGGAGGGACCCGATGCAGGCCGTGGGCCGACGCCGCGATCGAGGAGCTCAGGCGTCCCAGGCGGTCTCGTCGTCCGTCTCCTCGAGACGGGCGATCAGCAGCTCGATGCCGGTGTCGTCGGCGAGGATCTCGCTGGCCTCGGCGAGGTCGCCCCCGAACAGTCCGCGGAGGACCGGGTCGAAGAAGAGCATCGCGTTGGCGCCGAGCGCCCGGTACGGACGGCTGGCCTCGAGGAAGTGGACCGCCGGTCCCGTCAGGCCGCGCAGCTGGATCTCGCGGGCGACCTGCTCGACGAGCTCGTCACGCTGGTCCTCGGCGCTCTCGTACGGCGTGCTCACGAGGCGCCACCGATCGTCTCGGCGGCCGGATGGACGTGGTGGCTGAAAGCGTCGTACGCGGTCGATCCGCGGAGCGCGAAGATGACGTGCTCGATGGTCGGGCTCTGCTCGAGCTCGTCGCGGACCGTGTCGACCATGATCCTGGCTGCGTCATCGAGCGGGAAGCCGCCGACGCCGGTCCCGAGGGCCGGGAAGGCGATGCTCGTGGCGCCGATCTCGCGTGCGCGAGCCATGGCGCTCCGCACGGCCATCTCGATGACCGGCCCGCTCGTCCGCCGGTCGCGGTCGAGGGACACGGCGTGGATGACGGCCTTGGCGGCGAGCTTGCCGGCCGGGGTGACGATCGCGCCGCCGAGCGGGACGGGAGCCTGGCGGACGGCCGCGAACTCGATCGTGTCGCCACCGGTGCGCTTCAGCGCACCGCCGACACCCGTGGACATCCAGAGCGACAGGTTGGCGGCGTTCACGATCGCGTCGACCTCCAGGTCGCAGATGTCGCCGTTCCAGAGCTCAATGCGCGCCAAATCAACCTTTCCGCTCGGTGAGCGTCCGCAGACCGACCGGCCCCGCCGCGGCATGGTACACCCGGGGAAGTCGCCGGGACATCCCGGTGACCACCTCCCACGAGATGGTGGTGCGCTCCTGCGCCAGCTCGGCGGCGGTGATCCGGAGGTCGCCCGACGATCCAAGGAGCACGAATTCGTCGTCCCGGCCGACCGGCGGCCCGTCGACGTCCGTCACGTCGGCCATGACCGCGTCCATCGCCACGTTGCCGACGAGGGGCACCCGCCGGCCCCGCACGAGGGCGTCGGCCCGGTTCGACAGGTCGCGCGTCCAGCCGTCGCCGTAGCCGATCGGCAGCGTCGCGATCCGGCTCGGGCGACTCGTCCGGAACGTCGGGCCGTAGCTGATCCCGGTCCCGGCCGGGAAGTCGGCGACCCGCACCGGGCGGGCGTGGATGGACATGACCGGAGCGAGGGCGGCCGCCACTCCGTGACGATCGGCCGGTCCGAGCTCATCGGGGACGAGTCCGTAGATCGCCAGCCCGGGCCTGACACCGGCATGGCCCACGACCCCGCCGGTCAGCATCGCCGTGCTCGCGTCGACGTGGCGTGCCGGGAGGTCGATGCCCGACGCGACGAGCTCCTCCAGGACCGCCTCGAAGCTGGCCACCTGCGCCTCCGTCGCCGGGCCGTCGACGGCCTCCTGGAAGTGGGTCCACAGCCCGGTCAGCGAGGCCGCGGGTGCACCGATCACGTCACGCGCGGCGCGGAGGACGTCATCCGGCATGAACCCCCCGCGCCCGAGGCCCGTCTCCACCTCCAGCTCGATCCGGAGCGGCCGTCCCGGGTCGACGCCGGCAGTTGCCGCCAGCGTCTCCGCCAGGCCACCGGGATCGCCGGCGGACACCGCCACCTCGAGCCGTGCACCGTCCGGGACGGCATCCGGCGGGATCGGGTACAGGACGAGGATCGGCGTCCGGACACCGCCCTCGCGCAGCTCGACCGCCTCGTCGAAGGCGGCGACGCACAGGCCGTCGGCGCCCGCGGCCTCCAGGGCCCGCGCGACCGGCACCGCGCCGTGACCGTAGGCGTCGGCCTTGACGACCGGCCGGACCGGCACGCCGTCCCCGGCCACGCCCCGCAGGAGCGCGAGGTTGGCGACGAGGGCGTCGAGGTCGATCTCCAGCCAGGCGGTCCGTGGCAATGGCGGAAGGCCGGCCGCCGCCAGGCGACGTTCGATGGGCAGCCGCGCCGGGCCTCCCTGCGAGGTCACCGACCGCTCCGGGTCAGCGAACGTCCCCGGGCGGCTCCGCGGCCGGACTCGCGACGGGCGCCGCGGCGGGCATCCCGGCCGTTGCGCCGAGAGCGAACCCGAGCCGCTTGGTGGCGCTGCGCCGCTCGGCGAGGGCGGATAGCCGCTTGCGGGCGACGGCCAGCGGTTCGGGCAGGTCCGAGGCGAGCAGCCCGGCGTCGCCGAAGCGCTCGCGGACCGAGTCCCCGGCCAGGCCGTGGAGGTAGACGCCCAGCCGGGCGGCGTCGTACGGCGCCAGTCCCTGCGCGAGGAGCGAGCCGATCGCGCCGGCCAGGACGTCGCCCGTGCCGCCGGTGGCCAGGGCCGGGTTCTCGAACGGGGCGATCGATGCCGAGCCGTCGGCGTCGGCGATGATCGTGCGGGCGCCCTTGAGCACGACCACGACACCCCAGGTCGCCGCCGCATGGCGAGCGGCCGCAAGGCGGGCATCGTCGTCGGCGGATACGTCGCCGTCGTCGTCGGCCTGGTTGCCGCTGCCGGCCCGCAGCCGGGCGAACTCACCGGGATGGGGGGTGAGGACGGCGGGCCGCCGCTCCCCGTCCCACCAGCCTTCGATGGTCGCCATCGACCGGAGCGCCTCGGCATCGAGGACGATGGGCGCCGGATCCGTGTCGCCGGACGTTCCGAGCAGCGAGCGGACGAGCTCGGTGGTGGCCAGCCCGGGGCGGAGCCCGGGGCCGACGACGAGGGCGCCGCTTCGCCGGCTCGCTCCGGTCGCGTGGCTCGTTCGCTGCGCTCACTCGCGCCTTCAGGAGGCAAGAATGTGCCGTCCGGGCCGCAAAGGCGTATGATGAAATTGTTCCCCGCGCCGCAGACAGGAGGGTCGCCGTGATGCAACCCAAGACAGCCGGTACCGCAGGCACGTCGCTCCACACGGTCAAGGGGCGGCCGCTCGCCATGGCCTTGCAGCGCGGCGAGCGCCGCGACCCGGTCCGGCGCGCCGCGGTCGTCCGCCCGATCACCGCCGAATTCCGCGAGATGCCCGGCCTCGTCCTCTCGATTCCCCAGGCCAGCCGCCTGCTCGGGCTCGACCAGCCCGCGTGCGAGCGGATTCTGGCGACGCTCGCCAGGGAAGGCCTGCTGCGCCGCCGCACCGGCGGCAGTTACGGCGCGGCCTGATTCGTCGTCCGTCCCGGCACCGTGCCGGGCTCCGTCCGGCTTCGCGACGGCCCGGGCCGGCGCCTACTCTTTCTTCGTCAATCTGAACTCGCCGCTCATCTCGCCGTCGAACCGCCCCGTCGCGGTCCCCTTGGCCACGGTCCCGTCCAGGACGAGGAGAACGGCGCTGTCGTCCGTCTTGCCGAGCTCGAGCTTGAGCGCGCCGGTCTTCGGATCGAACGTGCCCTTCTTGACGTCGCCGGGACTGGGCAGTCCGGTGAAGCTGCCCGACACCGCGTTCTTGCCGTCGAGTTTCAACTGAAACGTCACCGCGATGGGCGCGGGCCCGCCGGTTGCGGCCAACGCGCCGGTCCATGTTCCGGAGATCGGGTCGGCGCGGCTGCCGCGTGATTGCGCCAGCGCCGGCCAGACCGCGAGGAGCAACACGCCCGCCGTCACCAGGATTCGTCTGCGCATCATCTTCTTCACTCCTGTTGGACGCCTGTCATTTTCACTCCTGCTTGGACGCCTGTCATTGGTCTCGAAGAGCGATGGCCGGTTCGAGGCGCGCCGCGCGGAGCGCGGGCAGCAGCGCCGAGAGGGCTGCCGCCAGCACCAGCGCGGCCACCGGCGCCACGATGGTCACGAGGTCGCCCGGGGCGACTTCGAACACGAGCGATTCCACGAAGCGGGACAGATACCAGCCGCCCGCGAGTCCGCCGGCGGCGCCCGCCGCCACCGCGAGAGAAGTGTCGAGAGGATCGTCCAGACGAGGCCCAGCGAGCGTGCGCCCAGCGCCATCCGGATGCCGATTTCGCGCGTGCGCTGCAAGACCGAGTAGCTCAGCACGCCGTACAACCCGACGCGACGAGGCGAGCCCGACCGCGGCAAAGAAGGCGGCCAGCGCCGCGAGCAGGCGCTCGCGGACGAGCGTCCGATCGACGACCGTGACTTGCGGTGATCGTCGTCACACGGAAAGCGGTCGACGGCACTGGATCTCGTTGTCGCAGCCGGCGCCGAACGCCGACGGATCACCGGCCACGCGCACGTGAAGGGTGCCGCTGGTTCGTAGCGGCGAAAAGAACCGGCGCCGCCGGGCGCGCGCAGGTCGTATCTCGCGTCCGCCACGACACCGACGATCTCGTGCTGCATCGTCCGCGTCATCGTTCTCGCCGAACCGGCCCCGAGCACGCCGCCCACAGCCGGCGCCCCCCGAAGTAGCGCGTCGCGAACGCCTCGTTGACGATGACGGCGGATCGAGGCGGCGCCGATGTCGCGCCGACGAACGTGCGTCCGGCCAGCAGCGGGATCTTCATCGTCTCGAAGTACCCGTCGGAAACCGGCGCCAGCGTCGTCTCGACGATCGTCGTTCGCTGAGCCGGGACGTAAACTCGCGCGTCCACGCGCGGCCGAGCGAATTGAATTCCGCGACCGCGGCCGACCGCACGCCTGGGCCAAGCGAAGCCGATCGAGGAGCGACAGCAGCGCCTCGCGCGCGCCTGCGTCGATCCAGCGGGTGAACGGGCTCGACGGTGGCGAGCGACGACATTCGGGCGGCAAAGCCGGGATTCACGTGCGAGAGTCGGGCGAAGGAGAGGACGAGCAGGCCGCCGACGACGAGCACGACGAGGCGAACGCGACTTGAAGCGCGACGAACGGACGCATCAGCCGGCGCGTGCGGCGGCCCGGACCTCGCCGGTCTTGAGCGCCGTCATCGGCGCGACGCGCGACGCGCGCACGGCCGGTGCCAGGCCGAACAGCACCGTCGTCATCGAGGTCAGCATGGCGGCGACGGCCACGACGCTGCCAGTCCATGCGCAGGTCCAGCTGCAGCGGGATCGTCGGCGGACGCGAGCATGCCGACGACGGCCGGCGCGGCGATGGCGGCAAACAGCAGGCCGAGCGCGCAGGCGATCGCCGCGACGAGCGCGCTCTCGACGAGCAGTTGCTGGACGAGTCGTCCGCGGCCGGCGCCGATCGACAGGCGCAGCGCCATCTCCCGCTCGCGCCCGGCCGCGCCCGCGCGACGAGAGGTTAGCGAGTTCGATCCGGCGATCAGCAGCACGAGTCCGGCGATGCCGTCAGCACCCACAAGCGCGCGTGCGAACTCGCGGCGCAGCGGCGAGACGCCGTCGCGGCGGGCGCACGTCGAGCGGCGCGGCGACAAGCGCGCGGCCTGTCGGGTGTCGGCCGATCATGATCGCGAACTCGCGCCGGAAGCTCGTGAATGCGGTCTGCAGCACTTCCGAACCGCCGCCGCCGAACGTCGTCTTTTACGCGGCCCAGGATGCGGAACCAGTTGAAGGGCCGTTGCCGAACGCACGCGGGTTGTACTGCCGTAGGGCAGCCAGACGTCGGTCGGCCGTCCGGGTTCGACTCCAGTGAATCGCGGATCGGCGACGCCGACGATGGAATGGCGTCCCTGGTAGGTGACGTCCGGCCGAGGATCGCGCGATCACCGCCGAAACGTCCGCTGCCAAACGCGTGGCTCACGGCGCCGACCGGCGGTGCCGCCGGATCGTCGTCTGCGGCGCGAGAACCGGCCGTCGTCGCACGCAACGCCGAGGACGCGAACGTCGTACCCGCGACGTACTGCGTGCGGACGTTTTCCTTCTCGCCGCCGTCGTGAAGATCATCGGACGCAGACCTGCGTGCTTATGGCGAAGAGAGCGACCCGGTCGCCCGCTCGTCGCGCGAGCCGCACAACAGCGGGTCGTTGAACGTGTCGCCCTCGGGGTCGTCGGGGGTGTAGGTCGGAAAGGCGAGCGACACCAGCGAGCCGGGGTTGCTCGACCGGCAGCGGCCGGAGAATCAGCGCGTCGACCAGCGAGAAGGCGGTGAGGCACGCGCCAAGCGCGAGTGCCAGCGAGACGATCGCGGCCGTGTCACCGTCGCGTTCTTACGGAGCATCCGCAGGCCGAGCCGGAGGTCGCGCGCCAGCGAATCGAGCCAGGACGGCATGTTCGGGTGGTATTACGGCGGCCGCGCCGCTCCGGTTAACAGGATGGGGTAGACTCGCCGAATCATGACTACGATCGATCGACGGACGTTCATCGGGACGGTCGGGGCGGCGGTGCTCGCCGCGCGCCCGGCCGTCGGCGACTTCGATCAAGAAGGTCGGCATGCAGCTCTACACCGTGCGCACCGACCTCGAGAAGGACTTCGACGGCACGCTCGCCAAGGTCGCCGCGATCGGCTACAAGGAGGTCGAGTTCGCCGGCTACTTCGGCCACACGCCGCAGGGGGTGCGCGACGCGCTGAAGGCACCGGCTGACGGCGCCGGCCGCGCACATCGATTATCCGACCGTCAGCGCGGCGACAAGTGGGCGAAGACGCTCGACGACGCGACGACGATCGGGCAGAGGTATCTGGTCAATCCGTGGATCGACGAGCCGCTCGCGCAACGAGCCGGACGAATGGGAGCGGGTCGCCGAGACCTACAATACCGCGGGCGCCGCGGCGAAGAAGCACGGCATCCAGTTCTGCTACCACAACCACAACTTCGAGTTCGTATCCGCGACGGACGCCGGCGGCAAGCTGCCGTTCGACATCCTGCTCGAGTCCTGCGATCCCGAAGCTGGTCAAGATGGAGCTGGACCTGTGCTGGATCGCGGCGGCGGGGAAGGATCCGCTCGACTACTTCCGCCGCTACCCGGGCGCTTCCCGCTCGTCCACGTCAAGGGGCTGCGCAAGGTGCCCGCCGCGTCGGCGACGCCGGTGCCGATCGACAAGGTCCTGCCCGACGTCACCGACGTCGGACACGACGACGTGATCGACTGGAAGCGGATCTTCGCGGAGTCGAAGGAGGCGGGCATCCAGCACTACTTCGTCGAGCACGACGTGCCGAAGGACGCCTTCGCCAGCCTGAAGACCAGCTACGACTACCTGTCGGCGCTGCAGTTCTAGGATGCGTCATTATCTGAGGGGCGTCGCGGCTCAGACAGCATCAGCAGACATCGGTCTGCGACGCGCCGCTAGCCGTCGCGTCGTTCGCGCGGCTGTCTCGCTGCGCTGCGTTCGCGCCGCGAATCATGGATCTCCGCCGCGGTCGCGCGGCTGATGATCTCGTCCACGCTCAGGTTCGCACGCCCCGCTGCTGCAGCGCGCGTATGTCCGGATCGACGCCGTGGTCGCGCATGCGAATCAGGTCGTCGAGCGAGACGCCCTTGTAGCCGAGCGTTGCCATGCCGCGGACGTATTCGGGTCGACGCCGTGGTCGCGGGCGCCGATCAGGCCGTCGAGCGGGAGGCCCTTGAAGCCGAGGGCCGCCAGTCCGCGCACGTACTCCGGATCGACGCCGTGATCGCGCGCGGTGATGAGCGCGGTCGACGACAGGCCTTGTAGCCGAGCGCGCGAGCCCCCGACGTACTCCGGGATCGACGCCGTGATCGCGGGTGCGGACGAGGTCGTCGCTCGACGACCCGCAGAAGCCGCGGCCGCCATGCCGCGGACGTATTCGGGATCGACGCCGTGATCGCGCAGCAGTGACCAGCGCGTCGAGCGTGCCGAGACGATAGCCGAGGCCGCCATCTCGGGACGTACGACGCGAGACGCCGTGCTGCGCGGCGCGGACCATGCCGTGGATGTCGGGCTTCGCGTAGCCGGCCGCCGCGAGCTCGTCGAGCCACGCGACGCCGACATCCGTGATCGCCAGCTCGAATTGCTCCTGCGGGTCGGCGCGCCGATGCCGCGCTTCGCCAGCCGTCGGGGAAGGCCGGGTCGGCTCGAAGGCGTAGGTGCCGCCGCACAGCCGCGGCGGCACACGCCGTCGACTGTGAATGTGCCGGCCTCGCGCCGGATGGGAAAGTGCATCGCGCCGTTTGCGCCGTGATGCGCGTGCCGCTCAGCGCTTCGAGCGTCCGACCTGCCGGACCGTTCTGCCGTGAGGCCGTGCGGCGTGCGCACGGTGACGTTGATCATGCCCGGGTCCGCGCCGGCTGGAGCGTCCCACGTGCCGGTGAAGTCCTGCGCGCCGAGACGGCGCGCGCCAGGTGCGACGGCCGCCGGCGGCGGCATCGACCGGGACGACGGCGGCGCGCAGGCGGCCATCGGAAGGAACAGCATCGCGCGGCGAGCGCGAGCAGCGAGAGTCGGCCGCGACGGCGCAGCACCGCGCGATTGCGCGCGGCATCGAGGACGGCGAGCAGGCGCTGCTCGAGCTGCCGCGCGCGCGCCATGCCGAGCGCGGTCGCGGGCGCCGGCACCGCGCCGAGCGAGCGCGCGAGATCGAGCAGGTGACCGGCGTACTCGCGCGGCCGCGCGCCTGCCGCGAGCACCAGGTCGTCGCACGCCAGCTCGCGCTCGATGCGCAGCCGCCGCGCCGCCCACCAGACGCCGGGATGCGGCCAGTAGAGCGCGCACGCCAGGGCGGTCAGCCTCTGCACGAAGCAGTCGACGCCGCGCGACGTGCGCCAGCTCGTGCAGCAGGACGGCGCGGCGCCGATCGTCGGTCCACTCGTCGGCGGATGCCGGAAGCACGATCACCGGACGCCGCGTGCCGAACGTCATCGGCATCACGTCGCCGGCGCTTGGCAGCAGCCGCACCGGCCGCTCCGACGCCGCACTGCCGCGACGCGTCTTCGAGCAAGAGCCGCAGCCAGCCCGGGTCGACGACCTCCGCGCGGCGCGCGTCACGCGCCGGAGCACGAACGGCTCGCGGCCGAGCGCGCAGGAGGAGCAGGAGGCGCCGGCGGCGTAGAGGACAGCGAGGGCGATCGATCAGCGCACGAGACCGGCCGGCCGGCGGCGAGCGTCGGCTGCAGCGGCTGGCGGTCGTGGCCTGCCTCGGCCGCGATGCGGCGTCGTGCGCGGCGCCGGCGACGCGCCGGCGACCGGCCGACCGGCGGAGTCCGACGCCTGCGAGCTCGCGCGACGGGAATCCGCACGTGCCAGGGCGGCAGCACGGACGAGGCGATCGGCAGGACCAGCAGCGCCGCCATCGTCAGCGACCAGACGAGGTATCGCGTGGCCGCCGATCCGCGCCGGCGCAGCACCGCGTCGACGAGCGCCGCCGCGGCCAGCAGCGCCGACGCTTTGACGATGACGTCGAGGCGAGTGGGCATTCATCGCGTGCCTCCTGACTCGCGTCCGCGCTTGAGCAGGGCGCTCAACCGTTTGTATTCTTCGTCGGACAGCGGCTCGCCGCTCATGTCGAGCAGCGCCGCGGCGGCCGATCCGGGTGAGTTGTCGAAGAACGTGCGGACGAGCTGCTTGAGCGCGGACCGGCTCGCGTCTTCGGGCGTGGCGGCGGGGAAGTAGACGAAGCGCGGGCCGTCGTATTCGCGGGCCAGCAGGCGGCGGTCGATCATGATCTCGAGCAGCTTGCGGACGCTGGACGGGCCGGGCGCGTCCGGCAGCTCGGAGCGGATCTCTTCCACCGTCGCGCGGCGGCGGCGGTGAAGGATTTCCATGATCTGGGCTTCGCGGCGGGTCAGGTTCGGGTGCGCGTTCGGGGCACTGCGGCGGCTCCGTCGCTGAAAGGGCGAAAAATTTCGCGCACAGCGAATATATTCGCGCTGGCTGCCGCATGTCAAGCGAAGCGCAGTCCTTGGGATATCGGATATCGGATATCGGATATCGGATATCGGGTATCGGGTATCGGGTATCGGGTATCGGGTATCGGGTATCGGGTATCGGAGGGCTTTTCCCGATCGGAATCGGGTGCATTCCCGATTTTCCCCGGCGCCGCGAGGACCTATTCTGCAATCACGAAAGGCGGTGGGTCATGACGAGATACACAGGCGGCGAGACGGTGAAGGCGGGGTTCTACTGGAACCGCGGCAAGTGGGCGGCGGAAGTCATTCCGGCGGAGGGGGGCGTGCTCGCCGGCCCGGCCGGGACCGTCTACAACCGGATTCCCTGGCCGGTGCTCCTCGTGGTCGCGCCGGCGATGGGTGGCGCGTTCGCGATGTTCCTGCCGTTCCTCGGCCTCGGCATGCTGGCGAAGCATGCGTTCGACGCGCTGACGGGGCGGACGGCGGCGCGGCACCAGGAGGCGCGCTGACCAGCGTCGGAACCGCGGGGCCGTCGCTGGTCTACTTGCGCGTGGACGGCTTGTCGGCGGCGGTGTCTCGGGTCTGGTGCCACGTGGCGGCGGCCCCGGCGACCGCCAGGGCGGTCAGGAGGCCGAGCGCGCCTCGACGCTCCGCCGGCGCCTGCCACGTGAGGATGGCGAAGCACACGACCGAGACGATCGCGCACGAGCGGTTGAGGATGCGGAATCGGCGCGTCCGGACGAAGCCATGGAGCGACACGTGTAAATTGTAATCTCCCGGCAAGATGACCACTGATCGCCCGGCCCTTCGGCAGGATAATCAGCCGAGACATGGGAGGCACCGGCACGCACATGCGGCAGACTTCACGACATCGCTCCTTCATGCCGGTTACTGGTCGTATTGATCCTGAGCTGGAGGGCGTTCCCCCTGGGAGGCGAGCGCCAACCGCAGGTGCCGGGCACGACCGTCACCGTACCGGTGCCGCCAGCCGTGCCTGTTGTCTGGCACGATCCCGGTGCGGTCGAACTGCTCGATTTCGTCGGCGGCGTCGGAGGGCGTGACGGGGCTCCGGTACCACCGCTCACGTTCGAGGCGGAGGTGCTCAGCGGCACGAATCCGAAAATCAGGGTGACGGACGCCAACGGCGTGAAGTGGTCGGTCAAGTTCGGCCCGGAGGTCAAGGCCGAAACATTCGCCACGCGCATCGTCTGGGCGGCCGGCTATTTCGTCGAATCGGACTATTTCGTCGGTCACGGGAAGGTCAACGGCGTCACTTCGCTGACCCGCGCCAGACGTTCCGTCAACGCGGACGGGACGTTTCGTGACGCGCGGTTCGAGCGGCGCACGGGCAAAGAGGTCGTGAAGTTCGACGCGCAGCACAGCTGGCACTGGCTGCAGAATCCGTTTCTCGGCACGAAGGAGCTCAACGGCCTCAAGGTGATCATGATGCTGCTCTCGGACTGGGACAACAAGGACGTGCGCGACGTCAACCGCGGGTCGAACACGGCCGTCTATCAGGAGGCAGGCGAGGCGCGCTATCTCATCACCGACTGGGGCGCCACCATGGGCAAGTGGGGCGGCTACGTGACGCGCGCGAAATGGGACTGCAAGGGCTATCAGCAGCAGACGCCGAACTTCCTCCGCGGGATCGCCGGCGACAGCCTCGTCTGGGGCTACTCCGGACAGCACACGGAGGATTTTCGCGGTGGCATCAGCCGCGGCGATGTGCGCTGGCTGCTTCAATATCTCGGCCGCATCACCGACGATCAGCTCCGTGTCGGCCTCGAGGCCAGCGGGGCGACGCCCGAGGAGAACGCCTGCTTCGCCAAAGCCGTTCGCGCGCGCATCGACGGGATGAAAGCGTGCGCCGATGGCGATTCTTCGGCGAGCTGCCGGGCACGGTAGCGGAGTGGCCGTAGGCTCGTGCTATCCGGGGGGCTTCGCCCCGCCGACAGCGCGCGCCGATCTCCCACCGGGAGACGTGCGCCTTCGCTCAACAGATTCACTCACTGAGCGCATGAACGCTGTTACGCGACCGGGAGGGTCACGGGGCTGACGAATCCGTCCGGCTTCACGGCGAGTACGGAGCAGGGCAGCCGCCTGAGCACGCGTTCGGCCGTGTTGCCGATGAGCAGGCCGGCGATCCCTCCGCGCGCAACCGTTCCCATCACCACGAGGTCTGTGCCTTGTCCCACGACGAACTCGGGGATGACCACTTCGGGCTCCCCTCGGCGGTGGATGACCGACACTCCGGACGTGCGATCGCCAAACGAGGCCGCCAACTCGTTGAGGTCCGACGCGGTGCCCTGTCGCACCTTGTCGACGTACGCGGCAAAGGCGTCGTCGGTCGCGTAGCTGCGGACCATGCGGTCGGCGAAAGGGGCCCAGGCGTTGAGGAGCGTCGGCCGGCCTCCGTCGAGGGACGCCAACAGCAGCGTCCACTCGACGATCTTGGTATTCAACGCGCGCTCGGCCGCATCGTCAGTACTGGCGTTGACCGCTCCGACGATCTGGGGATGGGGTTCTCTGCCGCCGTGCCTCACGAGCAATACCGGGCACGGGCACTTGCGCAGCAACTCCATATCCACGGCCCCGAACCCGTCCGGCCCGGCGAGGGCCTGATCGCGGGCATGCGAGCGCATGACCAGATCGTGGTTCGAGCGCAGCACCTCGTGGATGAGGACCGTGGCTGGCCGGCCGACCAGCAGCGTCGTCGCCGTCTGCACGTCCGGTAGCGCATCTGCGATGCGATTCAACTGGTCACGACGTTGCCTGATCAGATCTTCTTCGACGTTGTCCGGCAAGTAGCGGCGCGCGTGTGAAGGAACGGTGATCACATCGGTGATGGTGAGCCTGGCGCCTGAGGCGCGCGCCAGAGGAATGGCGCGGTCGAGTGCCGGGTGCGCGGGCACGGACGCATCGATGTCGACGAGGATGCTCTTCAGCTGCACCATGTCCCGGCCGCCCCCTTTTCCTGGTGTGGT
>CAWJHK010000009.1:0-49485 GCA_963842695.1 uncultured Chloroflexia bacterium
CGGTCAGCGATGACGAGATCCGTCAGTGTCGATGCGCCGGCTGTTCGCGCAGGGCCTGTTCGTCGAGCCGACGTCTGCTGCGGCGCACGCGGGCCTGGCGCGATCGGTGGCCGGTGCCGTGACGGGGACGGTCGTGCTGGCGATGACCGGCCACGGCCTGAAGGCGACCGGCACGGTCGCCGAGGTCCCTCGGCCACGTGACGAGCCACGCGCATGCCACCGGCGATCGCGGTGCACGGCGGCGCCTTCGACATCGCGCCGCCCGAGCACGGCCGCTATCCACCGAGGGCTTCCTGGCGGCCGCTCGCGCCGGCTGGCAGGTGCTCGACGAAGGTGGGACGGCTCTCGACGCGGTCGAGCGGGCCGTCCACGAGCTCGAGGGATCCGGGATCTTCGGCGCCGGGCGCGGCTCGGCACTCAGCGAGGAAGGCTTCATCGAGCTCGACGCCGGGATGATCGGACGGATCGGCGCTCCGGGTCGGCTCGGTCGTGTCGGTCCGCGGCATCCCCCACGCGATCACGCTCGCCCGGCGGGTGCTCGAGAGCCCGCTTGCTGTGCTCACCGGCGCCGGGGCGCACCAGTTCGCTGTGCGGGCGGGCGTCGAGACGTGCGATCCGGATGACCTGGTGTCCGAGCACGAGCGGGCGATCTGGGAAGAGCGCCGGGCGCATCCCGACCCGAACTGGGTCGAGACGATGTTCGGGCACGACACGGTCGGCGCGATCGCACTCGACCGGGCCGGTGACCTCGCCGCCGGCACCTCGACCGGCGGGATGCCGTTCAAGCCGCCCGGCAGGGCGGGGACTCACCGTTCATCGGCGCGGGCCTGTACGCGGACAACACCACCGGTGCGGCGTCGACCACGGGCCACGGCGAGCGGATCATCCCGGTCGTCCTGGCCAAGACTGCGGCCGACCTGATGGGTGGCGGGCTGGATGCCCAGGCGGCGGCCGACCGGGCCCTCACGACCCTCGAACGGACGCGCGGCCTCGGCGGACTGATCACGCTCGATCGCGCCGGCCGGGCCGGGATCGCCTGGAACACCCCGGCCATGGCGTTCGCCCTGCGGTCGGCCGGCGAGGACACGTACCGGGCCGGTCCCTGAGGTTCGCCCGGGCCGGCGCGGCCGTCGGCGTCAGCCGGGCTCGGGCTCGGCGAGCGCGTACGACCGCAGGCGCGAGACGTCGCGGAAGCCGAGCCGCCGGTAGACGGGGTAACCCAGGTCGGAGGCGCCGAGAACGGCCGTGTGAAGCCCGCGCGCGACGGCCTCCTCGAGGGCTGCCGCAGTGACCGCCCGGCCGATGCCCAGGCCGCGGGCCTCCGGAACCGTCGCGACGTTGTAGATGCCGGCGACCCGGCCACCGATGAACAGCGCCGCGGCTGCGACCGGCCTGCCGTCGAGCCGGGCGATCCAGTCGCGCAACGGGACAGCGGCGCTCAGCGCCCGGTCATGCGCATCGCGCCAGGCCTGCGTCCGGGTCGCGTCGAGCGCGAGCGCTCGTCGCTGGATCTCGGCCCAGGCGTCGAGGCCCCCGATCGTGTCGACGGTCTCGATCTCGACGCCGGCCGGCGACGGCTCCGCCGCGAACTCGGCGAGGTCGAGGGCCATGCCCGCGCTGTCGCCCACGAGGTCGTACCCGGCCGCCCGGAGCCGGTCGCCGAGGTCGGCCGGCCGGCTGGTCGGAACCGACCAGCCAGCGCCACGGCAGCCCGCGCGCTCCGAACCATCCGCCGACCTCGGCGATCCGTGCGTCGGCCGACGCCGGGTCGAAGTCGATGTCCACCGCGCCGTTGATCGCCCGGAAGGCGAGCCCGGTGGAGCAGGCGGTCACGTCGGCTCGGGCGAGGATCTCGCCACCCGGTCGCGAGGCATACCAGCGGATCAGCTCCGGAGAAGTTCGCGTCCAGCGCCGCGGCGTCGGCACGATCGCTCGCCGCGGCCTGGTCGTCGCCCGCCGTCATGCCACCAGGCGGCGGAGGGCGACCTCGTCGACGTCGATGCCGAGGCCGGGTCCGTCGGGGATCCTCATCCAGCCGTCGTCGAGCGTGAGCGGCTCCGCCAGGATGTCGGTCCGGATCGGGTTCTCGCCGACGTCGTGCTCGAGGATGGGCTCGGCCCACGACGGTGCGTCGGGCGGCAGGTCCAACACGGCGAGGATGTGGAGGGTGGCCGCGAGGGAGATCGCGCCGCTGCACGCGTGGGGGACCGCGAACCGACCGGCAGCGGTGGCCGCGGCCGCGATGGCGAGGACCCCGCCGATCCCCCCGCAGATCGAGACATCCGGCTGCACGAGGTCGAACGATCCGGCACGCAGGAACGGCTCGGCGTCAGCGGCCGACTCGAGGATCTCACCGCCCGCCAGCGGGATCGACAGCTCCCCGGCCAACGGGGCATAGGCCGCGTAGTCGTCGGTCGGCAGCGGCTCCTCCAGCCACCGGAAGCGGAGGGCCTCGAGTGCCGCCGCCAGCCGCCGGCTCTCGTCCAGGTCGAAGGCGCCGTTGCCATCCGCCATCCAGGTCATCGGCGGGGCGGCCGCGACGACCCGTTCGATCGCCTCGATCTCGTCGTCGACGGGATAGCGCCCGATGCGGAGCTTCATCGCGCGGAAGCCGCCCTCCCAGGTCGTCGCCACCTCGTCGCGTCCAGGCGGCCGCCGGCGACAGCCCACCGAGGTACCCGCGGCTCGATGCGTAGGCGCGCACCTGGTCGCGCCGTCGCGGGCCGTAGAGGTCCGAGACCGGGACGCCGCGAACCCGTGCCCGCAGGTCGTCGACGGCCATCGACACCGCCCCGAGCGCCCAGCGGTGGGCGTGCGGGAGGGCGATCAGGGCGTCCGCGGCCTGCTCGGGATCCATGCCGGCCACGCGCCCGGTCATCTCCGTGGCGGCGTCGACCGCTCCGTCGACCAGGTACGTCTCGCCCCAGCCGACCCGTCCGTCGCCGTCCTCGAGCCGGACGACGATCAAATCGCGGGTGACGTTGGAGCCGGTCCCGAACAGCCTCGTGCGCGACAGCGGGTGGGTGAGGCACGAGCACCTCGGCCCGGTCGATCATCGGCGCTGTTGTCGTGGACTCGCTCGAGGCCGCGATTGATGTGGGCCGCGGCGGCCTGGCGGCCGTCGCGGGTCGCCGGCTCCGGAGCGCGTCGACAGGTCGCGGTGCTCGATCGACGGCTCGATCAGCCGACGCCGCGCGGTGGCCGGCATCGGCGAGCTCGGGCCGGCCCGCGTCGCTCGTCGGCGAAGCGGACGACGCCGTCGATGTTGGCCCACAGGCGACGCAGGTACGGGAACCCGGACAGCTCGACGACGCGACCGTGGAAATGCATGTCGAGCTCGGTGACGGCAGGAAGTCGCCGGCCTCGCTCGCCTCGATCATCTTCTCGACCATCTCGGCGAGGGCGTCGATCGTCCTCGTCGGTGACGCGGCAGGCCTTCGCGAAGGCTCGCCCCTCGAGCAGCGCGCGGATCCCGTAGATCGTCTCGACCTCGCTGTCCGCGACGCCCACGACGACCGCGCCACGGTGCGGGAAGAACTCGACGAGTCCCTCCTGCTCGAGCTGGCGAAGCGCCTCGCGAATCGGGCCGCGGCGACACCCCGAGCTCGGTCGCCAGAGGGATCTCGAGCAGCCGCGTCCCGGGTGCGATATCGCCGTTCAGGATCCCGGTCCGAAGCCCGAGCAGGATCTCGTGACGGAGGACTCGCCGCTCGACGGGTGGGAGGTTCGCCACGACGCTCACGGAAGCCTCTCCGTTCAGTCCGGCCCGCTCGGCTTGACTCGCCCGGCCAGACCCTAGATTGTTGACAATCTACATGTTCCGACAGGCCCGTCCATCTCCCGCACGAGGCTTCCGATGCGTCGCTTCCGAGTGCCCCGATGACCGATCCGCTCGTGGCGCGCCTGCGACCCACGGGTTTACGGCGACGTGGCGCGCACGTTATCGGCACGCCGACATACGAATGGATCCGTTCCGGGACCGGCCCGGACTTCGCGGCTGACAACGAGGCCGCCTTCGGCCGGCGACGGCTGCGCTCGCGCGTGCTCGTCGACGTCGCCGCGGTCAGGACCGCGACGACCGTGCTCGGCGCGACGGTCGCGGCGCCGGTGATCGTCGGGCCGATGGGCCTCCAGCGGGCGGTCCACCCCGACGGCGAGCTGGCGATGGCCGAGGGTGCCGCCCGAGCCGGCAGCCTCATGACGGTCGCCGTCAACGCGACGACGAGCATCGACGACATCGCCGCCGCCCAGCCGAGCCTGCCGCTCTGGTTCCAGCTCTACAACTGGGACGATCGCGATGCCCTGGCCGCGGTCATCGGCCGCGCCGAGGCAGCCGGCGTCCGCGCGATCGTGCCGCTCGTCAACACCGCGGTCGAGGTCAACCACACGTCCCCGCAGATCGGCTTCCGGCTGCCCGCCGGGGCGAAGTTCGCCCACTTCGAGAGCTCGCCCGGGCTGATCGCCTCGAACACCTGGGAGTACCTCGCCTGGCTGCGGTCGGTGACCTCGCTGCCGATCGTGCCGAAGGGGATCATGACCGGCGACGACGCGGCCCGGGCGGTCGACGCCGGCGCGAGCGGGATCATCGTGTCGAACCACGGCGGCCGGCAGCTCGCGCGCTCGATCTCGACGCTGGACGCCCTGCCGGACGTCGTCGAGGGCGCCGGCGACCTGGAGGTCTACCTCGATGGCGGCGTCCGGACCGGCGGCGACATGCTCGATCGCCCTCGCGCTCGGCGCGCGTGCCGTGCTCGTCGGCCGACCCGTCATGTGGGGCTGGCGGTCGGCCGGCGCGGACGGTGTCGCGCGCGTGCTCGACGTTCTCGCGAGGAACTCGCGGACGACGCCGGGATGTGCGGCATCGCCGACGCGACCGCCGTCCCGCGCGACATCGTCGTCGACGCCGCCGGCTGAGGTCGATCCCGTGCGGGTGACGGGTGTCCGCACCGTCCTCGTGACGGCGCCCTGGACCGGCGACCCGTTCTGGGTCCCCGAACGAGCGGTTCGAGCGGACCGCGGCGCTCGTCGTGGTCGACACGGATGAGGGCATCTCCGGCGTCGGCGAGACGATCATGGGCTACTTCCACGCCGAGGTCGTCGCACCGATCGTCGACTATCACGGCGGCCTGCTGATGGGCCTCGGTCTCGACCCGAGCCAGCCCGAGGCGACCTTCCGCGAGCTGTACCAGCGCTCGCTGTGGTGGGGACGCGTCGGGATCGGGCTGTCCGTGCTGTCGGGCCTCGAGATGGCCCTGTGGGACATCGCCGGCAAGGCGCTCGGCCGGCCGGTCCACGAGCTCCTGGGCGGGCCTGCCCACGACCGTCTGCCGCTCTACGCGTCGGGTGGCACCGGCGCGTGGCCGCTCGAGAAAGCCGTCGATCAGGCTCGGCTGTACGGCTCGCTCGGGTTCCGGGGCCTCAAGATCGGGACCGGCTTCGACGGCCGGCCGGGTGGCTACACCACGGCGCCGGGAACGCCGCCGTACGGGACCTGGTACGCCGGTTCGTACGGCGGCGCGGGTCGCCGACGAGCGCGCGAAGTTCGGGGCACTGCGCGACGCGCTCGGACCGGACATCGAGCTGGCCACGGACTGCCATGCGGTCCAGGTCCGCGAGCCGTGGTCGCGATCGACCGCCCTCGACCTGGCCGTGGCGCTCGAGCCGTTCGACCTCCTGTTCATGGAGGAACCGCTTCGATACGACGACCCCGAGGGCTATGCGGCGCTCCGGCGGGCGACGCGCGTGCCGATCGCTGGTGGGGAGTGCCTGACCGGGGTCGACGAGTTCCGGCGCTTCCTCGACCTGGATGCGCTCGACTACGTCCAGCCGGACGCCACCCACGTCGGCGGCGTCGGGGTGACGCGCGACGTCGCCCGCATGGCCGAGTCGCGCCACGTCGGCCTCATCGTCCACACCGGCGCGGCCATCGGCCCGGGCTTCATGGCCAACCTGCACGTCGCCTTCGCCAGCCCCAACGCCCGGTTCGTGGAGTACGTCCTCGCCCCGGACAACGTCCGATCCGAGCTGCTGACCGTGCCGGTCACGCTCGCCGACGGGTTCATCGAGCGACCGTCGGCGCCGGGTCTCGGCATCACGCTCTCCGCCGGACTTCGACGAGCGCTACCCGTACCAGCCCGGCGTCGTGGAATACGCGTGAGCGAGAAGGGAAACTGACGATGAGCGGCACGGACGAGGGCCGGAGCATCGAGCGGGTCGAGACCTTCCACGTCAGCCACACGCTGGACCCGCGGACCGGGCCGTCGATCGCGCTGTCGAGCAGCCACGAGTACATCCTGGTCAAGGTGACCGACAGCGACGGCCGGTCGGGCTGGGGCGAGACGTACGCGGTGCCCGGGATCGCGGCGATCCTCGAGGCGGTCGGGCCGGTCGTCCTCGGTCGGTCCGCGCTGGCCGCCCGCCAGCTCGCCGTCGACATCCGCTGGTCGGCCGAGCACCCGTACGCCGCGTCCGCCCTGACGATCGCCATCGAGGACCTCCGGGCCCGCCAGCTGGGCGTGTCGGTGGCCGCGTCGTTCGGCGGTCCGGTTCGCGACAGGGTTCGCCTGTACGCCGCCTTCGGTGGCTATGTCGAAGGGGTCGACCCCGCGGACACCTGGCCGGGCGACGTCGCTCGCGTCCTCGAAGCCGGCTTCACTGCGATGAAGTTCCGGGTCGGACGCTATCCCGTGGCCCACGAGGCCGCGCTCCTCGAGAAGATCCGCGCCGACCTGCCCGATGGCGTGGTCCTGATGGCCGACGGCAACGCCGGCTACACGCTGCCGCGCGCCCTTGAGATGGGGCGCGTCCTCGAGTCGCTCGGGTTCATCTGGTTCGAGGAGCCGATGCGCCAGCGCGAGCTGTACGCGGGCTACGAGCAGATGGCCGCCGCGCTCGACATCGCCCTCGCCGGTGGCGAGATCCTGCAGACCCGGAGCGCCGCCATCGAGCTCCTCGGCCGGCGGGCCGTCGACATCGTCCAGCCCGAGCCGGTCATCTGCGGCGGGATCGCCGAGACGCTATGGATCGCCGAGCTCGCCGCCGTCCAGTCGATCGCGGCGATGCCCCACACCTCGAACAACGCCATCGGCATCGCCGCGGGCCTGCAGGTGCTGGCCTGCCTGCCGAACCCGACCCTGTCGCCGGCCTCTGACGAGCTGTTCCTCGAGGTCGGCGTGGACGACAACCCGCATCGCACCGGCCTCCTCGCAACGCCGCTGCCGTTCGCGGACGGCTGGGCGTCGATCCCCGACGGTCCCGGGCTCGGCGTCGAGATCGACGAGGCGTACCTGCGCCACCACGCCATCGCGACGACCGTGGTGGAGGCCGCCGGGGTCCGGTCCGCTTGACCGCCTCCGAGGCAGCGCTCGAGGCAGCGCTCGCCATCATCGGCCGGTTGCCGGGCGCCGAGGTCCACCGTGATCCGGACGCGACCTGGGTCGCCGGCGCGCGGCCGCTCGAGGGCCTCAACCACGTCCTCCGCGCCGCGCTCGTGGGACCCGACGAGGGGATCGAGGCGCGGATCGACGACCTCGACGGTGCCCTGCGAGCTCGCGGGTCGGCACCGGCGACGTGGTGGGTCGGCCCCTCGACGACGCCGGCCGACCTGCCCCGGCGGCTCGTCGCGCGCGGGTTCGTCGAGGCCGATGCCGAGTACGGGATGGTGCTCGATCTGGCCGCGCCGGACCGCCCCGCCGTCACCGGCGACGTGGCGATCGTGACCGACCAGGCCGGCATCGACGACCTTCCTGTCCGTGATGGCCGGCGCCTATGGCTGGAGCGACGACGGGCGATCGAGCGCCTGGGCGGAGCTGTACCGCCGGCCGGACGTCGGGCTGGGCGGGGCGATCCGCCACGTCGTCGTGCGCCTCGGCGGCGAGCCGGTGGCGTGCGCCTCGCTGTTCCAGGCGGCCGGCCATGCGTTCGTCACGAACGTCGGAACGGTCCCGGCCGCGCGGAACCGCGGCCTGGGGACGCAGGCGACGCTGGCGGTGCTCGATCTCGCGGCGGGCGAGGGCGCCCGGCAGGCGACGCTGACCGCGTCGCGAATGGGCCGCGGCGTCTACGCCCGGATCGGGTTTCGCCACGACGCGCTGCTCCGGCGCTGGATCTCCCAGGCGTGACAAGGCCGGGGACGCGACCGTCGTGCGGCCTCGTCCGAGCCGGGCGTATGCTCCGGATTGTCGACAATCCAGCCCTTGAGCTCCACGGAGACGCGGCATGACGTCGGTGAACCCGCTCCTCGCCCTGTGGCGTGCCGGCAAGCCCAGCCTCGGCGGCTGGCTCACGACCGCCGATCCCCAGATCGCCGAGTACCTCGCCCGCGGCGGCTTCGACGAGATCTGCGTCGACCAGCAGCACGGCTTCGCCGACAGCTCGACGCTCGCCTCGGTCTTCCGGGCGATCGAGCTCTACGGCGTCGCGCCAACGACGCGTGTCCCGGCCAACGACTTCGCGATGATCGGGTTCGCGCTCGACGTCGGCGCGGTCGCCATCGTCGTCCCGATGGTCGGCAGCGCAGACGAGGCCGCGGCGGCGGCCGAGGCCGTCCACTTCCCGCCGCGCGGGCGACGGTCCGTCGGCCCGTTGCGCGGCGCCTTCGTCCACGCATCCGACCGGCTCGATGCGCTCGACGAGGCCGCCTGCGTCGTCATGATCGAGACGGCGGAGGGCCTCCGGAACGTCGATGCCATCGCGGCCACGCCGGGGGTCGACGCCATCTACATCGGTCCCGGCGACCTCGCGCTCGGCCTCGGGCTGTCCGCGTGGCCCGAGGACTGGACGGCGGACGAGGCGAGGATCCACGCCGAGGCGGTCGAGCGGATCCGCACGGCGTGCGTCGCCCACGGCGTCGCACCGGGGATGCACACCGGGGATGGCGCAGTCGCGCGTGGCTACCTCGAGCAGGGGTTCCAGATGGTCACCGTCGCCAACGAGCTCGGCCTGATCACGGTCGGCGGGGCGGCGCACCTCGCGACCGCGCGCGGCGAGACGACCGCCGCCGTCGGGGCGACGTCGGTCTAGGCGGGTCCAGGGCGATCGCAAGGGGAGAGCGATGACGGTCGGGTTCGGGATGATCGGGGCCGGGCAGATGGCCCATATCCATGCGGTGGCCATCGGCGAGCAGCCGGCCGGACGAGCACGGCTCGTCGCCGTCGCGGGTGGCACGCGGGCGCCGGAGCTGGCCGCCGAGTTCGGCGCCGAGGCAGAGCCATCGGTCGACGCGCTGCTGGCCCGCGCCGACGTCGACGTAGTCGTGATCGCGACCCCGCATACCGCCCACCTGCCCAACGTGCTGTCGGCGGCAGCGGCGGGGAAGCACGTCCTGCTCGAGAAGCCGATGGCCCTCGACGTCGAGCAGTGCCGGGCGATGATCGACGCCTGCGATGCGGCCGGGGTCAAGCTCAGCCTGGCCAAGATCTCGCGCTGGCTCGAGGCGGTGGCGGTCGGCCACGACCTGATCCGCGACGGCGTCGCGGGCGACCTGGTCGCGATCCACGTCCACCGGCTGTTCCCGGGCTACCCGAACACGGGCTGGCCGCTGGAGCCGGCCGAGGGTGGCGCCTGGCTCGACTGGGGCAGCCACGGATGCGACATCGTGCGCTGGTACGCCGGCCGGGAGCCGACCGTGGTCGCAGCCCGGTTCGCGTCGCGGCGGACCGACATGCTCGACCTCACCGGGATGGCCACGTTCGAGTTCCCGGGCGGCCTGCTCGCGAGCCTCTTCATGTCGTACGAGATCCCGGGCGCGGCAGCCACCGAACGGGCGCACTACACGGCCATCGGAACCGAGGCGGTGGTCGACGTCCACGCCTACGGCGCGGTCGACATCCTGCGCGGCGACGACCGGGACCGCGCCTACCGTGACGGGCGGTTCACCGACGCAAACACGACCTGGGACGAGCACGCTCCGTACTTCCGTCGTGGCTTCGCGGCGCAGGTCGGCGATCTCGTCGAGGCCATCGAGGACGACCGGCCGCCGACCATCGACGGCCACGACGGCCTGGCCGCGGTGGCGATGGCAACCGGCGCCCTGCGCTCCTGGCGCGAGGACTCGGTCGTCCGTCTGTAGGCGCGGTCAGACGGCGGCCGGCGTCCGCCCGTCGCGCGGGTGTTGTCGTCGATCCAGTCCCAGTCGAGCTCGACGCCGAGACCGGGACCCGTCGGGAGGTGCTTGTAGCCTTCGGCGTCGATGTCGAGCGGCCCGCCCTTCAGGCCCCGGCCGTAGATCGGGTGGAACGTCTCCGACCAGCGGCCGTTGGTCATCGACAGGCCGACACGTGGAGGTTGGCCGTACTCGAGCAGCGGCTGGTCGATGCCGTGGACCTCGAGGTCGAAGCCGAGCAGGTCGGCCATGCCGACCGCCTTGTCGCAGCCCGGTGATGCCCTCCTTCAGGTGCACGTCGCCGCGCGCGATGTCGAAGACGCCCATCCGCATCATCTCGGCGAGCTCGTGCACCCGGACGGTCTCGCCGGCCAGGATCGGCACGTCGAGCTGGTCGCGTCAGGCGCTGGAGCTGGAACAGGTTGCGATCGGGGATCGGCTCCTCGAACCAGTAGTAGTTGAGGTCGCCGAGGACCTTGCCGGCGGCGAGCGCCTGGGTGTACGTGTACATGCCCGGCCGCGTCCTGCATGAGCGGGTAGCCGTCACCGACCGCTTCGCGTGCGGCGCGGAAGCGCGGGATGTCGCGGTCGAGGCCGTCCCAGAACTGGATCTTGAAGCCGTGGAAGCCCTGCGCCTTGCGCCGGCTTCGCCTCGTTGTAGACGGTCTCGGGCGTCGGCTCGATGTTGCGCGCGGTCGGCTAGGCGGGCATCTTCTCGCGGGCGAGGCCGAGGAGCGTGGCGATCGGCAGGCCGGCGACCTTGCCGCGATGTCCCAGAGCGCGACGTCGATCGACGCCGGCGATCCCGTCCGACAGGTTGTACGCGTGGCGGTTGACCCGGCGGAGCTTGTGCCCAGAGGTACTCGATGGCCGAGCGGGTCCTCGCCGATCAGCTCGGGCGCGTAGACCGAGTGCAGGACGTCGGCCATCTTGTCGCCATCGCGGCAGGTTGGTGTTCTGCATCGTGTACCCGACGACACCCTCGTCGGTGTGGAACGCGTCGAACGAATACGCGTACCAGGTGGAGTGGAGCCCGTCGGGCGGACCCTCGGGCAGCCACGCCTCCGCGACGTCGTAGCCGATGATCCGCGACTCGATGGCCGTGATCTTCATGACAGCCCTCTCTGTGGTGGTTCAGCCGTTCGCCAGCAGGTCGACCCGGCGACGGGTCGCCGGCGCGCTGTCGGGGAGCCGGTAGAACTCGTTGGCGATGGCCTCCACCCGGATCGACTTCCCATAGTGGTAGACCTCGACCCCGTCGGCGATCGACGTCCGGCCGCGCACGATGATCTGCGCCCAGTCGGGTGCGTTGGCCGCCGTGAAGGCGAGCTCGAGACCGGTCAGCAGGTCGGCCGGGTCGCGCTCGAGGTCGGGCCACAGGATCGGGCCGGTGTCGGTCTGGTAGACGATGTCGCGCTCGTTGGCGTTGATCGTCCTGGCCGGGTAGGCGATCTCGACGTCGTAGCGATCCGTGCGGAGCCGGTGGATCCCGACGATGACGTCGTTGGCGAGGATCGCGTCGACGATGGCCCTGCCGTCCGCCAGGGGCTCGCCCTCGCGCTCGACGAGGTCGAGGTGGGCGTCGACGAACGTCTCGGCGATCGCCGCGGTGAGCCGGTCGCTCTGCTCGCCCGAGCCCGGCGGCCAGGCCTGAGCGTGGGTCCCGGCCCGAGCGAACGTCTTGATGTGCATGAACGCGTCGTCCGAGAAGATCGGGATGAAGTCGGCGTTGGGCTCGAGGAACAGGTCTGCCTCCGCCCCGACCCGCTCGGTCTTGCAGTCGCCGCCGAGAACGAAGGTGTGGACGCGGCCGCCGGCACGGTCGGTGATCCGGCACACGCTGTCGATCTGGATGCGGGCGTTGTTCATCGCGAACGGCGGCTTGTGGCTGAGCGTCCGCGGTGGCAGGACGTCCAGGTCGATCCGGAACAGGATCGTCGAGCGCGCGAACTCCAACAGCCTCACGGTGCGTCTCCCTCGATGACGGTGCGGCAGCCGCCGGCCGCGGAGCGATGGACGGCTTCCAAGAAGGCCATGTAGCCGAGCCCGGTCGCGAAGTGGGTCAGGCCGCCCGACGGCCCGCCGCGGATCGCGCTGACGAAGTCGATCTCGGCCGTCCAGCCGGCACGGTCCTCGTCCCGGACCGCCACCGGCTCCCGTCCGCCGTCCGGCCGCACGATCTCGATCCGCTGCGCGCCGAAGTCGACGAGGAGGCTGCCGGTCGTGCCGTGGAACGTGGCATGGTCGGCGGCGATGGCGTTCGTCCGCGCCGACATCTCGATCGTCGCGGTCACGTCGTCCGGGTAGTCGATCAGGGCGAGGACGTGATCGGGGACGTCGGCCGGGATCGGGCCGTCCGGTCCGGGCCGCTCGGCCGGGCCGAGCCGCGTCACCGCGGTGACGGCCACCGGCTGGCCGAGCCAGCGGGTCATCGCCTCGGCCAGGATGCCGAGCGCCATGACGTTGTCTCCGCTCGCGGCGCGCTGCCAGCGCCAGAAGTCGCCGGAGTCGCCCGGTCCGCTGGCGTCCCAGCCCACCTGGACATGGCGCACCGCTCCGATGGCCCGATCGTGAAGCACGCGGACGATCGTGGCGTCCGCCCAGGCGGAGAACGTCGCGGGCACGACCATCGCCACACGATCCGGATAGGCCCTGGCGGCGTGGACCATGGCCCGGGCGTCGCCGGCGGTGGCCGCCATGCGGGCCTCGGTCAGGACGTGCATTCCGGCCTCGAGCGCGGCGATCGTCACGGGGGCGTGGAGCACCGGCCAGGCGCCGACCAGCACGGCGTCGATCGCCGGATCGGCGACGAGGGCCTGCCACGTCGGGTAGGTGCGCTCGATGCCGAGCCGGTCGGCGGCCCTGCGGGCGGAGTCCTCGGACCGGTTGGCGACGCCGGCCAGCTCCACGCCGTCGATGGCCCGGAAGCGCGGCACGTGCTCGGTCGCCACGATCCGTCCGGCCCCGACGATCCCGATCCGGATCGGCGCCGTCATGCGTGTCCTCCCCGCGGCCCCGATCCCGCTGGGCCGTCGTCGGGTCCGTGGCCCGCCCAGCCGAGGCGCCGCGACAGGTCGTCGGCGGCGCTCCGGACGACGATTCCGGCCGCTGCCTCCTTGGCATCGTCGGTTCGATTGTCCGGCCAGGTCGCGATGAGGTCGCCGACGATCCGACCACGCGCGTCGCGGACCGGTGCCGAGACGCCGACCGCGCCCTCGAACCGCTCGCCGTGGCTGACGACGTAGCCCCGCCGCCGGGCGGCCGCGAGGTCCTCGCGCAGTCGCCCCTTGGACAGCGGCGTCCGGCCCGGGATCGGGTCGGGCAGTCGGTCGAGGATGACCGCCTGCTCGTCGGGTGGCAGGAACGCGAGGATGCCCTTGCCCGACGAGCCGAGATGGAGATCGCTCCAATCGCGGAGGGATCTCCCACAGGTACCGGATCGGGTGGCTCGTCTCGACCGCGTCGACCGCCGAGAACTGGCGGCGGACGGGATCGTAGACGGCGATGACGACCGTCTCGCCGATGGCCGCGGAGGCCCGCTCCAGGAACGGCCTGCCGGCCCGCCGGATGTCGAGATGCTCGGCGACCAGCAGGCCGATCCGCGCCAGGTCTGCACCGACCCGGAACCGCCCGGCTTCGTCCGCCGGCGCGAGCAGCCCGAGCGCGGCCATGTCGTGGAGGATCCGGTGGGCGGCGCTGCGCGGGATGTCGGTCGCTCGGGCGAGGTCGCGGACGCCCCATTCGCCCGACCGCGCGAAGGCCTCGAGGACCCTGACCCAGCGGGCCATCGGACCGCTCGGCGTCGTCGCCGGGGGCAGCGGCGGGGGAGCCGTCCCCGGGTCGTCCGGGCCAGGGATCGCGGGTCGGGTCGGCTCCCGGGCGATTGACCCGGTCGGGCTGCGCATGGCACAGTGAGCATACCAGCGAAATGGGACCCGCGTCCCGATAAACAGGACGCGGCGCGGTCAGACGACGACACGGCGACGACACGGGCGACGGGAGGGAACCGGACGGTGGCGGTCAGCGACGCGGAGGTTCGCCCGGTCCGGCCGCGCCCCCGTCCGCGTCGCGGGACCGCGGTCGATCGCGCCGTGGCGATCGATGACGACGCGACGCTCGACGCGATCGCGGAGCGGATCCTGTGGCTCGCGGTCCGGATGATCCACGAGGCGAACCACGTCCGGCCGAGCCACGACGGCATCAAGGTCGGCGGTCACCAGGCGTCGAGCGCCTCGGTCGTCTCGATCCTGACCGCGCTCTACTTCCGCTGGCTGCGCGCCGGCGACCTGGTCGCGATCAAGCCGCACGCCTCGCCGGCCTACCACGCGCTTCAGTACCTGCTCGGCAACCTCGATGGCTCGATGCTCACCCGCCTGCGGTCGTTCGGCGGGCTGCAGTCGTACCCGTCGCGGACCAAGGACCCCGACCGGGTCGACTTCTCGACGGGATCGGTCGGCCTGGGAGCGGTCGCGCCGATGTTCGCCGCGCTGGCCGATCGCTACCTCCGCCTCCATTTCCGCGAGACCATCGCCGCCCGGCCGGAGCGGCGGTTCGTCGCGCTCGTGGGCGACGCCGAGCTCGACGAGGGCAACGTGTGGGAGGCGATCCTGGAGGAAGGGCTGGGCGATCTCGGGAACTTCACGATGATCGTCGACCTCAATCGCCAGAGCCTCGACCGCGTCGTGCCGGGGATCCGGATCCGCCGTGTCGAGGGGATGTTCGCAGCCGCCGGCTGGCACGCCATCGAGGCGAAGTACGGTCGCCGGCTCCAGGAGCGGTTCGCGCTGCCGGGCGGGGAGGCCCTCCGGCGGCGGATCGACGACATGGAGAACGAGGACTACCAGATCCTCATCCGGCGGCCCGGGCCGGAGCTCCGCGAGCGATTGCTCGAAGGGGCCGAGCCCACGAGCCGCGACGACCTGGCGAGGAACGTCCGCGACGTGCCGGACGACGACCTGCCGGGGCTGATCGGCGACCTCGGCGGCCACGATCAAGCCGAGCTGGAGCGCGCCCTCCGCGCCGCCGACGCCGAGCCCGGCCGGCCGACGGTCATCTTCGCCTACACCATCAAGGGTTGGCGGCTGCCGTTCGCCGGGGACAGCCTCAACCACTCGGCGCACCTGGCTCCCGAGCAGGTGGAGCGTCTGGGACGCGACCTGGGCGCCGACCTCGATGACGCGTGGGCCGGGTTCCCCGCCGGCTCGGCCGAAGGACGACTCGCGGCCGCCCGACGGACCGAGCTCGGCTACGACGCCCCGGCGCTCGATATCGCGCCCGCGGTCGAGCCCGTCATCGCCGTGCCGGACATCCGGATCGCCGCCGCGATCAGCACCCAGCAGGCCTTCGGTGACACGCTGGCCGCCCTGGCCCGAGACCCGGAGATCGGTGGACGCCTCGTGACCGCCGCCCCGGACGTCGCGGTCTCGACCAATCTCGGTGGCTGGATCAACCGCGCCGGCGTGTTCTCCACGGAGGCCGGGCCCGATCGCCACGACGTCAAGCGTCCGCTGGTCTGGGAGCCTGGACCGGCCGGCCGCCACATCGAGCTCGGCATCAGCGAGATGAACCTGTTCCTGTGGCTCAGCCAGTTCGGCTTGAGCGGTGAGCTGTTCGGCGAGCGCCTTGCGCCGATCGGCTCCGTCTACGACCCGTTCATCGCCCGCGGCCTCGACGCGCTGATCTACGCGCTCTACGTCAAGGCGCGGTTCGTCCTGGTCGGGACTCCGTCGGGGGTGAGCCTGGCGCCCGAGGGCGGCGCACACCAGTCGACCGTCACGCCCTCGCTCGGGATCGAGCTTCCCGGCCTGCGCGGCTACGAGCCCGTGTTCGCGCGCGAGGTCGCCTGGACGCTGCTCGAGGGGATCCGCGGCTGCCTGTCACCCAGCGACGGGTTCGCGACGTACCTGCGCCTGGCGACCCGGCCGATCGACCAGTCGCTGGCGGCGCCGGTCGAGGCACGGCTCGGGCTCGACGGCTGGCGCGACGCCGTGCTGGCCGGGGGCTACCGGCTGATCGAGGCGGCCGACGCCCTCGACGCGTTGCCGCCGGGGAGCCCCGTCGTCCAGGTCGTCGCGTCCGGTGCGATCGTGCCCGAGGCGGTGGCCGCGGTCAGGACGCTTCATCGCGAGGAGATCGCCGCCAACCTCGTCGTCGTCAGCTCCGCCGAGCGCCTGGCGGCGGGCCAGCACGGCGGCCGGCTGGACGCGATGCGCCGCGGCGGACGGGACAGCGTCGGTCACCTCGGGACGCTCATCCCGCCCGGCGAGCGGCGCGCCCCGATCGTGACCGTCACCGACGCCGCGTCGCATGCCCTGTCGTTCCTCGGCGGCGTCTTCGGAGCGCCGGTCGTGCCGCTGGGGGTCGACACGTTCGGGCAGTCGGGGACGATCCCGGACCTGTATGCCTACGCTGGCATCGACGCCGACCATATCGTCGAGGCGGCGATCCTCGCCCTGGACCTGGAGGCACGAACCGATGGGTGACGGCACCACCGCCGACCTGACCGAGGCCCAGACGAGCTTCCTGCTCGAGCGACCGCACGCGATCGTCGCCACGATCATGAAGGACGGCCGGCCGCAGCTGACCCCCAACTGGTACCTGTGGGACGGCGAGCGGTTCTGGGTCAGCACGCTCGACTGGACCGTCAAGGTGAAGAACGCGAAGCGCGATCCGAGGGTCACCCTGTGCATCGACGGCCCGGGCCGGCGGACCAACTACGTCCAGGTGTTCGGCACGGCCGAGGTGGTCGAGGGCGACGTGAAGGAGGGGACCCTCGATCTCATCCGCAAGTACGAGCCGACCGAGGCGGACGCCCAGAAGCACTGGGAGGACATCAAGGACGACCGCGTCCTCATCGCCGTGACCCCGGACCGGTTCCAGTGGCGTTACGACGATTGACGCGACCGACGACCCGACCGTCGAGGTGACGGCTCCTGCCCCGGACGGACGGGGCATCGCCCCGGTGGCCGGCCCGGGCCGGGAGACGGAGCCCGCCGGGGAGACGGGTCACGGCACCCTCGAGCGGATGGGCCTGACCGCGCTCGGCTACCCGCCGTTCGTGACCTTCTTCTCCGCGAACCTGACCTCGAACGCGTCCTGGTTCATCTTCGGTGCCGCGCTCAACACCTACATCTTCCAGGTCACCGGGTCGGCCCAGGCCGTCGGCATCGCGTCGTTCGTGTACAGCCTCCCGTTCGCCCTGTTCATGCTCCACGCAGGCCTGCTCGCGGACCGGTTCGGCTCGCAGCGCATGGTCGTGCTCTCGCTGGCCGGCGCAGGCGCCGCGATCGTCGCCACCGGCCTGCTCGCCCTGGCGAGCTCGCCCCTGTGGGCCCTGGTCGCGCTCGGCTGCCTGATGTCGACGTTCCAGACCCTCGGTGCCCCGGCGTTCATCTCGATCGTCAACGACCTCGTCCCGCCGCGGGCCATCTCGAGCGGCGTGGCCCTCACGTTCCTCGGCTTCAACGTGGGGCGGATCATCGGCGGGATCGTCGGCGGCGTGCTCCTCGCGGTCGCTCAGCTCCGACATCGTGACCTCGGCGGCGCTGACGATCGTGGTCGCCGGGCTCATGCAGAGCATCCCGGCGCTGCCGATCGGTCGCCTGCGGGTGACGGAGACCGTGGCGCGCGCGACCGACCATTCGATGATGCGCCCGCTGGTCGAGGCGGCGTCCTATGCCCGCCGGTACCCGACGCTCGGGCTGATCATCCTCGTGTCGGTGGCGCCGGGTGCGATCGGCCTGTCCTATACGTTCCTGCTGCCGGTCGTCATCCGCGACCTCGGCGCGAACCCCGGGGCGATCGGCCTGATGTACGTCGGTGGCGGGATCGGCGGGCTCCTCGCCGGCCTGTCGGCGGAGCCGCTCATGCGACGCGTCGGGCACGGCCGGACGATCTTCGTCGGGATGGGGCTGATCGGCGCAGGGCTGATCGGGGTCGGGCTGTCGGGGGCGCTGGTCCTCGCGGCCGTCGCGATCGGCGTGGCCCAGGGCGGCTTCGCGATCTACGGGTCGTCGAGCCTGTCGCTCGTCCAGTCGCTCTCGCCGGCTCGGCTGCGCGGCCGGGTCACCTCGCTGTTCACGCTGCTGTACTGGGGCCTGATGCCGTTCGGCGCCCTCGCCGGCGGGCTCATCGCCGAACGCACCAGCGCGCTCGTCGCGGTCATCCTGGCCGGCTCGGCGGTCATCGCCTGCGGCATCGTGCTGTTCCTCGTCCGGCCGCAGATCGCCACCCTCCGGATCGACCGGATCGCGGGCACGGTCAGCGGACGCCTCGACGGGAGCGGCTATCCTCGCCCCGGCGAGACCTGAGCCGAACGCGCTCGGGCGGGCCGATCGCCCGCGGTTCCGACGATCAGACCGGGACGGCCGGTGCCAGCCCGATGGCCGCCAGCGCAGCCCGCGTGGCGGCGATCGCCGCGTCCATGTCGGAGCGCTCGATGCCGTAGTGGGGGATCGCCCGGATGAGGCCCTTGGGATACTCGATCATCCGGACGCCGTGGTCGTGGAGCTCCTCCAGGAACGCGGCCCGGGTCCGGAGCACGCGCTCCCGTCCGGCCGCGTCGTCGGGCCAGTCCTCGTCGTCGCCGACCCCGAACAGCACGAAGTTCGTGCGCACCCGGGCCGGGTCGAGGCGGCGGACACCGGGCATCACGGCGAGCGCATCGGCGAGGTACCGGGCGTTGGCGTGGTCGTCGGCCAGGCGGTCGATCATGCCGTCGTCGCCGTCCTGCAGCGCGACCAGGCCGGCCGCGGCGATGATCCCGGCCTGCCGCATGCCGCCACCGACCATCTTGCGAGCGCGTCGCGCGCGCGCGACGAATGCGGCATCGCCGACGACGACGGAGCCGACCGGGCAGCCGAGGCTCTTCGACAGGCAGAACGTCGCCGAGGCGCCCGGCGGGACGAGGTCGCGGGCCGGCACGCCGAGGGCGACGGCCGCGTTGAACAGGCGGGCACCGTCGATGAACAGCGGCACGCCGATGTCGCGCGCCACGTCCGCCACGGACGCGACGTAGGCCGGGGGCAGCGGCTGGCCCATCGACAGCGCGTGGCTGTTCTCGATGGCCAGCATCGAGGTGACCGGCTCGTGGACGTCGTCCGGGTCGCGCACCGCGGCGCGGATCGCCGCCAGGTCCATCGTCCCGTCGTCCGCCCACGGGATCGGGCGGACCGAGGCGCCGGCGATCACGGCGTGCCCGGCAGCCTCGCTGCTGAACGTGTGGATCTCGGCCGGACCGATGATCTCGCCGCCGCGCGGGACGTGGGCCATGAGCCCGACGAGGTTGCCCATCGTGCCGCTCGCGACGAGCAGGCCGGCCTCGGCGCCGAGCAGCTCCGCGGATCGCTCCTCGAGCGCGCGCACGGTCGGGTCCTCGCCGAAGACGTCGTCGCCGAGCTCGGCCTCGGCCATCGCCCGGCGCATGGCCGGCGAGGGCAGCGTGACCGTGTCCGAGCGGAGGTCGATCATGCCGTCCCGGCCGATCCTGGAAGTGGATGCCGCGTAGCCCATCGCCAGATAGCGTAGCACTGCAACTCGGCCCCAAACATCCAGTGTGACTTACAATGGGGCCGTGGCCCGATCGACCGCCCAAGTCGTGACCGGGGCCGGCTCGCGACTCGATCGCGTCGGCTGGACGGCATTCGAGTACGCCCCCTTCCGCTTCTACATCGCCGCGATGCTGTGCGCGACGAGCGGGATCTTCCTGTTCAATGCCGCGCTCGGCTGGTACGTGCTCCAGGTGACCGGCTCGGCGGCGGCCGTCGGCCTGGTGTTCTCGGTCTCCGGTCTGCCGATCCTGCTGCTCATGCCCCAGGCGGGCGTCCTGACCGATCGTTTCGGCTCCCGGGCGATGCTCATCGCGAACTTCGTCGCGCTGGCCGGGGTCGGCGTCCTCCTGGGCGTGGTCGCCCTCGGCAGCGCGCCGGCGTACCTCGTGCTGCTGGGGATCGCCGTCCTGTTCGGCATCGCCGAGACGATCGGGGCGCCGGCCACGATGGCCATCGTCAACGACCTCGTCCCTCCGTCGGCGGTGTCGAGCGCGACGGTCCTCAACTTCCTGCACATGAACGTCGCCCGGATCATCGGCGGCCTGCTCGGCGGGTTGCTCCTGGCCACGATCGACACGGCGCTCGCGTTCTTCGTCGCGGCCGTCCTGTTCGCCGTCCCGGTCGCGGTGCTGTTCCGCGTGCGGACGACGCCGGCCCATCCGCGCGAGGCGCAGGCCAGGGCCGGGTTCCTCGGCCCGATCCTGGAGGCGTCGCGCTACGCGATCGGCCACCCGACGCTCGGCGTGCTGATCCTCCTGGCCGTGGCACCGGGGGCGATCGGCCTGAGCTACATCTTCATGCTGCCGGTCGCCGCGGAGGAGCTCGGCATCGGCGCTGCCGGCCTCGGCGCCCTGATGGTGGCGGTCGGGATCGGGGGTCTCGTGGCGGGCGTCTCCCTGGAGACGATCCAGCGCCGCATCGGCCACGGGCGCGCGCTGTTCTGCGGCGTGTTCGGAGCGGCCATCGGCCTGACCGCGTTCGGGCTCGTGCCGGGCGTCCCGCTCGCGATCGCCGGGCTGTCGGTCGTCGGCGCCAGCTTCCTCACGTTCGCGTCGGCCAACCTGACCTTGACCCAGGCGATCTCGCCGGCGCGACTGCGCGGCCGGATGGTCGGTCTGTTCGCGACGCTGTACTGGGGGATGATGCCGGTCGGAGGGTTGATCGTGGGCATCGCAGCCGAGCAGATCGGCGCCCGGCACGCCCTGGCGCTGTGCGGGATCGGGCTCGCCATCGCAGGTGTCGCCGCGCTGTTCATCCGACCGCAGCTGGCGACGCTGGCAGTCGAGCGCGACGGCGTGACCCTGCGGGGCGACCTTCGGGGGACCGGAGCGGAGCACTCGGAGCTCGGTGCACCGGTCCTCGACAGCCAGCGTCCGTGAACGACATGCAGGGGAGGCGACGCCGATGACCGACGGGACGTCCGACGACCGCCGGGTCGCCATCGTGACCGGGGCGGCCGGCGCCCTCGGCAGCGCCATGTCTGAGCGGTTCGTCAGGGACGGCGTCCGGGTCGTCGTGGCCGATGTGGCCATCGAGCCGGCCCGTGCCCTCGCGGAGCGCCTCGATCCGTCGGGCGCCGCGGCGCTCCCCGTGGCGGTCGACATGGCCGACTACGCGACGGTCGAGGCCATGGTCGCGACCGTCCTCGACTGGTCCGGCCGCATCGACGTCATGGTCAACAACGCGGGCGTGGCCGAGGAGAGCGTGCCGATCTGGGAGATGCCGCTCGAAGCCTGGCAGCGCACCATCGACATCGACCTGACCGGCGTGTTCCACGGCTGCCGGGCCGTGCTGCCGGCGATGCTCGAGCGGGGCTGGGGCCGGATCGTCAACATCTCGTCGATCGCGGGCAAGGAGGGCAAGCACAACCCCGCGGCGTATGCCGCAGCCAAGGCCGGGGTCATCGGCCTGACCAAGTCGGTGGCGTTCGAGGTCGCGTCGCGCGGGATCCTGGTCAACGCCATCACCCCGGGCTCGATCGCCAGCGCGAACTGGGCCAGGATCAGCCCGGACCTGCAGGAAGAGGTGCGGCTCCGGCACCCGGTCGGCCGGGTCGGGCAGCCGCCCGAGGTCGCTGCCCTCGTGGCCTGGCTGTCATCGGACGAGTGCTCGTTCTCGACCGGTGCGGTCTTCGACATCTCGGGCGGGCGCGCCAGCCACTAGCGACCGATCCGCAGGCGGGCGGAGCGGATGGCGGTCCGCGTCGGTCCGCCGGCGTACCAGAAGACGAGGGCCTCGTCCGGCCCGGTGACGACGCCGCACGGGTGACCGAAGGTGAACCGGTCCATCGACATCAGGTAGTCGAAGGCACTGAGCGAACCGTTGGCGGCGGGGGCCGAGGCGGCGTCGTGCCGGTAGACGATCCGCTCGTTTTCGAGCTCGAACGTCCGACCGCCGTCCGCGGACGGGACCGCGACCATCTCCTGGGCGCCTGCCCGCCGCTGCTGGAAGACCACCAGGCGACCGTCGGGCAGCGCCAGCGGGAAGGTCGCCTGTCCCGGCAGGCCGGTCGAGGCCGGCGCGGTCCAGGTCGCGCCGTCGTCGCCGGACCACGCGATGTGGACCGGTCCCTCCGTCCGGTTCGCGTGGCGGAAGGCGTAGTAGCACTGGACGAGCTCGCCCGATGCGAGGCGGGCGATCCGCGGGTCCCACCACATCGTGTCGTCCGGATCGCGGTCGGCATCCGAACGGGCGGCGACGACCGGCGGTCCCCACGTCCGGCCGTCGTCGTCGGAGCGCAGCAGGCCACCGGTGTATCGCCACCGACGCACGTCGTCATAGGTCTTGAAGGTCTCGAACGTGCACAGGATGCCGCCGTCGGGCAGGGCCAGGAGACCCTGGCTGGCGAGCTGGACGTGCCGGCCGCCGGCCAGCTCCCACGGCTCGGACCAGCTCTCGCCGCCGTCGTCCGACCGGGCGACGAGGTTCCGGATGTCGACGAGCCCCTCGGTCCGCGGGTTGTACGGCGGCCGGTCCGCCGTCTTGTCGAGTGCCACCACGACCGCCAGCAGGCCGCCGTCCCGCGTCTCTGCCAGCGCGCAGCCGCGAAGGTCCCAGCCGGCCGGCAGCGCATCGCCGAAGGGCGCGCCGAGCTGCCGCCACGTGACACCGCCGTCGTCGCTCCGTGCCAGGTGCGGTCGCCCATCGGCGCCCTCCCGCGTCGTGCCGACGCGATGGCTGAGGACGATCGAGCCGGACACGAGCCGCACCACGCGCGGCTCGCAGCCGTGACCGGCCGGGTCGTCGGGATCCGCCTGCCAGACGGTCGTGAGGTCCGCCACCTCGATCCGGCTCATGCGTCGGGTCGACGCCAGCCCGGGTCGGCGAACCGGCGCAGGACGTTCTCGGTGAGCCGCGACACGGTGCCGTCGTAGTCGTTCGCCGACAGGCAGCCGCGCCAGCAGATCGAACCCGCCGAGAACACGGCACCGCCGTTCGGGTACTCGAGATACGCCATGTCCGCCCGGGCGAACCGGTGCGCCTGCTCGGGGACCTGCGGATCGCCGACGTGCGCGCCGTCGCGGCCCTGGAGGAAGTACATCTCGTCGTCGACCATCGACCGATGCGACGCGTTGAAGCGCACCGAGGTCGCGAGATGGAGGGTCGTGGCCGGCGAGCCGAGCTCCGGCTCGACCCGGTCGAACTCGTAGCCGGCCGCGCCCCAGCGGACCTGGAGGTTCGGCTCGTCGCCGATCAGGTCGCCGTCGATGCCCTCGAACATGAAGTCGACCCGCGGATCGTGGCTGTCGGGCAGGCGGCGGTACGGCGAGCCGCGGTCGAACCCGGCACCGGCCGTCCCCAGCCCGACGATCGCGTGCGGTCCACGGCCGCGGTTGCGCCACGTGCCCCCGAGCTCGCCGGTCATGCTGTGGTGCCGTTCGGCGGGCGGCATCTCGAACGGCCAGCCGGTCCCCCAGCGCCGGAGCTCGAGCACGTGCGGCCGCTCCGGGTCGATGCTGACCACCCCGAACAGGCCGTTGCCGCCGAGATACATGAACCGGCCGCCGCCGTCGAGGTAGGCCTCGAGCGCGTCGAGCATCGCCGCGGTCCAGTACTCGTGGTGCGAGCTCGAGATGACGACCGTGTACGGCCGCAGCAGGTCGGCGCCCTCGGCGACCAGGTCGTGGTCGGTCAGGTAGTCGACCGCGATGCCCTTGTGGTCCAGCCAGTCGACCTGGTAGAGGTCCGCCGGGAAGCGCGCCGGCGCGCCGAGGGTGCGGTAGCGGAACTTGGGGCGCATGTTGAGGATCGGCCGCAGGATCGACCCGTAGCACACCCCCGAGCCGTCCTCGTGGACGTCGTAGGTGCCGTACAGCGAGTGCTCGGCGATGTAGCCGTAGACGTCCCGGGACAGCGACGGGTCGGCGAACGGCTGGGCAACGGCGTCGCGGTGCCAGGTCTCGTCGTGCCAGGCGTCCCGCCCGATGTCGGTGAAGTTCGCATAGGTCGCATAGGTCACCGTCGACATCAGGACGGCGATCCGCGAACGGCTCACCCCGCGTGGCGGACGGACGGTGAACGGCAGATACTCCTCGTCGTCGCCGGCCCGGAGCCAGGCCGCGTAGATCCCGCTCGGCAGGTCGGGCGGGACGGTCAGCTCGAAGTCGGCTGCCCAGCCGGCGTCCTCCAGGTCGTCGCGGTGGAAATGGATGGCGCCGTACTCCTCCGGTCGTCGCCGCCAGTCGGTCTCTTCGCCGCGGAAATCGTGACCCGTGACGGCCCGGGTGGGCAGATTGGCGGTCACTCCGTGTCGCTCGTGACCGGACACGTCGCTGATCCGGTCGGAGGCCATGTCGCGGCTGAAGTCCCAGGCGCCGAGGAGCTCTGCCGCGAACCCGTGAAGGTCATCCGGGGCCATAGCGAGCGCCGTCAGCGCCTGCCCATCCAGCGCCCGGGCGATCAGCCGCGGTCGTTCCAGGCGGCCGTCGAAGTACCGGGTCAGCCGATCGCCCTCGGATGTGGCGGCGAGGTGCAGGGCGTCGGCCGCGTCGGCGACCGCGCCGCCCGCGCCGTCCTCACCCATCGTGACCAACGATCGTGCCGCACCCGGGTCGCGCAGGGCGAGGGACGCGACCGACGCCCGCCCGCCCGCGACGGTCAGCGCGACGAACGACCAGCCCCAGCGCGGCATGGCGACGCCCGTGGCGATCCGGGTGATGGTGCCCGCCCGGCCGATCACCGCCTCCAGCATGCCGGCCGGCGAGACGGTCAGCGCCCAGCCGTCGCCGTCGTACGGCCGGCCGCGGGCAGCGATGGCCTGCTCCCGGACGCCCGGGTCCGTCGGCTGGACGAAGACGGCGAACGTGAAGTCACTGCCCAGCATGCCGGCCGGCACCGGCACCGTGGCCGACGAGCCGCTCCCGAGCTCCTGGCGCCGGCCCGGCCGGGCGCCGTCGATGGTCGACGGCACGAGGACCTGTTTGAAGCCGGGCCCGGCGGGGTTCGTATCGCCGTGGACGAGCCGCACCAGCCGGGTCTCGTACCGGTCGTGGTCCGCGCTGACCATGAACCGGATCGTGTCGCCGGGGGCGGCGCTCAACCGGTCCGTGTAGCCGACCAGGCGGAGCATCGCGCGCTCAGGTCCGGCGGGCGGCGCGGACGGCGTCCTCGAACGCCGTCACGAACGCCCGGGCGTGCTCGACGTCGCGCGACGGGTGGATCGACAGTCGGATGAAGGGCCGGCCGCGGATCACGCCATGGCTCTGGCCCCAGCCGTCCTCGGCCAGCAGCCGATGGACGTCCGCGAGGTCGATGGTCGTCGACGTGAAGCCCACGATCGAGATCGTCCGCGGCGCGATCAGCTCCATGCCGGGGATCGCCGTGACCGCGGTGGCGATGAGATCGGCCAGCTCCAGCACGTGGGCGGTCGATCGCCGGTACCCGTCGCGGCCGAGATGGCGGAGGGTGGCCCACGCCGCGGCTGCCCGGCTCCCGGGTTTCGTCGACGACGTCGTGTGGATCAACGTCCGCTCGGTCGGGATCGATTCGAGCCGGGCCGGATCCTTGACCAGGAAGAACCCGGTCGCGATCGGCATCAGGCCGAGCTTGTGGCCGTCGGTCGAGATCGAGCTGACGCCGGCCAGCGACAGGTCGAACGCGGGCACGGCGTGTCCGAGGTCGCGCATGAACGGCAGGATGAAGCCGCCGAACGCGGCGTCGACGTGGAGGTACAGCCCCGTTCGCCGGGCCAGGTCGGCGAAGGCCTCGATCGGGTCGAGCACCCCGAAGCTGCCCCCCGGCGCCGAGCAGACCAGGCCGACCGTGTTCGGGGTGATGGCGCGCTCGACGTCCTCGATCCGCGGCTGCCACGTGGCGTCGTCGACGTCGACCTCGACGAGCCGGATGCCGAGCATCTCCGCCCCGAGCCGGAAGCTGAAATGCATCGTCACCGGGGCGACGATCTCCGGCTCGGAGCGGTTGCCGGTGTTGCGAGCCAGGCGCATCGCGGCGAGGTTCGACTCGGTGCCGCCGGTGGTCATGAACCCGCCCGCCGCCCCGTCGCCGAGAAGGGACGCGACCATCGCCACCGCCTCGCGCTCCATCGACCAGGTGCCGGCTTCCGTGTCCGCCGCCCACTCGACGAAGAACCGGCCCCGCGCCAGCTCCTCGACCCTCGCGCTGATGGCGGACGGCATCCCCGAGTAGGTGATGGCGAAGTTCCGCTCCGGCCGGTACCGGTCGCCGTCGAACCGTGTGCGAACCTCGTCGAGGACGTCCGCTTCCGCGCGACCGGCCTCGGGGAACGCGACCGGCGGGAGGGCAGGTGCGTCCAAATGACCGGCCGGCCGGTCGAACTCAGCCGCGACCATGGCCGTCCCACCGGTCGTCAGCGCACATGTCAGCGCACATCTCAGCGCACATGGGGCAGCACCTCGTCGGCGAACAGCTCGATGTCCGTCGTGTCCATCAGCCCGGCGAAGCGGAGCTGGATCATGTCGAAGCCGAGGTCCGCCGCCTCGGCGATCCGATCGCACAGCTCGGCCGGGTCGCCGGCGAAGGCCGGTCGGTCGCCCTCGACCGCATCGCCGGCCCAGCGCCGCGCCGTCGCCCGATCGCGATGGAGGTAGACCGTCCAGGGCAGCGCCTTGCGGATGGTCGCCGGGTCGCGCCCGACGTCGCGGCAGTGGTCGGCCAGGGCCGCCAGCTTGCGCTCCTGGACCTCAGGGCGGTCGCCGTAGGACAGCCACCAGTCGGCATGCTCGGCGACGGCACGCAGGAGGTATCGCTCGCCGCTGCCGCCGATGAGGATCGGCGGCGGGGGATCGGGCCGGGGCTCGCACCACGCCTCGTCGACCCGGTAGAACTCGCCCTCGAACGTCGCCGGCGCATCGGTCCACATCGCCTTGATCAGCCGGAGCGCCTCGTCCATCCGGGCGATCCGCTCGCGGGTCGATGGGAACGGATAGCCGTAGGCCCGGTACTCATCCTCGAGCCAGCCGGCGCCGTAGCCGAGGATGAACCGGCCGCCGCTCAGCGCCTGGAGGCTGGCGGCCATCTTGGCCATGAGCGCGGGATGGCGGTAGGAGTTGGCGAGCACGCTGTGGCCGAGCCGGACGCGCGGCACGCGAGCCGCCAGCCAGGTCAGCTGCGTCCACGGCTCGATCCGGTAGCGGTCGCCCTCCATCAGGTGGTCCGAGACCCAGATCGAGTCGAAGATCCGCCCGGCGACGACCATCAGGTTCTGGAGATCGGCGGTGAACGTCGCCGGGTCCACCCGGCCCATCTCCCGGTCGCCGGGCGGCACCGCGAACCCGAACTCGATCACCTGGCGACTCGCGCCGTGACGGCCGGCCTGCGACCACGGGCCGCCTCGTCCCTTCTCACGCGAGCAACGTCTGGCCAGGCCGCCTGGCGTCGACCTGGCGCCCGTCCGCGAGGACTCTCCGCCCGGCCACGACGACCTCCTGGATCCCGACGGGCCTGAGCGTCGGTTCCCCGAACGTGGCGGCATCGATGATGGTGTCCGGGTCGAAGACCACGAGGTCCGCGACGGCACCCTCGACGATCCGACCGCGATCGGCCAGCCCTGCTCGTTCCGCGGGGCGCGAGGTCGACATCTCGACCGCCCGCTCGAGCGTGAGCAGCCCGGCCTCCCGGACGTACCGTCCAAGGAGACGCGGGTAGCAGCCGAACGATCGCGGATGCGGCCGACCGGCGGACGACGGTCCATCCGGATCCATCGCGAGGCCATCGGACCCGATCGAGGTGAGGTCGTGGGTGAGCACCGCGCGCAGGTCGTCCTCGGACCGGCCGTAGGCCACCATCTGGATGCGGTTGTCGCTGCGTGCGATCAATTCGAGCGCGGTCTCGTTCGGGTCCATGGACCATCCCTCGGCGACTGCCTGGACGGTCAGGCCGAGCGTTTCCTCGAGTCCTGGCTCCGACGACGAGACCTCGATCTCGTCCCAGCCGAAGAACAGGCTGTCGCGCCAATCCTCCCGGATCTTCCGGCGCTCCTCCGCGCTGGACAGGCGTTCGACGATGACCGCCGGGCCGCCGGCCTGGGCCCAGACCGGAAGCAGCTGCGAGAGATTGGCGCTGCCCGCGATGTACGGATAGATGTCCACGGCGACGTCGACGCCGTCCGAACGAGCCGCCTCGATCAACTCGAGCGCGCGCGGCACCGCTCCCCAGTTGCGCCGACCGGCGACCGCCAGATGCGAGACCTGGAGGCGACACCCGCTCGCCCGCGCGACGTCGAGCGCCTCGGTCACCGCGTCGAGCAGGTCGTCGCTGTAGCTGCGCATGTGGATCGCGAACAGCCGGTCGTGACGCGCGACCGCTCGCCCGATCGCCACGAGCTCGTCCCGGTCTGCCGACATCGCCGGCGGGTACATCAGCCCCGTCGACACGCCCGCGGCGCCGTCGTCGAGACAGGCGTCGATGGCGGCGATGAGCGCACGGCGCTCGGCATCGTCGAGGGGTCGCGCCGCCTCCCCGGCGACCGCGATCCGCAACGCCAGATGACCGATCAAGGGAGCCGTGTTGATCGCCAGACCGGTGTCATGGAGTGCGCGTAGGTAGCCCGCGAGGTCCGTCCACTCCCAGCGCACGGCCCGGTCGGGGTCGATCGTGGCGTTGGACGCGCGCGTGAGGTCGGCGACCGCGGGCGGGAGCGGCACGCCGCCCATCCCACAATTGCCGTTGACCTCGGTGGTCACTCCCTGGGCGACCTTGCTGACCGCGCGGCCGTCGCTCAGGAGCGTCAGGTCGGAGTGACTGTGGAGGTCCACCCAGCCCGGCGCCACGATCCGGTCCGTGGCATCGATGCGTTCGGAGGCCCTTCCCGCCGAAAGATCGCCGACGGCGACGATCCGTCCCCCAGCCACGCCGACGTCCACCCGACGACGTGGCGCGCCGGTCCCGTCGATGACCGTACCCCCGGCCAGCACGAGGTCCAGACCGGGCACGGCCATCACCCTTCGGGCACCCTGCCCGCCTCACCCTGGGCGACGCGGGCCTCGACGGCGGGCGCGACCTCGCCGATCAGGCGCTCGATCGTCTCGCCGTCGAATGGCCAGCCGATCTGCGGGCTGAACGAGTGCGCCCCTGCCTCGACGAACTCGACAAGGCGATCCGCCGCCTGCCCCGGGGTCGTCGCCCAGACGCTGTCCCAGACCGACGGGCCCCAGCGGTGGATGGCGACCAGCTCCTCGGCGACCCGCTGTGCCTCGTCCGGGTCGGAGCGCAGGATCAGCTTGGCACCGAGCATCCGCTCGATCGTCGCCGGGTCGCGACCCTCGGCCGCCGCGTGGGCACGCAGGACCTCGTCCTTGTGGCGGAACGCCGCCACGCCGTCGAACGGGGCGAACCACTGCCAGATGTCGGCGTGGCGAGCCACGAGCCTGAGTCCGCGCTTCTCGCCGGACGCGCCGATGACCAGCGGGATGCGGGCCTGGACCGGCTGCGGGGCGTGACGGACGGCCTCGAAGTCGTACTTGTCCGAGTGGTGGGTGACCTCCTCGCCGGCCAGCAGCGCGACGACGATCGCCAGCGATTCCTCGAACCAGTCCATCCGCTCGCCCATCGTGCGGCCGGGGTCGATGCCGTGCGCTCGCGCCTCGAACTCCATGTTGCCGGCGCCGAGCCCGAGGATCGACCGGCCGTGGCTGACGTGGTCGACGGTGACGGCCATCTTGGCCACGAGGCCGGGATTGCGGAAGGTGTTCGCCCCGACGAGCAGGCCCAGCCGCGCCCGGGACGTGGCCTGCGCCCAGGCGGCCAGCGTGGTCCAGCCCTCGAAGAAGCCCTGGTACGGGTCGCCGCCGGTCGAGTAGAGGTGGTCGTGACCCCAGATCCACGTATAGCCGAGGTCGTCGAGCGAGCGGACCGTGTCCAGCGCCTCGTCCCAGGTCGAGCCGTAGGTCAGGATCTGGGCGCCCACCCGGAACGTCATCGTGCCGGCTCGTCCTCGCCCGGCTGGTCGATCCAGTCGTTCGTCACGCGGATGACCGTCCCGTTCAGGCCACCCACCCAGATGTCGCCCGACGGGGCGCGGTGGAGGAAGTGGCCGGGCATCGGCAGCGAGCCGCCGATGTCACCGGTCGTCGGGTCGACCCGCATCAGGCGTCCGCCGAGGCTGTCCCAGCCGAGCAGCTCGCCGATCGTCCGGTGGCTGACGAGCCAGAGCTCGTCGTCGTGGAAGTCGAAGCACTGCGTCGCGCCGAGGTGGGTCCACGCGTCGACGTACCGGCCGTCGGCATCGAACCGCTGGATCCGCAGGTTGCCGCGATCGCTGACCCAGATCGTGCCGTCCGGCGCGATCGCGACCGAGTGCGGGGTGTCGAACTCGCCTGGTGCGGTGCCCGGCCGCCCCCACGTCCCGCGGTAGGTCCCGTCCGGGTCGAACACGACGATCCGGCAGTTGCCGTAGCCGTCCGAGACGTAGATCGTGCCGTCGCGGGCGACCGCCACGTCCGTCGGCCGGTCGAAGGTCCGCTCGTCCGTGCCGGCGACGTCGGCGGTCCCGAGCTCCAGCAGGATCTCGCCATCGAGGGTCGTCTTCAGTACCCGGTGCCGCCCGGCATCCGTCAGCCACAGGTTGCCGTCAGGCGTCAGCCGCATGCCGTGGGGCAGGCCGAAGCCCTGGTCCCACGACCGCAGGTAGCGGCCGTCGCGATCGAGGATCACGATCGGCTCGATCGACGGTCCGCGCTGGAAGACGACGATCGTGCCGTCCGGTGCCTCGAGGGCGGCGGACACGCGCCCGAACCAGGCGCCCGGCGGCAACCCGTCGGCACCGAACCGCGAGTTCGCGCGATAGCGCAGCGGCCCGCCGGGGTGGTCCGTCCAGGCGCTCGTAGCGCGGTCGCTGGTCATCGTGTCGGCCTCCTCGGCTCAGGCGACCGCCGCGGATGTCCCGCTGGCGGCCGATCGCTCGGCGGCATCGAGCATGGCTGTCGTGTTCCGTCCCTCGTCGCCCGACACGAGCGGCTCTCGGCCGTCGGCGATCGCGGCGACGAGGTCCTCGAGCTGCCGCGCGTACGCACGCAGCCGGACCGGGTCCGACGCATCGAGGGGGTCGAACGGCGCCTGCTCGGCGACGAGCTCCCAGCCGTCGCCCCGGCCGAGCCGGACGCTGGCGTACGGGTCGAGCTCGATGATCCCCTCAGCGCCGACGATCCGCCACGGCCACGACGGCTCGATGCCGGGCGGCGGGAACTCGTAGCTCATCAGGATCTGGACCAGGACGCCAGACGTCATCTCGAAGGCGACCATCGCGCTCTGGCCGACGTCTGGCGGCTCGCCCGAGAAGTTCGTGATCCGGGCGAACGCGAGCGCGCCGTCGGCGCCGCTGAACCAGCGAAGGAGGTCGCAGGTGTGGGCGCCCCACGAGGCCCACGCGGTCTGCTGGCGGGGATCGAGCTTCCATTCGTCACCCCGCGCCGCGAGATCCCACCAGCCGACCTCGGCACCGGTGACCTGGATCATGCCGGACCCGTCCGATCGCACCGTCGTCGATCAGCCGCTTGGCGGCGACGGGGGCGTCGCGGAAGCGGTGCTGCGAGACGACCGACAGCCGGACCCCGGCGGCGTGACAGGCGGCGACCATCTCGGCGCACTCGGTGGCGGTCTGCGCCATCGGCTTCTCGACCAGGAGGTGGCGGCCCGTCGCGGCCACCTGCAGCGTCTGGGCGAGATGGACGGCCGGGGGCGTGGCGAGCACGACGACATCGACGTCGTGGCGGGCCAGGAGCGCATCGAGCGTCGGCTCGAGCGGGATCCCGAAGTCGGCGGCGAGGCCGGGGGCGCGGCGACCGCCGGTGACCGCGACGAGGGAGGTACCGGTCGCGTGGGCGGCGGCGACCTGCGCCCACGTCCGGCCCATGAACCCCGAGCCGACGACGCCGACCCGGACCGTCATGCGACCGGGGCCGGCTGCCGGTCGAAGAAGTCGATCCCCGCCGTCCGGCAGTCGTCGATGAACTCGTACAGCCCCTCGTCCGTGTTGTGCAGGCCGGGGATGCCGGCGGTGCAGCGATCGAACCCGAGCTCGTTCCAGGCGGCCAGCTCCTCGGCCCTCGTGCCGACGTTGGCCACCCGCTCCGGGTCCTGGTAGGCCAGCTCATGGGGCTCGGCGAAGCGCTGCCCGCCCGTCACCTTGAGGTCCTTGTAGCGCATGATCTGGTTGGTTCCCCAGTTGAGCTCGACCGTCGACGGATCGCGCCCGATCTCCGCGCAGCGTTCGCCGAACACCTCGAGGAGCTCCGGGACCTGGTCGGGGAAGACGTTGAGGTTGAGCTCGTCGCAGTAGCGCGCCGCGAGACGCAGCGTGTAGTTCTTGCCGTGACCGCCGATCAGCAGCTTGATCCCGGGTGCACGGGCAGCGCGCGGGCTGTTGGTGAGGTTCTCGACCCGCGCGTATCGCCCGTCGAACGAGAAGCCCGGCTCGTCCTGCCGGGTCGCCCGCCAGATGATCTCGAAGTGCTCCGACAGCCACTCCATCCGGTCCTTGAGGCCCGGGTAGTCGTGGCCGTACTGGGCGGCCTCGTTCTCCTTGAAGCCGGCGCCCAGCCCGAGCGTGAGCCGGCCGCCGCTGATCGCATCGAGGGTCGACGCCGCCTTGGCGGTGATGGCCGGGTTGTGGAACGTCGAGTTGAGGACGATCATGCCGATCCCGACCCGGGGCACGAGCGGCGCCAGGCCGGATGACAGCGCCCAGCAGTCGAACGCGATCGATTCGCCGGGCCACTTCGAGAGCACGTGCTCGCCGGTCCAGATGGACTCGAAGCCCAGCCGCTCCGCGGTCCGGGCGAGCTCGACGATGCGAGCCCAGGCCCGCCCCGGCTCCCAGCCCTCGAACTCGTTGAAGTAGCCCTGCGGCAGGACCAGTCCGACCTGCATGGCCGGCCTACGCGCTCGCCGTCGCGGGCGACAGCTCGATGCCGGCCGTCCGCAGGTCGTCGATCAGCTCGTGGACGCCCTCATCGGTGTCGACCAGCCCGGGCACCCCGCAGATGATGCTGTCGATCCCGAGCTCGACCCACTGGGCCATCTCGTCGGCGCGGGGCAGGAGGTTGTCGAAGTCGTACGGCATGATGGCCGGCAGATCCTCCTTCTGCATCAGCCGCTGGCGCCCGATCGCCCGGAGGCCCGGATAGGGCCACGCCGGGTTGGTGCCGGTGACGATGTCGAGCGTTGCGGGGTCCCGCCCGATCTCGTCGCAGCGATCGGCCAGTACGGCCATCGCCTCGCCCAGCGACTCGGCCGGCAGGTCGACGTTGATCTCGTCGCAGTACCGGGCCGCGAGGCGGAACGTGACGTTCTTGCCGTGGCCGCCGATCGCCAGCCGGACATGGTCGCCGCCGCCCGTCCGCGGTGCGTTGACGACGTTCTCGACCCGTGCGTACTTGCCTTCGAAGGTGAATGGCGGCTCGTCCCGTCGGGTCATCCGGCTGATGATCTCGAAGTGCTCGCCGAGGATGGCGAGGCGCTCCTTCATGTCCGGGAATGGCGCCCCGAAGGCGCTCGCCTCGCTCGGCTTGAACCCGCAGCCGAGGCCCAGGATCAGGCGTCCGCCGCTGATCGTGTCGAGGGTCGACGCCATCTTTGCGGTCATGGCCGGGTTGCGGAACGTCGAGTTGATGACCCCGAACCCGATGTCGACGCGCGGCACCGCGGCCGCGACCGCCGTGTGGAGGGTCAGGCCGTCGAACACCATCTCCTCCGGGTCCCACTTGGAGAGGGTGTGCTCGCCGGCCCACAGGGCGTCGAAGCCGAGGCGTTCGCCGAGCTGCGCGATCTCGAGGATGCGCTCCCACGCGGCGGCCGGCTGCCAGCCTGCGAACTCGCTGAAGTAGCCCTGGGGCAGCAACAGGCCGATCTTCATCGCGTCGCGGACCCTCCTCCCGGTCGAGCCTATTACATCAAGGCTTCATCATCAAGTCGCCACTACACTCTACCTGTGGACGACAGCGACCGGCACCTATGACCGACGTGCTCATCCGCGGTGCGACCGTCATCGACGGGACCGGCGGTCCTCCGGTGCGCGCGAGCGTGGCGATCGAACGCGGACGGATCGCCGCGATCGCGGCGAGCGGGCCGGAGCCCGACGCGGCGAGGGTCGTGGACGGTGGCGGCCTGGTGCTGGCCCCGGGCTTCATCGACATGCATTCGCACGCGGACTTCACGCTCCCGTCCTACCCCGCCGCGATCAACTCGCTGGCCCAGGGCGTGACCACCGAGGTGATCGGCAACTGTGGGTATTCGCCGGCGCCGCTCGCCGTGGAGCCGGCACTCGCCGACGAGCAACGGGCCGGATGCCACGGCCTTGGTCCTGACCTCGACTGGGGCTGGCGGACGTTCGGGGAGTACCTCGCCCGGCTCGACGCGGCCGCGCCTGCCGTCAACGTCATCCCGCTGGTCGGGCACGGGATGCTGCGGCTGTCGGTGGTCGGCCCGGAGGAGCGCGCGGCGACCCCGGCCGAGCTCGACGGGATGCGGGCAGCCGCCGAGCAGGCCCTGGCCGACGGCGCCTGGGGGCTGAGCACCGGGCTCGTCTACCCGCCCGGAGCCTACGCCGGCACGGACGAGATCGTCGCGGTCGGGCAGGCCCTCGCGGAGGTCGACGGGCTGTACGCGAGCCACATCCGCAACGAGAACGACGACGTCGCCGAGGCGCTCGACGAGGCGATCCGGATCGGCCGCCGCCTCGGCGTGCGGGTCGAGGTGTCGCACCTGAAGGTCGCCGGACGGCGCAACCATGGACGGGCCGGCGAGGCCCTGGCCATCCTCGACGGGGCACGCGCGGAGGGCACCTCCGTGCACAACGACGCCTACCCATACTCGGCCGGCAGCACGCTGCTCACCCAGCTGCTCCCGCCGTGGGTCCACGACGGTGGCACGGACGCGCTGGTCGCGCGCCTCGGCTCCTCGGAGGTTCGCGCCCGGATCGCGGCCGACGTCGCGACCGGCCTGCCGGGCTGGCCAAACTACATCGAGGCGACCGGCGGCTGGGACGGGATCATGGTCGCCGCGGCCGTCGACCCGTCCCTGCGCTGGCTCGAGGGCCAGACGATCGCCCGGGCTGCCGCGTCGCGTGGCGTCGACCCGTTCGCCCTGGCTCTGGACACGATGGTGACGGACCGCGGGGCGACGATGATGATCGTGTCCCTGATGGGCGACGACGACGTCGACGCGATCATCGCCCACCCGTCGACCGCGATCGGGTCCGATCAGCTCGGCGTCACCACCCGCGACGCCCGGGTCCACCCACGCGCCTACGGGACATTCGTGCGGGTGCTCGGGCGGTACGTGCGCGAGCGGGCGATCCTCGACCTGCCGGCCGCCATCCACCGGATGACCGGGCTGCCGGCGGCGGCGCTCGGCCTGGCCGACCGCGGCCGGGTCGTGGCCGGGGCCGTGGCGGATCTCGTGCTGTTCGACCCGCACACGGTGGCCGACGCGGCGACCTACGAGCAGCCGACCCTCGCGGCGATCGGGGTGGAGGCCGTGCTCGTGGGCGGTGCCTTCGCGGTCGACGGAGGACGGCCCGTCCGGCCGTCGCTCGGGCGCGTGCTGCGCCCCGACGTCAGTGGACGCCGCCCGCCGCGTCGATCGGGATGACCTCCACCACCACGTCGCCCCGCATGCCATGGAAGCGCCGCCCGAGGTTGGTCACCGAGCAGGCGTGGTTCGGGACGATCCGGACCCGGTCGCCGATCGCGAGTCCCGAGCTCGTGGGGACCCGTAGCACGCCGTGCTCCTCCGACAGCCGTACCAGGGCGCCGTCCTCCTCGACCAGCCGCCCGTAGTCGGGTAGCAGGTCGCTCGAGTGGGCGCCCTTGTCGAGCCCGAGCGTCTTGGACCCGGCGTCGATCACGACCCGCTCGCTCGTCGGCCGGCTGACGACCGTCGCGGCCACCGACAGCGCGCATCGATCCGCGGCGGTCGATCCGAGCGCGACCTGCAGGGCGTCGTAGAAGACGTACGTCCCGGGCCGGATCTCGGTCAGCCCGGACGTCGCGTCGAGGAACCGCGCGGTCGGCGTCGACCCGGCGCTGACCGTCTCGATCGGGATCCCGCTCGCCCGGGTCGCAGCCGCCGCCTCCACCACGGCAGCCGACTCGGCCGCGGCGATCGTCGCGACCTCGGCGGCGTCGCGGGCCGCATAGGACTGACCGGCATGGGTGAACATGCCGGTCAGCCGGAGGTTCGGCTCGGCGGCGACCTGACTTGCCAAAGCCGGGGCATCTGCCGGCGCGATCCCTGCCCGCTGCAGCCCACTGTCGATCTCGATCCAGACCTCGACGGTGCGTCCGGCCGAGGCGGCGGCCACGGACAGCCGGGTGACCCCGTCCGTGCTGTCGACGGCGAGGATGAGCGGGACCCGGCCGGCCAGGCGCATCGCCCGGTCCAGCTTCGGGGCCGCCACGACCTGGAAGGCGACGAGGATCGGCGCCACGACGCCACCATCGACCAGCGTCTCGGCCTCGTCGAGCGTGGCGACCGTGATCCCCACCGCTCCGGCGTCGAGCTGGCGACGTGCGATGGCGACCGACTTGTGCGTCTTGAAATGCGGGCGCAGTGCGACGCCGCCGGCTCGAGCGTGCTCGGCCATCGATCCGATGTTCGCGTCCAGCCGCTCCAGGTCGACGAGGAGTGCCGGCGTGTCGACGGTCCGCCAGTCCCGGCCGGTCTCGGTGGGCGCCTCGCGCTCGGCCGGGAGCGTCATGACAGGGGCTGATGCAGTGTGGCTTCCATCATCGGCGGATTGTACAGCTACGCTGTCAACCCTCGGGGCCCGGCCCGCCGCCGGTGAGGTGGTCTCAGAACGTCGGCGGGCTGATGATGATCAGGACCTCGGCGTCGCTGTCGGTCTCGTTGAGGAACCGGTGGAGCAGCTCGCGATGGATCTTGATGCTGTCGCCGGCGTTCAGGGTGTAGGTCTGGCCGGCCACCTCGGCGATCACCTCGCCGGTCAGGACGACGGCACATTCCTCGCTGGCGTGACCGGTCGGTGCCGCCCCGGTCGAGCCACCCGGCGCGAGGGCGAGCGAGAGGACCTCGAACTCGCCCGAGGTGTCGGCCGAGACCAGCTCGTACTCGAGCACGCGGTCGGGGAAGTTGAGCCGCGTTCGCCGGTCGCGCCGGACGACGATCTCGCGCTGCGCGCCGCCGATCATGAACTGGAACATCGGGACGTCGAAGGCCTGGGCGATGCGGCGCAGGGAGCTGATCGACGGATCCGACGCGCCACGCTCGATCTGGCTGAGTGCACTGACCGTCAGGTTGACCTGGGATGCCAGCTGGGCGAGCGTCAGCCCGCGCCGGAGTCGCTCGCGCCGGATGCCCTCGCCGATGCTCTCGACGTCGACGGGCCGCTCCTCGTCCGGGGTTGCATTCTCGGCGATCACGTCGGCCGTCCCGGTCACGAAGATCTCCTCCCGCCGAACGCAGAGACCCGCTCGCGTCGGCTCAACACATCGGGCTGGGGTGTCATGACGCTCCGTGGGCTTGGCGGCGAGGGCGGCTGGGACCCGGCTTTTTCGGCGAGTCCGTGAAGTCATACTGTTTGTCGGCTGTCATACTAAACCTGTACGCCACTACGGGTCAACGAAGTCGGGCGCCTCGGACGCGTCCACACCGCGCGGCGACGAGGGAGGCGACGGGTGCCGGAGGTCGGCCAGTGAGCCAGCGGACGGGCTGCGGGTCGAGCGCGATCCCGCGGCGGACCTTCGCGTGAGCCGTCGGATCGCCCTCGTCGGGCTCAGCTGGATCTCCGCCGACCTCGCCGGACCGGCCTCGGACCCGACGCTCGGCACCGCCATCCCGTACAGCCACGCGTCCGCCGTGGCGGCCATCCCGGAGCTGGAGCTCGTGGCGGGCTGCGACATCTCGCCGGCCGCGCGCACGACGTTCCAGGAGCGATGGTCCGGCCGCTACCCGGGGCTCCGGGTGTACGACGACTACCGGGACATGCTCAACACCGAACGCCCGGAGCTCGTCGCGGTCGTGACGCCCGATCATCTCCACCGGGGCGTCGTCGAGGCCGCGATCGAGGCCGGCGCGCGCGGCATCTTCTGTGAGAAGCCCATCGCGACGACGCTCGAGGACGCGGATGCCATCGTCGACGCGGTCCGGGCGGCGGGCGTCACGATGAACGTCAACTACACGCGGCGATGGTTCCCCGAGTTCGTCGAGGCCCGTCGCATGGTTCGCAACGGCGAGATCGGACGGCTGTCGCAGATCGTGGTCGAGATGGGCGGACCGCGCTCGATGCTGTTCCGCAACCACACGCACGCGATCGACCTGGTCGGGTTCCTGGCCGACAGCGAGCCGCTGTGGGTCTGGTCGGAGCTCGAGCCGGGGTTCGAGGACTACGGGATCGCCTACGCCGGCGACGGCGGCAACGACCCCGCGTCCGAGCCGGGCGGCAACTACTACATCGCCTACGCCAACGGCGTGCGGGCCTACCTCACCGGGTTCAAGGACACGGTCGGCCTCGACACCGGGGTGACGCTGACCGGCAAGGACGGCCGGATCATCGTGGATCTCGAGGGCATCCGCGTCCACTCCGTCTTCCACGAGGACATCCGGACCAAGCCCGGCGTCACCACCGTCCGCCCGATCAAGCCGCACTGGTCGTGGGCGGGCATGCAGGCCGGCCTGCAGGACATGATCGATTGCCTCGACGAAGGCCGCCAGCCGTCCAGCCCGCCCGAATCGGCGCGGACGACGGTTGCCATCATCCAGGCCGTGCTCATGTCGCAGGCGCGCGGCAACATCAAGGTCATGCTCGAGGAGCTCGCAGCCCCAGTCGACACGCCGGCGCGCTAGCCGCCGACCCAGCCCGAGGAGGACAACCCCATGCGTCTTGCCAGCTTCCGTGGTCCCGACGGCAACCCCCGCGCCGGTGCGGTCATCGGCGACGCCGGCAGCGAGCGGATCGTCGACCTCGTCGACGCCGGCGGCGGCCGGATCCCGGCCGGCGACCTGCTGGCGCTGCTCGAGGCCGGCCCGGCCGCGCTCGCTGCGGCCCGCTCGGCGGCCGACGGCGGTCGGCGGCCAGCCGCTCGACTCGGTCCAGCTCCTCGCCCCGATCCGCCGCCCGGGCAAGCTCCTGGCGGTCGCCGGCAACTTCCAGGCCCACATCGAGGAGGGTGGGGGAGCAGCGGGTCGACAAGACGAAGATCGTGCCCAAGCTGTTCATCAAGCCGTCGTCGGCGGTCATCGGACCGGGCGAGGCGGTCGCCCTGCCGACCGCCTCGGACACGCTCGACTGGGAGCTCGAGCTCGCGATCGTGATCGGGACGCCGGTCGCGACATCCCGGTCGAGCGTGCGCGCGACTACGTGGCCGGCTACTCGGTCATCAACGACATCTCCGCCCGCTCCATGCAGTGGGGCGTCGAGGGCCGCCAGCCGGGTCGGATTGGACGACTTCTTCGACTGGCTCAACGGCAAGTGGGGCGACGGCTTCGCGGCCTCGGGCCCTGGATCATGACGACCGACTCGATCCGCCCGATCCGAACAGACCTGCGACATGACGCTCAAGGTCAACGACAAGACAGGCAGGACGGCACGACCGCGGACATGATCTTCAGCCCGCGAGGAGATCATCGCGTTCGCGTCGCGGTTCATGACCCTCGAGCCCGGCGACGTCATCGCCGGCGGCACGCTCGACGGGATCGGTGACGCGAGCGGCACGTCTACCTCAAGGTCGGCGACGTGATGGACGGCTGGATCGGCGACCTCGGGACGCTCATCACGCCCGTCGTCGCCGCGTCGAGCGGCCGGGGCTGAGCGGTGGCCGAGCCCGTCGGCATTCGGGGTCGTCGGGTCCGGGTTCATGGGCCAGACCTGGGCCGGGTGATCGCCAGCCAGGTGCCGGAGGCGACGCCTCGTGGCGGTCGGCGGCGGGCGCGGTGCAGCCGAGCTCGCCGCGCGAGCAGGGGGTCGAGCGCTCGACCTCGAGGCCCATGCTCGCCCGCGACGACATCGACGCCGTGGTCATCGCGACGCCGGTCGCCGACCCACCGGCCGCAGGTCGAGGCCGCGGCGCGGGCCGGCAAGCACGTCCTCGTCGAGAAGCCGATGACCAACTCGCGGGCCGATGCGGACGCCATGGTCGCCGCCGCCGATGCGGCCGGGGTACGCCTCGCGGTCGTCTCCCAGCACCGCTTCCGGGCGGCGCCGATGGCGCGCCAAGGCGGTCGATCGACGCCGGGCGGATCGGGACGATCCGGATGATCCGGGTCTTCGGTCCGAATGCGGGCTGGGACATCCCGGCCGATCACTGGAACTCGCAACGCGGCACAGGTGTCGCCGTACATGGACTGGGGCGCCCACGCCTGCGACATCGTCCGCTGGCTGACCGGCGTCGGAGGCCATGCTCGCGTTCGCCCAGTTCGCGAGCTACACCGGACATCCCGCCCGAGGACCAGAGCTCGATGGCCACCTACACGCTCGACAACGGCGTGCTGGTCCAGGTCTGGCTGACCTACGAGCTGCCGCCGCCCGGCGCTCGGGTCGGCGATGCAGCTGCTCATCACCGGCTCGGACGGGGTCATCGAGCTCGACTCGTACGGCACCGTCCGGCTGGCCAGACCGGCCGGACGGCTGGCAGACGATCTTCGAGCAGCCGCCGTTCGACCCGCTCGACGCCGACGATCCAGGTCCGGTTCCAGGCGTATGCCGACGCAGCTGCGCGACCTGATCGGCGGCCATCGCACGAGGGCCGCGACCCGTGGGTCAGCGGTCGCCAGGGCGCCACCACCACGTCCATGCTGGAGGCGGCCGAGCGCTCGGCCGCCGGCGATCCGGCGAGAGCGTCTGATGCCTGCTCCCCGTCGGGGCTGCCGATGCGTCCCAACCGCCTCCGCAGCTGCTGCGCGACGGGCGTCCGTCGGTCGGGACGCACCTCCACTCCACCTGGCCGACGATCGTCGAGGTCGTCGGGCCACACCGGGCACTTCGACTACGTCGAGTTCTCCGGCGAGTACGCCCCGTACGACCTGCACGGCCTCGACGACTTCTGCCGGGCCGCCGAGCTGCATGGGCCTCGGCACGATGATCAAGCTCGACCAGGAGCCGCGGTCGTGGCTCGCCCAGCGGGCCATCGGCGCAGGCTTCCAGTCGGTGCTGTTCGCGGACGTGCGGACGGTCGAGGACGCGCGGGAATGCGTCCGGGTCGTCCGCCCGGACACGCCGCACGGGCGGGGGACGTACGGCGCCGCCGACCGGCGGCATCAGCTACTGGGACCAGGCCGGCGGCGTCGACTACGTCACGGCGCTCAAGGAGATCGTCGTCGTGCTCATGATCGAGAAGGCGCAGGCCGTGGAGCAGCTCGACGAGATCCTGGCGGTGCCCGGCATCGACATGATCCAGTGGGGCCCGGCCGACTACGCGATGAGCATCGGCCGGCCGGGCGACTGGTATCGACCCGGACGTCCGCGAGGTCGAGCGCGACGTGCTGGACCCGGAGGCCTGGCCGCCGGCGTCCAGCCCCGGGCCGAGATCACCGACCCGGCGGACGCGCAGCGCTATCTCGACCTCGGCGTCCGTCATTTCTGCCTCGGGACGGATATGCAGATCCTGTACGCCTGGTGGGCCGAACGCGGCGCGGCCCTGGGTGACATCCTCGGGATCGACTCGAGCGTCGACCCCGCCGTCGCGGCCGCGACCGCCGCCGCTCACGCCGAAGGAGGGCGATCATGACGTTCACCAACCTGCGCGACGCGACCCGCGAGGACTGGGACCGGATCGACGCGCTCGACGAGGCGCGGACCGACTACGCGGCGGCGCCCCTGGCCCTCCTCGAGTCGCTCAACGGCGGCGACCCGGCCGGCTACACGCTCAATCCCTACGACCACAGTCGCCAGGCGGCGACCCGCGCCCTGCGGGCGGGCGAGAGCGACGAGATGATCGTGTGCATCCTGTTCCACGATGCGGCCGACCGGCTGGCACCCGCCAACCACGGCCAGATCGCCGCCGAGCTGTTGCGGCCGTTCGTGTCCGACGACCACTACTGGATGGTCAAGATGCACGGCCTGTTCCAGAAGGAGAACTTCACGCACCACGCGTACTGGGGCACCGGCGTGCTGGACGCCATGCTCGAGCCGCACAGGGACCATCCGGCCTTCGAGCTGACCCGGCGCTTCTGTCGCGACTACGACGCCACGTCGTTCGATCCGGCGTATGACGCGCTGCCGGTCGAGGCGTTCATGCCCCAGATCCGGAAGGTGTTCGACCGCCCGTACTCGTTCCAGGCGTAGCCGCCGGGATCAGGCGGTCTCAGACCTGGCCGGCGTCGATCCGCAGCCAGCGGATGTTCTTGATGCAGTCCTCCTCGCACCAGAACACGAGCATCACGTCGCCGTCCGGCCGAACACCATCTGCGGGAAGCCGAACTTCAGCTGCGCCAGCTCCTCGCCGCGGGACCGTCTCGCCGGTCATGCCCGACGACTGCGCCCTGCCAGAGCGGACGGTCTCGTCGTTGACCCACTCGTCGCCGTCGATCCGCGCGGTGGTCACCCACAGCCCGGCTTCGTCGTTGCGACGATAGGCGGCGAGGACGCGGCCGTCGGGCAGCTCGATCAGCTTGGTGGTCTGGCCGCGGAACCCGGTCAGCCCCTGTGCGGGAACGGGCGCCCGTCCTCACTCAGGGCGTACGGCGTGGCGTCGACCTCGCCCGTGTTGTAGGTCGACGACCCAGGCGACCGACAGCCAGGCGTCCGTCGCGCAGCTGGATCAGGGACTGCTCCCAGTGGATCTTGCCCTCGGCCCAGCGGTCGAACTCCATGATGTACGTCGGCCACGTCCGTCCCCTGTCCTCGGACACGAGGAGCGATCGCGTTCATGCCGTTCGGGGCGTCGCCGTTCCAGCCCATCCACGTGGACGTCGGCGCCAGACCCAGCGGCCGTCGCGAGTCTCGACGATCGCGTGGCAGACCTCGCACGCCGGCCCGACGAGCGGCGGGTCGACCGATCGATCGGGCCTCCCACGTCTGGCCGCGGTCTGGCAGCGGGTCAGTGATCAGGTCCATCTCGACGTAGCCGAGGGTCGGCAGGTTGACGAGCTGGCCCTCGGGATCGTCGCGGTAGTATCAGCCCGCCGAGGCCGACGAGCTCGTCGGGCCAGCCGGACATGCGGCTGGATGCGCACCGAGTGCGTCGTCGGCCGGCCGGGCGGGTCGGCGACGACGCGTCCGGGCTCGGACCAGGTCCAGCCGTCGTCGGTCGAGCGCGCGGCGTACGTTCGATAGTCGAGGGCGACGTCGGCCTCGGCGATGTCGAACGTGCACGAGCCACTCCCCGTCGTCGAACCGCACGATCGTCGGGTGCCACGTCTGCCGCGACCGCAAGCTCGGGCCGCGGGTTGCGATAGACGAGACCGGTCTCGCGGATGGCGATCATCGGGCGGTGCACCTCGGGTTCGGTCGGGGACGACGGTGGTTCGGCGAATGGCTCGCGCGCTAGGCGTTCCCCGCCACCGGCTGCGCGAGGACGACGAGGTTGTCGTCGCGGGCAACGCGCGCGCCGCGTCGGGCGAGCACGACCACGCCGCTGCCGGCTGAGCGGACCTCGGCCCGCTCGCCCGACGGCGGGTCGGTGACGATCGCGACCGGCTGGTCCTCGGTGACCCGGTCGAGCGGGCCGACGAGCATCTCGCACAGGCCGTCGAACGGGGCGACGGTGGCCGGCACGTCGAGGTCGCCCTCGCCCACGAGGCGGAGCGGCCGGCGGTCGGGCGGAAGGGCGTCGTCCGGCGCGAGGTCGATCATCCCGAGCGAGGCCATCACGCGCCGGACGCCGGCCTCGTACGCGGCGGCCTCCGGCCGGCTGAGGGTCCCGCCGCCCGACGCCTCGGCGTAGATCGACGGGATCCCCGCGTCGTGGGCCGCGGACAGGGTGCGTCCCGGCGGCAACGGCCCGGCATGCCGCCACAGGACCGGTGCCGCGAAGGCCTCGGCTGCGGCGGTGCTGCCCGCACACGTCGGACATCCGTCGTCGCCCCAGCCGACGAGCAGCGGCATGGCGTAGGCGGTCCCGGCGCTGTGGAGGTCCACGAAGGCGTCCGAGCCGGCGATGACGTGCTCGACCAGCGCGGCGGCCAGGCGTTCCGTCGGCTCGCCGGTCGGGTCGCCCGGGAATGTGCGAGCGAGGTTGCGGCCGTCGATCGGCGACGACCGAAGGCTCGCGACATGGGCCGCCTCGTGCGCGACGGGCACCAGCCGCAGGCGCCCACGGATCCCCGCCCCGTCGAGGCCATCTGCCAGGCCGAGGCACGCCGCCACGCCCTCGAACTCGTCGCCGTGGACGCCACCGACGACCGACAGGGTCGGACCGTCGCGATCGCCGACCAGCTCGACGAGCGTGAACCCCTCGTCGCCGGACGAGATGGCGATCCGCCGTCGCCTCGGATGGGTCACCATGGAAGGGTCGGCATCGCGGACTCCAGCCTTGACCGGTCGAGGCTGGATTGTAGACAATCTCACGGGCGCCGCAAGTGTCTCAGCGGAGCCGGGAGGAGGCATCGTGGTCGACGCAACGGAGGCTCCGAGCTTCATCGGCCTGCCTCTTGCCCGGGTCGATTCGGAGGAGAAGGTCCGCGGCACGACCCGCTACGCCGCCGACGAGCGCCGGCCCGGCCTGCTCCATGCCCGGATCGTGCCGAGCGTCTACGCCCACGCCCGGATCCGCTCGATCGACGCATCGGCCGCCCTCGCCATGCCGGGCGTCGTGGCCGTCCTGACGGCGGCCGACTTGCCGATCGCCGGCTCCGACGACATGCGGATGTTCGAGCCGCTCGCACGCGACGAGGCGTTGTTCGTGGGCCACCCGGTCGCCCTCGTCGTCGCCGAGACGGAAGCCGCCGCCGCCGATGCGGTGGCCGAGGTCATGGTCGACGCCGAGCGCCTGCCGGTCGTCGCTGACCTCGAGGCGGCCATGCGACCGGACAGTCCGCTGGCGCGCCTGACCTCGATCCTGCCGGCCGGGGCCGAGGACGCCGAGGAGAACACGGCCAAGTCCGCCCACGCCGCGGTCGGCGGCGAGGGGGCGGAGCTCCTCGACGAGGACCTCTCGGACAACGTCCACAACCGCAAGCGATACACCTCCGGCGACACTGCGGCCGCGCTGGCCGCGTCGGCCGTCACGGCCGAGGCGACGTTCCGCACGAACTGGGTGTACCAGGGCTACCTCGAACCACATGCGTCCACGGCATGGATCGAGCCCGACGGGGTCCTGTCCCTGTCGACCGCGACGCAGGGCACGTTCTACGCCCGCAAGCAGCTGGCCCGGATCTTCGGCCGGCCGATCACCAGGGTCCGCGTCAAGTCGACGCCGCTCGGCGGTTCATTCGGGTCCAAGCTCCTTGTCACCGATCCGCTGGCCGCAGCGGCGGCGATCGTCCTCAAGCGGCCGGTCCGCCTCGCGTTCGACCGACGTGACGACATGGCCGGCACCAATCCAGCGCCGGGATCCCTGATCCAGCTGCGGATCGGCGCCGCGGCCGACGGGACGCTGACCGGTCTCGACGCGCGGATCGTGTTCGACACCGGCGCCTACATCGAATGGTCGATCGAGGGCATCGCCGCCGTCCTGATCGGCGGTCCGTACCGCTGGGACGCCTTCGACGTGCGCGCTTATGGCGTGCGGACCAACCGGTTCGGGACGGGCTCGTACCGCGGACCGGGCGGACCGCAGGCGGCCTTCGCCATCGAATCGCTGGTCGACGAGCTGGCCGTCAAGCTGGACCTCGATCCGATCGAGCTCCGGGCGCCGCAACCTGGCGGCCCTGGGCGACCGGATGGTCGACGGCGAGCCGTGGCCGGGGCTCGGCCATACGGCGGTCCTCGAGGCCGCACGGAGACACCCGCTCTGGCAGAGGCGAAAGGACCTGCCGGCCGACGAAGGCGTCGGCGTCGCCCTCGGGGTCTGGCCGGGCGGCAAGGCGCCCGCCGCCGCCCTGTGCCGGCTCAACGCCGACGGCTCGATCACGATCACCACCGGTGTCGTCGACATGAGCGGCACGACCGGCGCGTTCCAGCTCATCGCGGCGGAGACGTTCGGCGTCGATCCCTCGCAGGTCGAGGTCGTCACGCTCGATACCGATGGCGCGCCCCAGTCGCCGCTCAGCGGCGGCAGCGTCATCACCTATTCGTCGGGCCGCGCCATCCGCGAGGCCGCGGCCGATGCCCGCCGTCAGATGCTGGCGTTTGCCGCGCTCGAGATGGAGATCGACCCGGCCGACCTCGAGATCGTCGACGGCATGATCCGGCCGGTCGGATCACCCGATCTCGGCCGGCCGGTCGCCGAGTTCGCCGAGGAGCTGAGCGACTTCAGCGCCGCGTTCCCGCCGATCGAGGGCCACGCGACCACGGTCCAGGCCAGCCTCGCGCCGTCGACGGCCGCCCACATCGCCCACGTCCGGCTCGATCGCGACACCGGCGACGTGACCGTCCTCGGCTACGTCGTCTCCCAGGACGTCGGCCGGGCGATCAACCCGGCGCTGGTCGAGGGTCAGATGCGCGGAGCCGCGGCGCAGGGCATCGGCTGGGCGCTCCACGAGGAGCTGATCCACGACAGCGAAGGCCAGCTCCTGACGGGCTCGTTCCTCGACTATGCGCTGCCGCGCGCGGGCCAGGTCCCGGACATCGACACGCTCATCGTCGAGGTGCCGGCGCCGGACGGCCCGTTCGGCGCCAAGGGGATCGGCGAGGCGTCGGTCATCCCGGCCGGTGCAGCCGTCGCCTCGGCGATCGCGGCGGCCGGCGGGCCTCGCCTGCGCGAGATGCCGATGACGCCGCGCCGGATCTGGGCCGCCTCCCGCGACCTGGGCTGACGCCCGTGCCGGCGATCCTCCATCCCGGGCGCTGTCGTCCACTGCTGGGATCACCTGGTCATCGCCCTGCGCGACGGGCCGGACGACCCCGAGACCGGCTTCCTCAGCCTCTACGCGATCGTCTACTCACCGTCGCTCGGCGCGGGCCACGTCGCGATCGTCGAGGTGCCCGGCGCCGGCGTGGGCGGCCTGACGGCGACCTTCACCGATGTCCCGAGCCTGGGCGAGCGCCAGCAGGCGAGGCTGCGCTCGATGGGCGACGACCGGGCCGCGCTTCGGCGGCCGCCGATCGCGGCGCGGTTCGAGCGTGAGCCGTACACGGCGGACGGCTTCGGCTTCGTCATCACGTCGGCCGAGCACCGCGTCGAGGCGCGCTGGGACGACCCCGACCCGCCGATGTGGGTCGACGGTCAGGATGGTGCCTTCCACGCGGCCGAGGACATCTGGGCGCTGATGGTCGCGGCCCGGCAGGCCCGCCTCGTGGTCGACGGCCGGGAGACGCCGGGTGCCCCGTTCGAGGACGACGTCTGGCTGCCGAAGCTCGGCCGGCCGCTCAGCTCCGCCCATGGCGCATTCGCCGAAGTCCGCGTCACTCCACGCGGTCGTGCCACTGGAAGCGGTCCGGACGGACCTCGATGATGACCTGGGGTCCGGTCGCCAGCAGCGACTGCCAGTGAGCGTCGACCGTGTCGTCGGGCATGTACTTGCGGCACAGCTCGAGCGTCGGCTCGCGCGCGGCGTCGCCCTCGACGACGGACGCGGTCCCCGTCACCTGGACGTAGTCGCCGCTCGGGACGTCGTCGACGCACAACACGATCCGCGGGTCGCGACGGAGGTTGCGGATCTTGACCGTCGCGGCGGCGGTGCTGATCCAGAACACCTCGCCGGTCCACAGGAACCAGTTCGGCGTCAGCTGTGGAAGTCCGTTCGCCCGGATCGTGGCGACGGTCACGTTCGGGGTGGTCGCCAGGAACTCCGCCTGGCGGACGGGGGTCGGGATGGCCATCCGCGGAGCATACGGTGGAAGCAGGTGGAGCCGTGAAGAAGCTGATCAACGACCCGGCCGCCTTCGTCGACGAGATGCTGGACGGCATCCTGCTCGCGCACCCCGACCAGCTGCGGGCCGTCGGCGCGGATCGTCGCTCGATCGTCCGCGCCGACGCGCCGAAGACGGGCCGGGTCGGGATCGTGACCGGTGGCGGATCGGGCCACCTGCCGGTCTTCCTCGGGTTCGTCGGGGCCGGCCTGTGCTCCGGGGTGGCGGTCGGCAACGTGTTCTCCTCGCCGTCGATGGACCAGATCCTCGAGGCGACCCGGGGCGTGGACGGCGGCGCCGGGGTCCTCTACCTGTACGGCAACTATGGCGGGGACGTGCTCAACTTCGACCTCGCCGCGGAGATGGCGGACGCCGAGGGGATCACGGTCGCGACCGTCCTGGTGGCCGACGACGTCGCCTCCGCGCCGGCGGACCGCGCGGATGCACGACGCGGGGTGGCCGGCATGTTCTTCGCGTTCAAGGCGGCCGGTGCCGCGGCCGACTCGAGCGCCACGCTCGAGGAGGTCGCCGAGGCGGCACGGCACGCGCTGGCCAACACGCGCTCGATGGGCGTCGGCCTGTCACCCACGATCCTGCCGGCGCGCGGGCAAGCCGACGTTCGAGCTGGCGGACGGCGAGATGGAGATCGGCATCGGGATCCACGGCGAGCCGGGCGTCAGACGGGCGGCCCTCGAGACCGCCGACGAGATCGCCGACGACCTGCTCGCGGCGGTGGCATCCGACCTCGCGCTGCGGGACGGCGATCGCGTCGCGGTCCTCGTCAACGGCCTCGGCGCGACGCCCCTCGAGGAGCTGTACATCGTCTACCGCCGGGTGCACGCGGGCCTCGCCGGCCGTGGCGTCACAGTCGATCGGTCGTTCGTCGGCGAGTTCGCCACGAGCCTGGAGATGGCCGGCGCGTCGCTCAGCGTGATGCGCCTCGACGATCGCCTGACCGGCTGGCTCGACGCGCCGGCCCGCTCGCCCTTCTACCGCACGTGAGCGCCCGTCGACGGTGACCGGGACGAGCTGCGACAGCTCCTGGCCGGCGCCCTGCCGAGGGTCGCCGACGCGCGCGACGAGCTGCGCGACCTCGATGCGGCCATCGGCGACGGCGACCTCGGCGTCACGGTCGGGGATGGTGCACTGGCAGTGGCGGCCGCGCTGGCCGCGCTCGAGCCGGAGGCGACCCCGGCGACCGTGTTGAAGACCGTCGGGCTGACCCTCGCCCGGACGAACCCGTCCAGCCTCTCGGCGCTGGCCATGGGAGGGCTCATGGCCGCGGCGAAGGAGTTCGGGCGAGGCGCCGAAGGACGACCTGGCGACCGGCCTGCAGGCGGGCCGGGCGGCGGCCGATCGATCGCGACCCGCGGCAAGTCCGCGGTTCGACGACAAGCACCGTGCTCGACGCGCTGGTACCGAGCCTCGAGGCCGCGGCCGCGCGCCGGAGGCGTCGCTGAGGGCGGCGATCGCGGCAGCCCGGACGGGGTCGAGCGGACCCGCGATCTCGTCTC
>CAWJHK010000010.1:0-117061 GCA_963842695.1 uncultured Chloroflexia bacterium
GCAGGAGGTCGATCAGGCGGCCCAGAACGCGCTCGCCGTCGGCACGCAGGCCGTTGTGCTCGAACTCGTCGGTCGTCCAGGCGCGGAGGCCGCGAATCGTGCGCGAGCCGTCTCCATCGCGTACTCGCGGACGACGTACAGATCGTTGACGTAGATCGTCGCGGCGACGGGCACGTCGTTGTGCGCCAGCCGGTCGGCGTCGTAGAGCCTGGGCCACGGGTGCTGCGACAGGATCTGGGCGGCCTCCTTCTGTGGCGCCAGCGCCGCGTAGTCGTCCCACATCCAGGGATAGACATGCTCGGCGCTGAAGAGGCCCTGTTCCTCGACCTGCGCCGGTTGCAGGCGTGAGCCGCTGACCAGTTGGTCACGACACCGTCCGCGTACGACGACTCGTGCAGCGTCGCGTAGATCGGGTTGCGCTGGAATCGAACGCCGTGCTCGGCATCCTCGAGGAACGCGAGCGATCCGAACGGCAGCTCGAGCACGTGGTGCAGCAGCTCCCAGCCCGGCCGAGTCACCGAGCCAGAGGCCGAGCTGGCGGAAGCGGCGAGCGGTCAGTCGGTCGCCCGATCGGCAGGCGGACGTCCTCGGCGTCGAGGCGGCGAAAGATCTCGCGCGCGCGCGCCCGATCCTCGGGGTAGCGCGAGAAGTAGCGCCTCGTTCTTCTCGAGCGTCCGCTGCCACGTGGTGCCGTAGATGTCGTCGACCGGCCGGCCGATCGGCGACAGGCCGCCGGTGATGTACGCCTCGCGGAGCCCCTCGGGCGCGATCGACAGGTACGTCATCGTGCGTGAAGCCGCCGAAGCTCTGGCCGAGCACGGCCCAGCGCTCGACGTCCGAGCTCGCGCCGAATGAGCTCGGCGTCGCGCACGATCGAGTCGGCACGGAAATGGGTGAGGTACGTCGGCCTGGTCCTGCGGCGTGGCGCCGGGGATCACGCTGCCCAACGGCGTCGAGCGACCGGTCCCGCGCTGATCGAGCAGCAGCACGCGGTAGTCGCGCAACGCGCGAGCCATCCAGCCCGACGGCGGGGCTGGTCGGACGCGTCGCCTCCATCCCCGGGCCGCCCTGCAGGAAGAGCAGGTACGGCCGTCGGCTCCACCGTCCGGCGGCGCCACCTCACGGGTGAAGACGGTGATCGTCGGTCCGTCGGGCGCGCCGTGGTCGAGCGGCACCGAGATGCTCGCGCTCGGTGAGGACGGCGCCGGGGACGCGGTGGATCACCGCCATGTGGACCCCGGGATGCGGCGCGGGCGCATGTGCGGCATTGTGCCATCGTGACCAACGACCACGGGCCGATGCCGGGACGGGACGATCGATGACCATCGATCCGCGGGCTACGGCGTTCCCCCTGGGCGCCGCGCTGACCCTCGACCAGCTCGAGGGCGAGCCGTACGCCGCGCTCGCCCGCCTCCGCGCTCAGGAGCCGGTCGTCATGGGTCCCGGCCATCGACGGCTGGCTCGTGACACGCCGCGACCTGTGCATCGCCGTCATGCGCGATGCGGAGCGCTTCACGGTCGACGACCCGCGGTTCTCGACGGCCCGCGTCGTCGGACCGAGCATGCTGTCGCTCGACGGCGGCGAGCATCGCCGCCACCGCGATCCGTTCGCCGCGGCATTCCGGCGCCCGGAGGTGATGGCTCGGTTCGGCGATCGGGTGGACGCGGAGGCACGGCGGTTCGTCAGCGAGCTGACCCCGTCAGGCAGCGCGGAGATCCGCCGCGACCTGGCCGGGCCGCTGGCCGTCGCGGTGGTCGCCCTCGCGCTCGAGCTGGTCGACACCGATCCGGCGATCGTGCTCGGCTGGTACGACCGGATCGTCGCGGCGGTCGACCGCGTCTCGGCCGGCGGCGAGATCGGACCCGACGCCCCGGCGGCCGTCGCGGCATTGGCCGACCACGTCCTGGCCTCGCTCGATCATCGCGACGGGATGCTCGCCGGCGCGACGACGACGCTCGCCCCCGACGAGATCGTGTCGAACGCCGCGGTGATGATGTTCGGCGGCATCGAGACGAGCGAGGGGATGACGACCTCGCTGTTCTGGCACCTCCTGACGAACCCCGAGCAGCTGGCGAACCTGCGTGCCGACCGGTCGCTCGGCACGAACGCCATCGAGGAGTCGCTCCGTCTCGAACCGGCCGCAGCTCGCGTCGACCGCTATGCCACCGTCGACGTCGAGCTGGCCGGCGCCGCGATCCGCCGAGGCGACCTCGTGGTCGTCTCACTGACGGCGGCCAACCGGGATCCGGCCGCGTTCCTGGACCCGGACCGCTTCGATCTGCGCCGGCCCGAGGCGCACACGCACGTCACGTTCGCCCACGGACCGCATGCCTGCGTCGGGCTCCACCTGGCGAGGCTGGAAACGAAGGCCGCCCTCGACGCCGTCCTCGACGGCTGGCCCGGCCTGTTGCTCGATCCGGCCGCGACGCCGCCGACCGGCGTCGTCTTCCGGAAGCCCCGGTCTCTCCGCGTGCGCTGGGATCCACCTACCACACGTCGCCCGGCCGCCACTCGCAGCTGATCGCGGCGGAGAGGTCGAACGGCGGGCTCGTCGGTGTCCGGAGCACCATGATGAATCCTTCCTCGTCGGGGGTGCGGACCTCGCCGCTGGTCGTCCGCACGCTTGCCGGCCCGGCCCACGTCTCCCAGCCGAGGCGCGCGTAGAAGCCGTGTTCGCCGGTACCGAGAGCGCCGAGCTCGAACCGGTCCCGGATGTGCGCGTCGATCTCGCCCATCACACGGGTGCCGTGACCGCGGCCCTGGTGTGCGGGGGCGGTAGCGACGGCTTCGACATAGCCCGTCCGAACGGGATCGCCGGCGATCTCCAGGGCCCGCTCGACCACGGCGGCATGCGCGACGATCTCCCCCTCGACGTCGAGGACGACGTGCAACCCGCCGAGGGCGTGGTCCCAATCGTGGTCGGTGAAGCGCTCGTCCTCGTCGTCCCAGAAGGCCGCGTCGAGCACGACCCGGATCGCCGCGACCTCGTCGGGCGTCAGCTGGTCCGTCGCCAGGCGGCGCACGCGTACGTGCCCGCCGCGCATCACTTCCACGGCGTCACGGTATCGGACCACGCCGGTGCTTTGGGAACGGGCGGTCCGACGTCACGCCGCCGGGGGAACGAGGCTTCGCCGGACCACCTGGCGGCGACTGTAGGGTCGCCGAGGGCGGCTTCCTGCCCCGCGCCGCACTCCGGGGCTGTCGTCTACGCGACACCCGTCTGGCGCGACGACGCCGTATCGATCTCGGCCATCCGCTCACGCACGATCCTCCGCACGAGCTCGTCCGGGATCGGCCGCTCGGGCTGGAACCGGATCGTGCCCTTGGCCGTGTCGAACCCATCGAGCTCCGCGAGGTGCGCCGCGACCAGCGCAGGGCTCATCGGGAAGAACGAGCAATGGGATCTCGCGGCGGCGTAAGTCACGAGCGGACGGCCGCGGTAGCGGAACGCCGGCGCCCCGTAGCTGATCGCCTCCACCGCCTCGGGCGCGGCGGCGGCGATCGTCGATCGCAATGCCTGCAGTGCCCCTTGCTGGTCCGGGGGAAGTGCGCCCAGCGTCGCGTCGATCCGGGCCGTGGCGGCGGTCACCTCGGCGGCGTCGGTGCCCTTGGTGCCGGCCATCAGCCGGCGCCGGCCGCTTCGCGCAACGTCGGGCTCTCCTGGATCGCCCAGCTGTTGCCGTCCGGGTCGTCGAAGAAGATGAAGGAGTTCCAGTCACCGCCCTTACCCTCGACGAACCCCGTGCCGTCGTGGTGCTGGACCGCGCTGATCGGCACGCCCCGTGACGAGAGGTCGGCATGGGCTGCCTCGATGTCGGCCACACTCAGCTGGACCCCCTTGAGCGAACCCGGGGCAGTCTCGGCGATGCCCGTGCCGAAGCTGATCGAGCAGGCCGAACCCGGTGGTGTCAGCTGGACGACCCGCACGCCGTCTCTCGGGGTCCAGTCGCCGTCGAGATGGAACCCAAGCTGCTCGTTGTAGAAGCTCTTGGCGCGATCCACATCCGAGACCGGGACAATCACCAATTCGAGCTTGTAGTCCATGTCGGTCCTCCACCCCTTGCGCGGTCGTGCGAAGATCGCTGCATGGTCGAGTATGGCAACGGCGTCGGCGAGGTCGCCGGCCGCGCGGGCGGGACCGGCGGCCAGGCTCCGGATGTCGGCGCCAACCTGTCCCAGATGATCAACGACTCGGTCACGAACCTGTCGGCGTTGCCGCCCGCGGCCCTTCTCCTTCTCGGCGCGGTCGTGATCGTCGTCGGGTTCATGCTGCTCAAGCGGGTCCTCTGAGCAAGGACCCGGGTCGCGCGCGCCGCCGGTCAGGCGAGGAACGCCTCCAGGGACTCTCGCTCCCGTTCGACCGCACGCTCGTCCGTCGTCGCCAGGCTCCGATAGGGGTCGAGGACGACGGCGCCGTCGCGGACGGACCATGCTCCGGCGACCTGCCCGTCGACGAGGTACGTCCCGACCGAGAACGGGTTCTTCGAGCTGAAGATCCGGGGCCGGAGGTCCTCCGGCAGGATGCCGGTCCGCCGAGCGTGGACGAGCATCGTCGCGTCCCAGTGCGGAAGGAACCGGACCGGCACGGGAAGGCCGGTGTCGGGCAGTGGCTGGCCAGGAAGGTCGACGAGCGGGAGGCCGCGCTCGTCGTGGAAGGCGACCAGCTCGAGCTCCTCGCCGCCACGCCGTGCGTCCGCCACGGAGATCCCGGCCCACGAGGCGATGTCGCGCCAGGACGCCGGCCCGAAGGCGCGCAGGTACGCCCGGACGAGATGCGTCAGGCCGTCATCCTCGGTGGCGTCCGGGGCACCGACCCAGTCCTCGGCAAGGGCGAGGCGATCCGCCCTCCGCCGATCCCAGGTGCCCGATGGCGGCACCCGCACGAGGTCGACCCAGAGGCCGAGCGTGCCGACGAAGCCCGTCCCCAGCTCGCCGAGCTCCTTGACCGTCCGCGGTCCGTCGGCGAGCGCGGCCCGCATGCGGTCGGCCCTGGCGACCATGTCTGCCTCCGAGGGTGCCGCCGACGGGATCCGGAGCACCCAGGCCCGGCGAGCGGACCGGACGCCGATGGCGTACCGCCAGTACTCGCGTCGCGACACCATGTGGATCGTGATCCGCATGAGCGTCGCCTGGATGACGCGCCGATCCTCGAGGGCGCCGGTCAGGTCGGCCCGCTGGAACCCCGTCAGCCGGGTCCACAGCCCGACGTAGCCCGACGGCGCGTACTGGGTCTGCAGGCCGCCGACCTGCTCGACGGCGTCCGGGATCGACAGGGACGCCCGCTCGAGCAGCAGCTGGCGGGCAAGCAGAGCGCGGTTCAGGGCTCGTTGCGTCAGGATCGGCTCCGCCACGGGCGAAGGATAGCGGCGACCCACGGCGTCCTCCGTGGCGCCCGCCGCGCTCGACGGGTCGCATACTGCCGTCATGCGCTACCGAACGACGATCCTGTCCGCCGGCAAGACGGCCGCCGGCATCGAGGTCCCACCGGACGTGGTCGAGGCGCTCGGATCCGGCAGGAAGCCGCCGGTCCGGGTGACGATCAACGGCTTCACGTACCGGAGCAGCGTGGCGACGGTCAGCGGCACGTTCATGATCGGGGTCAGCAACGACGTCCGTCGCGCGGCCGGTGTCGCCGCCGGCCAGGAGGTCGACGTCGAGCTGGAGCTGGACACGGCGCCGCGCGAGGTGGAGGTGCCGGCCGATCTGGCTGCCGCCCTCGACGCCGATCCGGGAGCGCGTGCCGCGTTCGAACGCCTGACCTACAGCAACAAGCGCCGGATCGTCGAGCCGATCCGGGACGCCAAGGCACCCGAGACGCGCCAGCGGCGGATCGACAAGTCGATCGAGAACCTTCGAGCCGGCAAGGCGTAGGACGCGCCGCCTTGCGACGTCGCCGGATCGAACGCCGTCGAACGCGCCGCGTGTACCCTGCCCGTGACATGACCACGCCACTCGGCCGGCGTCGACTCGACGCCTGGCTGGCCACGATCTCCAAGCCGAACGGCTGAGCCGCCCCTTCCGCATCACGCGTCGGAGGAAGGGGCGGGACGGACGCGAGCCGCGAACGCGACCGTGGTCGCACGCGCCGCGCCGTCCCCGATCACGAGGAGATCGAGATGCCGATGCCGCATCGCACGTTCGCCCAGGTGGCGAAGCGACGGCTCACCGGGAAGGAAGGCCGAGAGCGGATCCGCGAGGTCAACGCGCTCCTGGCGGAGTTGCCCGACTACCGGAACGGACCGTACGCCGACCTGCGCAAGTGGCTGCTGTCGGAGATCGATGAGAGCCGGGTCCGCTCGGGTGCAGTCCATCGAGATTCGATCGCGGTGCGCCGCGAGGGAGCGGCCCAGATCGCGCTCGTCGGTCCGCCGAACGTCGGCAAGTCGTCGCTTCTCCAGGCCCTCTCGGAGATCCAGATCAAGACCGGGGACTATCCGTTCACCACGCTCCGGCCCGTCCCGGCACTGACACGGATCGGTGGCGTGCTGGTCCAGCTGGTGGAGATCCCGGGCTTGATCGGCGGGGCCACCGAGGACCGCGGGGGCGGGCGGGCCCTGCTCGGCGTGCTCCGGACGGTGGACGCGATCGTCTACTGCTGCCGAGCCGGCAGCGACCCCGCGGAGCTCCGGACAGTGCTCGACGAGGTCGCCGCGGCGGAGATCGAGAAGCCGGCCATCCTGGCCGCGACCCGCGCGGACGAGGCAGACCCCGGCGCGATCGACCGCCTGTCGGAGGCCCTGCCGGACCTGCAGATCGTCCGGGTGTCGGTGCTCGACGAGACCTCGCTCGACGCCTTCAGGGCTGCCGTGTGGGAGCTCACCGGCCTCATCCGCGTCAGCCTCCGCAAGGGCGCGGATGTCGACCCGGAGCCGGTCGCTCTCGACCCGGGAGCGACCGTGGCCGACGTCGCCGACTCCATCCACCACGACCTGGGCGCCTCGTTCAGCGGTGCCCGGGTCTGGGGGCCGTCAGCGCGGTTCGACGGTCAGAAGGTCGGCCGCGACCATCCCGTGCTCGATGGGGACGTGGTCGAGATCATCGGGTGATCCGTCCGCCCGCGCTGCGGCGCTACCGGTCGCCGCCGAGATCCTTGCCCCATTGACGGCTTGCGGCAGGTTCGTAGCCGGCCGCCGTCCAGAACGCCCGGCCGCGATCGTTGCCCTCGCGGACAATGACGTTCACGCGGACGGCGCCGAGCTCGGTGAGCCGCTCCTCGATCAGGGCGATGAGCGTCGAGGCGACGCCGCTGCGCCGGTGCGAGGCCGCCGTCGCGACGTGGTAGATCCAGCCCCGCCGGCCGTCCCACGCCCCCATCGCCGAGCCGGCGATCGATCCGGCCGCGGTCGTCGCGACGAGGAACAGCCCCGGGTTGCGGGCGGCGAAGGTCGCCAGGCCCGGATCGTCGTCGCCGAGCAGCCTGAACCCGGACGTGAGCCACAGCTCGCGCAGCTCGTCGCCGTCTCCCGTCCGGAACTCCCGGACGACGAACTCCTGCCGGTGCCGGCCAACGTCTCCCTCGGCGGCTCCCGTCGGGCGGGCGCCGCGGTCGCGCCCGCCGCTCATCCGGGCGGGATGTTGTGGTTGAGCCGGAAGAGGTTGTCGGGGTCGTAGTTGGCCTTCGCCCGGCGGAGGCGAGCCAGCTTGTCCCGACCGTAGACCGCCAGCGCGGCCTGGAGCGGGTCCCGGCCGTCGCGTTCCTGGCCCAGGAAGTTGACGTACTGACCCCCGGACGCGTGCGGCTCCATGTCGCCGGCCAGACCGCGGACGAACGCGGTCCGCGACGCGTCGTCGGCGGCATCGGGCCAGAACCCGTAGACGTTGAGCCAGAAGCCGGCCGAGCGGTTCGGGAATGGCGTGGCATCCTCGGCGACCCGGCCGAACGCTCCGCCCATGTGGTGGACGTCGAACGCGGTCCCGTGCCAGGTCTGCTCGGCCGCCCGACGGACGAGGACGTCGATCGTCGCCGGGTCGAGTCGGTCGAACGACGTGTTCTTCCAATAGGCGCGGACACCCCTGGGGAACAGGCCGTCGGCCTGCGACTGCCAAGTGGTCCACTTCATCGGATCGAGCGCCTCGATGTCCGGCGGGGCCGCCCGCCTGAGCGCCTCGACCGTCCGCTCGCCGGCCGTCCGGTCGGCGCCTGCCCAGACCCACCCGATCAGCATGATCGGGTCGTCACCAAGGTCGAACTCCGGCGGCGGAACGACGAAGGTGGCGATGGTCGTCATCGCGTCCGGTATGTCGGCGCTCCAGGCTCCCCAGCCCTGCAGGGCCGCCGCCCAGGTGCTGGACCGGTAGACGAAGTTGCCGCTCAGCACGTCCGGCCCAAGTGGCTGGGCCTGGAACGTCAGCGACGACACCACGCCGAAGTTCCCGCCCCCGCCACGGAGCGCCCAGAACAGGTCGCCGTTCTCTTGGGCGCTGGCCGCGACCGACTGCCCGTCAGCCGTCACGACCTCAGCTGCAACGAGGTTGTCCACCGTCAGCCCGTGCGCGCGGGTCAACCAGCCGACGCCCCCGCCGAGCGTCAGGCCGGCGACGCCCGTCCCCGACACGACGCCGATCGGGACGGCCAGCCCGTACGGCTCCGTCGCCCGGTCGACGTGGCCCAGGGTCGCGCCGGGCGCCACCCGCACGCGCCGGGCGGCCGCATCAACCTCGACCGTCGTCAGGCCACCGAGATCGAGCACGATCCCGTCGTCGACGGTGCCGTTGCCCGGCCACGTTGTGCCCTCCGCCGCGGATCGCCAGCGGGAGCCCGATTCCCGCGCGTGACGGACGGTCGGGGCGATGTCATCCGTACCGGCCGCGCGGATGACGGCGATTGGACGGCGGTCGATCATCCCGTTCCAGACGTGACGGGCCGCTTCATAGTCCTCGTCACCGGGTTCCAGGACGGTCCCGGCCACCTCGTCGCGCAGTCGAGAAAGCGTCGTCATGCCACCTCCACGGGGCCGCCGCTTCGGTCACGGCCCCCTGCGGATGCATGGTGCCCGAACCATGGGCACGGCGTCGAACTGGACACGTCGGCGACAATGGGGTGGCGTCGGGGGCCATCGCCGTCTGGCCCATCGGGACCCCTCTCCACTGGCCCTATGGGGTGATTGCCGCACACGGCACCCTCGGCGATGCTCGGGCACCAGCCCACTGAGGTACCCCAATTTGCCTCACGCCGTCACGCTCACCCGTCGTCCGCCGCTGCTCCTCGCGCTCGCGCTACTCGGAGCGGCATTCCTGTTCGCCTTCTCGTCGGTCGCAGCGCCCGCGTCCGTGCTCGGGGCTGGGTACTACAAGGCCACAGCCTGCAAGGTCAACCTGAGAACGACCCCCCACGCGTCGGCCAGGCTATGGGTCACGCTCAGGCGCGATACGCGCGTGACGGCCGTCACCACCGTGCGCGGAGGCCACTGGAGCACGACGTGCGCGGGCCGGCATGTCGAGGGCCGGCGCTGGCAGAAGATCGTCGCGATCGGCGGGCGGAGCGTGAAATCGATCTACGGCGTGAGCGCCCTCTACGGCGCGGCCGGGCTGTTCAAGTCGTATACGCCTCCGCCGTTCACCAAGTACGCCGCCTGCCGGACCAACGTCCGCACGAGCGCATCGACGAGCGCAGTGTCGAAGGACACCATCCCGGTCGATAGCAAGGTCACGGTCGCCGTCGGCGTGTCGGGCTCGAGCTGGAGCACGACGTGCGCCGGCAGCGCGGTCTCCGGCTCATCCTGGTACCGGATCACTGCGATCAACGACAAGAGCGTCCAGAGCCTCTACGGCGTGTCCGTGGTGTATGCGGCGAGTGGCCTGTTCAAGGCCGCGCCCACCCCGGTCTCGGCCCCCGCCCCGACGCCGACCCCGACACCGACGCCCACGCCCCGCCTGCGCCGAGTCCCACGCCGATGCCCGGCACGACCGAGGGCATCGACGTCAGCCACTGGCAGAACACGATCAACTGGGCCGCGGTAGCCGGGGCCGGCAAGAAGTTCGCGTTCATGAAGGCCTCCGAGGATGTCGACTTCGTCGATCCGATGTACCAGACCAACCGGGTCCAGGCCAAGGCCAACGGGTTGCTCGTCGGCGCCTATCACTTCGCCCAGCCGAGCAGCGTCGCCGGGAACGGTGCCGCCCAGGCCGACCACTTCCTGGACACGGCGACACCGGCCAGCGGCGAGCTGTTCCCGGTCCTCGACCTCGAGCGGACGAACGGACTCGCGACTGCATCGCTGACGACCTGGGTCCGCGGCTATCTCGACCGGATCTACCAGCGGATCGGTGTCCGGGCGATCATCTACTGCTCGCCGAGCTTCTGGCGGACGTACATGGGCGACACGAACTGGTTCGCGCTCAACGGCTATGAAGTGCTGTGGATCGCGCACTGGACGACCGCATCCACGCCGACGCTCCCCGCCGGCGGCTGGGGCGCCCACGGCTGGACCTTCTGGCAGTACACCTCGAGCGGCTCGGTGCCCGGGATCTCGGGCCGGGTCGACCTCAACCGGTTCAACGGAACGGACTTCCAGCGGGTCCAGATCCCCTAGCGGCCCGCACTACCGCGTCGACCTCCGCCGGGCCAACGCGACGGACACGAAAACGCTCGAAGGAACCGCCGATCACTAGTTGCTCCAGACCCATGTAAACACAGGTCGGATCACTAGATGTTCGTGGCTCCTTCGAGCGATCCAAGACTAAGCGGAGCGAACGTCCAGCGATATCACGCGAGGTCGGTCGGACCTTGCGAACACCTTGCGCTCAGGCTGGGGAGCTGGCGGGCACGGGGTTCCCGACCGGGGTCGGGTACGTCCGCGGCGTTGCGGGGCCGCCATCGGCCGGCAGCCCGATCTCGATGGGATTGTTCTCCGGGTCGGCGCTCCACTCGAACCAGCCACCGTCGTACACCGCGATCCGCTCCCACCCCTGGAGGTAGGCGTAGAACCATGTCTCGCTGGCTCGCCAGCCGGTTCCGCAGTAGAACGCGACCCACTTGTCGGCGGTGATCCCGGCCTCGGCCCAGTTGGCCGTGATCTCGGGGTATTCGCGCATGGTGTTGTCCACGCTGCGGTAGTGCTGCATGTGGTAGGCGTCGCTGCCGCAGTTGCCCCAGACGTCGCCCTTGATCCGGCCGGCCGGGCCGATGTAGTTGTAGCCGCTGACCTGGCCGATGTGCTCGCGCCAGGTCCTGACGCTCACCAGTGCGGCCCCGGAGGGGTCGGCGATGATCTCCTTGGCCTCGTCGATGTCGACGATGACGTCGGGCCGAACCGGGACCGCCGCCCCGAACGCTTCGACCGACTGCGGCTCGCGGATGACCCGCTCGACCGGGTGGCCGGCACGGACCCACCAGTCATAACCGCCGTCGAGGAGGCGCACGTCATCGACGCCCGCGTAGCGCAGGATCATCAGTGCTCGTGTTGCGGCGATCTGCCCCGCGCGCCGACCCGGCCACTTCTCGTTGGCGTGGCCTTCCGTGTCGCGACCGTAGACGACCACGGTCGTGTCGCGGGTGATCCCCAGCCGGCGAAGCGCCCCCTCGATCGCCTCAGGCGACCGGCGATTCCAGTCGGCGGGATCCTCGAGCCAGTTGGTATCGAGGTAGAAGGCGCCCGGGATGTGCCCCTCGGCGTACTCGTCGGGAACCCCGAAGTTGACGTGGAACAGCTTGAAGTCACCCGCCGGTGCGGCCTCCGGCTGACGGCCGTCGAGCACGTCCTCCAGCCAGTCGATGTGGACGAGCCGGTCGTAGTGCGTCAGTCGATCGATCGGCAGCCCCGCGTCGGCGGCCCAGGCATGGGCGCCACCATCGAGGCTGCGGACGCCCTCGACACCGAGATGGCGGAGCCGCGCAGCGACGGCGGCGACGTCCTCGGTGCCGTAGCCGACGAGAACGACCTCATCGCTGCCCAGGACGCCCTTCTCGGCGAGGATCCGCTCGATCTCGGCCTCGTCGACGCTGCGGAGCCAGGCCGATGGGAACGAGCGCGCGCCGGGGATGTGGCCGCCGCGCGACTCGCCCTCGAGCCGCCAGCCGTTGTATGCGGCGAGCGGCCGGACGTCGACGACGGTCAGAGCGGGGTCATCGAGCCGCTGCGCGAGCTCGGTCGTGGTGATGGTCGACATGGTTTCGGTCCTTCGTGACGGCTGGTGGGCGCCAGGGTGGCAACAAAAAACCCCTGCCGATGCAGAGGGGTGTGTGAGCGGTCCGGCGTGCGGGTCAGGTCGGTCGCACGCCTAGCTACACCACCTGCCCTGCTCGGCAGTGGCGGGACAGAGACAGCGGCGCATCGCATGCGTAAACCGATCCATCGTTGGCGGATTGTGGCACGGCCGCCTCTCACATGGCAAGAGTCGCGGGGTTGCGACTCGGTGCCCGACTCAGGCGGACAGCGCCGGCTCGATCCTCACCTCGCGGTCGTCGGCCTCGTTCGCCGCGAATCCCAGAAGCGCGTGGCCCTCTTCGGTCAGCCGGAGCGTGTCGGCCACGGACAGCGGCTTGACGGGAGTGATCTGGAGGACCGCCGCCCGGCGCTCGCGGCTGATGGTCCACCGGCCGGCGACGAAGCCGTCGAGCGTGAACGTGCTCACCGGCTCCTGGGTCCGCGGAGCCAGCGCCTTCGCCACGTCCGGCGAGCCGACCCGCGAACGGTCCGCGTAGGACAGGAGCAGGTTCTCGAAGTCGTACAGGAACCTCGGCGGGGCCGAAATGCCGGCCTCGGGTCGCGGGGCGTCGGGCAGGTCGAACAGCTCGCGGCCTGCCTCGTCGCGCAGCACGACGAGACTCGGCCGGAGCCGTTCGAAGACGTCGCGGAGCCTCGTCAGCCCGCACCACGCCTGGGCGTCGAGGACGCTGGCCGGTCCGAAGGCGGCGAGGTACCGACGCACGAGCGTCTCGATCGGGAGCGACTCGGGTGGAGGCTCGCCGAGCCACGCTTCGATGGAGGTGTGCGCGATCGGCCCGCTCCGGCCCCACAACCCGCGCGGCGGGACCTGGACGAGCGGCACCGCCGTCCGGATCGCCTGCTCCATCGCGAACCGGTCGCGATCGGGCCAACGTTCCAGGAGATGATCGCCGAGCGCCTTGAACGTCCGTGGCTCGCTGTCGACGAAGGCGCGGCCGGTCGCCACCAGATCCTCCTCGTCGATGCCGACCAGGCGCTTGCCGAACTGGCCCTTCTGGACGCGGTCGAGGACGGGCTGGACAAGCGCACGCAGGCCCCACGCGTCCCGTGCCGTGACGAGATGGATGGTCCCGCGCATGAGTGCCATGCGGACCACGGACCGGTCGACCAGCCGGTCGGACAGCTGTTCCGGGCGGAAACCGTCCAGCCGGCCCCACAACCCGACGTAGGCGGTATGCGGTGTCTGCGCCTGGAGGCCGACCAGATGCTCGACGGCTTCCGTCACGGACAGGGGCGAGCGGCGCAGGAGCAGCTGCCGATCGAGCGTCGCCCGGTTCAGGGCCTGCAGGCCGATGACGCTGTCCATCGATCGGTGGGTTCGCACCGCGCCATGGTGCCATCGGGCCTCCGCGCCGGTCCGGTGGGAACCGGCGTCCATCGGCCGGTGTAGGGAAGTCGACAGCCTCGATCCGCCCGGAGGACTCGATCATGCGTCGCCGTCTCGCTTCCCTCGCCACGCTCGTTGCCGGTGCCACCGCGCTGACCCTGTGGCTCGCCGCCGCGCCGATCGCGTCGGCCGGCGACCCGTGCTACCACGGCTTCGACATGCCGGCCAGCTCGACGTCGACGGGAAACCAGGTCAAGGTCATGCCGTGCGCCTTCGGCCCGACGGTCACGAACGTCGACGTCGGGGCGACCGTCGCCTTCGTCAACGGCTCGAGCTTCACCCATCTGATCACGGGGGCCAACCAGGTCTGGGGCTCACGCGACGTCGAGCTCGGCCCGGGCAAGACCGTCAGCTACGAGTTCGCCGAGCCGGGCGTCTACCCGTATGCCTGTGCGCTGCATCGCGGGATGTCCGGCGTCATCGTCGTCGGGGATGCGACGACGGCCATGGCCGCGGGCGCGAGGACCGCCGCCGGTGGTTCCTCGGGGACGACCGGCAACGAATTGTCCGGTGGCGCGACGACGACCTCAGGTTCGACAACGTCGACGACGGCCGCGACGCCGGCAAGCCAGTCGACGGCCTCGTCGCCCGAGATCGCCGCGGTGGCCGCGATGAGCGCGCTCGCCGGTGGTCTGTTGGGCGCCGCGGTGACCTGGTTCGCGCTGCGCCGGCGCACGAGCGAGGGCAAGGAGCCATTGCCCGACGTCGCCTGAGGATCACAGGGATCGTGGGGCGAGCGGTCGGAGCACGCGACGAGATCGGGGCGATCGCGCGATCCGGCCGCTCGTCCCTGCGAGCCGGCTCAGACCCTCGCCCATCCTCGACGCGCCGTCGGTCGGCGGGTACGCTTCAGTCGCTCGGGTTGTCCAGCGGGGGCGAGGGATGGAGCGGATTCGGCCGTCGAGGTCACAGATCGTCTGGGGGCTGCTCGGCGCGGCTGCAGCCGCGTGGTTCGCGGTCTGGATGCTGTTCTTCCCCACGTTCGTGCCGGACTACTTCGCCTGGGACGTCCACCCGCGTTACGCGATGGCGTTCATCGGGGCGGGCTACATCTTCCGCACCGCCTTCTTCCTGAACGCGGCCACCGAGGGCAACTGGGTCCGGCTCCGGTGGATCGTCTGGGGCAACCTGGCGTTCACCGGGACCCTGCTGCTGGCGACCTACTGGCACATCGATGAGTTCCACTGGAACCCCTTCGAGACACCCCTCGCCCACCTCTGGATCGTCCTCTACATCTTCGAGCCGGTCGTGATGCTGTACATCGTCCCCCGCGGCACCTTCGCGTTGGTGGCGCCGCCGACGGGCGGACCGCTGCTCCCGGCGCTGAAGGGCCTGCTCGTGTTCCTGACCGGGCTGCTGCTGATGCTCGGCCTCCTGCTCGTCATCAACCCGGAGTTCGCCTCCGCGCGATGGCCGTGGGAGCTCAACCCGCTCGATGCGCGGATCGTCGCCGCCTGGTTCCTCGGCTGGTCGGTGTGGTGCGGGACGATGGCACGGGCCGGCGACTGGGACGAGATCCGGCGGGCGACCCAGCTGCTGATCCTCAACGGCGTCGCCCTGATCGTGACCGTGGTCGTCTTCCAGGGCGAGTTCATCCCCGGCCGCAGCACGTTGTTCGGCTTCGGTGGGGCGTTGGTCGTGTTCACCCTGGCGACGATCGGGCTGTACGCCTTGCAGGAGCGCAGGCGGCCCGAACCCTACGCCTGAGCCGCGCCCGTCTCGGCCCACCATCCGAGCACGGCGGCCACGACATCATCGGGTGCGTCCTCGTCGATGAACTGCCCGGTCCGGGCTAGGCGGACAGTCGGGGCCGCCGGGAACAGCGCCTGCCAGCGAGCGAGCTCGTCGTCGCCGAAGCCCGGGTCCGAATCGGGCCAGACGATGAGCGCCGGCTTGCCGGCCAGGCGCGGCAGGTTCGCCTCCACCTGTCGGAGGAACGCGCGTCCGCGCACGATCTCGCGCGGGAAGATCCCCATGGCCGATCGGTGGCCGGGCGGGAACGGCCCGTCGTACGCCGCGCGCTCCGCGATCGTGAGGGCCGCCCGCTTGAGGTTGAACGGCAGGTAGACCCGCAGCATCAGGTTCAGTCGCTCGACGAGGAGGCCGCTGAGCGGGCCACCCATCAGCGCAGAGAACAGGCGGACACGCCAGCGGTCATCGGGCCAGGCCCACGTGTTGGCGATGACGACAGCCCGCACAAGCTCCGGTCGCCGGCCGGCCAGCCCGAGCCCGATCGGTCCACCCCACGCGTAGCCGAACACCACGAGCCGATCGAGGCGGAGATGGTCGACGAGCGCCTCGACCACCTTCGACTGCGACTGCGGGCGCAGATCAAAGCCGGCGCCGGGCCGGGACAGACCGAACCCGGGGTAGTCCGGAGCCACGCAGCGGAATGACGCCCGCAGACCCGCGATCACGTCGCGCCAGCCGAACGACCAGCTCGGATTGCCGTTCAGCAGCAGGATCGGCGGCCCGCTGCCCTCGTCGACGTAGTGGACGAGGTTGCCGTCGAGCTCGACCCATCGATCCTCGAACGGGTACAGGTCCGTCCGGGACCCAGGCCGGCCGGACGGGAGGGCCCGGATCCGCCGGGGGCACGTCAGGAGGCCTTCCCGCCGTGCCAGCGCTCGAAGTGCTCGGCGTGCGCCCGCGTGTACGCCCCGGGCCGGTAGAACCGGTCGTAGAACGCCGTGTCGATGTGGTGGGCCTGGAACGTCATCAGCGTGCGGATCGGGGCGAGGTTGGCCGGGAACTGCCCGTAGTGCTTCATCACGTACTCGCAGTACCCGATGACCGCCTCGATGTTGGCCTCGCTGTACGGCGGGATCGTCGCCTGGATGGCTGCCGGATCGCGCCAGGCGCTGGGCTTCGAGGGATCGCGGAAGAAGCCGGCGCCGGGCGCGAACTTGTAGTCGACGAACGCACGCACGGCCGCCTCCATGCGTCGGGTAGTAGGGCGGCGCGAAGGGCTTGATGATCGTCCGGCCCTCGTGGTCCAGCCCGACCGCCTGCGGGATGGTGACGTTCTTGTTCAGGATCCGCATGAGGAGCGTCCCGAAGAACCCCTTGTGGAGGATCTGGGCGAACGTCCGCTCGCGCATCGTGAAGCCCAGCGAGCGCGTCCAGGCGAACCGGTGCGCGCCGTAGTGCGGGAAGCCCCCGAGTCCGAGTGCCTCGGTGGCGAGGGCGATGTTCTGGATCATCAGACCCTGCTCGAACCCGCAGATCTCGAGCAGGTACGTCTCGATCTCGTCGATCGTGCCGACGCGGCCGTCATGCACGTCGTCGATAGAGGTGACCGCCCTTCGACCGGCCGAAGCGCGAGAGCCCGGCAGCGCTCGTCAGCCAGTCGCGGTCGTCGTGGAAGAAATAGGCGAACTCCTCGCCGAGCGCGGCGAACAGGATCGTCAGGTACAGCCCGGTCACCTCGGTGAGCGGCACGAAGTAGGTCGCGCCGGGGATGTTCGCCGACCACTTGTTGAAGGGCGGCGTGAATGGCAGCTCGCGTGGGATCTCGGTCCGACGGTCGCTCAGACGGGACCCGCATCCGCTCGTACATCTCGGTGAACCGGCGCTCGCGGCCGAGCGTGACCAGCGCCTCGAACTCGACGGTCGGCAGATCCTGCGGTCGCGGGATGAGGTACGTCCCGTCGTCCCGAATGACGCACAGCGTCACCGTGGCGACCGCATCGGCGCTCGACTGGGTCCTCCCGACGGTGCTCATCATGATCTGGCCGCCGCCCGTCTCCGGCCCGGCGTCCGGCCGGTACGGCAGCTCGCCGTTGACCGGCCCGGTGACGCCCGACGCGGCGAAGACGAGGATCGCCTCCTCCTCGGTCGTCAACGGGACGGGCGCCGCCTCGCTGTCGTAGGCGAGGGCACTGCCATGGAGCCGGCTGCCGATGGCGAACCGACGGCTCCGCCGGGTGAGGAGGGTGTCGATCAGGGAGCTGTCGAGCTCCGAGACACCGGGTCGCGAAGCCGAGGTCGAAGCCGAATCGTCAAGCCGCTGCATGGCGCTCACCCCCGTTGCCCGGGCGACTCGAACGCCGGATCGGCGGAGCCCCCGCTGCGGGGAACGATACGCCGCCGTGCGACGGTCGGGTCAGGACTCGACGATGATCGTCGGCGCGTTGTGGACGGCGGGGATCGTGCCCAGCCGGCCGGCCTGGTAGTCGGCGACCGCCTGGAGGACCTCTTCCCGGCTGTTCATCACGAATGGGCCGAGCCAGGCGACGGGCTCGCCGATCGGCCGGCCGCCGAGGACGATCACGTCAAGGTTCGGGCTGCGGCTTTCCTGGACGGCCTCTGCCCCGACCGTGACCGAGTTGCCCGGACCGAGGACCGCGAGCTGTCCGGTCCCGATCGGGCGCCCCTCGGCACCGACGGTCCCCTGCCCCGCCAGCACGTAGACCAGTGCGTTGTAGTCGGGGCGCCAGGGGAGGCTCAGCCGGGCGCCCGGACTCAGCGTGGCGTGGACCATCGTCATCGGCGAGTAGGTCGAGCCCGGACCCTGGTGTCCGGCGACGTCACCGGCGATGATCCGGACGAGCGCGCCGCCGTCGGCCGACGACACGAGGGCGACCTCGCTCGCGCGCAGGTCCTGGTAGCGCGGCGCGGCGAACTTCTGCGCGGCGGGGAGATTGACCCAGAGCTGCAGGCCGTGGAACAGGCCGCCGGCCGCAACCAGCCATTCGGGCGGCTTCTCGATGTGGAGGATGCCGGCGCCGGCCGTCATCCACTGCGTGTCCCCATTGGTGATGACACCCCCGCCGCCGTTCGAATCGGCATGCTCGAAGACGCCGTCGATCATGTAGGTGACCGTCTCGAAGCCGCGGTGCGGGTGCCACGGCGTGCCCTTGGGCTCCCCCGGCGCGTATTCGACCTCTCCCATCTGGTCGAGGTGGATGAACGGGTCGAGGTCGGCGAGCTCGACCCCGGCGAACGCTCGCCGGACCGGGAACCCCTCTCCTTCGAAGCCTCGCGGGGCGCTGGTGAGGCTGCGGACCGGCCGCGAACGGGCGGCGGCCGGGTCGGGCTCCGGGATGCGGGGCAGGACGGTGATGTCGGGAACGACGATGGCGGGCATTGGCGAGGACTCCTTCTGGCGGCAGACTAGCATCGATTAGTTGCGTACGCAACTGGTTGGCTGGCGGTACGATGCCCGCCCCACCTCGACCCGGATGCAGAGGGCTCCATGACGGACTCCGGTCCCGACGACGACGTCCGGCGGCCGACCGCCGATGAGGCTGGCGACGTGGCGGCGATGCATGCCGCCAATCGGGTCGCCTGGGACCAGGCGGCGGAGCGCTACGAGCGCTGGTTCGACGAGGCCGTCGCCCTGATCCGCTCGGGCGGGACGAACCTGTTCGGCGTCGAGACCGAGCTCATCGGCGACCTCCACGGTCGGTGCCGGCGCGCCATCCACCTCCAGTGCGCCGCGGGTCGCGACACGCTCTCCCTGTGGAACCAGGGCGCGGCCGAGGTCGTCGGCGTCGATTTCAGCCCGCGGATGCTCGCGCTCGCCGAGCGACTGACGGCGGCGACGGGGGCGCCGGCCCGCTGGGTCCTCGCCGATGTGATCGACACGCCGCACGAGCTCGACGGCACGGCCGACCTCGTCTACACCGGCCGTGGCTCCCTGATCTGGCTCCAGGACCTCGATGCGTGGGCAGCGGTCATCGCCCGCCTCCTGTCCCCGGATGGGCGGTTCGTGCTGTTCGAAGGCCATCCGGTCGAGTGGCTGTTCGACGTCGACGATGGCGGCCATTGGGTCGCGACCGACTACGACTACTTCGGCGGAGCCGAGGCGTCGCGCGGCTGGGCGCCCGAGTACATCGACCGGCTGTCGGTGGCCGATGACGAGCTGGCCTGGAAGTTCGCCCGCGCCTGGACCCTCGGCGAGGTCATCACCGCGCTGCTCGGTGCCGACCTGCGCCTCGAGGCGGTCGCCGAGCATCCCATCGACTGGTGGGGTGGGCACGCCGACGTTCGAGCCGAGGAGAGCGGTCGGATCCCGCTGTCGTTCTCGGTCGTCGGACGGCGCCGCTGACGCTCGCCGGCGATGCCGCGCGGGTCAGGCCGGCGCGGGTACCAGGCCGGCGAACCGCCCGTCGACGCGACGCTCGACGCGGGCGACCCCGACGATCGCGGCCGGCACGATCGGCCCGTAGATGTGCGGGTACGGCGAGCCGGGGACGTCGTACCGCCACGGGACGTCGAGGGCGTCGAGGTCGACGGTCAGGGCGAGGAATTGACGCTCGTCAGAGGCGTAGTACCGGTCGAACGTCTCGCCGAGGGCCGGTTCGCCGTCCGTGCAGTGGATGAACCCCTCGGTCTCGAGGCTCGCCGCGGCGTACGGTCCGTCGCGCGCGGTGGCCTCCCAGGACTCCTGGGGAACGAGATGGAACGTCGCGCGCATCAGCCCGGTGGCCGGTCGATCGACAACCATGCCTTGTCGAGCGCGAGCTGGATGACCGTGCTCCGATCGGCGGCCAACGCCGCCCGCAGCGCAGGCTCGAAGTCCTCGTCGCGATCCACGCGGGCACCGCGAGCCCCGCAGGCCCGCGCGATGGCCGCGAAGTCGACAGGCCCGAGCTCGGTCGCGACGCCGACGCCGGTGCCACGCCGCTCCTGCCACATCCGGATGGTCCCGAACCGCTCGTTGTCGAATGCGACCACGACGACCCGGGCACCGGTCCGGACCGCCGTCTCGAGCTCGGCCATGGTCATCGCCAGCCCGCCGTCCCCGACCAGGGCCACGACCGGACGATCGCGATGGACGAGCGCGGCCGCGATCGCGGCCGGCAGCCCGTAGCCCATCGCCCCGGACGTGGGACCGAGGAACGTGCCCGGCCGGCGGAACCGGAAGCCGCGGCCGGCCCAGCTCGCGAAGTTGCCGGCGTCGGTCGCCAGGATCGCGTCGTCGGGCAGGACGCGACGGAGCGTGGCGATCGTCCTGCCGGGGTGGACGCCCGGGCCGTCCCACGGGATGTCGTCCACCACCGAAGCCGCCTCCCAGGCGGCGCGATCGTCACGGTTGTTGGCCTGCCGCGCCGCGACCAGTTCCGCATCGAGGACGGCGCGACCGAGCAGCCGCTCGTTGGCAGCCTTCAGGAACGCCTTGGCATCGGCCGTGACGGAGATCGCGGGCGCGTTCTCGGCCGCCGACCCGCGCGGCTCGGCGTCGACGTGGGCCCATGCCAGTCCCGCCCGCGGGACTTCGTAGCCGTAGCTCGTCGGCTCCCCGAGTCGGGAGCCGATGACCAGCAGCGCGTCGGCCTCGTCGAGCCGCTCTCGGACCGACGGGGCTGCTCCGAGCCCGGCCATGCCGAGATAGAGCGGATGATCGTTGGAGATCACGTCGGCGCGTCGCCAGGTGGCGATCACCGGGACCTGGAGCAGCTCGGCGAACCGCGTCAGCTCGGTCGAGGTGCGCGCCCGCAGGACGCCGGCTCCGGCCAGGATGACCGGGCGGCGGGCCGAGGCGAGGAGCTCGATGACGTCATGGATCTCGTCGTCCGTCGCGCGCGGCGTCGACGGCCGGAGACCATCGAGCCGCGCATCGTCCGCGATCGGCTCGTCGAGGAGGTCCTCGGCGAACGACAGCAGGACCGGCCCGGGCCGATCGCCGAGCGCCGATCGGATCGCCTCGGCGACGGCGGCCGGCACGTCTTCGGCAGTCGCCGGCTCGACGGCCCACTTGGCCAGCCCGCCGATCGTCGCCACCTGGTCGATCTCCTGGAACGCCTCCCTGCCGCGCACCGCGCGCTCGACCTGGCCGACGATGGCGAACATCGGTGACGAGTCCTGGCGGGCCGTGTGGATCCCGATGGCGAGGTTCGAAGCCCCGACGGCCCGCGTCCCGAGAGCGACTGCGGGACGCCCGGTCAGCTGGCCGTGCGCCTCCGCCATGAACGCGGCTCCGCCTTCGTGGCGGGTGGCCACCACCCGGATGCCGGCGCCCTCGAATGCGTCGAGCAGACCCAGGAACGACTCGCCCGGGACGGTGAAGGCATACCGCACGCCGGCAGCCCGGAGCGCGTCGGCGACGAACCGCCCGACCGTGCGCGGGCCGTCTGCGACGGCGGGCTCGGGCTCGTCCTCGAGCTCGCGCGCGGGCGCATCGGCGGGTTCCACGGGCGCGGCGCCTACGTCGACGGCCTCGGAGGCCGGTTCGCGGTCTCGGCGGTCTCGGCGGTCTCGGCGGTCTCTGTCGGCGCTGCTTCGCCGGCTTCGACAGCGGTGCCGGTCTCGATGCTCTCGGTCGCCACGGGGCCCGGATCGATCCCGGCGTCCCCGGCGGTCCCGGCGGACTCGGCTGGTTCGGCCGGTGTCGCTGCCTCCGGCTCGGCGGTCTCGGCCGGCTCGGCGGTCTCGGCCGGCGTCGGCGGGCGTCCCTGCCTCAGGCTCCGAGAGGGTCGTCGGCTCCTCGTGCGGGGCATCGGCTGCAGCCGAGCCATCGGGTCGTGGATCGTCGGCTGGCGTGGTGTCGAGCTCGGTCATGGCGACTGCGCTCCTTCGGTCGGTCCGGCCCCGCGGGGATGGTCAGCGGTAGTTCTCGAACTGGAGCGGGACTGCCAGCTCGAGCTCGCGCAGGCGAGCGATGACGCGCTGGAGGTCGTCGCGGCTCTTGCCGGACACACGGACGGCGTCACCCTGGATCTGCGACTTGACCTTCGGGAACTCATCCCGGATCAGCTTGGTGATCTTCTTGGCGTTCTCCTCCGACAGGCCCCGCCGCAGGCCGATGACCTGGCGGACCTTGTTGCCGCCGGACTCCTCGACCTTGCCCCAATCGAAGATCTTGAGCGACAGGCTGCGCCGGATCGCCTTCGACTCGATGAGGTCACGGATGGCGGCAGCGCGATGCTCGTCGTCCGTGATCAGGATCAGCTCGTCCTTGGCCTGCGTGAGATCGACCGTGACGCCCTTGAAATCGAACCGCGTCCCGACCTCTCGTCGCACCTGGTCGAGCGCGTTGCGGAGCTCCTGGGGGTCGAAGTCGCTCACGACGTCGAATGACTGGTCTCCCGCCATCGATCCTCCTGTCTATCCGCCCCCGGCCGGGGCGACCATCCACCATTCGTGGAGACGGCTGATCCGGCCGTCCCCCGCGACATCCGCGGTCAGGAAGCCGGACACACGGATGTGCTCCCCATCGGTCCGTCGCGTCCACGATGCGTGCCACGCAGCCAGGACCGTGGATCCCGATACCCAGTGGCGCTCGACGGTGAAGTCGACGTCACGCTGGGTCTCGGCATCATGGAGCATGAGCGCCCGCAGGGCGTTGTGCCCGACGAGCGGCGCCCCGAACGGGTCATCATGGTACTCGGCATCCTCGGTGAAGAGGGCGACCCAGGCGTCCCCGCCGAAGGTCTCCCAGGCGGTACCGTACGCGTCCAGCAGGTCGGCGGCCTTCGCGTAGTCGATCATCGGCCCTCCTCCAGCAGCTCCAGCAGGCGCTCGCCGATCACATACGACCGGCCACCGCCCAGCACCAGCACGGCATCGCCGGCCTTCACCTCGGCAGCCAGCGCCACAGCAGTCGCCTCGACGCTCCCCGGGGCGAGCACCGGGATGTCCGGTCGTCTGGCAGCCACGGCTTCCGCGAGGGTCGCCGACGACGTGATGGTGGTGTCGGGGTCGCGGCCGGCCCAGATGTCGGCGACCGCGACGGCGTCGGCCTCGGCCAGGGCGGTGGCGAACGCTCCGAGCATGGCCGCCGTCCGATGGAAGGTCAGCGGCTCGTAGACCGCCCACACCCGCCGGCCCGGTGCTCGCTGCCGGACGGCGGCGATCGTCTCGTGGATGGCGGTCGGGTGATGGCCGTAGTCGTCGTACACCACCACCCCGGCCGCCTCGCCCTTGCGTTCGAGACGCCGGCCGACCCCACTGAAGCCCGCCAGTCCGGCGGCGATCCGATCGGGTGGGATCCCGAGCGTGGCGGCGGCGCCGGCGACCGCCAGCGCGTTGGCCGCGTTGTGGCGCCCCGCGGTCGCGAGACGCACGGACACCACGCCGGCGAGCTCGTCGAGCCCGAAGACCTCGAGCGTCGTGCCGTCGGGGTCGCTGGCCACGACCCGGCCGAGCAGCGCGCGGGCCGGGCCGGCGGACGTGGCGAACCGTTCGCGGACGCCGCGGAGATAGCCGCCGCGGCCGGGCGAGGCATCGACGAGGGCGTAGGCCACGACGCGCAGCGGCCCGGCGAGGAGGCGGTCCACGACCGCCTCGACCCCGGGTCGGCGACGTTCGCCACGAGCGTGCCGCCGGCGGGCATCCGGTCGAGCCACGCGACGAACGCGTCGGCCACGGCAGCGCCGTCGGCGAAGACGTCGGGATGGTCCCACTCGGCACTCGTCAGGATCGCGACGTCGGGCCGATATGGGTCGAAGTTGCCGGCGTATTCGTCGGCTTCGACGACGAAGCTCGAGCCGGCACCCCAGCGCGCCGTCGCGGGAGGGCCACCGGTCACCGCTTCGGGCATCAGGGCGCCGACGAACGCGGCAGGGTCCGTGCCCGCCTCGACGAGGGTCCGAACGAGCCAGCCGGCGGTCGTGCTCTTGCCGTGCGTGCCCGCGACGCCGACGAGCGTCCGTCCACTGGCGGCGTCGGCGACGACCTGCTGCCACGGTTCCAGCGGGATCCCGCCGGCGCGTGCCGCGGCGAGCTCCGGGTGCGCGGGGTCGATCGCGGTGAGGGCCTTGGTGACCGCGAGACGGTCGGGCGGCGGTCCGCTGGTGACATGCTCCGCCGCGTGCCGTGGGGCCACACGGATCCCGAGCGCGTCGAGCGCCAGCGTGTACGGGGACGGGAAGCCCGGGTCGCAACCCGAGACGACGGCCTCAGAACGGGCGGCCAGCAATGCGGCCGCACTCGCGCCAGCCCCCGCGGCTCCGATGACGTGGATCCGCTCACCCGGCCGGATCGGCCGGGCCTCGCGGGCGGCCGCCAGCCCGGCACCGACGCGGCCGGCCGCCGACGTCACCCGGGCTCCGCCTCGCCGGCGGCCGGTTCGTCGATCGCATCGATCCGCTGCAGGAGGAGCTCGAGGGCGGCGATCGCACTTCGGCGCTTGTTGTCGCTGCGGTCGCCGCTCCAGACGTTGCGCTGGACGGCGACGCCGACCGCGTCGGCGACGGCGACGTAGGTCAGCCCGACCGGCTTTGCCGCCGATCCCCCGTCGGGGCCGGCGATGCCGGTGACGGACACCGCGAGGTCGGCACCGGTCCGTTCCCGGCCGCCGCTGGCCATCGCCATGGCGACCTGGGCGGACACCGCGCCATGCGCGGCCAGGACGTCGTGCGGCACGCCCACGGACCGGAACTTCAGCGCGTCGGAGTAGGTCACGAAGCCGCCGACGTAGTACGCGCTAGAGCCGGGCACCTCCGTGATCGTGTGGCCGACCAGCCCGCCGGTGCACGATTCCACGGTCGCCACCGTAAGGCCGAGCGCGGTGCACCGCTCAGCCAGTCGGGTCGCCAGCCCGGCCAGTGCCGCCGGATCGTCCCGCGGGTCGTCCGCCACCGGCTAGGACCGCTGGGTCTTTTCGGGCGGGGCCGGCGGCGCGAACAGCCACGTCTCCGGGACGCCGGACTTGCCGAGCGAGCCAAGCGACGTGCCGTTGAGGGTGAAGGAGGTGACGCCGGACGAACCCGTCCGGACCTCGATCGATTCCCGGCCGGTGAAGGTGAGGGCCTTGCCATTCGAGATGACCTGGCCCGCGGCGCCGATGCTCGGGGCGATCTTGCCGTCGACCCAGACCTTGATCCAGGCACGGCCGTTCTTGACCGTGACTACCAGGTTGACCCCCTTGTACGCAACGGTGACGTTGCGCGTCAGTGACGCGGTCTTTCCTTCCGGGCTGCGGGCCGTGACCGTCAGCTTCCAGCGGCCGGCCGTCAGCTCGTATGGGGTGCTGAACGATCCGTCGTCGCCGACCGGCACGGACACGGACGGTGGCGTCGGTGGTGGCGCGGGCGTGGTCTTCCCGGCCGGAGTCGCCGGTCCGGACGAACCGACCCACGCCGCCGTGACCACGACCGAGGCCGCGTTGGTCGCCTTGCCAGCCACGGGGATGGCCCCGTTCTCGAACGAAGCGCCCTCGGACGGCTGGTCGACGGTCAGGGTCGGCGCCTCGATCTGCAGGAAGGGCACCGTGATGAACACCCGGAGCGTGTCCTCCGAGCGCTTGCCCGTGCTGGGGTCGAGGGCGTTGATGTCGAACTGGTTCCGGCCCCGGCGAAGGTCGACCCCGGTCGACCAGCGCCCGTCCGACTGCGCGGTGATCTGGTAGGGATCGCGGCCCGGCGTCGCGATCGACACCGTCGCGCCTGGCAGGGTAGTCCCCTCGAGGGTGTACTGCGTAGTCGACTCGTCGACGTCGATGACCGCCGTGGCCGGCTGGGTGACGGCGATCGTCGGTGGCTTCGCGAAGCGCAGGACCTGGATCCCGAGATAAGCACCAAAAGCGATGACCACGACTGTCAGCATCGCCGCGACGACGATGCTCGGCGAGAAGGTCAGCCCCTGTCGCGGCGCCGCGATCGGGCGCGGCACGACGATGGCCGGGGCGGCGTCCTTGACCTCGCCGCGCTCGCGTCGCCACTGAAGCAGGACGTCGTCCGGGTCAAGGCCGAGATAGAGCGCGTAGTTGCGCAGGAAGCCCTTCGTATAGACCGCGCCCGGGAGCTCCTTGTAGTCGCCCCGCTCGAGCGCGCCGAGGTAGCGGGCCCGGATCTTGGTGTCGCGTTCGGCCCGGTAGAGGTCCACTCCCTTGCGTTCGCGGGCGGTGTACAACCGCTCGGGAAGGCTCGGTGCGGGCTCGGCGCTCGCGCTCCGGTCGGCGTCGGATCGATCGACCCGCACCGCTCGCTTGAGCTGCTGTCGCGTTGTCATCCCTCGTCTCCGAGGTCGTCCGATCCGCCCGCTCCTATCGCCTCGTCGCGGCGGAGGACCTGCCGTGCGTTCGACCCGTCGAACGCTCCGATGTAGCCGCGCGCCTCCAGCTGATCGATCATCCGGGCCGCTCTGGCGTACCCGACCTTGAGCCGTCGCTGGAGGAGCGACGCCGAGGCACGATCGTACTCCCGGATGACCTCGATGGCATCCGGCAGGAGACGGTCGGCGTCCTCGTCGTTCAGGTCGTCGGCCGACCCGGTCGCCTCGTCGGCGGTGTCGATGATCTGCATGTCGTAGTGCGGGTCGTCGATCTGCCCCTTCCAGTGGTCGACGACGCGGGCGATCTCCGGGTCGGACACGAAGACGCCCTGGAGTCGCATCGGTCGGGGCAGGTCGGACGGCTGGTAGAGCATGTCGCCGCGGCCGATCAGATCCTCGGCGCCGGGCGCGTCGAGGATCGTCCGGGAGTCGATCTGGGAGGCCATCGCGAACGCGATCCGGCTCGGGAAGTTGGCCTTGATCAGGCCGGTCACCACGTTGACCGACGGCCGCTGCGTGGCGAGGACCATGTGGATGCCGGTCGCCCGGGCCTTCTGGGCGAGGCGGACGATCGGGTCCTCGACGTTCTTTCCCTCGCGCATCATCAGGTCGGCGAGCTCGTCGATGATGATGACGATGTAGGGCATCCGGTCTTCCGGGTCTGTCCGCGTCTCGTTGAACGCGCGGATGTTGCGCGCCGTCGCGCCGGCCAGCCGCCGGTAGCGTGCCTCCATCTCGTTGACCGCCCACTTGAGCGCAGCCTTGGCCCGCTCGGGCTCGGTGATCACCGGGACGAGCAGGTGGGGCAGGCCGTTGTAGGCGGCCAGCTCGACCCGCTTGAGGTCCATCAGGATCATCCGCACGTCGTGTGGCGTCGCCCGGCAGAGGAGGCTCGTGATGACCGCGTTGACCATCACGCTCTTGCCCGAGCCGGTGGCGCCCGCGATCAGCAGGTGCGGCATCTTGGCGAGATCGACCGCCTTGGCGGTGCCTGCCACGTCCCGGCCCAGGGCGAACGTGAGCTTCGACTCCGACGGCGTGAATTCGACCTCTTCGAGGACGCGTCGGAGCGGCACGGCGTTGAAGTCCTTGTTCGGGACCTCGATGCCGACCGCGCTCTTACCGGCGATCGGCGCCTCGATCCGCAGGGAATGGGCGGCGAGGGCCATGGCCAGGTCGTCGGACAGTGCCTCGATCCGGCTGAGCTTGATGTCTGGCGCCGGGTTGACCTCGTACTGGGTCACGACGGGGCCGGCATTCCGCCCCACGATCCGGGCCGGGATCCCGAAGCTGGCCAGCTTCTTGACGATGATCTCCTCGTTGCGAGCGTGGACGGCCTCGTCGCCACCGGCATGGAGCGGGATCGCGACGTCCTCGAGCGCCTCGATCGGCGGGAGCGTGTACTCGATGCGATCCCTGGTCAGCGGCGAGTCGCCGGCGTCGGTCACGTCGTCCGGGTCGCGCACGGGACGCACCGGCGCGACCAGCGTGGCCGACGCGGCGCCCGCGCCGCGGGCGGGTGCGAACGTGTTCGAGGTCTGGCCCTTGCTCGGGACGGCGGCCGGGATGGCGAGGTCCTCGTCCTCGCCCCAGACGCCGGTCTGGCCGGGCGACGGCCCGGGCCCCACGGCCACGCCCTTGCCGTTGGTCTTCCCGCGGCCGTTAGTGGCGGCGGCCACGGCGGCCGCGGTGGATGCGGGCGTGACGTCCTCGTCGAGTGGCGCCCGTCGGAGCGAGGCAGCCGCGGTCGACCCGAACCAGCGGGCGGACCCGACGGCCGGACGCATCAGCTGCCGCAACGGGATGCCGAAGCCGACGACGATGCCCAGGATCGACACGCCGACCAGGAGCACGAACGCGCCGGGTGGCGAGAACCAGTCGCTCAGGGTGCCGGCGAGCGCCCGCCCGACCCGGCCGCCGGTCGCCGACGACATGCCGGCCGCGACCGCCACCACCTGGGCGGCGGAGACGATGCCGACGTAGGTGATCGCCAGCCCGAGCAGCGTGATCCCCCAGCCCGACCCAGGTCGCGTCCCCGGGCCCCATTCGAGCCACCAGCCGCCGATCAGGAGGAAGAACGGCAACAGCCAGCGCATCGACCCGAACCACGGAGCGAAGACGTCGGTCCACCAGTTGGTGATCGCTCCGCGCCCGGACGGCATCAGCGCGATCAGGGTGATCGCCCCGAGCACGAGCAGCGTCAGACCGATGATCGAGCGGACGACGTCGGGCGTGAGTCGGGTGGACCACGCGGCCGAGCGCGCCCGCGCCCGGGAGGGGCGTGACGCGGGCTTGCGCGTCGCCGCGCGGCGCCGGGTCGCCACCTCAGACCTCGACCACGACCGGGAAGACCATCGGCCGGCGCTTCGTCTGCTCGTACAGGTAGCGCGACACGCCGTCCTTGATCTGGGTCTTGAGCAGCGCGATCTCGCTGATGTGGTCGCCCGGCGTGTCGATCGACTCCATGACCCGGCGGACCGCCTCGTCCATGATCGGGTCGCGCTCGTTGAGGTGGACGAAGCCGCGGGTGATGATCTCGGGCTGACCGACGATCGAGCCGGTCTGCTTGTCGACGGTGACGACGATCATGAAGATGCCGTCGTTGGCCAGGGCCCGGCGATCGCGCAGGACGACGTCGCCGACCTCGCCGACCGACAGGCCGTCGACGTACACGTAGCCGGCCGTGACCGGGCTGCCGCGTCGCGCGGAGCCGTCGGCGTAGAACTCGATCGGCGTGCCGTTCTCGATGATGAACACGTTCTCCGGCTCGACCCCCGTCTCGATCGCCAGGCGGCCGTGCTGGACCTGCATCCGGAACTCGCCGTGGATCGGGATGAAGTGCTTCGGCTTGGTCAGTCCCAGCATGAGCTTGAGCTCTTCCTGGCTGGCATGACCTGAGACGTGCGCGCGCTTGATCGTGTGGTAGTAGACGTTGGCGCCGGCCTTGAACAGGTTGTCGATCGTGCGCGAGACGTACTCCTCGTTGCCGGGGATCGGGCTGGCGCTGACGATCACGGTGTCGCCGGGCTGGATCTCGACGAATCGGTGGTCGCGGTTGGCCATCCGGGCGAGACCCGCCATCGGCTCGCCCTGGGCGCCGGTCGTGGCGATCACGAGCTGGGCGTCCGGGTGGTCCTTGATCCGGTCCTTGGGCACGATCCGCGATGGCTCGTAGGTCAGGTAGCCGAGGTCGGTCGCGATCCGGAAGTTCTGCTCCATGGACCGGCCGATGACCGCCACGCTGCGGTTCATGTCGGCCGACGCGTCGAGGACCTGCTGGATGCGGGCGATGTTGCTGGCGAAGGTGGCGACGATGACCCGCCCGTCGAGCGGCTCCATGATCTCCCGGAACGCCTCGCCGACCGTGCGCTCGGAGGGCGTGTAGCCCGGGTTCTCGGCGCGCGTCGAGTCCGACAGGAGGCAGGTCACGCCCTCGGCACCGAGCCGGGCCAGGATCGCGAAGTCGGACAGCTTGCCGTCGACCGGGGTGTGGTCGAACTTGAAGTCGCCGGTGTGGACGATCGTGCCGACCGGCGTCCGCAGCGCGATGCCCATCGCATCCGGGATCGAGTGACCGACCCGGAACGGGATGACCTGGAAGGCGCCGATCGTGACCTCGTCGCCCGGCTCGAGCGCGATCAGCGGGTTGTTGTGGAGCTTGTGCTCCTTGATCTTGTTGCCGAGCAGGCCCCGAGCCAGCGTTGAGGCATAGACCGGCACGCCGGGGAACTCGGGCAGGACATACGGCAGGGCGCCGACATGGTCCTCGTGAGCGTGGGTGATGAGGAACGCCTTGACATTGGCCCGTCGTTCCTTGAGGTAGGTGATGTCGGGGATGACGAGATCGATGCCGAACATCTCCTCGTCTGGGAACATCAGCCCGCAGTCGATGACCACGATCTCGTCGCGGTACTCGAAGACGTACATGTTCTTGCCGATCTCCCCCACCCCGCCGAGCGGCAGGATGCGGAGCGGGTCGTCGCCGGCGGTCGGGCGATTGGAAGCCATCGTCAGAACAGCGTCAGCTGGGGCGCGGCGTCGTCGACCGTCGCCGCCACCGGCAGGGCGCCGTCGACCGTGACGGCCTCGATCGCCTCGGTGATGAGCACGTCCTCGACCTCGACCGGATCCGCGACGCCGGGGGCATCGGTTCCGGGCAGCACGTTCGGGTCGGCCGTCGCGGGGCCGGCCGTCGAGGCCTCCTCGGCTGGGCTTACCGCCTCCACCGGGCCGTCCGACGGGACCGCTGCCGCCACGTCGCGTCGTCGCCGGGCGTCGAGCAGCGCCGCCGGGACCGCTGCGATGTCGGCGTAGCTCTCGCGCTCGATGGCCGGCGTCCGGAGCGCGGCGGCCGGGTGGTACATCGCGAAGACGAGGGCCGACGCCGCACCGGTTTCCGGGTCGACCGGCCGGACCGTCCCGTGGGCCTGGGAGATCCGGGCGCCCGGCATGAACGTCGCCATCGAGTAGCGGCCGAGGGTCACGACGACGGCCGGGTCGAGCACGGCCAGCTGGCGCCGCAGGAACGGCGCGCAGGCCGCGATCTCGTCGGGCATCGGGTCGCGGTTGTCGGGCGGCCGGCACTTGACGACATTGGTGATGAAGACGTCGCGGCGCTGCCAGCCGATCGTGGCCAGCAGCTTGACCAGGAGGTCGCCGGCGCGGCCAACGAACGGGCGCCCCTGGCGGTCCTCGTTGAATCCCGGTCCCTCCCCCACGAACACGACCTCGGTCTCGGGGTCGCCTTCACCGGGGACGGCCATCGTCCTCGTCGCGTGGAGGCGGCAGTTCGTGCAGACCCGGACCTCGGCGGCGATCGCCTCGAGCGCCGCTTGGCGCTCGACGTCCGTCACGCCGTGGCCTCGGCGGCCAGGCTCCCCGGGACTCCCGTGGCCCGGTATGGGCGGGCATCCCGGAGTGCCGCCGGACGGATCCAGTCCCGCTCGCGAAGGATCTCGGCCAGCTCGACCGCGTTCGTCGCCGCCCCCTTCCGGAGGTTGTCCGAGACGACCCAGAGGGCGATCCCCCGATCGTCGGCGATCGACTCGTCGCGGCGGACCCGCCCGACGAAGACCTCGTCGTGTCCCGCCGCCTCGGTCGCCAGCGGATAGCGGTGCTCGGCCGGATCGTCCTGGACCACGACGCCCGGCACGGCCGCGAACAGCTGGCGGGCGCGATCCGGCGAGATCCGGTCGCGGGTCTCGACGTGGACGGCCTCCGAGTGGCTCACGAAGACCGGCACGCGGACCGCCGTGCACGAGATCCGGAGATCGGGCAGGCCGAGGATCTTGCGGGTCTCGCTGACGACCTTCCACTCCTCCTTGGTGTAGCCGTTGCCAAGGAAGACGTCGATCTCCGGCAGGGCGTTGAAGGCGATCGGGTGCGGATAGACGCTGACGACCGGTGTCTCGCCGGTGACGTGAGCCCGGATCTGGCCCTCGAGCTCGGCCAGCGCGTCGGCACCGGTCCCCGACACCGACTGGTACGTGTCGACCACGACACGCTCCAGGCCGACCGCATCGCGCAGGGCCATCAGCACGGGCGCGAGCTGCATCGTCGAGCAGTTGGGATTGGCGACGATCCCCGGGTGGCCCTCGAGGTCGTCCGGGTTGACCTGCGAGACGACCAGCGGGATCGATTCCTCCATCCGCCACGCCGACGAGTTGTCGATGACGGTCGCGCCGGCGGCCACCGCGGCGGGCGCCAGGTCGCGCGAGACGCCGGCTCCGGCCGAGAACAGCGCGATGTCCACGCCGTCGAACGCCTCTGGGACGGCCTCGCCGATCTCGAGGGTACGGCCGTCGATCGAGACCGTCCGGCCGGCGGACCGGCCCGAGGCGAGCAGTCGAAGCTCACCGACCGGGAACTCCCGCTCGTTGAGGATCTGGATCATGGTCCGGCCGACGACGCCGGTCGCACCGACGACGGCGACGGTCAGGGATTGACGGTTCATGAAGGGCACGGCTCCGCTCGTCCGGTGGCAGGGTCGGGCACGGCCGGAGTATAGCAGCGGGCCCCCTCCCGGCCCCGTCCACGACCCGGATCGCAGCGTACGATCAGCGCATGCGGATCTCGGCCAAGGTGGACTACGCGGTGCGGGCGATGTGCGAGCTCGCCGCCCACGACACGGCCACGCCCCTCAAGGCCGAGACGATCGCCGAGGCGCAGGCCATCTCCCTGTCCTTCCTCGAGAACATCCTGGTCGAGCTGAAGCGGGCGGGGCTGGTGCGGGCGTCTCGGGGTCGCGATGGCGGCTATCGGATCACCAAGCCGGCCTCGACGGTGTCGATCGCCGACATCATCCGCGCGGTTGAAGGCCCGCTGGCCGACGTTCGCGGGGTCCGGCCCGAGGCCCTCGAGTTCACCGGCCCGGCAGCCGCCCTCCGCGACGTGTGGCTGGCCAACCGGGTGAGCGTCCGACGCGTCCTGGAGCACGTCACGATCGCCAACGTCGTCGCCGGATCGCTGCCGGCGGACGTGCGCTCGCTCCTCGAAGACGAGGACGTCCTCGTCGCGCATTGACCGGGTCCTAGCGAGCCAGGAGCCCTCGCTTCTCGCGGATCCGTCGCTCGATCGTCCCGAACACGAGCGAGTCGATGAGGATGCCGATGGCCAGGATGACGACCATGATCGACAACAGCCCCTGGCTGTCGGCGAGCTCGCGGTTGACCTGGAGCAGCTGCCCGAGCGACGACTTGTTGGCGATGATGACGATGATCTCGCCGGCCATCAGGCTGCGCCAGGCGAACGCCCAGCCCTGCTTGAGCCCGCCGACGAAGCTCGGCATGGCGGCCGGCAGGATCACGTAGCGATAGGCGTCGACACCACGCGCCCCGAGGACGCGCCCCGCGCGCGTCAGCACCGGCGGGATGTGGTCGATGCCGTGGATCAGGCCGTTGGCGATCGACGGGGCTGCGCCGAGCACGACGACGAAGGTGATCGCCTCCTCGCTCAGCTGGAACAGCAGGATCGCGAGCGGGAACCAGGCGATCGAGGGCATGGTCTGCAGACCCATGATCAGCGAGCCGATGGCGGATCGCAGGATGGCGAACTGGGCCACCAGGGCACCGATGAAGACGCCGAACCCGACTGCGATCGCGAAACCCCAGATGCCGCGCCGGAGCGTCGTCCCGATGGCGGCCCAGGTGTCCGCGTCGCCGAGGTCCGACGCGACCCGGGCGGCCACGTCGAACGGGGCGGCCAGGGCGTACTCGGGACGCCAGCCCGACAGGACCACCAGCTGCCATGCGCCGACCACGATGGCGACGGCAAGCAGCTTGGGCCAGGTCGCCGACCAGGCGCGGCGGCCCATCGAGGGCGTGGTGACGAGCGGTGTCTCGAGGGCATCGAGCCCCGCCACCTCGCTCGTCCGTCGGATCGACGGTCGCCACTCTCGAGCGCCGCCCTCAACCGCCATGACGGGCGACCTCCTCGCGAAGCCGGGCGGTGACATGCCGGGCCAGCGCCGAGACGTCTGGATCCTCGATCCGGCGCGGCCGCGCGATGTCCACCGCGAACTCCTCGGCGACCCGGCCGGGGCGGCTCGTCAGGAGCACGATCCGGTCGCCCAGCCTGGCCGCCTCGCGAACGTTGTGGGTCACGAACAGGATGGTTCGTCCGGTGGCCTGCCAGATCTGCTCGAGCTCGTCGTGGAGGATGTCCCGGGTCATCGCATCGAGCGCCCCGAACGGCTCGTCCATGAGCAGGACCTCGGCCTCCTGGGCGAGCGCACGAGCGAGCGCGACGCGCTGCCGCATCCCGCCCGACAGCTCGTGCGGCTGGCGTTTCGCGAACGCGCTCAGCTGGACCATGTCGAGGAGCTCCTCGACCCTGGCCCGGCGCTGCGCTCCTGGGACCTTCCGGAGACGCAGCGGGAGGTCGACGTTGCGTTCGACGCTCAGCCACGGGAACAGCGCTGCTTCCTGGAACATGAACGACGGCTCGCCGCGACACTCGACCGTGCCGCTCGTCGGCCGGTCGAGCCCGGCGACGAGGTTGAGCAGCGTCGACTTGCCGCAGCCCGACGCGCCCAGGATGCAGACGAACTCGCCGGGGGCCGCCGACAGGGTGATGTCCTCGAGCGCCGTGACCGAACCGCCGCCGCTCGAGAACACCTTCGTCACGCGGTCGATCCGCACCGCCGCTGCGGACGCCGCCACCGTCTCCGCGGCCGAGGCATGACCGTCCGGTCGCGCCGGGCCTCCTGCCACGGGCGGCGCGACCATCACAACCCTCCGACTGGCGCCTTGCCCAGCGACCCGAGGAGCTCGTTGAGCAGTCGCAGGTCGTAGAGCTTCGAGAGGTCGCCCGGATCCTTGAGCAGCTCCAGGGCCCGCGCGTCCGTGGCCGACTTCTGGAGCGACGACGCGATCGGGTCGACCGTGAACGTCAGGTTCTTCCAGGCCGCGGCCAACAGGCCCGACCCGAGCTTCTTGGTCGTGTACTTCTCGATCTCCGTGTTGACCGTCGCCTGCGCCGTCGCCGGATCGGCATTGGCCTCGTCGACCGCCTGGATCGTCGCGAGCAGGACCCGCTTGACGACCTCCGGATTGGCCGCGAGGAACTTCGTCGTGACGAGGAGCTGAGTGGTGACGTACTTGCCGTCGGGCCACAGGTCGCGCTCGTCGACGAGGACCTTGGCTCCGGCCTCCTGGACGAGCCGGGTCGCCCATGGCTCCGGGAGCCAGGCACCGGCGATCGTGCCGGCCTGGAACGTCTCGAGCGTCTGGGCGTTCTCCTGGTTCACGATCGAGACGTCGCCCCCGCCGGCGGTGTCGGTCGACAGGCCCTGGGCCTTGAGCCAGGAGCGGAGCGCGACGTCCTGGGTGTTGCCCAGGCTCGGCGCCGCGAGGGTCTTGCCCTTGAGAGCGGCTGCCGTCGTGATCTCGGGCTTGACCACGAGGAACGCGCCTCCCGAGGTCGAGCCGGAGATGACGCGGACCGCCTCACCCTTCGACTTGGCGAACGCGTTGATGGCCGGGTTCGGGCCGATGAACGTGAGATCGATCGCATCGGCGAAGACGGCTTCGATCGCCGGGGTCCCCGAATTGAATGCGCCGACCTCGATGTCCGCATTCGGGAGAAGCTTCCGGAGCTGGCCGTCGTCGGCGAGGGCGATGAGACCCGGGGCGTGGGTGATGTTCGGGAAGACACCGAAGCGGACGGGTCCGTCGTAGGCGAGCGGACCGGGCACGCCTCCGCTCCCCGACCCTGCCGGGCTCGAGGCCGGAGCGCTGCCCAACGGACTCGTCGCAGGCGACGCGGCACCCGAAGCACCGCTGCACGCAGCCAGGGCCACCACGATCGCCGCCAGCGCGGCGACGATGATCAACCGCGTCCTCACCATGGATCCACCCAACGCTCGACCTCCGATGCTCGCCTGATAATCACACTATTTCCGATGGGATTAGTGCACAATAGCACACGGGTCCGGTCCGTGGGACCGAACGGGGGACGACCTCCCGTTGGATCGAACGAGCCGCCGGTCTCCGGCGGCTCATCCTCGATCGCGGTGTCGGCTCGGCTCTGGACCGGGCCCGCTTCGTCAGCGGCGGCGCACGGCTCGCGGATCCAGGGCGTCGCGCAGCCCGTCGCCGATGAAGTTGACCGACAGGACCGTCAGGGCGATGGCCACGCCCGGTGCGATCCACAGCCACGGCGTGTCGATCAGCACGGTCGGCGATTGCGCGGCGTTGATCATCTCGCCCCAGCTCGGGACCGGGACCTTGACCCCGAGGCCGAGGAACGACAGTCCGGCCTCGAGGATGATCGCGCTCGCGACGCCGAAGGTCGCCAGCACGGCCAGCGAGCTCATGATGTTCGGGATCAGGTGCCGCAACAGGATCTCGGTGTTGCTCACGCCCACGACCCGTGCGGCCATGATGTACTCGGATTCGCGAAGGCCGAGCAGCTGGCCGCGCACGAGCCGGCAGGCGCCCGGCCAGCCGAGCAGCCCGATGACGAGGACCACGCTGAACAGGCTCGGCCCGATCGCCGCCACGAACACGATCACGAGCAGCAGCGTCGGGATGCTCATCAACGTGTCGACGGCCCGCATGATGAGGAAGTCCAGCCGGCCGCCGCGGAGACCAGCCATCCCGCCGAGCACGGTGCCGATCACGACGTAGATCGCGACCGCCCCGAGCCCGACCACGAGCGACGTCCGCGCCCCGTGGACGACGCGTGCCCAGACGTCGCGGCCGGACCGGTCCGTCCCGAGCAGGTGCTCGGCGCTCGGTGGCTGGCTGACCGCCCTGACATCCGTACGGAACGGCTGGCTCGAGATGAGGTCGGCGAAGACGGCCAGGAGCACGATGACCGTCAGCATGATCATGCCCAGGACGGCGAGCCGGTGCCGCATGAACCGCCGGAGCGCGGCCCGGCTCGGCGACTGACGCTCGACCGCGACCGCCGCGATCGGCGGAGCGTCAGCTCGCGCTGCCAAGGTGGACCCTCGGATCGGCTCGGGCATACATCACGTCGACGAGGATGTTCGTGATCAGCACCGCCGAGCCGATCATCAGGACCACGCCCATCATCAGCGCCGGGTCGCGGTCGTTGGCGGCCCGGACGGCGAGCTGGCCCATGCCCGGCCAGGAGAAGATCTGCTCCGTGATCACCGCACCGGCCACCAGCTCGGGGAGCAGCAGCCCGATGACGGTGATGATCGGGATGAGCGAGTTCCTGAACGCATGGCGAGCAATGACGGTCCTCGACGAGAGACCCTTCGCCCTCGCGGCCACGACGTACTCACCGTTGAGGGCCTCGAGCATGCTCGCCCGCGTGTAGCGGAGCAGCGGGGCGGCGCTAGCCAGCCCCAGCACCAGCGCCGGCAGCAACAGGTGACTGCCGAAGTCCAGCGGCGAGCCCGGCTTGCCCAGGGTCTGCATGCCGCCGCTGGGTAACAGGTCCAGCCATACGGCGAAGATGTAGATCGCACCCAGACCGAGCACGAACGTGGGCACGCTCGACAGCAACATGGTGATCGTGGTCATCCCGTAGTCGGCCTTCGAGTACGGGCGTAACGCCGACAGGATCCCCAGCGGGATCCCGACGAGGACGGCGATGACGATCGCCACGGACATCAGCGCCAGGGTCGGTGGGACCCGCTTGGCGATCTCCTCCGCGATCGGCCGGTGGGACTGGATCGAATAGCCGAGATCGCCCTGCAGGGCGCCGGCCAGCCAGACCAGGTAGCGCACCGGCAGGGGCTGATCGAGCCCGAGCTCATGGCGGCGCTCCTGGAGAAGAGCGGGGTCGCGCTGGATCTGGGCCAGCACCGATGGGTCCATGCGGGCGGTCAACGGATCCCCGGGCGCCAGCGACAGGGCCACGAAGCTCAGGATGGTGATCCCCAGCAGCACAGGAAAGGCGATGAGGATCCGCCGCAGGATGTATGTGCCCACCGGGCCGCCTCAGCTCGTCTGAAGCGGCCGGTGGGTCGATAGGCTCACGAAGGAATGCTAGGGCTTCAAGGTCCAGTTCTGGACGCCCGTGATGAACTCGCGCGTGTCCGGCGGGATGGTCACGCCGTCCAGTCGCTTGATCTTGGCGCTGAGGGCGTTGGTCGTCCACCAGGAGACCTTCTCGACCTCGTCGTTGATCAGCTTGCTGGTCGACTTGAAGATCGCAGTCTGCTTGGTGGGGTCGAGCTCCTTGCGGGCGGCGACGAAGCCATCGTCGATCGCGCAGTTGCGGGAGTAGGTCTTGAAGTGGGCCGGTTCGGTCTGCTTGCAGCTGAAGTAGATCTGCGACGCGAACGGGCTGACGCCCTGCGCGCCACCCTGCGCGATCGTGACATCGTACTGGTCGATCTTGTCGTAGAACTCGATCGCCGCGGTCGACTCCAGGCCGATGAGCTCGACCTTGAACCCGATGTCCTGGAGGTTCTGCTGCATGATCGGCGTCCACTGCTCGACGCCCGCGAACGACTTGTCGAAGACAATCCGGAGCGGCTTGCTCTTGTCCCACGATGAGGAATTGAGCAGCTCCTTTGCCTTGGTCGGGTTGAACTCGAAGAGCTCCTGGTCGTCGGCCGCGGGCATCCCGGGCAGCACGCCCTTGTTGATGTGTCCTGCGCCCTTGTAGATCGAGTCGATGATCCCCTGTGCATCGACGGCCAACGCGATCGCCTTGCGAGTCTTCACGTCGGTCAGCGACAGCAGGTTCATGTATGGACCGTACGTCCCGACGCCGGACGTAGAGAGCACATCGAGGGTCGGGACCTTCTCGAGGCGCGCCTGCTCGGCCGGGTTGAGTCGGACCGAGAGGTCGAGATCGCCCGATTCGAGCGCGGCGATCGCCGGGTCACCGAGCAGCCGCTTGACGAAGATGTTCTTGATCTTCGGGGCGCCCTGGAAGTAGTCCGGGTTCGCCTCGAACTGGCTGTACTGGTCGGTCTCGTACTTGATGAACTTGTACGGACCCGTCCCGATCGGCTTGGTCGTCGAGAACTCGATCGTCTCGACTGCCTTCGGGTCGGTCGCCTTGAGGATGTGCTCGGGAACGATGAACGCCGACGGGTCGGTCAGGTCGCTGAAGTAGTCCGCGTTCGGGGCGCCGATCGTCAGCTCGATCGTGTTGTCGTCGATGATCTTCACGCCCGACGCGATCGAGTTCGGATCGGTGACCTTGTCGACGCCGACCACCGCGGCCCAGGCGTTCTGGGGGTTCTTGCGGGTGTTCAGGAGCGCGCGGCTGACCGTGAACGCCACGTCCTTGGCGGTGAACGCCTGACCGTCGTGCCACTTCACGCCGGGATGGAGGTGGAACGTCCACTTCAGCCCGTCCGGGCTGACATCCCACGAATCGGCGAGATCGGGGACCGGCTTCCAGGTAGCACCATCCCACTTCCGCTCGATCAGCTTGTCGAACATCAATTGGAAGTTGATGGCCTGGCTGAACGTCTCCTGCGAGGCGGGGTGCCAGATCGCCGTGATATCACCGAGCCAGTGCATCTGCAGCGTGTCGGTGACACCGCTGCCCGCCGCGGTCGACGGGGCGACGCTGGCGGGCGTGCTGGCAGCCGGCGCCACGCTGGCCGGTGGGGCGCTTGAAGCGCTTGGGGTGGCTCCCTGACAGGCTGAGATCGCCAACATTGCCACGGCGAGCATTGCGAGGCCGCGAGTCCGCATGGTCCCTCCTCCTCCGAGTGATCCTGGAGCGCAGCGACTGGGGCCGCCCGACTATAGGACTGCAGAGATGGCGAGTCAATGAAATTGCGCTTCAATTTCCGAGGACGTTCGGATCGCCCCGGGCGACCGCTCGAAGAGCGCGGTGAACTCGATCCTGCCCCGTCGCTCGCGGGTTGATCGAAGCTCCGGCAGCGCGTCAAGGTCGAGAATTGAACGAGCCGCCGGTCACCCGGCGGCTCGTGCGTGGTTCGAGGGTTACGCCGGTGTCAGACCGGGTCCTTCGCGAGATGCCGCTGCATTGCGGCCTTGCGCGAGAGGTTGATCCGGCCCTGCCGGTCGACCTCCGTCACGACGACCATGACCTCGTCGCCGACGGCGACGACGTCCTCGACCGTCGGGACGTGGTAGTCGGCCAGCTCGCCGATGCGGACGAGGCCTTCCTTGCCCGGCAGGATCTCGACGAAGGCGCCGAAGCCCATGATCCGGGTGACCTTGCCGAGATACAGCGCGCCGATCTCGACGTCACGGGTCAGGCTCTCGATCCAGGTGATCGCCTTCCGGGCGTTCTCGCCGGATACGGCGGCGATCTCGACCGTGCCGTCGTCCTCGACGTTGATCTCGGTCTGGGTCTCTTCCTGGATCTTGCGGATCATCGATCCGCCCTTGCCGATGATCTCCCGGATCTTCTCCGGGTTGATCTTGATCGTCGTGATCCGCGGAGCGAAGTCGCTCATCGTCTCGCGCGACTCGGGCAGGACGGCCGTCATCTTGTCGAGGATCTCGAGCCGGGCGGCGAGCGCCTGCTTGAGACCGTCACGGATGATCGCCTCGTTGATGCCCTGGACCTTGATGTCCATCTGCAGGGCGGTGATGCCGTCCCGCGTGCCGGTCACCTTGAAGTCCATGTCGCCGACCGAGTCCTCCTTGCCGAGGATGTCGGTCAGGACGACGAAGCGGCCGTCCGGCTCGCTGATCAGGCCCATCGCCGCGCCGGCGACGGGTGCCGAGATCGGCACGCCGGCATCCATGAGCGCCAGCGTCGAGCCGCAGGTCGACGCCATCGACGTCGAGCCGTTGGACGACATGCACTCGGACACGAGCCGGATGACGTACGGGAACTCCTCGTTGCTCGGCAGGACCGGCACGAGCGCGCGCTCGGCCAGGTTGCCGTGCCCGATGTCGCGCCGCGACGGACCGCGCATCGGCTTGTTCTCGCCGGTGGAGTACGGCGGGAAGTTGTAGTGGTGGATGTAGCGCTTCTCGGTCTTCGGGCTGATGGTGTCGATGCGCTGGACGTCCGACGACGACCCGAGGGTCGCGATCGTGAGCACCTGCGTCTCGCCACGGGTGAACAGCCCGGAGCCATGAGCGCGCGGCAGGATCCCGACATCGACCGAGATCGGCCGGATGTCGGTCAGGCCGCGACCGTCGAGACGGACGCCTTCGTCGAGGGCCATCTTCCGCGCGGTCTTCTTGTGGACGAGGTTGAACAGGCCCTTGCTGACGCGTGCGTCGCGGCGGGCCGCCTCCTGGATGCCCTTGCTGTCGCCGCCGTCGCGCGCGGCACGGATCGCGTTGGCGATCCCCTCGCGGAGCCCGGCGATGCGACCCGGCAGGTCGTTGCCGAACCAGATGAGCAGGTTCGCTGTCGCCTCGGCGTCGGGGAGGGCTCGGTGGCTCTGGCTGAGATCGATGCCGAAGAAGCTCGACAGCGTCGGCAGCTTGTAGTTCTCGAGGTCGGGATATCCCTCGCGGGCGATCACCAGCGTGTCGAGGTAGCGGCCGGACTCGACATGCGTCCCGTCGGCGAGCGCCGCCTCGATGAAGCCGAGGTCGAAGCCGACCGAATGGCCGACGATCCGCGACTCACCGGCGAAGTCGAGCGCCTGGCGAGCGGCCTCGGCCGGGCTCGGGGCGCCGGCCACGTCGGCGTCGTGGATGCCGTGCATCTGGTTGCCGACGATCGGCCGGCCGGGGTTGACGAGGGTCGACCAGCGGTCGGTGATCTCGCCGCCACGGACCCTGACCGCCGCGATCTCGACGAGGTCGGCCATCTTCGGATCGGTGCCGGTCGTCTCGACGTCGACGACGACGAACTCGTCGCCGGCGGCGACCGCATCGGTGAAGTCCAGGACGGTGCCGGTGCCGGGCTCGAGGTACGGCGTGCTCTTGGGCTTGCCGACGGCGCGCTGCAGCTCCTCCTGGATGTCGACGAGCGGCTGGAGCGCGCGATGGCCGAACAGGATCGCCTCGGCCATGATGGCCTCCGGCAGGAGCTTCGCGCCGGCCTCGACCATCATGATCGCGTCGCGCGTGCCCGAGACGACGAGGTCGAGCTCGGACTCCGCCAGCTGGCTGAACGTGGGATTGACGACGAACTCGCCGTCGATCCGACCGACGCGGACAGCGCCGACGGGACCGGCGAACGGGATCTCGCTGATCGTCAGCGCCGCCGACGCGGCGACCGTGCCGAGGACGTCGGGCTCGTTCTCCTGGTCGGTCGAGAGGACCGTGATGACGAGCTGGATGTCGTCCTTGTAGCCCTCCGGGAAGAGGGGCCGGATCGGGCGGTCGGTCAGGCGGGCGGCCAGCGTCGCGGCCTCCGAGGCCCGCGCCTCGCGCTTGATGAAGCCGCCCGGGATCTTGCCCGCGGCGTACATCCGCTCCTCGAACTCGACGGTGAGCGGAAAGAAGTCGAGGCCGGGGCGCGGATCCGATCGGTTGGCCGTCCCGAGGATCAGGGTGTCACCGTAGCGGACGGTGACGGCGCCGCCTGCCAGGCGGGCGAGCTTGCCGGTTTCGATGGTCAGCGTTCGACCACCGAGTTGCGTCTCGAAGATCTGAGACAAGGGAATTGTTCCTCCTTGGGTCGCGGAGGAGGGCGACGACCTGCGGGCAGGTCGGCCGACTTGGCCGTGGGCGCCGGATGCGACGGGAACCCGGTCTGTGCCGGGGTCCGGATGGGCGGCGCCTAGCGGCGGAGTCCGAGCCGTCCGATGACGACCCGGTAGCGCGCGCTGTCCTTCTTCATCAGGTAGGCGAGAAGGCGGCGGCGCTGGCCGACGAGCTTGAGGAGGCCGCGGCGCGAATGGTTGTCCTTGGGAAATCGCTTGAGATGCTCGGTCAGCTCCTTGATCCGCTCCGTCAGGAGCGCGACCTGGACTTCCGGCGATCCGGTGTCACCTTCCTTGGTGGCAAACCCGGTGATGATCTCTTGCTTCTCTTCCCGCGCGAGCGGCACTCGTTCCTCCGAACACGACGATGTGACGTGATGTCTTATTCCATCTATGACCGGCGGATGGTAGCAGGCTGAGCGTGATCCGACAAATGGTCGGCGGTTACGCTGTGCTCCATGCCCCGCCTGACGAAGATCTACACGCGGACCGGTGACGAGGGCCTGACCGGGCTCGGTGGCGGCCAGCGGGTGCCCAAGGATTCGGCCCGGGTGGAGGCCTACGGCACCGTCGACGAGCTCAACTCCCAGCTCGGGGTCGCTCTCGCGATCGGACTCACCGAGCGCGTCGCCGGCGAGCTCCGCCGGATCCAGAACGAGCTGTTCGACCTCGGTGCGGATCTCGCCACGCCGGCGGCCAGCCAGGCTCGACACCCGGTGCCGACCGTCGAGGCGCGTCACATCGAGGCCCTTGAGCGGACCATCGACGAGCTCAATGCGGTCGTCGGGCCTCTGGCCAACTTCCTGCTGCCCGGCGGGTCACCCGGCGCCGCTGCGGTCCACGTGGCGCGGACGATCTGTCGTCGCGCGGAACGGACGGCGACCACGCTCGCTCGCGACGAGACGATCGGGCCGACCGTGCTCCCCTACCTCAACCGCCTGTCCGACGCCCTGTTCGTCATGGCACGCTTCGAGAACCATGAAGCCGGCGTCGACGAGCCGCTGTGGATGCCAGGCACCTGATGTCGCTGCTATCGAGGGTCAAGGACTGGTTCACCGGCGGGTCGGAGCCCGGGGCGTCGACGCATACAACGGATGCGCCGTCGCGACACGACCGCAGGGAGGCCGGGCGCAAGCGTCATCAACGAACCGGCGAGCCCGCCTGGGAAGCCGGCGACCGAGTCGACGAAGGTTCGGGAACGACCTCGAACCCGGACGCCGCACCCGAGATCTTCGGCCGCTGACAGCAGGTCAGCGAAGCCGGCGCTGACGAGGCGTCCTGGTCGCCCGCGCCCTGAGCCTCAGCCGTGCACCAGGGTCGCGCTGATCCGCCCTGGCTCTGCGGAGCCGACGATCGCGGCCGTCCCGCCCTCGATCCGCACCGCACGGGCGGAGCCGCCGACCACGGCCGCATAGTTTCCGTCGGGTGGCAGCGCCAACGGCAACGCGAGCTCGATCTCGGTCAGGCCATCGGCACCACCGCCGAGCGACCCGGGGATCGATCCCGTGATCGTTACGGGTCGGCCCAGCCATCGCGCGGCCGCCGCCAGGTCGCCCGTCGTGATGGCGGTCCGGATGGCAGAGCTGCGGACCTCCTCGCCGTCCATCGTGAACGGCGGGATGACCACGACATCGAAGCCGTCGGCCGCCCCGAGCGTCGCCAGGGTCGTCGGCGTGCCTCGTCGCTCGTAGCCGAACGCCGCGTCGGGGGTCATGACGAATGCACGGAGCTCCACGCGCGACCGGATCCGCTCGACGAACGCGTCGTACGGCGTCATCCGCAGAGCCTCGTCGAAGTGCTGGACGACGGTCACCTCGACGCCGGCCGCCGCCAGGAGCGATAGCCGCTCCTCGGGGTCGAGCAGGAGCGCGGGAGCCCGGCCGGTGAGGACCTCGTCGGGGTGGTGATCGAAGGTGATCACGGCCGGGCGGGCGGAGCGCGTTCGGGCCGCCTCGACGAGGTGCTCGAGGAGCCAGGCGTGGCCGCGATGCATCCCGTCGAAGACGCCGACCGCCACCACGATCGGCCCGTGCGACCGCTCGAGGGCATCGATCCCCGTGAGGACGTCCATCGCCGCTGTCAGCCGACGGGCGAGCCGGCCCGGGCGGCCGGTGCCACGAAGACCTTCTCGGGGGCGAGGCGGCCACCGCCGGCCGAGGCGATCGCGACGAGCTCGCCGGCCCCATCCCGCAGGCGATAGTGATCGGCCGGCGGTGGCGAACCCGACTCGGGTCGCACGAACTGGCCGCGGGCGACGGCCGCGACCTCGTCGGCGGTGAGGGTCACGACCGGGAAGGCCTCGAGCCCGGTGTCGATCGGTCGCAGGAGCGGGATGACGCCCTCCGGCCCTCCGGCGGCCGCCTCGCGGATGGCATCGAGCTGGGTCGCCTCGGCGAGGGTGAAGCCGCCCGACGCAGTCCGGGTCAGCGCGCCGAGGTAGGCGGCACTCCCCAGTCGCTCGCCGAGGTCCCGGGCGATCGCCCGGACGTACGTCCCGGCAGAGCAGCCGATGTCGAGCACGGCCACCGGCCGGGTCGGGTCCGTGTCGTCCCAGGAGACCAGCTCGAGGGTGTGGATCGTGACCTCTCGGCTGGCCAGCGTCACGGACTCGCCGGCTCGCGCCATCGCGTACGCCCGTCGCCCACCGACCTTGATCGCGCTGTAGGCCGGTGGCCGCTGCGAGATCGTGCCGATCAGCCCGGGGAGCGCCGCCTCGAGCGCCTCGCGGGTCGGTGGCGGGCCGTCGGCCGGCGTCAGCTCGCCCTCGAGGTCGTCCGTCGTCGACGCGGCACCGAAGCAGACCGTGGCGCGGTAGGCCTTGCGGTCGCCCAGGTGGTATTCGACGACCCGCGTCGCGTGGCCGAGGAACACGGGGAGGACGCCGGCGGCGAAGGGATCGAGCGTGCCGCCGTGCCCGACCCGCTTGGTGGCTGCCAGCCGCCGGATCAACGCGACGATGTCGTGCGAGGTGGGACCGGGCGCCTTGGCGACCACGAGGATGCCGTCGAGACCGGGCCCCAGCGACGAGCGCGCCATCGCTCAGGCGCCCAGTGCGGCGACGAGCCGTGTCGCCTCGGCGACGACCGGGGCCTGGGCATCGGCCAGCGGGAGCTCCACCGTGGCACCGGCGGCACGCGCATGGCCGCCGCCGCCGAACCTGCCGGTCAGGACGGTGGCATCGACCCCGTTGGGTCGCGTCCGGACCGAGACGCGTGTCTGCTCGCCGGCCTCCTTGAACAGGATCGTCACCTCGGCCCGGTCGGACTGCGACAGGAGGTCGATGATGCCCTCGGAGTGCGGCCGGTCGGCACCGGTCGCGGCGAAATCGGCGTCGCTCACCGTCGACCACGCGACCCGGCCGTCGGCGGTGGCCTGGAGACGGGCGAGGACGAGGCCGAACAGCCGGAGCTGGGCGTCGGGCTTGGTCCGATACAGGCGTCGCGAGATGTCCGCCAGCGGTGCTCCAGCCTCGACGAGCGCCGCCGACACGACCAGCGTCCGCGGCGTGGCGTTGGGGTGGGCGAAGGTCGCGGTGTCCATCACGATCCCCGACATCAGGGCCGCCGCGAGCGCGCCCGAGCCCGAAATCGAGGGGGATCCCGAGACGCGTCGCGACGAGGGCGACCATCTCGCACGTCGCCGCCGCCGCCGGGTCGATCCAGTCGGCGTCGCCGTCGGCCTCGTTCGAGGCGTGATGGTCGATGACGACGCGTGGCAGCCGGGCGAACAGGTCGGCATGGCGGACGCCGACCTCGCCGATCCGCTCCAGGGAGCCGCAGTCGGAGATGACGACGAGGTCGTAGGGCGCGGCCGGGTCCGGATCGGTCCGAAAGCGGGCGATACCCTCGATGTAGTCGTAGAGCGGTGGCACCGGGTCGGTGCACACGGGATCGGCGGTGCCGCCGAGCGCCTCGACGATCCGGACGACCCCGAGCGTCGCCCCCAGCGTGTCGGCGTCGGGGTTTTCGTGGCCGACGGCCAGCACCCGCCGGGCGCCGCGAAGGCGGTCGACGACGGTCGCGGGAACGTCCCCGAGATACGGACCCAGATCGACGGTCACCGCTGTGGCCGCGATCGCGAGGAGGGCTTGCGGGTTCCGGTGCGTGGCCCCGGGCGGCGGCGGTGACGAGCAGTCGGCACCGGCGCCGGCACGGCCGACGGCGGCTCCTCGGCGAGGTCGTCGGCCTGGGGAACGCGCGCCACGGGCGTCGGCAGCGATTCGGCCGCAGGCACGTCCGCGTCCGGGACGGTGCCGGTCTCGAGGTCGGACAGCAGCTTCTGGATGCGCGTGCCGCGTTCAGCCGTGTCGTCGAGCTCGACGTGGAGATCCGGGATCCGCCTGATGCGGAGCCGGCCGCCCAGCTCGTGGCGGACGTACGGCATCGCGTGGCGCAGGGCGGCGATCGCCGCCTGGCGCTCCGCCGGCTGGCCGATGACGCTCACCCAGACCTTGGCATGCCGAAGATCGGGGGTGGTCTCGACCGACGTGATCGTGACGAACCCGACTCGCGGATCGGCGACCTCGCGGGCGACGATCTCCCCGATCTCCTGCCGCAGCAGCTCGTCGACCCGTTCGGTTCGCTGGCTCATCTCGAGCTGCCTTGCCGGTGGCCGATGTCGTCAGCCCGCGGCGACGCGAGACACGGTCTGGGACGTGAAGCACTCGATCACATCGCCTTCCTCCAGGTCATGGAAGTTGGCGAGGCCGATGCCGCATTCGTAGTTCTGCTGGACCTCGCGGACGTCGTCCCGGAACCGCCGGAGCGATTCGATCCGATCCGTGGCGATGACCTTTCCTCCGCGCCAGACGCGCGCGTTCCCACGCACGATCCGGCCGTCGGTGACGAACGAGCCGGCGATGACCGTGTTCTTGCCGACGCGGAAGACCTGGCGGACCTCCGCCCGGCCCTCGACGACCTCGACGATCTCCGGCTCGAGCAGACCCTTGAGCGCCGCTTCGACGTCGTCGGTCAGCTTGTAGATGATGTCGTAGAGGCGGACGTCCACCCCTTCGGCCTCGGCGGCGCGGCGGGCAGTCTCGGTGATCTTCGTGTTGAAGCCGACGACGATCGCGTTCGATGCAGCCGCCAGCATGATGTCGTTGTCGGTGATGTCGCCGGCGCCCTCGAGCAGGACGTTGAGCCGGATCTCATCCTGGTCGAGCTGCTCGAGCGCGTGGGTGATCGCCCCGAGCGATCCGGACACGTCGGCCTTGAGGATGATCCGCAGCTCCTTGGCCTGACCGGCCTGGATCTGGCTGTAGAGGTCCTCGAGGGTGGCGCGGCCACTCCCCTCGCCCTTCGCGGCGGTGCTCGCCTTGCGGGTCTCGACCAGCGTCCGGGCCGCCTTCTCGTCGTCCACGACGCGGAGGATGTCGCCCGCCTGCGGCACCTCGGACAGGCCGAGGATGACGACGGCGCTCGACGGGCCGGCCTTGGTGACCCGCTTGCCCATGTCGTTCTCGAGCGCGCGGACACGCCCGAAGGTCTCGCCGACGACGATGATGTCGCCGACCTTGAGCGTGCCGGTCTGGACCAGCGCCGTGGCCACCGGGCCGCGGCCCTTGTCGAGCTTCGCCTCGACGATCGTGCCGATGGCGTCGCGCTTGGGATTGGCCTTGAGCTCCTGGAGGTCGGCCACGAGCAGGATCATCTCGATCAGCTCGTCGAGCCCGATGCGGGTCTTCGCCGAGACCGGCACGAGCGGCACGTCGCCGCCGTACTCCTCGACGACGATGCCGGCCTCGGTCAGCTCGGTCTTGACCCGATCCGGGTTCGAATCGGGCTTGTCGATCTTGTTGAGCGCGATGATGATCGGCACCTTGGCCGCCTTGGCGTGGCTGATCGCCTCGAGCGTCTGGGGCATGACCCCGTCGTCGGCGGCGACGACGACCACCGCGATGTCGGTCACCTTCGCCCCGCGGGCACGCATGGCCGTGAACGCCTCGTGACCCGGGGTGTCCAGGAACACGACGCGCTTGCCGTCGTGGGTCACCTCGCTGGCGCCGATGTGCTGGGTGATCCCGCCGCGCTCGCCGGCGGCGACCTCGGTCGTCCGGATCGCGTCGAGCAGGCTCGTCTTGCCGTGGTCGACGTGGCCCATCACGGTCACGATCGGGGCGCGCGGCTGGAGCAGCGAGGCGTCGTCCTCCTCGTAGAGGACCTCCTTCGTCGCCTCGGCCACGACGCCGTCGCCTTCGCCATCCGTTCCTGCCACTCCGGCAGCCTCGGCCTCGGCCACCTCGTAGCCGAGCTCGCCGGCGACGAGCGACGCGGTGTCGCGGTCGATCAGCTGGTTGATCGTCGCGAAGATGCCGCTCTTGATCAGCTCGCGGATGATGTCGGCCGGGTTGACGCCGAGCAGCTCTCCGAGCTCCTTGACGGTGATCGTGCCGGGCAGCTCGATCGCGCCACGCTCGCGAGGGTCGAGCGTCTGCACGCCGGCGCCGGCGAACGCGCCGTCGCGACGCGGCGGCTTCCGCGGACCGCGACGTCCGCGGGTACCGCTCCTACTCCTTGCCACGGGTTCCTCCTTCGATGGTGTTCGGGTTCGTCAGGCTCCCGACGAGGACCTCTCGGAGGCCGGCCGGAAGCGGTGTCTTGAGCGCCCGGCTGAGGGCGCCCTTGGTGATGGCTTTGTCGACGCATTCGATCGACCGATCGACGTATGCGCCGCGACCGTTCGCGCGGCCGGTCGGATCGGGGATGACGTCCCCGGCCGGGGTCCGGACGACGCGCAGGAGATCGCGCTTTGGACGGACCGTCCGACAGGCGACGCAGGTGCGGTCCGGGACGCGCCTCGGGGCGGCCGTCCTCGCGGCCGGGCCTACGACCCCACCTCCTCGGAGGCGGTCGCGATGGCGGCCTTGCGGGTCCGCTTGGGCTTCGCCGGCGCGGCTTCCTCTGCGGCCGGGTCCGGGTTCGTGCCGTTCGTGGCGTCGGTCGCGCTGGCCGGCTTGGCCGTGGTCTTCGACGTGCGCCTGGGCTTCGGTGCCGCCGTCTCGCTCTCGGCTGGGACATCCGCTGCATCGGCGGCATCTGCTGGACTCGCCTCGACGGCGTCCGCGACTTCGGGCTTCTTCGTGCGCTTCGGCTTTGGCGTGGCCACGGCGGTCGCCGCCGTCGGTTCGCCGGCGTCGGCTTCGGGTGCCGCGGCCGGCTCGGTCGACGCGGTCACGACATCCGCGACATCCGCGGCATCAGCCGCCGCAGCCCGCGCCTCCGCCACGGAGACGTCGCTGCGGATGTCGATCCGCCAGCCGGTCAGCCGCGCCGCGAGACGGGCGTTCTGGCCCTCGCGACCGATGGCCAGCGACAGCATCCGCTCGGGGACGGTGACGCTCGCGATGCGGTGCTCCTCGTCGATGTCGACGGAGATGACCTGCGCCGGGCTCAACGCGTTGGCGACGAACACGCTCGCATCGTCGCTCCAGGGGATGACGTCGATCTTCTCGCCGGACAGCTCCGCGACCACGGCCTGGACCCGCGCACCACGCTGGCCGACCGTGGCACCGACGGGATCGAGCCCGTCCTGGCGCGAGGAGACGGCGACCTTCGAGCGGCTGCCCGCCTCGCGGGCGATCGCCTTGATCTCGACGGTGCCGGCGTGGATCTCCGGGACCTCGAGCTCGAACAGGCGGCGGAGGAAGCCCTTGTGCGTCCGGCTGACGAAGATCTGGGGGCCCTTCGTGGAGCGCCGGACCTCCAGCACGAACGCCTTGACGTTCTGGCCGATCCGGTAGTGCTCGAGGGCCGACTGCTCCGTCGTGGCGAGGATGGCCTCGACGTTCTTGCCCACGTCGAGGATGATCGCCCGCGGCTCGACCCGGTTGACCGTCCCGGTGATGAGCTCGCCTTCGCGGCTCGCGAACTGGTCGAAGACCTGGTCGCGCTCGACCTCACGGATCCGCTGCAGCACGATCTGCTTGGCCGTCTGCGCACCGATCCGACCGAAGACGTCGCCGTCGAGCTGCTCGGTCTCGACGAGGTCGCCGAGGCCGGCGCCGGTGTCATAGGCGCGCGCCTGCTCGATCGTCATCTCGGTGAATTCGTCCTCGATCTCGCCGACGACGCGGCGGGCGCGGAAGACCCGGATCTTGCCGGTCTCGGCATCGATCCGGACATGGATGTCCTCGTCGCCGGCGACGCGGCGGTACGCCGACTGGATGCCATCCTCGACGGCTCCGATGAGCTGCTCACGTGAGATCTGCTTCTCGGCATTCAGCTGGAGGAGGGCACCGACGAAGTCTCGACTCACGATGGCCTCCGTTCGCTGTGCAGTTTCGCGGCGACGCTCAAAAAGAAACGTGGGGGTCACCCACGTCACGGAGCGGCCGTTCAGTTGGCGCGAAGTATACACCCGGGAGCGTGGACGCCTTCAAATCGTGGCTCGTCGGGCCAGGCCCTTCCTTCGTGATGCCACTCGAGAGCATCACGCCTCAACGGGCCGCCACGGGACCAGCCACATGATGCCCCAGAGTGGCATCAGCTCGGCACCCTTCGATCGTGACGGCGCGGCGGGTCCCGCTCAGCCGGCCGTCACAGGGCTCGGGAAGCGCCGCGCGACGTAGTCCTCGAGGATGTCGATGAACTCGGCGACGAGCCCGTCGCCACGCAACGTGCGATCGAGGCGGCCGTCGATGAACACCGGCGCGACCGGCTCCTCGAACGTGCCGGGCAGGCTGATGCCGATGTCGGCGTGCTTGGACTCGCCCGGGCCGTTGACCACGCAGCCCATCACGGCGACGCGGAGGTCCTCCGCGCCCGGGTGCGTCTCGCGCCACTCCGGCATCCGGTCCTTGAGGTAGCCCTGGATCTGCTGGGCCATCTCCTGGAAGAACGTCGACGTCGTCCGGCCGCAGCCCGGACAGGCCGATACCTGCGGCAGGAACGCACGCAGGCCGAGCGACTGGAGGACCTGCTGGGCGATCTCGACCTCGCGCTCGCGAGGTGCGCCGGGTTCCGGCGTGAGCGACACCCGGATCGTGTCGCCGATGCCCTCGTTGAGGAGGATCGCCAGCCCCGCCGTCGAGGCCACGATCCCCTTGTCGCCCATGCCGGCTTCGGTCAGCCCGAGGTGGAGCGGGTAGTCGCTGCGGTCGGCCAGCAGGCGGTAGACGTCGACCAGGTCGCGCACGCCCGAGACCTTCGCCGACAGGATGATCCGGTCGTGACGCATCCCGGTCGCCTCGGCCAGCTCGGCCGAGCGCATCGCCGACTCGATCATGGCCTCGATCATCACGTCGCGCGCGTCGCGCGGCGCCGCGGATCGGGCGTTGGCGTCCATCAGCTCGGTCAGGATCGCCTGGTCGAGCGAGCCCCAGTTGACGCCGATCCTCACGGGAACGTCGTTCTCGACGGCGATCCGGGCGATCGTCGCGAAATGCTCGTCGTGTCGCTTGGCGCCGACATTGCCGGGATTGATCCGGTACTTCGCCAGGGCAGCCGCCATCTCCGGGTACTCGGCCAGCAGCTTGTGGCCGTTGTAGTGGAAGTCACCGACGATCGGCACGTCGACCCCAAGGCCGCGGACCTTTCGAACCATCTCGGGGACCGCGGCCGCGGCGGCCTCGGTGTTGACCGTGACCCGGACGAGCTGCGAGCCCGCATGCGCCAGCCGGGCGACCTGGATCGCGGTCGCGTCGGCATCGGCCGTGTCCGTGTTGGTCATCGACTGGACCACGACCGGGTGGGCCGACCCGACGAGCACGCCGCCGACGTCGACGCTGACCGTGGGCCGTCGGCGTGGCCGAAGAGCGTCCGGGGAGCTCACGAGGCTACGAGCCGCCGAGACCGCGGACGATGTCGAAGCCGGTGATCCAGATCAGGAAGGCGAACAGGAAGACGAAGCCGACCATGTAGGTCAGCTGCTCGGCCTGGACGGTCATCCGTGAGCCGAGGAAGCGCTTGAGCGTGATCATCAGCATCCGGCCGCCGTCGAGCGGCGGGAACGGCAGGATGTTCACGACGGCGAGGTTGGCGGACAGGATGCCCGCGACGTAGAGCAGCATCACCGGCCCGCTGTTCCAGAAGATGTCGCCGATCTGGGTCGCGATGCCGACCGGCCCGGAGACGGGGGGCGGTGCCGTCGGGTCGGTGGCGACGGAGCTGACCAGCGACGCCAGGCCGCCCACGATCAAGCCCATCCAGCGCACGGTCTGCTCGGCCCCGATGGCGATCGCCGACGGCAGGTCGTTGCTGGCGTACTGGCCGTAGAAGAAGGCCTCGAATGGCGTCGTCGTCCCGGAGATGCCGAGCGCGCCGTTCTGGGCGTTGATCTCGGACGCCGGTCGAAGCGTCACCGGCACGTCCGACTGCGCGCCGTCGCGCGCGATCGTCAGGACGACCGACTCGCCGGCTCGATCGCGAAGGCCGTTCAGCGGGCTCGGCCCGGTGATGAACTGGTAGCGCTGTCCGTCGATCGCGACGATGGCATCGCCGGGCTGGAGTCCGGCGGTCGCCGCCGGCGAGCTCGGCTGGACCTCGAAGAACTTGAGCCCGACGTACGGCGACGCGAGCCAGGCGATGGCGGTGAAGATGGCAAAGGCGAGGACGATGTTCATCGCCACGCCGGCGACGAGGATCAGCATCTTCTTCGGGTAGCGCTGCGCCGAGAACGAACGCGGGTCGTCGGCATCGGTGCCGTCCTCGCCCTCGAGCTTGACGAAGCCGCCGATCGGCAGCCAGTTGAGGCTGTAGAGGGTCTCGCCCTTCGAACGCAGCACCCTGGCGCGCGGCGGGAAACCGATGCCGAACTCGAGGACACGGACGCGCGACAGCCGCGCGACGGCGAAGTGGCCGATCTCGTGGATGACCACGAGGCCACCCAGGATCAGGATGAACAGGACGATCGTGACGATCGACTGGAGGAAACCGGTCACGCAGGTGCTCCGAACGGGATGGTCGAGAAGGCGTCACGCACCTCACGGTCGAGGGCGACGAGCTCCTCGACGTCGGGGTCGCTTCCACCGGTTCCACCGAACCGGTCGACCGCGGCCTCGAGCAGGGCCGGGATGCCGCTGAACCCGAGCGTCCCGTCGAGGAAACGTGTGACCGCGACCTCGTCCGCGGCGATCAGCGCGGCGGATGCACGCGGGCCGCGACGGCCCGCCTCCCGGGCGATCCGGAGGGCTGGAAAGCGGTCCTCGTCGGGCGCCCGGAAGTCGAGACGACCGGCGGCGATGAGGTCCGGTGGGGCGGCCGGCGACCGCCGGCGATCGGGATAGGTCAGTGCGTACTGGATCGGAAGTCGCATGTCGGGGGTGCCCAGCTGGGCCTTGAGGGAGCCGTCGACGAAGCGAACGGCGGAATGGACGACGCTCTGCGGGTGGATGACGACCTCGATCGCGTCGTACGGGACATCGTACAGCCAGTGGGCTTCGATGACCTCCAGGCCCTTGTTGGCGAGCGTCGCCGAGTCGATCGTGATCTTGGCGCCCATCGTCCAGGTCGGGTGGCGGAGCGCGTCGGCGGGTGTCGCGCGGGCGATCGTCTCGGGCGTGGCGTCGAGGAACGGCCCACCCGAAGCGGTCAGGATCAGGGCTGCGATCCCGGCCATGCTCTCGCCGACGAGGCACTGCCAGATGGCCGAATGCTCCGAGTCGATCGGCCGCAGCCAGGCCAGCGGGCTTGCGTCGGCGTGGCGCGGGTCCCGGGCCGCGACCACCGCCGCGGCGGCCCGGGCGAGCGGCATCACGAGGTGGCCGCCCGCGACGAGCGTCTCCTTGTTGGCTGTCGCGACCACCTTGCCGGCCCGCAATGCGGCCAGCACCGGTCGCAGGCTGACGACGCCGCCCGTCGCGACCACCACGAGGTCGACGTCGTCACGGGTGGCGAGGGCCTCGAGCGCGTCGGGGCCGGCCAGCCGTTCCGTGCCGGCCGGCAGGTCGAGCGCGGCGAGCCCCGCCGCGTCTCCGAGCGCTACCGTCCGGGGCTTCAGCCGGGCAGCCTGCTCGGCGAGCACCGCCCCATTCGAGCCGGTCGCCAGCGCAACGACATCGAACGCGTCCGGGAGGCCGGCCAGGACGTCGACCGCCTGGCGTCCGATCGACCCGGTCGAGCCGAGCAGCGCGACGCGACGCCGGCCGCTGTGCCCTCCCCGCTCGTCAGGGGAGGAGGGCGATGACATACAGGGTCATGACCGGCGCGGCGAAGACGAACGAGTCGACCCGGTCGAGGACGCCGCCGTGGCCGGGGATGAGGTCGCCCGAGTCCTTTGCCCCGGCCGCTCGCTTGATCACGGATTCGGCGAGGTCGCCGGCCTGTGCGGCGAGCGCGGTGAGCGGGCCCAGGACGATGGCATGCCGGGCGTCCTGGCCGAGGAGCACCAGCATGACCGCGACGACGACGGTCGACGTCAAGACGCCGCCGATCAGACCCTCGATCGTCTTCGCCGGCGAGATGTGGGTCAGGAAATGGGTCCGCCCGAGGTTCTTGCCGACCAGGTAGGCGCCCGTGTCGTACGACCAGACCGCCAGCACCAGGAGCAGGATCCAGCCACGCTCGCCACCGACCGCGTGCAGCGGCGCGTTCACGGGAACGTCCGGCGCCACCATCCCGAGGCGGATGATGAAGGCCAGCAGGGATACGTAGAGGGCCCCGAACACGGTCGCCATCCACGCCTGGAGGCCGTCGCGCGGGTCGACACGGGTGAACGCCGCGACCGCGATGAGGACGATGCCGACCCCCGCCAGCAGCAGGCCGCTGCCCTCGAGGACCTCCGGGAAGGCAGCGTCGAGGACGACCGCCAGTGCCAGCGCGATGCCGAGCGCCGCGAACGGGCCGTATCCGGCGCCCTTCAACAGCCGGAAGACCTCGACGGCGGCGAGGGCCGTGACGATCGCGATGGCCGCCGAGAGGACGAAGCCGCCGATGGCCAGGACGACCAGAAGCACGGGCACGAGCACGGCCGCGCTGATCGCCCGTTGCTGCATGCCGACTCCCCCGGACCTAGCGGCCGAACCGGCGGTGGCGGCTGGCGAACTCGAGAAGCGCGGCGTCGAACGCATCGGGGCCGAAGTCGGGCCACAGCGCGTCGCAGGTGTAGAGCTCGGCGTAGGCCGACTGCCAGATCAGGAAGTTCGAGAGCCGCTGCTCGCCGCCGGTCCGGATCACCAGGTCGGGGTCGGGCATGCCGGCGGTGTAGAGGGCTGCGCCGATCGTCCCCTCGTCGATGGCATCGGGTGCGATCCCGCTGGCAACGAGGCGACGGAAGGCGTCCACCAGCTCGGTCCGGCCGGCATAGTTGAACGCGATGTTGAGCTGGAGCCGGTCGCCGCCGGCGGTGGCATCGAGCGCCTCGCCGATCGACCGTCGCGTCGCGTCCGGCAGCTCATCCAGCCGGCCGAGGAGCCGGACCCGCACGCCCTGGGCGCGGAGCTCGTCGGTCTCGTCGCGGATGGCCGCCTCGAGGAGCCCGAACAGGCCGGTGACCTCCTCGTCCGAGCGCGCCCAGTTCTCGCGGCTGAAGGCGTACAGCGTGAGGACCGGCACGCCCCGCCGGACCGCATGCTTGAGGAGTGCCCGGATGGCCTCGACCCCGGCGACGTGGCCCTCGAGCTCGGGCAGGTCCCGCGACCGCGCCCAGCGCCGATTGCCGTCCATGATGATCGCCACGTGTCGCGGCAGCTCGTCCGGCGGCAGCAGCGGCGCCTCGCCGTCGGGCACCGCCGGGGTCGCGCGGGCCTCGTCGGCCGCCGTCGACGCGTGGGCCGCGGGTGGCGCGTCGGTCGGCCGGGCCAGGTGGACGGAGCGAGCCACTAGACCTCGAGGACCTCCTGTTCCTTGACGCCACCGAGGCGGTCGACCTCGCCGATGTAACGGTCGGTCGTCTTCTGGAGGGCGTCGAGCTGGCGGTGCCCTTCGTCGGCCCCGACCTCGCCGTCGCGCTCTTCCTTCTTGAGCTGGTCGGCCGCGTCGCGACGCAGGTTGCGGATCTCCACGCGCGCCTCCTCCATCCGCTTGTGGACGACTCGCACGAGGTCCTTGCGACGCTCCTCGGTGAGCGGCGGGATGTTTAGGCGGACGACCGTCCCGTCGACGTTCGGCATGAGGCCGATGTCGCTCTTGGTGATCGCCTTCTCGATCGCGCCGAGGACGCCGCGGTCCCACGGCTGGATGACGATCTGGTGCGGCTCGGGGACGCTGATGCCGGCGAGCTGGTTGAGGGGCGTCGACGTCCCGTAGTACTCGACGAGGATCCGCTCGACGAGCGCGGTCGAGGCACGACCGGTGCGGACGCCCTGGAAGTCGCGCTCCATGGCTTCGACCGCGCGGGCCATCTTGTGGTCGGCGTCGGCGATGATCTCGGTGCTCATGCTGGCGCACCTCCGACGGCGCTCGAAGCGCCCGAGATGAGGGTCCCGACCGGCTCGCCGGCAGCGACCCGGGTGATGTTGTCGGGACGATTGAGGTCGAAGACGACGATGGGCAGGTCGTTCTCCATGCACAGGCTCACGGCCGTCGCGTCGAGGACCTTGAGCTGGTCGCGCAGCAGGTCGGCGTAGTCGAGCTGAGCGTAGCGCCGGGCATCGGGGTACGCCATCGGGTCTTTGTCGTAGACGCCGTCGACCTTGGTCGCCTTGAGCAGGATCTCGGCGTTGATCTCGACGGCACGCAGCGCCGCGGCCGTGTCGGTCGTGAAGTAGGGATTGCCGGTGCCGGCCACGAACAGCGCGACCCTGCCCTTCTCCAGGTGCCGGATCGCCCGCCGCCGGATGTACGGCTCGGCGACCTCGTTCATGGCGATCGCCGTCATGACCCGGGTGGGGACGCCGGCCCGCTCGAGGGCATCCTGGAGCGCGAGGCCGTTCATGACCGTCGCGAGCATGCCGATGTAGTCGCCCGTCGCGCGGTCCATGCCCCGCGCCGATGCGGCCAGTCCGCGGAAGATGTTGCCGCCACCGACGACGATGCCGACCTGGACGCCGAGCCCGTGGATCTCCGCCACCTGGCGGGCGATGAACGCACACACCGCGGGGTCGACGCCGTACTGGCGATCCCCCATCAGCGCTTCACCGGACAGCTTGAGAAGGATCCGCCGGTAGCGCAGCGTGGTCGGACGGTCGACGGTATCGGTCACAGCTCCTCCCCGAGCGCGTACCGGGCGAAGCGGCGGACGCGGATGTTCTCGCCGATCGTGGCGATCTGCTCCGTGATGAGGTCGCGGACCGTGCGCTCCTCGTCGCGGAACGGCTGCTCGTAGAGACAGACCTGCGAGTACCACTTCTTGAGCTGGCCCTCGACGATCTGGGGCCGGATGTTCTCGGGCTTCTTCTGGGTCGCCTCGTCGGCGAGCAGCTCGGCCTTCTTGGCCTCGAGGTCGGCAGCCGGGACACGCTGGGCGTCGATGTACAGCGGCGCCAGCCCTGCGACCTGGACAGCGAGGTCTCGGACGAGCTTCTGGAACTCGTCCGTGCGAGCCACGAAATCGGTCTCGCAGTTGACCTCGATCAGCACGCCGACCCGTCCACCGGTGTGGATGTAGCTCGACACGAGTCCCTCGCGGGCCTCACGGTCGGACTTCTTGGCGGCGGCCGCGAGACCCTTCTCGCGAAGGATCACGGCCGCCTTGTCGAGGTCGCCATCGGCCTCGGTCAGGGCACGCTTGCAGTCCATGAAGCCCGCGCCGGTCCGTTCGCGCAGCTCCTTGACGAGTTCCGCGGAGATGTCCGCCATGCCAGTTCGTTCTCCTGTCTCGCGGCGGGCACATCGGTCCGCCGGCCTGGGGTGGGTTCGTGTGTGCGGGCCGGCCGATCCGGCCCGGGTTCAGCCGGCCTGGGCTGCGGCCGGGCCTTCCTCTTCGTTCTTCTCGGCCGCCTCGCGAGCGAGCTCGGCGGCGATCTCCTCGGGCGTGGCCTCGGGCGGTGCCTCGGCGACGGCCGCTTCGGCACGTGCGACTCGGTCGCCCGGCAGCAGGTCGTCGTCGTCGGCGTCGGGCTCGAACGACAGGGCCGCGCCACCGGCCAGGGCCGCGACGAGCTCGTCGGTCGCACCGGGGACCTCGTCCTCGGTCTCGGGCATGGCCATCGCCTCGATCTGATCGGGCTCGGTGGCGCTGCGCGCGGAGCGTTCGCGCGCACCCTCGATCGCCGCGTCGGCGACCAGCGTGCAGAGCAGGCGGATCGCCCGGATGGCGTCGTCGTTGGCCGGGATGATGAAGTCGAGCTCGTCGGGGTCGACGTTCGTGTCGCCGGTCCCGACGACCGGGATCTCGAGCTTGTTGGCCTCGGTCACGCCGATCCGCTCGCGGTGCGGGTCGACGATGAAGATCGCCCCGGGCAGCCGCTTCATCTTGCGCATGCCGCCGAGCGTGCCCTGGAGCTTGACCATCTCCTCGGTGAGCTTTGCGGCTTCCTTCTTCGTCATCCGCTCGAAGTCGCCGTTGGCCTGGCGGGCCTCGAGCTGCTCGAGCAGGCCGATCCGCTTCTTGATGGTCACGAAGTTGGTCAGCATGCCGCCCAGCCACCGCTTGTTGACGTAGGGCTGGTTGGCGCGGGCGGCCTCCTGGGCGACCGGCTCCTGGGCCTGCTTCTTCGTCCCGACGAAGAGCACCTGGTCGCCGTGGGCCACGGTCTCGCGCACGAACTCGAGCGCGACGTCGAGACGCTGGACGGTCTGGGCCAGGTCGATGATGTGGATGCCGTTGCGCTCCGCGAAGATGAACGGCTTCATCTTGGGATTCCAGCGGCGGGTCTGGTGGCCGAAGTGGACCCCAGCCTCGAGCAGCTGTCGCATCGAAACGGGTGGCACGGTGTGCGACCTCCTGTCGGTTCTTGTCCGCCGCGGACCTCGTCGCCGGGGACCGGTCGCCGTGCTTTGGGAGGCTCGGCTGCCGGCACCGTCCCGGTCGGAACGGTCCGCGTGTGTGCTCCGCGCCACTCGGCGCGGGCGGTGCTCTGGCGGCTCGACGGGTGTCGGGCCGGGCGGGAGTGTAGCACGGGTCGCCGGGATGCCCCGGGCTGGCGCACGGGACCGCCGTGCCCGTCATGGACTGGCAGTCCGTGCCGTCCCTCAGAGGGCGTGCCGGTGGTGCCGGATCCGATCGCCCGGTTCCACGACGACGAGGTCGAACCGGAGGGGCAGGCGGGGCACCGGCGTACCGTCCGGCAGTGAGCCGCGATCGAGGAGGCCGTACGCAGCCGCCCGGACGCGGACGCGCTTCCGGTGGTCGACGGTTTCCTCGGGGAGGCCGAACGCCCGGCCGGCGCGCCAGCGGACCTCGACGATCACGAGAGCCGGCGGCGGACCCGGGTCGACCGCCACGAGATCGATCTCGTGGTGTCCGACGTGGACATTGCGGGTGAGGATCGTCCAGCCGGCCTCGGTCAGGCGGTCGGCGACGAGCGCCTCGGCCGCGTCGCCGGACTGCTGCGACGGCGTACGGCTCGGATCGTTCGTCTCGTCCGTCACCGCCGCATGGTCGCAGGCGCTCCTTACCGGACACGTATCCGGCGATGCGCGATCAGCCCGGCGCGGTCAGCTCCAGGGAGGCCAGGTCGAGGGCGTCGAGCATCGCGTCGTCGGCCATGACCGGAGTCAGCTCCCGCGCGAGACGCTCGTGGGTCTCGGCCGAGGCCGCCGGATCGGCCAGCAGATCGAGCTCGAGCTGGTCGCCGGCCAGGGTCCGCTGCAGGGCGAGGAACGAGCGGCGATGGAACGGCGTCAGTCCGAGTTGGCGGATCGCCATCCGGTGGTCCAGGGTCGCGTAGCCCTGGTTGTGCTCCCAGCCGTACCCGGGATAGCGGGCGGCGAGCAGCGCCATCATCCGGTCGCGGACGACCTTGGCCACGATCGAGGCACAGGCGATCGTGTAGACCTTGGCGTCGCCATCGACGATCGCCGAATAGGGCCCGACGTGGGCCTCGAAGCCGACGATCCGGTTCCCGTCGACAAGCACGTGGTCGCGCTCACCGATGCGGGCGATCGCCCGGCGCATGGCGAGGTGCGTGGCGTGATAGATGTTGAGCTGGTCGATCTCGCGGACCGACGCGGCACCGACGCCGACCGCGACCGCCCGCTTGCGGATGAGCGGCGCCAGGCGCTCGCGCTGGATCACCGACAGCGTCTTGGAGTCACGGACACCGGGGATGCGGTGACAGCCCGGCCGCATGATGACGGCGGCGGCGACGACGGCCCCGCAGGTCGGTGCTACGCCGACCTCATCGACGCCGACGACCCGCTCGATCCCTTCGTTCCAGAGGCGGCGCTCGTAGCGGAGGGTCGGGACCTTCGGAGCCATCGGTCGTAAGCCTACCGGAATCGAACGACCCCGCCGATTCGGCGGGGTCGCAGGTGGGTCGAGGTGTCGGGCTCAGCCGTTGGTGCGGCGCTCTCGCAGCGTGGCGGCCTTGCCGACGCGGTCGCGCAGGAAGTAGAGCTGGGCGCGTCGCGCGACGCCGTGGCGGATGACCTCGATCTTCTCGATCCGCGGGCTGTTGATCTTGAACGTTCGCTCGACGCCGACCCCGGAGGCGATCCGGCGGACGGTGATGGAGCGGGTGATCCCCCCGCCGCGCAGGCGCATGACGGTTCCCTCGAAGACCTGGATGCGCTCGCGGTTGCCCTCGACGACCTTGGCCGACACCTTGACGGTGTCACCCGTGGCGAGGTCGGGGAGGTCGGTGCGTAGCTGGTCCTGGACGATCTCGTCGAGCACGGTCACGGGGCGGTTCCTGACTCATCTGGGCAGCCGCGGCTGCGGGTGGGACATCGGAAGGACGCGGGGCGCGCGTCGGCGGCGGAGTATAGCACGGCCTCGACGGGACCTCGACCGGTCAGTCGCCGGGCGCCAGGTCGGGTCGCTGCCGCCGGGTCCGCTCGAGCGCCTGCTCGCGCCGCCAGCGATCGACGGCTCGGTGGTCGCCGGAGGTCAGCACGGCTGGCACGCCCATCCCGCGGAAGACCGCCGGACGGGTGTACTGCGGGTACTCGAGCAGGCCCTCGCTGAACGATTCCTCGGCGGTGGATGCAGCCTCGATCGCACCGGGCAGCAGCCGCAGGACCGCATCGATCACCACGAGCGCCGGCAGCTCGCCACCGGTCAGCACGTAGTCCCCGATCGACAGCTCGAGATCGACCAGCGAGCGGATCCGTTCGTCGACGCCCTCGTAGCGCGGGCACACGAAAACCAGGTGCGATCTCGTAGCGAGGTCGGCGGCCCGGGCCTGGGCGAACACCTCCCCGCCCGGGTCGAGCAGGATCGCGGTCGAGTCGGGCCCGCGGACCGCGTCGAGGGCAGCCGCCACCGGCTCAGGCCGCAGGATCATCCCCGCTCCCCCGCCGTACGGTGCGTCGTCGACGGATCGGTGGCGGCCGAGGCCCCATTCGCGCAGGTCGTGGATCCGGATCGTCGCGAGGCCCTGCTCCTGGATGCGGCCCGGGATGCTGGCCGCGAGCGGGCCGTCGAGCATCGCCGGGAACAGCGTCAGGACGTCGATCTCGAGGCTCATGGCTCGCTCTGTGCCGGTTCCGGATCGATAGCAGCGGGCATGACGTCGGGCTCGGGATCCGCCGGAACGTCCGCGGCCGCGGCCGGCGCGGCCGACTTGCGGCGGGTCCGGCGCCGCGGCGCCTTCGGACGGTCCGGGTCTGGCGCCCGCGACCGTGGCGCGCGGAGATCGAGCGAGTCGGCATCGACGACGATCTCGCCCCGGCGTGGCGCGAAGATCCGGATGAACGCCCGGACCGCCGGCAGGTCGAACGAGCCGTACGGACCGCCGTCGACCGTGAACACCTCGGTCTCGCCGACGCGGTAGACGTCGCGGACCGTTCCGAGCTCGGCTCCGTCAACGCCGCGGACCGCGACGCCGATGACCTCGTGCCAGTAGTACTCGCCGCGACCGAGCTCCTCGTCGGAACGGACGGCCGACTCGAGATAGGCGCCGCGGAGCGCGTCGGCCGCGTCCCGCGACGTCACCTCGCGGAACCGGAGGCGCCAGCCCGGTCCGTCGGCGACCGCCTCGGCCGAGACGATGGTCAGGGGCCGGTCGTCGCCCTCGCGGTGGAGGACCCGGCCGGCCGTGAAGCGGTTCTCTGGACGGTCGGTCAGGACCTCGACGCGGACGGCGCCGTGCAGGCCGTGGACGCCCCGCACGAGGGCGACCACCAGCCGTTCGTCGACGCTCAGAGGATCTCGAGCTGGACGGGCTCGCCGTCGCGCGCGGCAGTCACCTTGAGCAGCGTCCGGAGCGCCTTGGCGACGCTCCCGTTGCGCCCGATGACCTTGCCCATGTCGTCCTCGGCGACGTGGAGCTCGATGACGGTGGCGCCGTCCTCCTCGACGACCTCGACGGTGACCGCATCGGGGTCGTCGACGAGCGACTTGGCGACGTATTCGACCAGATCCTTGGCTGCCATCGGTTCGACCCCTACTTGGCCGCGGGCACGATGCCCGCTGTGCGGAAGAGCCGGAGGACCGTGTCGGACGGCTGTGCGCCCTTCGCCAGCCACGACTTGGCCTTGTCCTCGTCCACCACGAACTCGACCGGCTCGGTGCGCGGGTTGTAGTGGCCGATGATCTCGATCGCGCGCCCATCGCGGGCGCTCCGCCCGTCGGCGACGACCACTCGATAGGTCGGCTGCTTGGTCGCGCCGACGCGCGTCAGCCTGATGCGTACTGCCATGGGTGCTTCGTCTACCTCCCTGTTGGTCGGGACGCTGGGGCGGCCCGCTGCTTGTCGCTTACTTGACGCCGACGATGACGATCGAATCGGCGAGGTCGCCGTCGACCGAGCCCGACGCGAACATCGCATCGAACGGGACGAGGAACGGCTTGAGGTCCGTCTCGTAGTCCTTGAGGGCTGCCGGGTCGGATGCGGCGACCGCCTTCTCGATCATCTCGCGGACGGCGGTGATGTCGACGAACGACGAGCCGGTCCCGGGACCGGCCTTGCCGGCCAGATCGGCGTACTGCGGATCCCTGGCCAGCGACGTGCCGGGCGTGGTGTCGAGAACGTGCTTCACGAACGCCGGACCCGTCCCGACGACCACGATCTGGTCCGTCACGGCGTACGCGATCTCGAGATGACCGGTCGGCATCGGCAAGCCGTCCGTGGAACCGGCCATGCTCGAAAGCTTGCCGACGTCACCGAGGTCGATGATCGTGATCGACGTGCCCTTGTAGTCCTCCTGGCGCACGGTGATGCCCTGGCTGCCCCCGCCGATGCCGACGAACGCCCCGATCGCGGTGGCCAGCGACTTCGCCTTGTCGGTGTCGGTGGGAGTGATGATCAGGCCGGCTTCGGGCTTGCCGTCCGAGGCGTTGACCACGATCGCGGTGTCGCCGATCCAGCCGAGCGCGGCGTCGCGGCCCCCGATGAGGCCGAGCGCCTGGTCGAGCTGGTCGAGCAGCGGCTTGAACTCCGCCTCGCCACCGTAGAGATCGAGCATCTGGCCGAGCGTCGCCCCGAGCCCGTTGCTGACCGACAGGGCCATCGCCGACGACGGCACGTGCTCCACGACCGGTGACGCGCCGTTCTGCGTCGGGCCGAAGGCGACGTCCGGCCTCGGCGCGGTCGCCTCCATCACGAGCGCATCGCTCTCGAAGCGAACCCAGTAGGCCGCCCAGGCGGGCAGGGTCTTGAGCAGGCTCGCCGAGACGGCCGACTGGACCACCGACGCGCCAGCCTGGTCGTTCATCGACTTCTGTAGATCCATCGACCAGTCCATCAGCGGCCGGAGGGCCATATAGACGAACCCGACGTGATCCTTGTTGGCCGCGGCCAGGGCGGTCGCCGGTCCGGTCTCGTCGGCGAAGCCGCTGTTGCCGTCGGTGTCGATCGCGGCCTGGACCGAGGCGAGATCGCCGATCGCGACGACCTTGCCGCCGATGATCGCGTACGCGTACTCGGGAGCGTCGGGACCGTTGCCCTTGACCACCGTGATCACCGTGCTGTCATACGGCTCGGGCGTGCCGGTCACGCCGGCCTTCTTGAGCGCGTCGTCGAACCATGCGTCTGCGAGAGCGGCGTCCTTGACGGAGATCAGCGCCAGGGCGCGAACCTTGTCCAGGCTGGCCGACGGGTCCCGCAGCGACGCGGCCGGCGGCAGCGGGCCGAGTGCGAACGCGAGCTGGCCGTCGAACCATGGCTTGATGTCGGCGGTATACGACTGGCCGCCCTCGGTCGCCTTCTTGACGAATTCGTCGAGGACCTCGTCGAGCTTGCCTTCGAGCGCGGCCTGGTCGGCGAAGCCGGGGAACTTCTGGAGGAACTCGCCGACCGCCCGCCGCTGGTCGCCCGGCAGGTCGAGGCGGACCTCGGCGTAGACCAGGCTGCCGGCCGGCACGTAGCCGATCACAGTGGAGGCGGTCGCGCTATTGGTGATCAGGGCGGCGACCGCGGCGGAGGCCCCGAGGACGACGGCCACGACCGCGATCGCGGCGGCCCAGCGAAGGCGCCGTGCCCGACCCGCGCTCCTCGAGGCGGGCGGCTTGACCGGGACGGCTGCTGCCCATGCCACGGCCGGGTCGACCGGCTGCTCGACCGGATCGGTCGGGCGGTCGGAGGCCGGCGTCAATGGCGCCGTCGGGACCGCGACCGCCTGCGTCGGATCGAGGTCGGTCGAGGTCGTCGGGTCGATCGGATCGTTATCGCTCATCGGGAATCCTTCTGGCGGCTCAGCGCCGGCCGGTCAACGCTCCGAGGGCCGCCGCGCGCTTGCCGCCGCCACCTCCGGAGAGCTGCTTCATCAGCTTCTGCATCTCAAGGAATTGCTTGACCAGCCGGTTGACGTCGGGCAGTGACGTGCCCGATCCTGCCGCGATCCGGCGCCGGCGAGCGCTGTTGAGGATGGTCGGGTCGCGTCGCTCGGCACGGGTCATCGCCAGGATGATCGCCTCGGTCCGCTTGAGGTCGCCGCGGTCGACGGCCGCCTGGGCCTCGCCGGCGAGGTTCCCCATGCCGGGGATCATCGACATGATCTGGCCCATCGGCCCCATCTTCTGCATCTGCCGCATCGAGTCGAGCATGTCGTCAAGGGTGAACGACCCCTTGCGCATCTTCTCCTCGAGCTTGCCGGCCTGCTCCTGGTCGACGTGCTCCTGTGCACGCTCGACGAGGGTCAGGATGTCGCCCATCCCGAGGATGCGGGACGCCAGCCGGTCTGGGTGGAAGACCTCGAGGGCGTCGGTCTTCTCACCGGTCCCCATGAACTTGACCGGGACGCCGGTAACCGCCGAGATCGACAGCGCGGCACCGCCGCGGGCGTCGCCATCGATCTTGGTCAGGATCAGGCCGCTGACGGGCACCGCGGCAACGAACGCCTGGGCCACCGCGACGGCTTCCTGTCCGGTCATCGCATCGACGACGAGGAGGGTCTCGACTGGGTGGACCGCCGCGTCGACCGCGGCTAGCTCGGCCATCAACGCCTCGTCGACCGAGAGGCGGCCGGCCGTGTCCAGGATGACCACGTCGCGGACCTGGCGGCGGGCTGCCTCGACGCCGCCGCGCACGATGTCGACGACGGCCGTGCCGGCCGGAGCGCGATGGACCGGGATGCCGAGCATGCGTCCGAGGGTCTCGAGCTGGTCTGCCGCCGCCGGACGGTAGGGGTCGGCGGCCACCAGCATCGGCCGGCGGCCGAGCTTGACGACGTGGCGCGCGAGCTTGGCACTCGAGGTCGTCTTGCCGGAGCCCTGGAGGCCGACCATGGCGACGACCGCCGGGTTGCCCGAAAGGTGGAATGTCCGGTCGCCGGCCGACAGCAGCTCGACCAGCTCATCGTTGACGATCTTGACCACCTGCTGGCCGGCCGACAGGCTGTCGAGCACGTCGTGCCCGATCGCCCGCTCGCGGACGCGCGCGACGAAGTCCTTGACCACCTTGAAGTTGACGTCGGCCTCGAGGAGCGCGAGCCGGACCTCGCGCATGGCGGCATCGACGTCGGCCTCGCTGATCCGGCCGCGGCCGGTCAGGTTGCCGAGCGTCTTGCGCAGCCGCTCGCTGAGAGTGTCGAACATGGTCCGGACAGGACTCCGTGACGGGTAGGTCGGCCGGGCCGGCGTCGCCGGTTCGGGTGGTGCGCGAGTTCTGACGCACCGAGCGCGGCGAGTGTACCGCAGGGTCCTGTCAGCCGCCGCCGAGCGGATCGTCCCGCACGACCCGGGCCGATCCGGTCAGGCCCGCGGGCTCTATGCTCCGCCGTCGTGCGCAATCCGTTCACCTCCCCGCTCTGGACCAACAGCGCCTTCGTCCGCGTCTGGGGCGCGGCAACGATCTCGATCTTCGGATCGCTGATCACCCGGATGGCGCTGCCGCTGGCCGCGATCCTCGTCCTCGGCTCGGGCGCGGTCGAGGTCGCCGCCCTGCGCAGCCTCGAGCTCGGCGCCACGCTCGTGGTCGGCCTGGTCGCAGGGGCGTGGGTCGATCGTCTGCGCCGCCGGCCGGTCCTCATCTGGGCGGACCTCGGCCGGGCGGTGCTCCTCGGCTCAATCCCGGTGGCATTCGCGCTCGGCTCGCTGACCTTCCTGCACCTGCTCGTCGTGACCGGGCTGGCCGCGATCCTGACCTCGTTCTTCGACGCTGCCGACAACGCCTACCTCCCGACGATCGTCGAGCGCGAGCGCCTCATCGATGCCAACTCGGCACTCGCGGCGAGCGGCTCGGCCGCCGAGTTCACGGCCTTCGGGATCAGCGGCTTCCTGGTCCAGCTCCTGACCGCCCCGATCGCGATCGCCATCGACGCGCTGAGCTACGTCGCATCGGCGCTGCTGCTGTGGACGATCCGCGTGCCCGAGGCGCCGCCGCCGCCGCCGGAGGATCGTGAACCCGTGGTGAGCGAGATCCGCGAGGGGCTCCGCCTCGTCCGCCACGACCCGATCCTGCGCGCTTTCGCCGGGGCACAGATGGCCCTGGCCGCACTGTGGGGCATCTTCGGTGCGGTGTGGATGCTCTTCGTCATCGACGACCTCCAGCTGGGGGCCGCCGTGATCGGGCTGGTCGCCGGTGTCGGCGGGTTCTCGTCGTTCATCGGTGCCGTGGTCGCCACGCGGGCGACCCGCCGCTTCGGCATCGGACGGGTGGCGATCGTGGCCATGCTCCTGTCGGCCGTAGGCAACGCGTTCATCCCGCTTGCCCCGGCCGGCCTGCCCCTGCTCGCTGTCGGCGCCCTCGTCATGCAGCAGCTTATCGCGGACTCGGCCGTGACCGTCTACGACATCGCCGAGCTGTCGGTCCGCCAATCCCTGGTCGCCGACCGGCTCCAGGGTCGCGTGTCGTCGACGTTCAAGGTCGCGGCGATGGTCGCCCAGCTGGTCGCGACCCTGGCCGCGGGTGTCCTGGCCGAGACGATCGGCCTCCGAGCGACGGCCTGGCTGGCCCCGATCGGTGGCCTGGTGGCCGCGGCCGTACTGTGGTTCTCACCCGTCCGGCAGCTGGTGCGACTCCCCGATCGAGAGGGCCCCGGTCCGCCGCTCGATCCCCTCTCGGTCGCGGTCGCCGTCGAGTGGGAACAGCCACCCGGCGCCTGACCGGTCGCCAGCGAGCCCTCAGAGCCGGATGTACTGCGCCATGTAGGTCTTCGAGGCGCCGTGGCGGGCCATCGTGTCAGCCGAACAGGGCGGTGACGAACGCCTCCGGGTCGAAGGGGATCAGGTCGCCGACGGCCTCCCCCACTCCGACGAACCGGACCGGGATGTGGAGACCGTCCTCGATGGCGAACACGATCCCGCCCTTGGCCGTGGAATTGAGCTTGGTCAGGACGATGCCGGTCAGCCCGACCGCTTCGTGGAACGCCTTCGCCTGGGACAGGCCGTTCTGACCGGTCGTCGCGTCGAGCACGAACAGCGTCTCCGGCTCGGCGCCCGGCAGCCGCTTGTCGATGATCCGGCGGACCTTGGCGAGCTCGTCCATCAGGTTCGTCTTGGTGTGGAGGCGGCCGGCGGTATCCGCGATGACCAGGTCGGCGCCGCGGGCGACGGCCGCATCGAGCGCGTCGTAGACGACCGCCCCGGGATCCGCGCCGGGCGCGTGGGCGACCATCGGCACCTTCGCCCGGTCCGCCCAGATCCGCAGCTGGTCGATCGCCGCGGCGCGGAACGTGTCGGCCGCCGCCAGCAGGACCGACCGCCCCTCTCCGGCGTACCGGCTCGCCAGCTTCCCGATCGTGGTCGTCTTGCCCGTGCCGTTGACACCGACGATCAGGACGACCGCGGGACCGCCGGGAACCGCCGAGCGCGGGCTCCAGTCGAGGTCTCGCGGCACGAGGAGCGACGCGAGCTCTGCCCGGATGGCCGCCTCGGCGCCGCCCGGATCGCGCCGACGGCGAGCACGCTCCACGAGGTCGATCGACAGGGCCGCGCCGACGTCGCCGGCGATCAACGTCTCCTCGACCTCGTCCCACGACGGCCCCTCGCCGGTGCCGGTCCCGAGGAACGTCCGGAGCCGCGACATGAAGTTGCCCCGGGTCCGTTCGAGGCCGTGCTCGAGGGCCGCTTCCGGATCCGCCTCTGCGCCGGTCTCCGCGGCGACTGACTCTGCCCAGGCCGGATTGGGCGGCGGCTCGACCGGGACGGGAGCCGGGATGTCGATCGACAGCACGGACGCCGGCTCGGGCTCGAACGGCAGGAGGGGATCGGTGGTCGGCAAGGGCTCGACCGGCGTGCCGTCGTCGAGGACGCCGAAATCGGCGGGGTCGGGCTCCCAATCGGGGTCGACCAGCGCCGGGTCGACCGGCTCGTCGACCTCGGGCGTGGGCGGTTCGTCGTGCCGGCGGCGCCAGAAGGGCATCGCCGAAGCCTACCCGACCGCGGCCGCGGAGCCCCGTTCCTGCGCGGCGATCGCCTGCGCCTCGTCGAGCCGGAGGCTGATCACCCGGCTCACGGAGTCGTCGCCGACGGTGACGCCGTAGAGCGCGTCGGCCGCCTCGATCGTGCCGCGGTTGTGGGTGATGACGATGAACTGGGTCCGGTCGGCCAGCCCGCGGAGGGCGTCGGCGAACCGTCCGATGTTGGCCTCGTCGAGCGCCGCGTCGACCTCGTCGAGCACGCAGAACGGGACGGGCCGAACCTCGAGCATGGCGAACAGCAGGGCGACCGCGGTCAGGGCCCGCTCACCGCCCGACAGCATCGCCAGCGCCTGGGCCTTCTTGCCGGGCGGCCGGGCGACGATCTCGATCCCCGTGGCGCCGAGGTCGGCCGGGTCGGTCAGCGACAGCCGCGCGAACCCGCCGCCGAAGAGCTGCTCGAACCGGCGCGCGAACGCCGTCTCGAGCGCGGCGAAGGTCGTCCGGAACCGGTCCGCGATCATCGTGTCGAGCTCGCCGATCAGCTCGCGTGTCCGGCCGATCGCCGTGCGCAGGTCGTCCGCCTGGGCCTCCAGTCCGTCGAGCCGGGTCTTCAGCTCGGCGTATTCGTCGACGGCATACGGGTTCACGGCACCGAGCTCGTGGAACCGGCGGCGGAGCTGGCCGAGCCGTGCCGGGCTCGGCGGAAGAGTGCTCGGAGCGGAGGCGGCCCACCGTGGCGTGATCCGCGCGACCGCCGCCTCGAGCGCGAGGACGTCGTCCGAGATCGCATCGTCGTCGGCGTCCTCCCGCCCGGCAGCGGTCGCGACGGTCGGGTCGCGACCGTCGGCGCCGTCCGCCCCATCGATGGCCTCGGCGGCAGCGGCGGCGATCCTGTCCGGACCCTCGACGCCGGCGGTGGCCATGATCCGCGCGATGCCTGCCTCGCCCAGCCCGCCAAGCTCGACGAGCACGCTCTCGTGCAACGCCTCGAGGCCGAGCCGCGCCTCGAGCTCGTCGTGGTCCGCGGCGCGCAGCCGCCCGTCCGCCTCGCGCAACCGGTCGCGAGCCGCCACTGAGGCCTTCTCGAGGGCGGCCGATCGCTCGCGGTCCGCGACATCCTCTGCCTGCACGACGGACAACGCCTCGCGAGCCGTCGCTTCGCGCGCTTCGGCGGTCGCGATCTCGTCGCGGAGAGCGTCGCGCTCGGCACCGAGCATCCGCTCACGGGCCCCCAGGTCGGCGATCTCGCGGTCGGCACGGGAGACACGCTCCGCCGCCAGGGCGGCGGTGGCCTCGGCTCGTGCCCGGCGGTTCTCGGCGTCGCGCCGAGCGGCCTCCCGCGCGCCGGCGTCGTCTGCAAGGCGATCGCGCCGTGACCGGAGCTCGGCCGCGCGGGCCTCCCAGGCCGCGAGGGCAGATCCGTCCCCCTGCGTGTCCGCCTCGGGCTCCGGCTCTGGGGCAGGCTCGTCCACGCCCGATGTCCCGAGCGCATCGAGGGCCGCACGCGCTCGGGCCAGCTCAGCCGCCAGCCGCTCCGCCTGGGCCTCGTGCCAGGAGGCCTCGCGGACGGTCCGCTCCAGCTCGCGGGCGGCGACCCGCTCCGCCTCCTCGGCGGCGCGTCGTTCCGCGGTCGCCCGAGCCTCCGCCGCACGGGCGGCATCGCGCTCATCGATCTGGAGCTGCGCGTCCGCCGCGGTGCGAACGGCGATCGCCCGGAGCTCCGCCACGGCAGCCTCGTCGGCTTCCGCCTCGCGAGTCAGTCGCTGCGTCTCGGCGCGGCGCTCGAGGACCGTCTCGGCGGCGCCGAACGTGACACCAAGTCCTGTGAGCACGGCCGATCCGTCACGCGGCACGAGGACCCAGCCCGGCGGGACCGCGGCCTGGAGGGAGAGGCAGCCGGCCAGGTCCGGCAGCCAGCCCGCCCGTTCGAGGATGCGTCGGGCGGCGCCGCCGCCATCGCGGCGAACCGCCCCGTCGAGGGTCCCGCCGCCGGCCGCGGCGAGGGCGTCCCGGAAGCGGCGCTCCCGGGGATCGTCGGCCGCTGCGGATCCGGCCAACCGCTCGGCCACGACCACCGCGCCGCGCTCGGTGGCGAGCGGCGGGACGGCGGTCGCCGCGACGACGTAGGCCCGCGCCGAATCGGCGAGGGCCGTGTCGACCGCTGCCCGGAACGACGGGTCCACGTCGAGGTCCTCGTCGACGCGCCGGCCACCGATCCGGCGAGCGGCACGCGCGATGCCGCGGCCTTCCTCCTCGGTCAGGCGCGCCTCGAGCTCGTCGAGACGACCCCGGATCGCGGCCGCAGCGGCGCCGGCGGCCACCGCGCGCTCGTGCGCGGCCGCACGTTCGGCCTCGGCGGATGCGGCGGCGTCCCGGGCAGAGGCATGTCGCTCGGCAGCGAGTCGCTCCGCCTCGACCGCCGCCGCGAGCGTCCGCTCGGCGGACTCGTGCGCAGCCCCGAGCGTCGCGCGGAGCATGGCCGTGGCGCCGGCCTGGCCGGCTTCGTCCGCGGCGCGCCGCTCGATCTCGGCAAGGCGGCGCCGCGCGGTCTCGGCCTCTGCCTGACGGGCGGCCGTGGCGCGGCGCAGGGCGGCCAGCTGCTCGCCTCGTGCCTGCCGGGCAGTCCGCAACGCCCCGAGCTCGGCCATCGCCTCGGCCAGCTCGCGCTCGGCCTGGGCCAGCTGTCCTTCGAGCTCGATGTCGCGTGACGGCACGGGGATCGCCACCGACCGCTGCCCGGTCGCGACCGAATTCCTCGGCGGCGGCACGCTCGTCGATCAGCCGACGCCGATCGCGCGCCAGGGCATCCAGCTCGGACGTCAGGCGGGCGTCGCGGAGCTGCGCGGCGGTGGAGACTCCACGGGCCGTCTCGTGCGCCGCGCGTCGTTCCCGCTCGAGTGCGGCATGCGCGGCGAGTTGGGTGGTCAGGGCTGAGGCGGCGACCTCGGCTGCCGTCAGCTCGGCCATCGCTTCATCGACCCGGCCCCGCGCCTGCTCGCGTGCGGTCGCCGCAGTCGCCAGCCGCGCGGCGGTGTCGTACCAGCGTGCGTGGAGCACGAGGGCCAGCGCATCCGCGAGCTCCTCGGCCGTCGACGCCCGGGTCGCCTGCTGCTCGGCCTGGGCGGCTAGCCGGCGCGCCTGTGGCCGGAGCTCGCCGAGGATGTCCTCGACCCGCGCGAGGTTCGCCTCGGATTCGGCCAGCTGCTCCTCCGCGCGGCGCCGCCGGCGCTCGTGCCGTCGCACCCCGGCGACCTCCTCGAACAGTGGGCGTCGCTCCTCGGGTCGAAGTGCGAGCGCCTGGTCGACCATGCCCTGCCCGATGAACAGGAAGGCGTTGTCGGCCAGGTGCGCGGCGTCGAGCAGGTCGACCAGGTCGCGTAGTCGGATCCGGCTCTTGTTGAGCAGGTAGTCGTTCTCACCCGAGCGGTACAGGCGCCGGCCGAGCTCGAGGACCTGGTACTCGACCGGAAGGAGTCCGTCGGCGTTGTCGAGGACGAGCGTGACGTCGGCCATGCCGTGGGCCGCCCGCTTCTCCGAGCCCGCCCAGATGACGTCCTCAGCCTTGCGCGAGCGGAGCGCACGGCCCTGCTCCCCGAGCGCCCAGCGCAGGGCATCCGCGAGATTGCTCTTGCCCGAGCCATTGGGGCCGACCACGGCGCTGATGCCCGGACCGAACTCCACGTTCGTCCGTTCGGCAAACGACTTGAAGCCCTGGAGCCGAAGCGCGAGCAGGCGTGGCTCGGACGTCCGATCGGCGGTCATGCCGGCGATCCCTCCGGATCCGGCGGCGCGGTCGTGGCGCGCAGCCGCTCGAGCGCCTGGGCGGCCGCGGCCGTCTCGGCCGATCGCCGCGACGGGCCTTCGCCCACCCCGAGCAGCTCGCCACTGACCCAGACCTCGATCCGGAACGACTTCTCGTGGTCGGGTCCGGTCGCGTCGAGGAGACGGTAGATCGGCCGATCGCCGGAACGGCGCTGGGTGAGCTCCTGGAGCCTGCTCTTCGGGCTCTTCAGCGTCCCGATCGACAGGTCGGCCGCCAGCTCGGGGGCGGCCAGCTCGATCAGCCACGCGCGGACCGTGTCGAAGCCGAGGTCGAGGTAGAGGGCACCCGCAACCGCCTCGAAGGTCGATGCGAGCAGCGACGGCCGGCGGCGGCCGCTGCGGACGGCCTCGCCTTCGCCGAGGAGGAGCGCCTCCCCGAGGTCGATGCGGCCGGCCAGCCGGGCCAGGCCGGTCGTCGACACGATGGCAGCTCGCCGCGCGCTCAGGTAGCCCTCGTCATCGTCGGGGTGGCGGTAGTACAGGGCCTCGGAGATCGCCAGGTTGACCACCGCGTCGCCGAGATACTCGAGGCGCTCGTTGTGGCCGATCGCGGCATCGCGGTGCTCGTGGTGCCAGCTGGAGTGGACGAGCGCCTGCTCGAGCAGGTCGATGTCGGTGACCGGCAGCCCGATGCGGGCAGCGAAGGCCTCGGCGGGTCGCACGCGACCCGAGGTCCGGTCGGCGTGCTCGGCCAGAGTGGCTAGGACGAGTGCTCGTCGATGTAGTCGACGGCGTCCTGGACCGTTCGGATCTTCTCCGCGTCCTCGTCGGAGATCTCCGTCCCGAACTCCTCTTCGAGGCTCATGATCAACTCGACCAGGTCGAGCGAGTCGGCGTTCAGGTCGTCGACGAACGACGCCTCCGGCTTGACCTCATCCTCGTCGGCGCCGAGCTGCTCGACGACGATCTTCTTGAGGCGCTCGTACGTGGTTGCCACTGACTCCCTCCTCGGAGTGGGTTGGTTCCGTCGGCCGAGTGCCGCTGGGCTGCGCTGCGATGCTCCCGAGGACGCCGTTCATGAGGCGTCGCATCGGTTCTCCACTGTAGATGCGTGCCAGCTCGACCCATTCGGCGATGGCCACCCGGGCCGGCGTGGGCGAGTGTAGCACCTCACCTATGGCGCAACGGAGGAGCGCGCGGTCCATCAGGGCCAGCCCCGTGACCGGGTATTGCGGTGCCCTGCGGCCGATCTCGAGGTCGATCGTGTCCCGGTGCGCGGTGACCGCGGCGACCAGCTCGCGGGCCAGCGTCGCCGCGTTCTCGTCACGCTCCTCCTCGGACAGGTGGCGCTCGAGGACGGCGCTCGCGGTGCGCTGCCCGAAGTCGGCCTCGAAGACCGCCGCGAGTGCCAGCCGGCGGCCCGTCCGCCGGCCGCGGACGCGGTCAGCCCCCGACGCCATCGACCAGGACGGTCACCGCCCCGAGCTCGAGACCGAGCAGGCGCTCGACCGTCGCGGCGACGGTCCCGCGGACCTGCGCCGTGAGCGCCCCGAGCGACTGGCCGGGGCGAGCCACGATCCACAGCCGGACGAGGACGCGGTCGTCGCGGATCCGGACGGTCACGGCGCTCCCACCGAGGATCCCGCGCCAGGCCGGGCCACCGCGACCGACCCGGGCGACGCCCGGCACCTCGAACGCGGCCAGCCGCACGAGCTCGGCGATGACCCCGCGACCGACCGTCAGCTCGGGGCCCATCAGGATGCCTCCCGGGCGGCGAGTGCCTGGGCCTCACTGCCGGTGACCGGCTTCGCCGAGCCGAGCGCGTCGGCGATCAGGTCCGGCACCCGGGTCCGGGCCATGGTGGCGGCGACGTCGCAGGCGAAGCCGACCATCCGCCGCCGGGCCCGGCCGTGGGTGATGATGACCGTCCCCCGCACGCCGAGCAGCGGCGACCCACCGACCCTCTCGTAATCGAACGTCGTCCGGATCCGGCCGATCCCCGGGCGCATGAGGAGATAGGCGAGCCGGCCGCGAAGCGATCCCTCGAACTCGCCCCGCCACAGGTCGAAGATGTAGGTCGACAGTCCCTCGAAGAACTTGATGACGACGTTGCCGAGGACCGCGTCGCAGACGATCACGTCGGCCATCAGGCGGGTCAGGTCCTTGCCCTCGACGTTGCCGATGAAGTTCAGGTCGGACGCATCGAGGTAGTCGGTCGCCCGTTGGATCCGGGCATCGCCCTTGCCCTTCTCCTCGCCGATCGACAGGAGCGCAACGCGTGGCTTGGCGACGCCCAGGACGCGCTCGGAGAAGATCGCTCCCATCCGCGCGTACTGGGCGAGGTTCTCCGCGGTCGAGTCGGGATTGGCGCCGATGTCGAGGAGCACCATCGGCCCGGCCGACGTGGGCATCTGGACTGCCAGGCCCGGCCGATCGACACCGGGCAGCCGCCCGAGTCGCAGGACGGCGGCAGCCATGCCCGCGCCGGTGTGGCCGGCCGTGACCACGGCATCGGCCTCGCCGCGCCGGACCAGGTCGACGGCGACGATGATCGAGGCGTCCTTCTTCTCGCGGAGAGCCAGGGCGGGGTGCTCGTGCATGCCGATGACCTCGCCCGCATGGACGATCGACACGTTCGACGGAAGCGGACTGGCCAGCGGCTCGACGATCGCCCGATCGCCGACGAGGATGACCTGGTCCTCTGGGTGCGCCCGGGCATGGTCCAGGGCTCCGGGCACGACCTCGGCGGCGCCGTGATCGCCGCCGACGGCATCGACCGCGACGCGGACCCCACCGCCGCCCATCATCCGCGTCGGACCGGGCTGCGGGTCGGCCACCCCGTCAGCGGCTGGATTCGTCGGACGCGGGCTTGATCTGGACCGCGAGCCGGCCCTGGTAGTAGCCGCAGTTCGGGCACACGTGGTGCGGCTGCTTCATCTCGTGGCAGTGCGAGCATTCCTCGAGCGCCGGGAGGCTGATCGCGAGGTGCGCACGCCGCTCGCCCTGGCGGGCATGCGAGACGCGTCGCTTGGGTACACCCATGGGGTCGGGGGCTCCTTCGGGTCATCGCGCCTGGGCGATGCGCTGGCTGGGTTCGGGGTGGCCGCGACCCCGGGTGGGGGTTCGTCGAACCGACGGCGGAGTGTAGCGCGAAACCGGGTCCCCTGTCAGGCGTCCTCGGCACGAAACCCGCGCAATGCTTCGAGCCGGGGGTCGATGTCGTCGCCCGGATGATCGTGGTCGCCCTCGTCCAGCCGCTCGCCGCAGACGATGCACAGGCCCGGGCAGTCCGGGCGGCAGAGCGGCGCGATCGGCTCGGCCAGCTGGATCGCCTCCCGAACCGGTGTCTCGAGATCGAGCTCATGGTGGTCGGTCAGCCGGGCCACGTCGGGCTCGTCGTCGGTCGGCAACGGACGCCCGGTCGCGAGGTCGATGGCCGGCAGGTACTCCTCCTGGATCTCGACGGCGACCGGCTCGATCACGTCGCGGAGGCAGCGGCTGCACTGCAGGTCGAGGGCCGTCCGGAGGGACGCCGAGGCGAGGATGCCGCGGTTCGTCCGGAGCAGACGGACCCGGCCGTCGATCGGCTCCGCCAGCCGAAGATCGTCGAGGTCGATGGTGACGCCGGCGACCGGGTAGACCCGCTCCGCACCGGCGTCGTCTGCCAGGAGGCCCGCGACGTTCCACGCCAGCGGTGCCTCGGTCGCGCGGGCCGGCATCAGCGCGTGGAGCTGGATGGCTCCGCCGCTTCGTCCACCCATGCGTCGCCGTCGACGCTTTCCGTGCCCGGTCCCTCGCCGTCGAGCGACGCCCGCCGGCCGTCGAGCAGCGCGATGCCCTTCTTGATGCTCTGGAGCGTGTTGGTGACGTCGCCCTCGAGCCCGACCAGGACTCCGACGGCGTACTCGTCCGCACCGCGGCGGATCTCGTCGGCGTCGCGATGGGCCGCGGCGATGATGTCCCGGCTCTGACCTTCCGCGTTCTGCGTGAGGCCACGCTCGTCGATCAGGAAGGCGGCTTGCTCCTGGGCCTTGGCGACGATCCGCTCGGCCTCCTCCTGCGCCTTCTCGATGATCCGCTCGCCCTCCGCGTTGATCCGCTTGGCGGCCCGGACTTCCTCGGGCACGGCGACACGGAGCTCGTCGATGAGACCGAGGGCCGCGTTCTGGTCGACCACGACGTTCGTCGTGAGCGGCAGCTTCTTGCCGTTGGCGATGAGTGATTCGAGGCGCTCGACGAGGAAGATGATGTCGATCGCAGTGCCCTCCAGGCTGTCGGAGACCCCTCGGTCAGGCTGGTCCCAAGTATCGCACGGCCGCCGTCATCTCAGCGGTCGCGGGAGGCGGATCCAAGAGCCGCGCGAGCGGCCGTGGGGACCATCGTCGAGATGTCGCCGCCGAACGCCGCGATCTCCTTGACCAGGCTCGAGCTGACGTAGCCGTTCTCGACCGAGGTCATGAAGAACACTGTGTCGACCTCGGGCGCGAGCACCCGGTTGTTGTGGGCGAGCTGCATCTCGGTCTCGAAGTCGCTGATCGCGCGCAGCCCGCGGACGATCGCCGTCGCACGGTTCTCGCGACAGAACGCCACCGTGAGCCCGTCGAATGCCTTGACCTGCACGCGATCGAGAAGTGAGCCGTCTTCTGCGCGGAGAACTTCGCGGATGACCGCGATCCGCGTCTCGACGGGGAGCAGCGGCGTCTTGCGCGGGTTGGCCAGGACGCCGATGACCACGGCGTCGAAGACGGCCGTCGCGCGGGCGAGGATATCGAGGTGGCCGTTGGTGATCGGATCGAACGAGCCGGGATAGACCGCGATCCTGTTCATCGCTCCTCCACGCGGCGGTAGAAGGTCAGGGACGTCTCGCCAAATCGTCGGTCGCGCTCGGATGCTAGCAGCCCGACCCGCTCCGGCGGCCGGTCGCGCCAGAAGTGCTTGGCGACCACGCGAGCCCCGGGAGCGAGACGCGGTCCGAGCGCCTCGAGCGCCGCCGCCAGGAGCTCGGTCTCCGCATAGGGCGGGTCGAGGACGACGACGTCGAACGCCTCGTCGCCGGGTTCGGCCGGGCGCCGCAGCCAGGCGATCGCGTCGGCCCGTGCGATCCGCGTCCGTTGGCGCGGCAATCCGGTCCGCGCGAGGTTGGCGGCGATGACCTCGGCCGCTCCCCTGTCGCGCTCGACGAAGGTCACCTGTGCAGCACCGCGCGACAGCGCCTCGAGCCCGGCCGCGCCGGAGCCCGCGAAGAGGTCCAGCACGCGAGCGCCGCGAAGATCCGGTTCCAGGATCGCGAACAGCGTCTGCTTGACTCGGTCGGCAAGCGGCCGCGTGCCGGGACCCGGGGCCTCCAGCCGGATCCCGCGCGCGGTGCCGGCGATGATCCGCCCGGCGTCAGCCACGTGTCGTCATCAGGCCCCGCTCGCCGGCTCGGCCGCGGCGACCCGACGGAGCCACCCGGTCGCCAGCTCGGCCTCGAGCGCCGGCTCGGCCCGCTCGAGGCGTCCGTCGGCATCGAGCATCGCCTCCGCGTGGGCCCTGGCGCGAACCGCCAGGTCGCGGTGGCCGGCGATCTGGAGCGACGCGACGCGGAGCCGCGGGAAGCCGCTCTGGGCGAGACCGAGGACGTCGCCCTCGCGCCGGAGCTCGAAGTCCTTCTCGGCCAGCTCGAACCCGTCGTGGGTCTCGGCGACGGCGCGGAGGCGTGCCTGGGCGACCTCGTCGGTCGACTCGGAGACGAGGACGCAGTAGGACTCCGCGGTCCCCCGCCCGACCCGCCCACGGAGCTGGTGCAGCTGGGCGAGGCCGAACCGATCGGCGCCCTCGATGACCATCATCGTCGCCGCCGGGACGTCCACCCCGACCTCGACGACGGTCGTTCCGACCAGCACGTCCAGCTCGCCGTCCCGGAACCGCGTCATCTCGGCGTCGCGGTCGGCGGGCTTGAGGCGGCCGTGGACCATCCCGACCCGGAGCGGATCGAGCAGCTCGGCCAGGCGGACGGCCTCGCTCTCGGCCGCGACGGCGCCGTCGCCCTCGTCCGCGCCCTCCTCGATCAGCGGCACCACCACGAACGTCCGATGGCCCTTGCCGGCCTCCTCCCTGACCTTCCGCCACGTTCCGTCGAGCTCGCCAGGCTTGCGGATCCCGGTCCGGATCTGGACGCGGCCGGCCGGCGGCGTCCGCAGGTCCGAGACGTCGAGGTCCGCGTAGAGCACCTGGCCGAGGGTTCGCGGGATCGGGGTCGCAGTCATCAGAAGGACGTGGGGTGAGCGTCCGCCGGCCTTGGCCTCGAGCGCGCCGCGCTGATCGACACCGAAGCGATGCTGCTCGTCGATGACGACCAGGCCGAGATCGGCGAACGAGACGGTCTCCTGGATCAGCGCGTGCGTGCCGACCACCACCAGCGCCTGGCCGGACGCGATGGCTTCCGTGGCGCGGGCCTTGACGTCGCCGCGAAGCGACCCGGTCAGGAGCGTCACCCCGATCCCCACGCCCTCGAGCAGCGCCCCGACCGTCTCGAGATGCTGCCGGGCGAGGAGGTCGGTCGGTGCCAGCAGGGCTCCCTGGAGACCGGCGCGTGCCGTTGCGGCCAGGGCATAGGCCGCGACCGCGGTCTTGCCCGACCCGACATCACCCTGGAGCAACCGGAGCATCGGCGTCGAACGGGCAAGATCGTCGCGGATCGAGTCCATCGCGGCGTCCTGGTCGACCGTCAGTCGGACCGGGCGCCCGACCCGGACCGTCAGCGCCTCGGTCAGCGCCGATCGGACGGCAGCGTCGGCGTCGGCGTCAACGGCGACCTCCGGCGCCGCATCGCGGACCCGCTGGCGGCGCCGCTGGACCATCCCGAGCTGGAGGGCGAACAGCTCGTCGAAGGCGAGCCGTCGCAACGCCTCATCGCGCTCGTCGAAGGTGTCCGGGTAGTGGGCCGCCTCGATCGCCCGGGCGATCGGAACGAGGTGCTCCTCGTCACGGATCGGGGCGGGCAGGTACTCGGGGTAGGCATGGCCGGCCCGGTCGAGCGCCTCGCGGATCGCCGACCGGAGACGCGCCGCGGTCAGGCCCGCGGTCAGCGGGTAGATCGGCACGATGCGGCCGGCGTGGAGGAGCTCGCTGTCGTCGGTCACGACCTGGAACTCGGGGTTGTCGAGGGTCAGGCGCCGGCCGAAGCGCTTGACCTTGCCCGAAACCACCACCTCGCTGTCGACATGCAGCCGTCGCTCGATGAACCGGCGCCCGAACCAGGTCGCCTCGATGGAGCCCGTCGGATCCTCGAGCCGCGCGATCGTCCGTTGCGTCCGGCCACGGAACCCGGGCTCGACCCGGACGTCGGCGACACGCGCCCGCGCCGAGACCACCGTCCCCTCCGGATCCCAGACGAGATCGCCGAGAGAGCTCATCTCGCGGAGGTCGTCGTACCGGCGAGGGAGATGGAACAGGAGGTCGCGGACCGTGTAGACCTCGAGCTTGATCCCGGCCCGGCGCAGGGTGGCGGCCGCCGACAGCCCCGACGCCGCCAGCGGGGTCCCGAGCAGCTCGACCGGGTCGGTCGGTGCGGGAGCCGGTGCGGTCGCCTTGGCCACGCCTATTCGGCTGCGATCAGGTACCGGTAGAACGGCTGGCCGCCGTGCCGCACCTCGACCTCGACGCCCGGCGTGACCGTGCCGATCCGGCGGGCCATCGTCTCGGCTTCGGTCAGGTCCGCGCCGTCGCCGTAGAACAGGGTCAGGAGCTCGAAGCCCGGGGTCAGTGCCGCGATCGCGGCCAGGACGGCCTTCTCGCGGTCGTTCCCGGCGGCGACGAGCCCGTCGTCCGGATCGAGCGCGATCGTCTGGCCGCGCTTGACCTTGCGCCCGCCGATCGTCGCGTCGCGGACCGCCTCGGTCACCACCACCGTCTGGATCGTCCTGGCCGCCTCGGTCATCGGGCCGACGTTGGCCGCGGCGTCAAGGCTCGGGTCGAGGGCCAGCAGCGCGGCGAAGCCCTCCGCCGCGTTGCGGGTCGGGACCACGACGACCGGGCGATCGGCCAGGCCGGCGACCTGCCGCGCGGCAAGGATGACGTTCGGATTGTTGGGAAGGACCACGATCTCGCGGGCATCGACCGCGCCGATCGCCGCCAGCAGCTCCCCGGTGCTCGGATTGGCCGTCTGGCCGCCCCGGACGACGGCCGCCACGCCGAAGTCGCGGAAGATGGCCGCCAGCCCGTCGCCGGGCGCGACCGCGATGACGCCGAGTGCCGGGGCGGCCGCGGTGGCCGGGGCCGTCGCCGCGGCCGGCGGATCCGCCACGGGACCCGCGGCCTGGCGATCGATCCCGGTGAACGCGGCGGCCCGGGTCTCCCGGACGTCGCGGGCCTGGTGGTCGAGGTTCTCGATGCTGATCCGGCTGAGGGTCCCGACGCTCAGGCCGTAGCCGACGATCAGGTCCGGCCGCTCGTTGTGGACGTGGACCTTGAGCGCGCGGGCATCGCCGGCGACCAGGACGGACTCGCCGATCGACTCGAGGTGGTCGCGGATGGCATCGACGTCGAGCCCGCCTGCACCGTTCGGCTGGAGGAGGAACATCGTCTCGTAGCCGAAGCCCTCGTCGGCGTGGGCGACGAGCGTCGACGCCTTCGCCCCGGCGCCGGCATGCGATCGATCGACCGCCGCCTCCGTCGGTGCCCGTCCGACCAGGTGGAGCAGCGCCCCCTGGAACAGGCGGTACAGCCCCTGGCCTCCCGAAATCGACGACGCCGGCCTCGCGCAGGATGGCCAGCAGGCTGGGCGTCCGGGCGACCGACTTCTCAGCGGCGTCCAGCGTGGCCGCGAGGACGGTCTCGATGTCGTTGTCGTGCTCGGCGGCGATCACCGCTGCGTCGGCCGACTCCCGGATGACGGTCAGGATCGTGCCCTCGACCGGCTTGGCGACCGCGCCGTAGGCGGTCCGGGCACCTTCCTTCAGGGCGTGGGCGAGGTCGAGACCGTTGAACCGCTTCTTGCCGCCGAGACCCTCGGCCATGCCCCGGAAGATCTGGCTGGTGATCACCCCGGAGTTGCCGCGTGCGCCCATCAGGGCGCCGAAGCTGATGGCCGCCGCGATCCGGTCGGCCGGCTCCCCGGCTGCCGCCTCGGCCTCCTCGAGCGCTGCCCGGACCGTGGCCAGCATGTTCGAGCCGGTGTCGCCGTCCGGGACCGGGTAGACGTTGAGGGCATTGATCTCGTCGACATGCGCGTCGAGGTTCGCGACCGCGGCCCGGAAGGCGTCGAGGAGTCCCGCGCCATCGCATGCGCGGCGTGCCATCAGGCGACGTCCGTTCCGCTGTCGGCGAGGTCCCGCGGCCCGACCGCCCCGGTGTCGGCATGGATGACGGCCGGCGGCGCCCCGCCCGGGCCGAACCGCAGCGCTCCTACGTGGATCGTCAGCCGTCGGACCTCGCGACCGAGCGCCCGCCTGATCGCGTAGCGCACCGCCGAATCGACCTGGCGGGCGACCTCCGCGATCGGGACCCCGTAGGCGACCGTCAGCTCGAGCTCGATGTCGATCTCGTCGCCGAGGTGGACGTCGATGCCGGGCTGGGCCAGACCGAGTCGCTCGAGGAGACGCTCCGGCAGTCGCGCGGCGAACCCGGTGACACCGTACGAGCCGACGGTCGCCGTCCGCACGAGGTCCACGATGGCCCGCCGCGTGACGAGCGATCGGCCGGGGCTCGGTCGGTTGGGCACGCGGGCGTCGTCCTCCTGGCGCGGTTGGTGGAAGGCGTCCGGACAAGGGCCGTCGGGAGGCCGTGTGCTATTCTACCGCTCCGTTCGGGGCCCTCCGGGCTCCGCGACCTTCCAATCCGACCTCCAGAGGACCTCGCATGGCCCGCTCCTGCGCGATCTGCGGCAAGGTGTCGATGGGCGGGTTCAACCCCCAGTCATCGGGGATGAACCGCGTTCGTGCCCACCGCCGCATGAAGCCGAACCTGCAGCCCTACGTCATGGACGTCAAGGGCACGCCGACCCGCCAGCTCGTCTGCACTCGCTGCCGGCGCACGCAGCTCAAGTCGGCCAAGTAGCCATCCGGCACCGGTCATGCCGGTGGCGGGGCTGATCCGAACTCCCCGACCGGTCGCTCGGCGCGGCCGGTCGCTTGCTGTCCGGAAGAGCCTAGGACCCGGGCGGCCTCGCCTCGGCTGGCTCCGCGACTCCCTCGACCACGACCATGCGCCACTCACCGGCGCCCTCGCGCATCTGCCGGATCTCGCGATAGTCTTCTGAGTCGTACCAGGCCTGGGCCGCCTCGACCGATTCGAACTCGATGACGACCAGGCGGTCGGGCTCCCAGTCTCCCTCGAGGATCGTGGTCGCCCCACCGCGAGCCAGGTAGCGACCGCCGTGCTCGACGACGCTCGGACCCGAGCGCTGGCTGTAGCGCGACGCTCGCTCCGGGTCGGTTCGATGGACGTCCACGACCAGGTAGGCAGGCATCGCGGTGATGGTACGTCCGCCGTCCATGCCCGCGACCACGTTCGGGCACGACCACGACCATGTGGCCGCGTCAGCTCGCGGCGGCGGCGCGAACCACTCCCGATTCGTAGGCGAAGACGACCGCCTGGGCGCGGTTTCGCAGCCCCAGCTTGCCCAGGATCGCGGCGACGTGGGTCTTGACCGTTGCTTCCGTGACGACCAGGTCCGCGGCGATCTCGGCGTTGCTCATCCCGCGAGCCACGAGCCGGAAGACCTCGTGCTCCCTCGGCGTGAGCGACGCGACGGCCTCCGGCGCGACGGCAAGGGCCGCGTCGGGCCGGGCGAAGCGCTCGACCAGGCGGCGGGTGATCGACGGCGCCAGCAGGGCATCGCCGTCGGAGACCGTCCGGACGGCGCCGACGAGGTGCTCCGGGGTCACGTCCTTGAGCAGGAACCCGCTGGCGCCGGCCTGGATCGCGGCGTAGACGTACTCGTCGAGGTCGAACGTCGTCAGGATCACGACCCGCGGAGCCGGGCCCGCGGTGTCGCCCAGCAGTCGCCGGGTCGTCTCGAGGCCGTCGAGGCCCGGCATGCGGACGTCCATCAGCACGATGTCGGGGCGAAGCCGGTTGGCGAGGCGGATGGCGGCTTCCCCGTCCGCGGCCTCGGCGACGACCTCGATGTCGGGCTGGGCCTCGAGGATCATCCGGAACCCCGCCCTGATGAGGGCCTGGTCGTCGACGATCAGCACCCGGAGGACCGATCCGGTCACCCTGGCCCGGGCTCCAGCGGCAGCCAGGCCCGAACCGCGTACCCGCCGCCGAGGCGGGGACCGGCCTCCAGCCGGCCGCCGACCAGGATCGCGCGCTGCTCCATGCCGACCAGGCCCCGTCCGCTGCCTTCGGCTCCGTCGGCGGGCCCGGCCGGTCCGTCGTCGAGGACCTCGACCCGGAGCTGGTCCGGCTCGTAGCTGATGTGCACCAGGGTCGCCGCGCGCCGGGCATAGCGGAGTGCGTTGGTGAGGGCCTCCTGGACGATGCGATAGACCGTCACGTCGAGGCTGGCCGGCAAGGGGCGAGGCGATCCGTCGATCGCGAGCTCGGCCGGCAGCCCGGCGTCGCGGACGCGCTCCACGAGCGCCCCGAGCTGATCGACTCCCGGCTGGGGAGCCAATGCCGTCGCCTCGCCTTCGTCGTTCAGGACACCCAGCAATCGCCGGAGCTCCGCCATGGCCTCGCGGCCGGTCGCCTCGACCGTGAGCAGCGCCTCCTCCGCGCGTTCGGGTGACGTCCGGACGACCTGGCGCGCCGCTCCGGTCTGGATGAGCATCACGCTCACGCCGTGCGCGACGACGTCGTGGAGCTCGCGAGCCATGGACCGTCGCTCCTCCGCGGCCGCCGCTCGGAGACGAGCCTCCACTTCCTGCACGGCGCGGACCGCATCGGCCTCCCGGTTCGCAACCTCGACAGCCCGGGCGTGGACCAGGTCGCCCAGCAGCCACGACGGAACGAGGACCACGAACGGCAGCAGGAGCGCCTCGAGGGCGTTCGCATCCTGGACGATGAACCCGAGCCCGATGAGACCGGCGACCGCGATCACGCCCATCGCCGACCTGACGCGATCCCCGCTCCGCTCCCCGACCGTGAAGCTGGCCAATGCGACGGCGGCAACCGGGATCCACGGCGTCTCCAGCGACAAGCTCGTTGCGACGCTCGCAGCAGCGACTGCTACGAGCACCGCGAACGGCCAGCGGCGCCGGGCGAGGAGCGGCAGGATCACGAGCAGCTGTGGCGCAAGGTCCGCCGGCCTGATCTTGTCGCCGGTCGCGGCCGCCAGGACCACGAGCGCGATGACCAACCCGACGACGGGCCCGACGTCCAGCCCGAGCCCAGCCCGGCGCCTGCCTCCTGGTTCCATCGCCGCACTCTAATCCCGACGTCGTGCGATCGGCATCCGCAGCGCGATCTGGACCGGGTCATCCGAACGATGGAGTCCGGACGCGTTCCATCCATCCGGCGGGGACGGATCCGCTCCCACTGCCGACGACCGCCCGCCCCATGCCCGATAGCGTGCCGGTCATCGGTCATCCCGCACACCGGAGGTCGGCATGGACACCCTCATCAGCCTGCGCGGGGTCACGAAGCGTTACGACGCGCAGGCCCAGCCGGCGCTCGACTCGGTCGACCTCGACATCGAGCGCGGCCGGATCACCGCGATCATGGGCCCGTCGGGTTGCGGCAAGTCGACCCTGCTCAACCTGATCGGCGGGCTCGATCGACCGACGGCCGGCGAGGTCACGGTCGGAGACGCCCGCGTCGACCGACTGAGTGAATCGGCGGCGGCCCGCTTCCGGCGCTCGCACGTCGGCTTCGTCTTCCAGTTCTTCCACCTGCTCGATGACCTCAGCGTTCGCGACAACGTGGCCGTCGCCGCGCTCCTGGCCGGTCGCTCACGATCCGAGGCGGAGCGGCAGGCCGACGAGATGCTGGCCCAGCTCGGGCTCGCGGATGGTCGGGAGAGGTTCCCGTCGACGCTCAGCGGTGGAGAGCGTCAGCGCCTTGCGATCGCCCGGGCCGTGATCAATCGACCGGCCGTCCTGCTCGCCGACGAACCGACGGGCGCGCTCGACCGGCGCAACGGAGAGATGGCGCTGGCGCTGCTCGAGGACCTCAACCGGCGCGGTCAGACGGTCGTGCTCGTGACCCACGACGAGCATCTCGCCGAGCGCACCGCGCACCGGATCGTCCGGCTGGTCGACGGGTCGATCGCCGGCGACCAGCAGACGAGGATGGTGGCCTGATGGGCGCGGTGCGTGCAAAGACATTCGCCGACCTGCGACGACGCCGGCTGCAGACGCTGGTCATCGCGGCCGTGCTGTTCCTCGCCAGCGCAGCCGCGACACTCGCCCTCAACATCCTGGTCGAATCGCACGCCCCGTTCGATCGGGCGTTCGCGGCCGCCAACGGCGCGCACCTGATCGTCGACTACGACGGGGCCATCGAAGCGCGGCCGGCTCGCGGCGACCTCAAGCGCGCCGGCGGTGACCGAGAGCGCCGGTCCGTGGCCCGTGGCGACCGGCTATCTCGGTGATCCCAAGGGAGGGCTCGTCAACGGCGGAACCTTCTCGGGACGCCCCCAGCCGGATCCCGCGATCGACGCGGTCACGATCTCGTCCGGGCGTTGGTGGCAGGCTCCGGGCGAGGCGGTCCTCGATGAATCGTCCGCAAGACTTCTCGACAAGACCGTCGGCGACACGATCCACGTGTACGCGGCGCCGGCCGGCAAGGGGCCCGGGTTCGCCGGCGGCAAGCCGCTCGCGCCGCCCGAGCCCGTGCTCAGCCTCACGGTCGTCGGCATCGCCGGGTCGGTGAGCACGCCCGATGTCGGCGCCTGGATGAGCCCGACCGATGTGGCCTTGCTGTCGTCCGGGCACAGCCCCGCACAGCAGATGCTCTATCGCGTCAGCCCGTCGGCCACGGCGAACGATCTCGCGGCGGCGATGAACGACATCGTCGGTGGCCTGCCGGCGGACGCCGTCGTCAGCACCCAGACCTACCTCGACGTCAAGGCCGGTGTCGATCAGCTGGCCGACCTCTACGTGCCGATCCTGCTCGCCTTCTCGATCTTCGCGCTGCTCGCCGCGGCGTTCACGATCGCCAACGTGGTGAGTGGAGTCGTCCTGACGAGCTACCGGGACATCGGGGTCATGAAAGCCATCGGCTACACCCCCGCCCAGGTATCCGGGATCCTTCTGACGCAGGTCCTCCTCCCGGTCGCGATCGGCGCCATGGCCGGCGTGGCGGTGGGGACCGTAGCGAGCCAGCCGATCGTCGAGCAGACAGCGCGAGCGTTCGGCCTTCCGGCGTCGTTCGCGGTTTCGCTGCCGGTCGTCGCGGCGGTGCTCGCGATCACGCTGGCCACGGCCGCCCTCGCGGCCATAGGTCCGGCCATCCACGCGGGTCGGCTGAGCGCGGTCTCGGCGATGACGCGCGGCGTCGCGCCGTCGGCCGACGCGAACGGCGGCCGGCTCCGCCGGATCGGCCTGCGCCTCCCGTTGCGGCTCCCGGTCCGGCTCGGGGTAGCCGCCGGCGTCGCGCATCCCCTCCGCGCGTCGATGACGCTCGGGGCGCTGGTCGTCGGGGTCGCTGCGCTGACGTTCGCGATCGGCATGAACTGGTCGCTGTTGCGCGTGATGGCGGACCTCGGCCGCAGCGACGCGAGCCCCGTGCGCGCTGGAGCTCGCGAGCCCCGATGCGAACGGGGCCCGCATCACCTCGGCGGTCGCCGGGGACCCCGGCACTGACCGGTCGATCGCCATCGGCCAGCGCGATGCGACCGTCTCGCCGATCGGCATCGTGCCGTTCGTCGGGTACGACGGCGATGCGAGCTGGCTCGGCTATGCGTTGATCCAGGGCAGGTGGTTCACGTCGGCCGGCGAGGCCGTCGCACCGTCCAACTTCTTCCGGCAGACGGGTCTCCGTCTCGGCGACACGGCCACCATCGGTCGCGACGGTCGGACGGTCACGCGTCCGCCTCGTCGGCGAGATCTTCGACGCCGCCGAGGAGAGCCGCGACAACCTCGTCCTTCGCGGGACGTGGGCGGACCTCGAGACCATCGAGCCGTCCATCGAGCCGACACGGTGGGAGGCACGGCCCCGGAGCGGTGTCGGCACGCGGGCCTACCGCGACGTCGCTGCAGGAGGCCCTCGGCGGCGAGGCCCACGTCTTCGTCCAGGACGAAGGGACGAGCGACGAATCGTTCCTCCTCTTCCTCACGGTGATCGGCGTCATGGGCGCAGTTCTGGTCGCGATCTCGCTCGGCGGCGTGTTCAACACGGTCCTGCTCGAGACGCGACAGCGGACGCGCGAGATCGCGGTCCTCAAGGCGATCGGGCTGACCCCCGCCCAGGTCGTGGCGATGGTCCTGGCCTCGATCGTTCCGATCGGCATCGTGGCCGGCCTCGTCGGTGTGCCCCTCGGCCTGGTGGCGCAACGCGCGGTGCTCTCGTACATGGGCGAGGTCGCCGCGAAGACGGGCATCCCGCCGGCGATCTTCGACGTGTTCTCCCCGGCGATGTTCGTGGTCCTCGGCCTGGCGGGGCTGGCGATCGGGGCCGCCGGGGCGTACCTGCCTGCACAGCGGGCGGCTCGTGCCCGGATCGCACCGGTGCTGCAGGCCGAGTAGCAGGACGGCCAAAGCCGCCGCGGACCGTTAGCTTTCGAGGTCGATCTTGTCGATCCGGCGCCCGCGGTCGTCGACGAGGTTCCAGCCGACCTCGAGCTCGTCGTCCTCGCCGGCGACGATCGCGTCGATCGCGGCCTGTGCCGCGGACCGCGGGTCGCGCTTCGACTTGATGGCCGCCAGGACGCGTCGCGTGATGGCGAGCCGGGTCAGGGCTGGCTCGCCGTCGGCGATCTCGGCCCGGGCGATCGCTTCCGCGTCGTCGATACCGAGGCCCTCGAGCCGCTCGATCAGGGCAAGGGCCTTCGCGCGGCCGAGCGGCTTGAGGCCGCGTACCCAGGCAGGCTCGGGCGGCGGCTCGGGCGCGGGCGGCTCCGACTCCTCGTCGTCGGCCTTGTCGGACCTGCTTTCGGCCTTCTTCGTCTTCGCCGCAGCGCTTCCGGCGGAAGGCGCCGGCCCCCGCTTGCTCGCGCGCTCGATCCGGTCGGCCAGCGGCGAGGTGACCGGACCCTCGCCGCGCGCCGTCTCGATGGCCTCCTTCGCCGCGCCGAGCGACGAGTACGGTCCACGGACGAGCGGCAGCCCGAACTCGTTCGTCTGGGTCGTGTCGACGATGACCCACGTCCCCGATTGCGGCTCGATCTGGAACCGCCCGTCCTTCGTCTCCCAGCGACCGCCACCGAGGCGGTGCAGGGCGTCCGGCTTGGCCATGCGACCAGTATCGACGTTCGGGCTATCGGTCGGCGGTGTCGAGCAGGATCGTGAACGGTCCGTCGTTGACGAGCTCGACGGCCATCTCGGCCCCGAAGCGCCCGGTCGCGACCGGCACGCCGAGTCCGGCCAGTGCCGCGGCGAACGTCCCGTACAGGTGCTCGGCGAGCTCCGGCTGGGCCGCACCGGTGAAGCCGGGCCGGCGTCCTCGGCGCGTGTCCGCGAAGAGGGTGAACTGCGAGATCACGAGCGCCGAGCCGCCGGTGTCGAGCAGGGACCGGTTGGTCCGGCCGTCGTCGTCGCGGAAGATGCGGAGCTCGGCCGCCTTCCGGGCGAGGTCACCGGCGATCGCTTCGGTGTCGTCCGGTCCGACGCCGAGGAGGACGACCAGTCCCGGTCCGATCTCGCCCACGACGGCTCCGTCGACGCGCACCCGCGCATCGGTCGTCCGCTGCAGGACGGCCTTCACGGCTGGCTGGGCGGCGGGATGACCCCGTGTTGCGCGATGAACTCGGTGCGCCAGGCCTCGGCATCGCGCTCGTACGTCGCGCGCGCCGCGCGTGGCGCTCGACGACGACGGCCTCGGCCGACGCCGGCACGAGCAGGTCGTAGTCGCGGACGCCGTCCGGGTTGATCTGGCCGCCGCCGCGCAGCATCACCACGGGGACGCCGCCCGCCTCGATCTCGTCCATGAACCGTTTGGCGAGGTGCTTCGGCAGCGAGGTGAAGGTCACCATCTTGTCGCGCGGGATCGGCGGCCGGCCGTCGTTCAGGGTGTACTGGTAGCCCTCGTCGGCCAGCGCGCGGATCAGGCGGACCTCGCGGGCCATGTCCCGGCCCTTGACGAACAACGCGGACCCCACGACAAGGATATCGACCCCGAGCCCACCGACGAGCTCGGCGGTCTCACGGTTGACGCCGCCGTCGACGTGGACCTCGCCGCCGAACACCTTGTGGCTGAGCAGCTCGCGCGCCGCCGGCAGCTTGTCCCTCGCGACGTCCTTCATGAACGCCTGACCGCCGAACCCGGGCTCGACCGTCATCACCAGGATGATGTCGAGCAGCCCGCGGTACGGCTCGAGCACCGACATCGGGGTGGCGGGCTTGACCGCCAGCCCGGCGGCGCGACCGGCGGCCCGGATCCGCCGCAGGGTGGACGCGATGTCCTCCTCGATCTCGACGTGGAACGTGATCGAGTCGCAGCCCGCATCGAGGTATTCGTCGAGGAAGCGGCCGGGCTCGGCGACCATGAGATGCGCGTCGAACGGTAGCTCGGTGCGGCGGCGCAGGGCCTGGATCGTCTTCCAGCCGAACGTCAGGTTCGGGACGAAGTGCGCGTCCATGACGTCCAGGTGGATCCGGTCGGCCTCTGCGGCCTGGACGCGGCGGACCGCGTGGGCGAGGTTCGACAGGTCGGCATCGAGGATGCTCGCCGCCACCCGCGCACGGCCGTCCGCCACGGCTACTCCCCCACCCCGGCCGGCACGGGCTCGTGGCTGCGCTCGCCGCCGAGGGCGGCGGCGCTCTCGGCGACGAGCCGCGCCCGGCGGCGGGCGACGACCGGAGGGGCCGGCTCGCCGGCGCGCTCGGCAGCCAGCTGACCGCATGCGGCACCGACCTCCTGGCCGCGGTTGCGCCGGATCGTCGTGCCGATCCCGGCTTCGCGCAGCGTCGCCGCGAAGGCTTCGATGACCCCCATCGGGCTGGCCGTCCACGGGGTATGGGCGACCGGGTTCATCGGGATGAGGTTGACGTGGGCGTGATCGCCGCGCAGCAGCTCTGCCATCGCGCCTGCGTCGACCTCGGTGTCGTTGACGCCGCCGATCATCGTGACCTCGTAGCTGATCCGGCGTCCCGTCGAGCGGCTGTGGTCCCGGGCGGCCGCCACGACCTCCGCCACCGGCCAGCGCCGGTTCAGCGGCACGAGCACGTCACGCAATGGGTCGCGCGCCGCGTGGAGCGAGACGGCGAGGGTGAACTGCGGGCCGAGCGAGGTCAGCCGCCGGATGCCGGGCACGACGCCGGATGTCGAGACGGTGATGTGGCGTGCGCCGAGCCCGAACCGCACCGGGTCGTTGAGGGCCTCGATGGCGGCCAGCACCTGGTCGAGGTTGAGCAGCGGCTCGCCCATGCCCATAAACACGATGTTGGTCAGCCGGCTGCCGTCCGCCGCGAGCCGGCGCGACGCGAAGCGGACCTGGTCGACGATCTCGGCGACCTCGAGATCGCGGCCGAAGCCGAGCTCCCCGGTGGCGCAGAACGGGCAGCCGACCGCACAACCGGCCTGGCTCGAGATGCAGAGGGTGTGCCGCTCCCGCGACCCCGACCGGGCCGGGTAGTGCATCAGCACGGACTCGATCAGCGCCCCGTCGTCGAGGCGGTGGAGCATCTTCTGGGTCAGACCGCCGTCAGCATCGCGGACGTCGGTGTCGGCGACCGTGTCGAACCGGAATGCGGCATCGAGCGCCGCCCGCAGCGCGGCCGGCAGCGTCCCGATCGTCGACGGGTCCGTCACGCCGCCGTCCGTCCAGACGGCATCGAGGACCTGCCGGGCGCGGTAGGCGGGCTCGTCGCGCCCGGCCATCCAGGTCGTCAGCTGGTCGGGGGTAAGCCCGGCGATCCCGGGCTTCGCGGCGTCGGTCACGGGTCGATGCTAACGCGGCCGAGCAGCCGGCCCAGGATCACCTTGGACGGACGCAGGCCGCGCCGCCACGACGGCCCGTCCATCCGTCGCCCGCCGGCCGGCTGGACCTCGTCGAGGCGCAGGCGACCGTCGACCGTGGCGATCGCGAGGCCGGTGCCGTCGTCGTCGGTGAGCGTGCCGGCCCGGTCCGCGGGTCGCCCGGGCAGCACGGACGAAGCCCATACCGTCACGCGCCCCACGGGCGTCTCCAGGAACGAGCCCGGCCACGGCTGGTAGGCCCGGACCTGGCGCTCGAGCTCGACGGCCGGTCGCGTCGGGTCGAGCCGGCCGTCCTCGCGGCGCAGCGGCCGGGTCAGCGTCGCGGCCGCGTCATCCTGCGGCGTCGCCGCCAGGTCTCCGCGGACCCAGGGCCCGACGCTTCGGGCCAGGAGGTCGCCGGCGATCGCGGACAGGCGTTGCTCCAGAACCGGGGACGTCTCCGTGCCGTCAAGGGGGACGCGGTCCTGCGCCACGATCGGTCCGGTATCCAGACCGGCGTCCATCCGCATCAGGGTCACGCCGGTCTCGGCGTCGCCGGCCAGGATGGCCGCCGGGACCGGGGTCGCGCCGCGATACCGGGGCAGCAGCGACGGGTGCAGGTTCAGCGCGCCGTGCCGGCGACCGAGAAGGCCGGCCGGCACGATCTGGCCGTAGTCGGCCAGCACGACGAGGTCCGGCCCGAGGGCGACGACGGCGTCGACCGCCTCGGGCGCGCGAAGCCGCTCGGGCGTGAGGACGGTGGCGACGTCCAGGTCGCGTGCCGCCGCCTCGATCGGCGTGGGGGTGACGGCCTGGCGCCGGCCGGCCGGCCGCGGTGGCGCGGTGACGATCCCGACGAGCTCGATGTCGGCGTCTCCGGCCAGCCGCTGGAGCGCCTCGACACCGAAGCCGCCGCTGCCGATGAAGACGGTCCGCACGCGCGAGCCGCCGGCCCGCCCGTCCGCTCACGCGAGGGCGCTCGTCGCCTCGCGAACCTCGTCGTCGTCCTCGTTCGAGGCGCCGACGGCCAGCAGCTCGTCCATCGAGTCGAGATAGTCGATGTAGAGCTTGCCGTCGAGGTGGTCGAGCTCGTGCTGGAGCGCCCGGCCAAGCAGGCCGGAGCCGGCCACCTTGATCTTCCTGCCCTGGCGATCCTGCGCCACGACCCAGACCTTCTCGCGCCGGGTCACGTACGCGACGTAGCCCGGGATCGACAGGCAGCCCTCGAGGTCGCGGTCGTCGCCGGTCGAGCGGACGATCCGCGGGTTCACCAGCTCGTGGAGGGTCCCCTCGACCTCGACCACGCACGCCTGCATCGCCTCGCCGAGCTGTGGCGCGGCAAGGCCGACACCGGGCGCGTCGCGCATCGTGTGGGCGAGGTCGTCGAGCAGCTCGTGGAGGTATTTCCCGAAGCTGTCGACCGGCTTGCCCTTGAGGCGGAGGCGGGGATCGCCGAGCAGGACGATGGGGCGAACGCTCATCGCCGGAGTATAGGAGCGACGGTCAGGCGGGCGCCGGTCCGTCGCCGGACGGTGACTCGCCGTCGGCGGCGGGCGAACCCGTCGTCTCGGTCGGCGCGGCCTTCGGAGCGCCCGGGCCGCCCTCGCCGGCCGACCCGTCATCGGTGCCGATCGACGAACGGAGGTCGGCGGCCCAGTGACGCGACTTGGTCGCGAGCGTGGCGCTCGCCTCGGACGTGACCTCGCCCGCCCGGCGGGCCAGGGGTGCCGCGCGATCGGCCGCCACGGCTGCCAGCTCGGCGGCGCGCGCGGAGAACTCGCGGACGGTCGGTGTCGCGCGCTCGGCCAGGTCGTCGACGGCCTCGCGGAGCTGCTCGAGGATCGCGGTCGCGGTTCCTGCGGCACTCGATGCGCCGCTCGCGCCGGTCGCGTCGCCGCCGGCCTCGGTGCCGTGCGCGCCGCCCCCGGCCGCGCCCTCGCTGGTCCAGCTGTAGGACTCGTCGGGGGTGGACGGGGTCGGCTCGGCGGGATCTCCCGGATCGCCGGGGTTGGTCGGGTTCAGCGGATCGGTCATCGTGTTGCTCCTCGGTCGGGTGGTCCCAATCGTCGCACGAACCGTCGAACGGGGCATCTGCCGATGGTCCCGGCTTACAGGAGCGATTTCGGGGTCGACGTCGACCGACCATGGCGCGTCGAGCCCGCCGTCGAGAAGAGCGACCGGGTCGTCGCCCCGCAGGACGACGTTCCATCGCCAGCGGTCGGCCCGCCGGGCGATGTAGGCCGGCGCCGGTCCGACGACGGTCACCGCTGCCGACCGGCTCGCTGCGCGCTCGCGGAGGCGCTCGGCCATGGCGACTGCCTCGCGTTCCGCGGCCGCCGGATCCACGAGGCCGACGGTCAGCTTGACGAGGGTGCCGAACGGCGGCGAGCCGAACCGCCGCCGGAGGGCGAGCTCGGCGTCGTAGAACGCCACCCGGTCGCCGCTCGCCGCGGCCGTGATCGCCGGGTGGTCGGGCTGGTAGGTCTGGAGGATCGCCCGGCCCGGTCGATCGCCGCGGCCCGCCCGGCCGATGGCCTGGACGAGGAGCTGGTAGGTCCGCTCCGCTGCCCGCTCGTCGGGGAGGTTGAGCGCGACGTCCGAGGACACGACGCCGACCAGCGTCACGGACGGGATGTCCAGGCCCTTGGTCACGAGGCTCGTGCCGACGAGGACGTCGAGCCGGCCGTCGGAGAACGCGTCGACGATCCGCTCGGCAGCGCCGCGGTGCTCGACCACGTCCCGGTCGAGGCGGCCGACGCGCAACGCCGGGAACGTCTCGCGGACCTCGCGCTCGACGCGTTCCGTCCCGCCACCCAGATAGCGGATCCGCGGGGAGCCACAGGAGGGACATCGCGTGGCGAGCGGCGTCGCGCGGCCGCAGTGATGACAGCGGAGCGTCGTTCCGGCACGGTGGTAGACGAGCGGCCGCTCGCAGTCCGGGCAGGCCTGGACATGGCCGCAGTCCCGGCACATCACGACCGATGCGGTGCCCCGCCGGTTCAGGACGAGGATGGCCTGCTCCCCGGCGGTGGTGTCGAGCGATGCGAGCGCCTCGGCCAGCGCGGCGGAGAGCAGGCCGCGGCGGCCGGCGGCCAGCTCCTCGCGCAGGTCGACGACCTCGACGGCCGGAGCGCGGCCGACGGGCCGGGCCGGCAGCACGACCCGGTCGAACTCGCCCGGCGAGGACCCGGCCGACGCTGTCGACCGCGGGCGTCGCCGAGCCGAGCACGACAGCGGCACCGGCCAGGCGCCCGAGCTCGACCGCGGCGTCGCGCGCCTGGAGGCGGGGCGTCCGGTCGCTCTTGTAGGCCGCATCGTGCTCCTCGTCGACGATCACCAGCCCGACGTCGGCCAGCGGGGCACCGACCGCGAGACGCGTCCCGACCACGATGTCGACCGCTCCGGCACGGATCCGCCGCCACTCGTCGGCACGCTCACCCTCGCCGAGACCCGAATGGACCAGCGCGACCCGTGCGTCGAGATCGGCCCGCAGGCGATCGACGAGCGGCAGCGCCAGCGCGATCTCCGGGACCAGGACGAGGGCCGGCCGGCCGGCTTCGAGGGCGGTCGCGATCGCCTCGACATAGATCGCGGTCTTGCCGCCGCCGGTCACCCCGTCGAGCAGGAGCGGGCGGGCGTCCCGCGCGTCGATCGCGGCACGGATCCGGCCGACCGCCTCGGCCTGCGCGGGAAGGAGGTCGGTGGCGGGCGGGCGGCCACCACGACGGCCGGCGGGTCGCGCGGCGAGCGGGCGACGCGGGCGTTCGCGGATGTCGGTCGCGACGAGCCCGCGGCGGACGAGACCGGCCAGCGCCGCCGATCCGTGGGCGCCAGAGAGGTCCGCGGCGCGAAGCTCGCCGGACGGGGTCGCCGCGAGCTCCGACAACGCCTCGACCTGGCGAGGCCCGAGCGGCCGGCCGGCGATCCGCCCGCCGTCTGCCACGACCCTCGCGGCTCCCAGGCCGTCCTCGAGGATGCGTGCCCAGCGCTCGTAGCGTGGACCGGCCGATGCACCCAGCAGCGTCCATTCGAGGCTCACGCGTCCCGCGGTGGCGAGCCCGCGCAGTCGTCGCAGCGTCCCGGCCCGGCCGTCGGGGCCGGCGAGGTCGCGGACGGCTCGCGGCCCGCCCTCGAGCTGGGCAAGGAGGTCCGCCTCGACCGCGTCGGCCGGGCCCGGGGTCGTGCCGTCGCCGCCGCGATCCCCCACGCCGTCCCGGTCCGGCTGCAGCTCGGCCACGAGCTCGAGCCGCTCGAGCATCCCGGGCGGGAGCATCGCGCGCAGGACGAGCGCCGGCGGGGCCAGGTAGTGCGCGGCCACCCAGCGGGCGAGCGCGAGCGTCAACGCCGGGAGGAGCGGGCCGTCCGCCCTGATCCGGTCGACGATCGGCTTCGGGTCGACGTCGGTCGTCCCGGGCGCCTCCCCGACCACGATGCCGAGAGCCTGCCGCCGTCCGAACTCGACGAGGACCGCCTCACCGATCTCGAGATCGGCCATCGACCCCGGGACGCGATAGGTGTACGTCCGGTCGCCGCCACGCCCGGCGACGTCGACCGCGACCTCGACGGTCCGGTCGGGGCCGTCGGCGGCGGACCCGCCCGTCGGCCGACTCCAGCGAGGCGTCGAGCTGCAGCGTGTCGCCGACGGTCACGGCGACCGCGAGTAGACCTCGACCCGGCGGTGCGGGTGGGCGCTGTGCTCGGCGGCGATGATCTCGTCGATCCTCTCGGCGGTCCGCTCGACCTGTCCCGTCTCGTTCGTGACGACGTAGTCGTAATCGTCCTGGCGGGCGAGCTCGATCGCCGCGTTGCGCTGGCGGACCTCGAGCTCGTCGGCCGTCTCGGTCGCGCGGCTGCGGAGCCGCTGGAAGAGGTCCTCGAGTGACGGCGGAACGATGAAGATGAGCAGGGCCCCGGGCACCTTCGACTTGACGATCCGGGCACCCTGGACGTCGATCTTGAGGATGACGTCGCGACCCTCCTCAAGGGCCTTGCGAACCTGGCCACGGGGCGTCCCGTACCAGTTCTCATGGACCTCGCTCGCCTCGAGGAACTCGCCCGCGCTGCGCCATGCGGCGAAGGTCTCGGAGTCGAGGAACTGGTAGTCGACGCCGTCGACCTCGTCCGGCCGCCGGCCTCGTGTCGTGCAGGTCACGACGTAGTGATAGTCCGGGTCGTGGTGGCGCTCGCGGAGCGCGTCGATGATGGTGTCCTTCCCGACGCCGCTCGGGCCCGAGATGATGACCAGCATCGCGCCGTTGGTCGCGGTCAGCTCTTCGCCCGCCGGGCGCGTCGCATCGGTCATCGCGGCACGACCCGGAGGCGCTCGAGCACGCGGTCGAGCTCCGGCGGCAGCGGCGCCGTGGCGCGGATGAGATGGCCGTCCGATGGCGCGTTCAGCTCGAGCCGCCAGGCATGCAGGAACAGGCGGTGCAAACCGTCCGGCCCGCGCCGCGACGTGCCGGTGCCATACACGGGATCGCCTGCGATCGGATGGCCGATCGCCTCGAGGTGGACCCGGATCTGGTGCGTCCGCCCGGTGACGAGATCGAGCTCGAGCAGGGTCCAGTCGGCGAACCGCTCGCCGACGCGGTAGCCCGTCACGGACGGCCGGCCATCGGCGACGACCGCCATCTTCGTGCCGATGCTTCGGGTCTCGGCCGATGGGAGCCTCGATCCGTCCGACGGCCGCCGCAACGTTACCGAGGACGAGGGCCTGGTACGTCTTCTTCACGCGCCGGGCCTTGAGCTGTGCCATGACCGACGCCTGTGCCGCATCGTTGCGGGCCACCATCAGGAGGCCGCTCGTGTCACGGTCGAGGCGGTGGACGATGCCCGGCCGCTGGACGCCGGCGATGCCGCCCCACTGGTCGCCCGGTCCGTGCGCCAGGAGCGCGTTCACGAGCGTGTCCCCGGCGTGGCCGGGCGACGGGTGCACGACGAGGCCGGCCGGCTTGTCGACGATCAGCAGGTCGGCGTCCTCGTAGACGATCCGCAACGGGATGTCCGGCGCCGGCGCCAGGTCGAGCGGGATCGGCGGCGGGACGTCGAGCTGCAGCTCCGTGCCGGGCCCGACGATCGTGTTGGCCCGCAGCGGCTCCCCGGCCGCGGTCAGGCGGCCATCGGAGATGAGCTTCTGCACGTAGCTCCGCGACAAACCGGTCGCGTCGGCGACGTAGCGATCGACCCGTCCGCCCGGCCCGTCGGGAACGCGGAGGACGCGGACCCCGGCCACGGTCGACGGATCAACCATCCGACGACCGCTCCCCCAGCCTGACCAGCGACGGGATCAGGGCGGCGCCGATGAGCATCACGATCGAGGTGCTGATCGCCGCGTCCGCCACGTTGAAGGTGTACCACCGGAAGTCGCCGATGCCGATGTCGACGAAGTCGACGACATAGCCGCGGCTCAGCCGGTCGGTCACGTTGCCGAGCGCCCCGCCGAGCAGCAACCCGAGCGCGATCGAGAGGTACAGGCTTCGGCCGACCTTGCCGTGATAGACCACGATCATGACGATGACGGCGAGCGACACGAGCCCGAACAGCGCGGCGTTGTCGCGGAACAGCCCGAACAGCGCCCCCGAGTTCTGGCCGAACACGAGCCGGACGTAGTCGCCGATCACCTGGACCACCTCGCCGGGCGCGACGTTGGCGACCAGCCAGGCCTTGGTCAGCTGGTCGACCACCACGATCACACCGGCAAGCCCGAAGAAGACGATCCAGTGGGCACTGGTCCTGACCGCTCCGGCCGACGGCGACACATCCACGGTCGGGGGTCCGCCGACGTCGTCGATCGCCACGGCCTAGCCCCTCCCCTCGCCGCGTCGCAACGCGATCGCCACGGGACCGCCGTCGAGATCCACCGTGGCCCGCAGGGCCTCTGGCGGTGCGGAGCCACCATCGGCCAGGTCGGCGAGGGTGTCCGACGTGACGCTCGTGAGGTGGGGAGTGACCGCCGGCGGGAGCCCCTCCAGCCAGAGGTCGATCCGGTCGTCGAACTCGAGGCCGGCGTCGCGCCGGAGGTCCTGGATCGCGCGGGCCAGCTCCCGGGCGTCGCCCTCGGCGATCAGCTCGGGCGTCAGCTCCGTGTCGAGGACGACGACGACCCCATCGAGGTCCGCGACCGCGGTGCCCGGCCGTGGCGAGGCCTGGATCTCCACCTCGTCGGGCGCCAGCGTCACGCCGGCCAGCGTGACCGACCCGTCGGCCTCGAACGTGACCTCGCCGGCGCGTGCCGCGGCCATGACCGCGGGGATGGCCGATCCCAGGCGCTTGCCGATCCTGGGCAGGAGGGGCTTGACCCGTCGCTCGACGAGCGCCGAGTCGTCGGCGATGCGCTCGACCGCCTTGACGTTGATCTCGTCGCTGAACAGCCGGATGCAGCTCGTCGTCGACCGGGTCGCCGCGGTCCGGCAGCGCGAGCCACGCTCGCGCCAGCGGCTGTCGCATGCGCAGCCCCGCCTGTGCCCGCAGGGTACGTGCCAGGTCGACGGCCCCGCGGATGGTGGCGACCGAGCGCTCGAGCGCCTCGTCGCGATGACCGGCCATCGCCTCGGCCGGCCAGGGCGCCAGGTGAACGCTGTCGGGGAGCTGTGGCACGACCGCGACGATCAGGTTCTGGTAGAGCGCCTCGGACAGGAAGGGCAGCATCGGGGCCAGCGTCTCGATGAGCGTGACGAGGGCGGCGTGGAGCGTGGCGAAGGCGGCGTCCCGATCGGCCGGATCGGCCCCCGCCCGCATCCGGTCGCGCGATCGGCGCAGGTACCAGGTCGACAGGTCGTCGATGAAGACGCCGATCGCCCGGGTCGCGGTCACCGCGTCGAAATCGGCCAGGGACGCCTGGACGTCCGCGGCCACGCCCGCCGATCGCGACAGGATCCAGCGGTCCAGGACCGGCCAGTCGCGCGCGGCGGCGATCGCCGTGTCGATGTCCTGGCGTGGTGTCCAGCCGGCGAGCCGGGCGTAGCGCACGAAGAACGCGTAGACGTTCCACAGGATCAGCAGCTCGCGGCGCGACTCGTCCGCCGCGTGCCAGCCGAACAGGATGTTCTCCTCGGGCCTGGCCTTGACGAACATCCAGCGCATGACGTCGACGCCCATCCGCTCGGCGGCCTCGTCGAACTCGATGGCGTTGCCCCAGCTCTTGTGCATCGGGCGCCCGTCCTCGCCGAACACGAGGGCGTAGCCGAAGATCGTCCGGAACGGCTCCGTCCGCTTGAGCACGGTCGACATCGCCAGCATCGAGTAGAACCAGTTGCGGAACTGGCCCGGGAAGCTCTCGGTGATGAAGTCGGCCGGGAACCACGCCCGCCAGTGGTCCGGGTCCTCGCGGTAGTGCAGCGTCGAGAACGGCACGATCCCCGCGTCCAGCCACGGGTTGCCGACATCCTTGATCCGCTCGACCGGTGCGCCGCAGCCCGGGCACGCGATCCTGACCGCGTCGACGTAGGGCCGGTGCGGGCTGTGGCCCTCGAACTGCTCCCAGCCCTCGACGGCACGCTGCCTGAGCTCGTCGCGCCCGCCGATCACCTCGACCGTCCCGCATGCCGCGCAGTCGTAGATCGGCAGCGCCAGCCCCCAGTAGCGCTTCTTGCTGATCATCCAGTCGTGCATGTTGCGGAGCCAGTCGAGCTCGCGCTCGTAGCCGAAATCCGGGATCCAGCGGATCCGATCGACCGTCTCCATGATCTGGTAGCGGAGGCTTGCGTCGACCTGCTCCGGCGTCAGCGTCTCGCGTGGCTGGTCGTACAGCGGCCCCATCGAGATGAACCACTCGTCGACCAGCCGGAACAGCAGGGGCGTGCCGCATCGCCAGCAGTGCGGGTAGCGGTGTGAGTACGGCTCGAGGTGGTAGAAGATCCTCCGCCGTTCGAGGTCGTCGACGATCTGCTCCGCGACGTTCGGCGCCTCGAGGCCGCTCAGCCAGCCGAAATCCGGGTAGTAGCGGCCGTCCTCGTCGATCGGACCGATGACGGGCAGCCCGAGGGCCTTGCCGAGCTGGTAGTCCTCCGCCCCGCATCCGGGTGCGATGTGGACGATCCCGGTCCCCTCGTCCTCGCCGACCTCGTCCCAGGCCACGATGCGATGCTCGTAGCCGGCCGCCTCGAATGCCTTCGCGACCGCGGGCAGCGCGTCGAACGGACCGCTGTAGTGCAGTCCGACCAGCTCCGAGCCGGCGACCTCGGCTTCGACCGTGAACGGCCCGACGACCGCCTGCTTCAGCGTCCCCTTGCCGACCCAGAGCACGTCGTCGCCCTGCCGGACGCGCAGGTAGCGCAGGTCGGGCCCTACTGCGGCGGCCACGTTCGCGGCGAGCGTCCAGGGCGTCGTCGTCCAGACGAGGAGGGCCTCGCCCTCGTGGCCGGGGTCGATCAGCGGGAAGCGGACCGTCAGGCCGGGATCCTCGCGGTCCTGGTAGCCCTCGTTCATCTCCATCTGCGACAGGCCGGTCCCGCAGCGAGGGCACCACGGCATCGAGTCGTGGCCCTTGTACAGCCAGCCGCGGCGGTGGCACTCGGCGAGGAAGTACCAGATGAGGTCGTTGTTCTCGTTGCTGAACGTGTAGTAGCTGCCGCCGAGCTCCGGATGACCAAGGCGGCCGACCAGCATCTCCGCCGTGTCGGTCAGCGGGCCGTTGGGGCCCTGGACGGTCGTGACCTGCGCGGGATCCTGGCCGAGCAGCTCGCCGAGCCGCCGCAGCTCGTCCGGGTCGTCCCAGTCCATCCACATCCCGAGCCGGATCGACTGCTCGGTCTGGCGCGCGGCGTACGTCAGCACCCGTTGCTTGCAGAGCGTCACGAACCGGTCGATGCCGTAGGCCTCGATGTCCCGCTTCGAGGTGAACCCGAGGTCGCGCTCGACGTTGACCTCGACCCACAGCCCCTGGCAGTCGAACCCGTTCTGGTAGCGCTGGTCCTCGCCGAGCATCGCGTGGAAGCGCTGGTAGAGGTCCTTGTATGTCCGGCCCCAGGCGTGATGGACGCCCATCGGGTTGTTGGCCGTGATCGGCCCGTCGAGGAAGCTCCATCTGGACCCGCCCGCGTTCTGGGCGCGCAGCCGCGCGAACGTCCGGCGCTCGCGCCACTGGGTCAGGATCTCGTGCTCGAGGGCGACGAAATCGGGCTTCGCGCTGACGGGTTGGAACATTCGGCCTCGGGCGTCGGGGGGAAGCGGATCGACCGGCTCGCGCCTGGGCCGGGGCACGGCTGCTCGATTCGATGGGTGCCTGTATCCTACCCGCGATGCACGAACCTGAGGGCGCGCGGAAGCGCGCGCGGTCGCCTTTCGCGGCCGCCTTCCTCTCCCTGATCTTCCCCGGACTCGGTCAGCTGTACGCCGGTGCCCCCGCGCGCGCCCTGGCGTTCGCCGCCGTCCCCATCCTGTTCATCGCCCTGGGCGCCGGCGTCGGGCTGCGGCTGACCCGCGTCGAGCTGTTCGGCCTCATCCTCAACCCGTTCGTCCTGAGCTCGGTCTTCGTCGTCAACCTCATCGTCCTGGGCTATCGCCTGGTCGCCATCGTCGACGCCTATCGCGTCGCGGAGTACATGAATGCCGGGCCGGCCAGCGGCGACGGCCGGGCCGGCCGCGCGCGGATCGTCCGCAATCCCCTGTCGATCGCGGGCCTGCTGGCCGTGATCCTGGTGATGGCCGGCAGCCATATCGTCGTCGCCCGCTACGACATGCTCGCCCTCGACGTCCTCGACAGCGGCTGCATCTTCATCGGCGAGGATTCGACCGACCAGTCGTGCGAGCTCGACGCCTCCCCGTCGCCCGGCTCCAGCACGTCAGCCACGCAGACGCCGGCCGGCTCACCCGAGCCGACCGATACCCCGCTGCCCGCCGGGACGCCCGTCGGGAGCGCCCTGCCCGACGTGTCCATCCCGCCATGGGACGGCAAGGAGCGGCTCAACATCCTGCTGATCGGCAGCGACAAGCGCGCCGGCGACCGGACCTACAACACCGACACGCTGATCGTCGTGTCGATCGACCCGGTCACCAAGCAGGTGGCGATGTTCAGCCTGCCGCGCGACACGGTCGATGTTCCGACGCCGCCGGGACCCGCCCGCCGCGCCTTCGGGCCGGTGTACAGCCGCAAGATCAACGCCTGGCTGACCCAGGTCCGTGGCCGCGCCGACCTGTTCCCCGGCAACGGCGCGACGCGCGGCTACAACGGGCTCAAGGCGATCATGGGCAACCTCTACAACCTCGACATCAAGTACTTCATCGAGGTCGACTTCGACGGCTTCCGCAATGTGGTCGACAAGATGGGCGGGGTGACGATCAACGTCCAGGTCCCCGTCTCGGACGACCGCTTCCCGGCCGAAGGCAGCCTCCGGCGGATCTACATCCCGAGCGGCATCCAGCACATGAACGGCGCCGAGGCGCTGCGCTACGCGCGTTCGAGGCACAGCTCCAACGACTTCGACCGCGGCGCCCGCCAGCAGCGCGTGTTGACGTCCCTCCGAGAGCAGGCCGATCCGCAGGCGCTCATCCCGCGTCTCCCGGACCTCGTCAAGGCGCTCAAGACGGCCGTCAAGACCGACATCCCGGTCTCCCAGCTGGCGCCGCTGATCGGGCTCGCCTCGGACATCGACACGAAGGACATCCGGTCCTACGTGTTCGCCCCGCCGTTCTACCAGAAGGAGTACCTGTCGAGCCCGCGCGGCTACATCATCGTCCCGAACGTCAGCAAGATCCGGGCCGCGGTCAAGTCCGCGTTCACCACGGACCCGGCCGATGAGGCCGAGCGCCAGAAGCTCGCCCAGGAGGCGGCCGTGGTCTGGGTCCTCAACGGCACGACCGATGGCGGCCGCGGGACGCGCCTCGCCGGCTACCTCGACTGGCGCGGGCTGGCCGCCTCGGCGCCACGCCAGAAGCCGCCCGGGGCGGTGCCGGCGAACACGAAGATCGTGGCCTACAACGGGGCGCTGGCCGAGTTCCCCGACACGGTCACCTACCTCCAGGATACGTTCGGCGTGACCGTCACGGAGGCGACCGACCCGGCCGTCCGCACGGACTTCATCGTGACGGTCGGGAAGCAGACGCCCGACCTCGAGGCGCCGCTCAGCCCCTGAGCGACGGCTCGCCCATCCCGGGCGAGCGCGCAGGCTTCGTCAGCGGATCGGCGTGAGCCAGTGCGCGTAGTCGGGCAGCTTGCCCCGCGCCGCCTCGAAGTAGCGGTCGCGCACGAGCCGGCCGATCGGCCCGATCGCGCCCGACCCGACGGGCCGGTGGTCGACCTCGACGATCGGCGAGACCTGGACGCCGGTGCCGCACAGGAACGCCTCGTCGGCGACGTAGAGCTCCGACCGGTCGATCGAGCGGATCTCGACCGGGATGCCCTCGTTGCCGAGGAGCTCGATGAGCGCCTTGCGGGTGACACCCTCGAGCAGGTCGTCGCTGACCGGCGGGGTCAGCGCGACGCCGTCGCGCACGACGAAGATGTTGGCGGCCGAGGCCTCGTTGAGGTGGCCGTCAGCGGTCAGCACGACCGCCTCGTCGAAGCCGTTGAGCTCCGCCTCGGTCTTCTGGAACGCCATGTTCACGTAGCCGCCGACGATCTTGCCGCGGGCCGGCAGCGCGTCGTCGGCGTTGCGCCGCCACGACGAGGTCATCACCCGGACGCCCGATTCGGTGTCGATGTAGTTCCCGAACGGGATGGCGATGATGTACAGCTGGTTGGCCAGGTTGTGGAGCCGGACGCCGATCGCCTCGGTCGACTTGTAGAACGACGGGCGGATGTAGACGTCCTCGCGGAAGTCGTTGCGGCGGACCGTCTCGACGATGAGCCGGGTCAGCTCGTCGACCGACGGGACGTCCTGCATCAGCAGGATCCGGCACGACTGGCGGATGCCGCTCGACGTGCTCGCGCAGCTTCAGGCCGTAGAGCACCTTCTCGTCGGCGTTCCAGTAGGCGCGGATGCCCTCGAACGTGGCCGTGCCGTACATGAAGGCGTGGGTCATGACGCTGACCTTCGCGTCGCGCATCGGGACCCAGTCGCCCTCGAAGTAGCAGATCAGCTCGTCGAGCGCGCCGGGCTTCGGGGCGTGGTGGGCGGCCGGCTTGGCGTCGGACTTCTCGGTCAGCATGCGGCGGCTCCCTGGGATTCCGGTCGGCCGAGTATAGCAAGCGGCCTCCCGACACCCGCCCGTGACGGAGGTCCTCGCCGATCAGCCGATGGTGCCGCTCACCACGCCGATGACGAGCGCCAGGTAGACGAGGTAGAACACGCCGCCGACGAGCAGGCGGCGGCCGCGCAGCACGCGCCCGGCGGGCCATCGGGATGAAGATCGCCGCCGACGACAGGAACGCGATCCCGGCCGACGCGAAGGCGACGTACGAGCCCTCCGCGGCGACCCACGTCTCCGAGGCGAAGACGAGCGCGACGACCGTCGGGATCGTCGACTGGAAGACCATCGCCCCGGTGATGTTGCCCATCGCCAGGGTGTCCTTGCCCTGCCGGACCCAGATGACCGAGTTGAACTTCTCGGGCAGCTCGGTCGCGATCGGGGCGATGACCAGGGCGAGCAGGGCGCTGTCGACGTGGAGCTCGGTGGCGAGGTGCTCGACGGCGTCGACGAAGAAGACCGCGCCGAGGACGATCAGCCCGAGCGCGGCGAGCACCTGGACGTTGACGACGCGGAGCCGCGGGGTCGCCGGATCGGCCCGATGCGCGCGCCGGTCGAGGCGATGGAACCGCAGCGGCGCGAGGTCGTCGGCGTCGACGTCGGGGTCGGCCTCGAAGTGGCCCTTGACGTACCAGGCGTAGATCCCGATCAGGACGACGGCCACGATCCACTTGAGCCAGACCGGCTCGACGCGGCAGGAAGGCCGCCCCGATGGCGATGCCGTAGGCGATCGCGAAGTAGCGCATGTCGTGGGCCAGCACGCCGGTGTCGACCTGCATCACGTCGCCGGTCGGCCGGCGCCGGCCGACGTACAGCACGGCGATGCCGGTCACGAACATGGCCAGCGTCGACGAGCATGAACGGCGCGCCGAGGATCGCCCCGACGCCGACCTCGTTCGACGATTCACCGGTCGCGAACAGGATCGCGATGATCGGGATCATCGTCTCCGGGCAGGGCGGTGCCGACCGCCGCCAGCACCGAGCCGACGGCGCCCTCGGCCAGCCCGAGCTTGCGCCCGAACCATTCGATGCCGTTGGTGAACAGCTCGGCGCCCAGCGAGGATGATCGACGAACGCGACGAGCGAGGATGAGGATGTCCATCGTTCAAACAGTAGCGGCGAGGGCGACCACGATGCCGACGGCGATCACGACGAGGATGGCGATCGCGATCGCGACCATCATCCATTGGCCGGTCAGCCCGAACGACATCGCCGCGCCGATGACCCGGACGATCGGCGTCGCGATGACGCACGAGGAGGCCGAGCCACAGGAAGCCGACCGGCGTCAGCCGACGCGAGCTCGGCGACGAGCTCCGAAGCGTCGAACGCGGGACCGCCGGCCAGCGGCGAGATGCCCGCGGCGACCATGAGCAGCGACCCCGACGACGAGGATCGCGACCGAGCGCGTAGGTCATCGCGATCAGGAGCCGGCCGATGCGCCACTCGGCGCGGGCGAGTCTGGCCGGCGAGCGGCCGCGTCATCGGACCGCCCGCAGCAGCATCTGGACCGCGGTGTACACGAGGACGACCACGAACAGCAGGCGCAGGTAGCGCAGGTCGATCCGGTGCGCCAGGCGCGAGCCGAGCGTCGCGCCGAGGAAGACCCCGATCGCGGTCGGACCGGCGACGTACGGGTCGATCTCGCCGCGGATCAGGTAGATGACCGCGCTGGCGGCGGCCGTGATGCCGATCATCAGGTTGCTCGTCGCGGTCGCGACTCGCAGCGGGACGCCCATCGACAGGTTCATCAGCGGCACCTTGATGATCCCGCCGCCGATCCCGAACAGGGCGGACGCCAGCCCGGCGCCCGTCGCCCCGACGATCCCGCCGGCCGAGGTTGCGGACGCGGTAGCCCTCGCCCGACAGCCGGTCGAGCGCCCGCTCGGCGGGACTGTCCGTCGTTCGTCGTCACCCTCGACGTCGACGTCGAGGGCGCTGATCTCCGGGCCCGTGGTCCTGCGAGGGTGCCCGGAGCATCGTGATCGCGACGTAGCCGAGCAGGCCGGCGAACAGGGCGGACAGCAGCCGCTCGTCGAGGACGAACGCGATCGAGCCGCCGACGAGGGCGCCGATCGCGGTGAACAGCTCGAGCGTCATCCCGAGCCGCAGGTTGGCGACGTGGCGCTCGAGGTACACGCCGGCCGCCGCGCTGCTGGTCATGATCACCGACACGAGCGAGACCCCGACGGCCTCGGGCAGGCTGCAGCCCGAAGCCGAGCGTGAGCATCGGCACGATGAGGATGCCGCCGCCGAGCCCGAGGAGCGAGCCGAAGGCCCCGGCGGCGGCGCCGCCGCCGAGCATGAGCAGCCCGACCGGCACGTCAGGCGCGAGGCGGGGCGAACGGCCGGACCGGTCACCGCGACCGGCTCAGGGGCGCAGGTGCTGCGGCGCGTACGGGAGCAGGGCGACGTGACGGGCGCGCTTGAGGGCGACCGCCAGCTCGCGCTGGTGGCCGGCGCAGGTGCCGGTCTTGCGACGCGGCTCGATCTTGGCCCGCTCGGAGAGGTAGCGGCGGAGGCGGTTGACCTCCTTGTAGTCGATCTGGACGGTCTTGTCGGCGCAGAACGCGCAGACCTTGCGACGACGTCGATCGCGGTAGAAGTCGTCGCGCTTCTTGGGTCGGGCTGAGGCGGGTGGCATGCGGTTGGGTCTCCTGGGCTCAGAAGGGAAGGTCGTCGAGGTCGGCGTCGTCGGGCGGCCGGGATCCGCCGCCGCCGCCGCCGCCGCCGGCGCACCCGACCGGACCGGCGCCTGCCGCGCCGGGAGCCCCGACGAAGCCCGCCTCGTCGTCGCGCGGCCGGCGCTCGAGGCTGATGACGTTGTCGGCGGTGATGTCGAGCGAGGTCCGCTTCTGGCCGTCCTGGCCCTCGAACTCGCGGGTCCGGAAGCGGCCCTCGACGAAGACGCGGTTGCCCTTGCGAAGCTGCTCGGCGGCGCGCTCGGCGCGGTCGCCGAAGACGCTGACGCGGAACCAGTCGGTCTCCTCGGTCCACTCGCCGGTCTGCTGGTTCTTGGTGCTCTGGTTGACGGCCACGCTGAACTGGGTGACCGGCCGGCCCGTCGGCGTGTAGCGCATCTCCGGGTCACGCCCGAGGTTGCCGATGATCATGACCTTGCAGAACGCCATGTCATTGCCCTCCCGTCAGTCGATCGCGGCCGGGGCCGCGTCGCTCTCGTCTTCGTCGATGAACTCGCGCGCGGTCGTCGACGTCTTCCTCGTCCTCGTCGAGGCCGGACGGGCAGCGTCCTCGTCGCTCGAGCTCGTCGCCCTCGGAGCCGTCGCGCGCGGGTGACCTTGATCGGCCGCTCGACGCGGGTCACGAGGTGGCGGAGGACCTCCTCGGTGATGAGGAGGGTGTGCTCGAGCTCGACGATCGCCTCGGGCGGCGCCTCGAACAGGATGATGTGGTACGAGCCCTCGCGGTGGCGGTCGATGGGATAGGCCAGCCGGCGGCGGCCCCACGGGGCGACCTTGACGATCTGGCCGCCGGACGCGGCTGATCCCACGGGTCGTGCGATCGATGAGGGCCTGGCTCTTGTCGTCCGCCACGTCCGGGCGGAGGACGAGCATGAGTTCGTAACGGCGCATGCGCGCAAGACTCCTTCCAATGGGGTATGCCCCGTTGACGGTCCGACCGGCACGGAGCGGAAAGGCAGGGCGGGAGTCTAGCACGAGGCCGGCGAGCCCCGCCGGACGGCCCATCCGGGCGGCTGGGTCCGTGCGCCGGGTCGCCGTTGTATCCTCAGGCGCAGGTCCCGACCCAGATCTGACCCGAGCCATCCCGACCCTCGCAAGCCCGGAGGCCTCGTGCCCGCCAGTACCATCCTCCTCCTCGCGTCGGATGCCGCCGCGAGCGAATCGATCGCCGACGATCCTGACCGGCGCCGGCTACACCGTCACCCGGACGGCCGAGCCCGACGAGGCCTTCGCCAAGGCGGCCGAGCACCAGCTCGTCATCATCGACGTCGCGGACGGGCCCGAAGTCGGCGGTCGAGATCTGCCGCGAGATCCGGGCGACGCCGACGCTGACCGCGGTCCCGGTCATGTGCGTCAGCGCCAGCGACGACGTCGAGGAGCGGATCGGCTTCCTCGAGGCCGGCGCCGACGACGTCGTGGCGCGCCCGCTCGACGCCCGCGAGCTCGAGGCCCGCGTCGAGGCGCTGCTGCTCCGATTCCAGCGCTCGCGGGACCTGACCCCGATCATCTCGTCCGACGGGCTGACCGATGCACCGCGCCCGCCGGACCGTCGCGGTCTACAGCCCCAAGGGCGGCGTCGGGACGACGACCATCGCCACGAACATCGCGATCGCGGCGGTCGCCCGGCGGCCCGACCGGGTCGTCCTGGTCGACCTCGCGCTCCAGTTCGGCGGCGTCGCGACCCTGCTCAACCTCGACCCGAAGCAGACGCTCGCCGACGTCGTCCGCGACGAGACCGCGCATGCGCGAGCCGGAGCTGCTGCGGACGTACGCGATGCGCCACGACAGCGGCCTCCACGTGCTCGCCGCGCCGGGTGCCCCGGAGTCGGCCGAGGCTGTCACGCCGACGCACGTCGCCCAGATCCTCACGACGCTGCTCGACGGCTACGACATGATCGTGATCGACGCCGGCTCGATCGCTCGACGAGCGGATCCTGCGGATCTTCGAGGCGGCCGAGGCCGTGATCCTGCCGGTCACGCCGGAGATCGCGGCGCTCAAGGCCGTCCACGCACCTGCTCGAGTACCTGAGCGAGGTCGGGTCGGTCGGGCTGAAGACGACGTACGTGCTCAACAACGTGTTCGCCCGCGAGATCCTCAAGCCGCGCGACGTCGAGACCTTCCTCGGCACGCAAGATGTCGGCCGAGCTGCCGTACGACCCGTTCCTCTACCTCAAGGCCTCGAACGAGGGCGTGCCGATGGTCACCGGCGCGCCCCGGTCGATCATCGCCGAGCGGCTGATCAAGCTGAGCGCCGACGGCGTTCGGCGAGGAGGGGACCCATCGCGGGCACGACCGACGAGCGCAAGCGACCGGCCTGTTCCGCCTGCGCCGCTGACGGGAGCACCTCGGGCGCACATCCCGGGCTCGACACACGGGCCCGCGACCGTCCCACGCCGGCGGTTCCGGGTGCAACGGACCCGCAACATCGGTTCACCAGCCGATAACCCAGCGGATGCGTCGGCCGGCGCACGATCGATCGCATGGCGATCCAGCTCCATCCGGTCCGGCACGTCGCGGTCACGTCCCGACTGCGATCGCAGATGGGCGACGGCCAGCCGGCCAGCCCGGGTCGGGTGCTCTCGACGGGCTTCACGATCGGATCGATGGCCGCCGTGCTCGGCTTCCTGATGGTCCGACCCAGCCCGTCGACCGCGATCGCGCTCGGGGCCGTCGTCCTCGGCCACGCGTTGCTGAGCTTCGCCTGGGAGGACTCGCCCGATGGCGGCCGGGACCGACGCGAGCGGGGCGGCTGACACCGCGGAGCTCACGCCGTGTCGTGCTCAGGCCCTCGTCCGGGCCGTCCTCACTTCACCGTGATCGATGTCGACGCATCACCGCTCCTCGGCCCGATCGAGCAGACCACGGAGACCGGCCACGTCCCTTTCTTCGTCGCGCTCGTGACCTTCCACTTCCAGGTGACCGTGCCGTTCGAGCCGGCAGTTTTCGGCTCGAGACCGCCCGCCGTCGAGGGACCCGTCGAGTAGGTCACGGTGATGCCGCAATTCGCCTTCGCGGCCGTCTTGACCGCGACCGACGCGGTCCCGGGGCGTCGCACCGACTTGGTGCGAGACGTGACCTTGACCGAGAGCGCGTTGGCATCGACGCTGGGCAGCGGGGTCGGTCGAGGGCGGATGGTCGGGTCCGGTCTGCCACTCGGGGAGCTCGATGCCCCGAGGACGCCGCTGCGCGGGCTTCCGTCGGATCCGCCGCACCCGGCTGCGATCAGGGCGATCGCTGCGACCAGGACCCAGCGCACGGGCATCCTCCTCGGCGATGACGGAACGACCGGCGACCCCGACGCCGTATCCATCGTAGCCGAACAGGAATGGACCCCGGCCGGGGATCTGGGCTGGCCGGGGTCGGATCAAGAGCCGGACGGACTGGAGGAAGGGAGAGCTCGTCCGGATTGTCGGTCACAGGGTCCCGCGATCGTCGCGACGCCGGCGACATCGGCGGGCGCGCCGGCCTTGCAGCGACGTCACGGGGGACCGACCCTACCCGACGGGAGGAGCCGAACAAGGAAGGACCCCGGTCACCCCCAGCGACCAGGGTCCTTGGTGACAGCCGGCGAGTCAGGGGCACTGGATCCGGCGCACAAGCTGTCGACGCGATGGTCAACGGGCGGACATGCCGTCCCTCCCGTTCCGCGTCCGATGACGGATTACACCCGCATGACGTTCGGGGCTTGCGTCCCGATTCAGACGGCCGGCGGGGCCTCGGTGCCGAACGCGACCTTGACCTCGTCTGTGCTCAGGTACCAGAGGATCACGGCCGGCATGATCGCCATGCCGAATCCGATGCCCGTGCCTGGGGCACTGAAGAAGGCCAGGACGGCCTCGAACAGCGCCAGTCCGCACATGAACATCGCGAACAGGCGGGCCCAGGGCTGCAGGGCCCACAGGCTCAGTGCGGCGATGATCCAGATGATGCCCGTGACGACGGCGAGCCAGCCCCACAGGCCGATGTGCTCGAGGGCCGGGAGATCGCCGAACGCCCCGAACCAGTCGAAGCCGATCGCGCGCAAGCCGTAGAAGAGGAAGCTGAACCCAGCGAGTGCCGCGAAGAAGCCGAGGACTGAGATCAGGATGGGCGGGTTCTTCACAAGAGGTGCCTCCGGTACGAGTAGTCGATGGGATGGGTGGGGACTACGTTGCCCTGGTCGATGCGTCTCCTTCGTTCAGGAGGCGATGCAGCGAAGAGCGATCGCACCTCTCCCTTCTGACCTGCATCCCCGGATGTGACGCGCCCACTCTACAGCCGAGCGGAGCCACATTTGCAATCCCGGAGCGTGAAAGGTCAGCGTCGATCCCTGGACCCGGACCGCAGGAACGCGCGTAGGAGGACGGCCATCATCGCGGCTACCACGGCGATGAGGATGTCGAGGATGCCGTGCTGCAACCCGTTGCCCGTCTCGAACAGGGCGATCTGGCGCGCTGTGTCACCCAGGTCGATCGGCGTCGGATCGGCTGGGGCCGGTGTCTCGACGCGGCGACGGCGTCGGAGCTTCTGGCGCATCACTACCCTCTGTGAGTCTGGTCAGGCCAAGGGACCCATGACACGCCTGAGCACCGTGCCAACCTAGAGGTCCTCCGCCGCGACATCTCTTGTCTCGAGGATACCGAGGCCGATCGAGACGAGTCCCGCCCCGAGGAGCACCGTCGCCACGACAAGGAACGCCGGTTGATCGCCGACGGGCTCCGTGAGCATGTAGTTCGATCCCCATGAATCGAGCATCCAGAGCAGGACCGCGACCCCGAGCGCGACGATCCAGGCCGGAAACGCCCATCGACTGGCGCCATCACCGAACGGGATGGCGAGCATGAACATCGCCCCGGTGACCAGGCAGAGCACGGCCGTGGCGAGCGTCGGATCCGGCATCTGGGCGACAGGGCCGATCAAGGCGATCGCCGCAACCACGCACGCGATCGCCAGCGGGCGAGCAGGGCATCGGGCCGGAAGAGGAGGCGATGGCCAGGATCACGTACACCACCGGATCCCGATCAGGATGATCGGCGGCGTACCGAGCGTGCAGTCGTCGCATCCGGAGACCGACTCGATCGCCGGTTTGACGAAGCCGACAAGGGTCGACACGGCCGCGCCCGTGATCGCAAGGGAGGCGATGACGATCCGGATCGGCCGGCCGGCGACCATCGCTACCGCGCCCGCCGGGGCGACTCGCAGATCTCCGCGCTGTGGTCACTCCACTCGACATGCCCAACCTCGATCCCGGTCTGATCGCATTCGCTGTGTCTCAGACGCTCCGGACGCCCGAGTGTGACCGATCCCCGATTCTGGAGGGAACCGCTGGCCGGCATCGACGCCGGTTCGGTGACGACGACCGGAACGTGGAACGAGGGCCGGACGTCTGTCTCCGGCCCTCGTTCCGCTGCGTCCTGGGGTGTGACTTCTGGCCGCCGATGCGATCCCGCTGGATGGGCTGTCGGCTGCCTTGCCGGTCGAGCGGTGCGTCGTTCTAGGGCGCGCCCGTGTACGGCGCGACATGCGCTCGGTCGAAGATGCTGCTCGACCTGCGGGTCGCTCGAGGGCCGACCCATGTACGGCGCGACATGCGCTCGGTCGAAGATGCTGTCGACCTACGGGTCGCTCGAGAGCGAGCCCGTGTACGGCGCGACATGCGCTCGGTCGAGGTGCTGTCGACCTGCGGGTCGCTCGAGAGCGAGCCGTGTACGGCGCGACATGCGCCCGGTCGAAGATGCTGTCGACCTGCGCGTTCGGGGCCCGGTTTGACACTCGGCAGCGTCGACGGCGCCGCGCTGTCCCTCGATCGCGTCGTACGACCGATCGGCGGCCGGCTTCGCGGTCGTGCCGCCCACGAGGCCGGCGCTCGATGCGAGCCGCGCAGCCGCGATCGTTCCGACGACGACGACCAGAGGTCAGCAAGGCGACCGGCCAGCGGCTGCCAGCTGTGCTTGGTCTGGGCGGTCCCGCCCAGTTCCATCGTTCCTGCGTGCGCCATGGTTGATGCCTCCATTCGCATCGACGGGGCGGTGCGCCGGCCCATTGGTGAGGCTCGGAATCGGAGCGCATCCACTGACCGTCACGCTACGGGCGGAGGCACGCCGAGACATCGAGCGATGTCCCGACTCGGCGGGTCGTCCTTCATTTCTGCGCCGCGGCGCCTCGGTTGGCCTTTACCCGCGGTCCTCGGGTAGGGTCTCAACGCATCTCGACGTCGGCGCCAGCGTCTGGTGCCGGAGCCGGATTCGAACTCGGACGCCCCCGCGGGCCGCGGAGTTTAAGTGCCAGCCGTAGCGTCCGCGGGGGTCCATCTGATGACGGCTTTACGCACGGAATAACGGCTCCATTCGGGTCCCGTACCGGGTCGTCCGCCGCTTACGCTGCCAATGATGCTGCCAGCACCCGGTCTGCCGCACAGGCGGCCGCCGTCGAGCGAGGTCAGCGGGTCCGCACAATCGCAACCTGGGCGGCTTCGACGAACTCGTAGTACATGGAGCGCGCCCGCGTGGTCACCGTGATGATGGTGGCCTCGACTACAACGAAGCGGCGCTGCCGGTGAAGTCGTCGGATCGAGGTTACTGATGTCGCAGACCACCCGCGAGAAGCCAGTGGAGCAGCAAGCTCAAGGCGCTGCGTCAGCAAAGCCGAAGCGCGGCTTGGTGAACTGTTGCTTGGTGATCGTTGTTGCTCGTCATCCTGTTCTTCTTCCTCAACGCGTGGCTGGACCACACCGCGATCGCCGCGCTCGGGGGCGTGGATCAGCTGGTACCTGCTCCTCCGGCTACCGCCGGGTCGGCTGGTACGGCTTGACGCTTGCGCGGATCGCGGAGTCCGGGACCGGAGCCGGGGCCGTGCCAGCCTAGCCGTCGCGACTTACGCGAGTCTTCGCAAGTCAGCTAAGGATGGAGCGCCCAACGTCCCCGGGCCGATGGACCCATCCTCGCTGGTCACGTAGGCGTGGCCATTTCGCACGATAACTGCCGTTGGAACGAGGCTTCACTTTCGTTCTGGAAGAAGCCAACGTACCCCGTCCACCGCGACTCCAGCGACCGACTCCATCAAGGGAGTGACGAAGTCTGCGAAGGCATCGTCGCGGACGAACCTCCGCACGAAGAGTGCCGTGGCGAAGACGGGACCAGTCGGGGCATCGAATGGGTACTCGGATTCGAAGCGTGGTGAAACTGCCCGCCGGTATCGGCACTGCGACGTCGGTCTCTGGGAGCTGCCAGTGTGGCCGAGGACGACGCCGGTTCGTGCGGGTCGTTCCGAAAGCGCCAGCGGACTGCGTCGTGAACGGATGTCCGCAGGTCGGCGTGAGGTCCAAGGACAGGACAAGCTCGTATCCGAAGCTCACATTGCCATGGTAGAAGGGCTGGCGGCAAGGTCAGCCTAGCTGTCGCCCGTTACGCGACCCTTATCCGCGGTGGATTGACCCGAACCTTGGCGACTGCCTAGGCTGTGTCCCCAAATCCCCAAGGAGGACGGGATGTTCAGGCGCAGAAAGCAGAGCCCCGCGCAGACGCCAGACCTCGCGTCTCGTCCGTCCTCCCGGGTCAACCCAAAGAAGCTTGACCTCATCACACAGGCCAAGGACGGGACGGTTGGCCTCTTCATCATCCAAGACGAGCCTTGGACCTCGTCGCCCGAGGAGATCGAGTCGCTGAGTCGGAGAAACTCTCCCTGTACGTCGAGTACGTCCTCGGAGGCCACATCGCAGAGCAGTATCCGCACTTGGCGGGTCGTCCCTGGCGGATCGTCATCGACTCCTACACCGGGCGGCCCAACGACCAGACCATGCACCGCGCTGTGTGAGACGGGCGACGAGATCGGCGGGCCGGGTGGCGACCTGATCTTCCAGCGAACTGCAACCGCCGGCGCCGGGCTCGGAGACTCCGACCACGCTTCGGAGCGTTCGGCTACGGACCGACAGGAGAGCAGTCCGTCTCGCTGTGATGGCACGACGTGGCGATCCGAGCGCAGATCTTCGAGGCCCAGAAGGCGGGAGTCCGTACTCGACTGATCGGGACCAACATGCAGCCCGTGACCGCTGACCGATGGCTCGACGCGGTGGGTCCTGGAGGCGACTGGTCGCGAGTCGCCCGCGGCGGCGCGTACTGGAATGACGGGCTGGGATTGGATCACCGAGGAACGGGCAGCGCGGCGACCTGGTCGGCACAACGAGCGCTGCCGCTGGCACCGCCAATGCAAAGTCAACTGAATCGGTTGTCGTCGAGCCGCCGTTCGTATCAGACGGCGGCGCGGGAGGGCATTTTCTTTCACCCATGGAACCAGAGGCTGATCGTGTTATGAACTCGTACTGGTCGCCTGGCGCTCGGATTGCCACTGGGCGCGGAACGGGATCAGTGCGGCCGCTGGCGACTTGGGTCGCCGCGAAGGTCGCGGCGTGTCGCCTGGCTGACGCTTGCCGGCTCGTCGCTTGATGGCGTTGAGCGTCGGCTTGGCGCTCGCTATATTGCCGCTGCCGGGAGGCCTTTGGATCGACTACGGCTTCTATCGCGACGTCGGGGCACGCTGGCTGGGCGTGATGGGACCTACTACCTACCACACCAGCTCGCGGGCCTGTTTGATCAACGCCCCATGACTGATGTGCTGTACCCGCCCTCAGCGTCCTCCCTCTTCGTCCGTCTTCATCGCCCGCGGGCCAATTCCGCCGGCGGGCGATCCGATCGGCGTGGTACGTTGTTCGTGGTGCATGGTTGGCATCCTTCGGGCGTGGTGGTCGGTGCCGCCCTCCTCGCCGCTCGCCGGCCCCGGGCGCACGGCGGCCTTTCTGTACGGCAACACCGCATCCTCGGGGCGATGGCCGCGGTCGCAGCAGGGCTCCGCTGGGGCTGGCCGGCAGTGTTGGCAACGAGCTGTCGCTCGCTCGGTTCGCACTGGTCGGGATCGGGCACCGCTCGTGGGTGGTTGCCGTCCTCGCCTTCCTGGTCTTCGTCACGTCGCTGATGATGTCGTCGGCGGCATGGTCGCCATGCTCAAGAACATTGTGGACGAGGGCCGGAGTACAGCTTCGGGAGCGTCCCTCGCTGCTGGTCCCGGTCGTTCTGTGGGCGGGCAGGCGTCGGGTGCCCGCGGCGCACATCGCCTAAGGCGGGACAACAGCCGAGCGCGCACATACCGCCGGGGCGACGATTAGCGCGCTCGGCCAAGACGGCACGCTACGCCCCTCGCGTCGCAACACCGTCTCGGCGATAGGCCCTATGGCATAACGCCGTTCCGGAGCAAGACCAAACTCAACGAGTAGATGCA
>CAWJHK010000011.1:0-190769 GCA_963842695.1 uncultured Chloroflexia bacterium
TCTACGAGCGAGGCGAGCCCTGGTGGCGGGCCTATGAGCGGGAACCAGACCTGATCCGCGCTTGGGGTGGCGGCGTCGATCAGTACTACGCCGACGTCGAACGGCTCATGCGTGCCGCGCTCGACGAGCTGTCTTCCGACGAGCGCTCGGTGGCGGTCGTCGCATCGGTGATCGGGCCGCCGACGTTCTTCGGCCTTCGAGGCCGCGGCCTGTCCTCCGACGAAGCGGTCGCCCTGAGCGTGGAGCTCGCCCTTCCGTGGCTCGAGCTTCGTCGCGACGAGCTGGCTCGACAGTCATGACCTCTTGCCTATCACTGCGGGTAGATCAATCGGCAGGCTCGACTCGGGCCGGGGAACTCCCGGGCGTCGCAAGCCGGTGCCCAAACGGTGGTCTCGCGCTCGTCTCGCGCGAGAGTTGCCTATGTTGCGTCGAACAGCAGGACCAGCCGGGCCGCCAGCACCGCCCGGAAGACCGTGACCACGAGGGCCGCCCGTTCGCCGTCGGGCACTGCGGCGTCGAGCAGCGGGTCGAGAAGCAGGTCGATCTCGTCGCGCCGTTCGGAGGGCGTGAGCTCGGGCCGCGCGGTGGCCGAAACGTCCCAGAGCTCGTCGTACAGGAACCAGGCCAGATCGTCGTAGATCAGGCCGGATTCGACCTCCCACGCCTGGGCCGACTTCAGCGCCGAACCGATCTCGAGCAATGCCGGCACGCCGCTCTGAAGCAGCCGGTGCAGCGCGTCCTCCTGCGAGTCGGTGAGGTCGCCGGCGCTCACGCTGGCGACGGCCGCGGTCCCGAGCACGGCGCCCCAGCGGCTGGCGTTGCGCGAGGCCGACTTGCTCTCGAGGCTGCGGAGGCAGCCATGGAATGCGCGCGCGACCGCACGCGCTCGCGCGGCAGGCTCGCCGTCGATGGCGAGGAGCGCCTTCTGGAGCTGCCACAGGTCCGCCGGTGTGGGTTCGAGCAGGATGCGATCGAACGCCGCCCTCGCGGCGGATAGCTCGGTGTCGAGGATCTCATGGCCTCCGTGCGAGTGTGGCTGCCAGCGTACGCGGGCGTCGATGATCTGATGGGGCCGGCGGGTGCGAGGCGTCCTTGCCGGAGGCGTGCCATGCTGTTGCTCCATCAACGACACACCAGGAGGGAGCCGATGACGGCGTCCAGGTTCGCGGGGACCGGGACCACCGAGGCGCTGACCGGCACCGCGGACTACCAGCCGGGCGTCTGCAACATCGGGCCGGCGGAGATCGCTCGAAGGCGCCGCGCGGGACACGTTGGGCTCGTGGCCGGCCTCGGCCTGCTGGTCGCGCTGGTCGCGATCGATGCGCCGCCGATCGCGCGCATCGTGGTCGCCCTGCCGGCCGCAGTGTCCGCCTCGGGCTACCTCCAGGCCCGCCTCCGGTTCTGTGCCGGCTTCGGGTCGCGGGGCGTCTTCAACTTCGGAGACGTCGGCCCGACCGAGCAGGTCGTCGACGACGAAGCGCGCCGGCGGGACCGGGATCGGGCGAGGCAGATCGGCCTCGCGAGCGGGCTCATCGGCCTGGCGATCGGCGTGGCCGCTGTCATGCTTCCCACGTCTGATCCGTGCGAGGCATCCCGACGGGCGGGCGGCGGGCGGTCGGCCGGTGAGCTGGGATCCGCCCAAGGTCGGCGCCACCGCCCGGCGCTCGCGCACCTTCACGGCCGAGGATGTCGAGCTGTTCGCGCGGATCTCGGGCGATCGCAATCCGCTCCATTTCGACGCGCAGTTCGCCCGCCGGACACGGCTCGGCGCGTCTCGTCGTCCAGGGCGGGCTGACGACCGGGCTGTTCAACGCCCTGGTGGCGATGGACCTGCCCGGGCCGGGCTCCGTGTTCCTCCACCAGGAGTGGGACTATCCGGCGCCCGTGTTCATCGGCGACACGGTGACGGCGGAGGCGACGGTGATCGAGGCCCGTACCGACAAGCCGATCACCCGGCTTCGTTGCGTCGCCACGCGGGTGGACGGCACCGAGGTGCTCCGCGGCGAGTGCCTCGTCTACACGATGCTACCTACCGAGCCGCCGGATCGGCCTCGCTGACGCTCCCGGCATCCGCGTCGGAGCCCGATGGGTCGATCGCCATCGCCAGGACCTGGTCCCGGGTCGCGACCATGTTGTGCACCCGCCGGCCATGCTCGGTCGTGGCCGCGACGACGTCGTCCGTCCGACCGGTCGACTCCCAGCCGCAGACGCAGCGGACCGTGATCTCGTCCACGGCCTCTCCTCCCCGGCTCATCCGAGCGCCCTGAACGGCTCCGGGACGTACCCGGCCAGCGCCACGCCCCATGCCGCGGGCAGCTCGGCCGCCACCACCGGATCGTCGTGGACGAGCCAGGCCAGGTGACGGAGGCCGTGCTCGACGACCTGCGCGTGGGCGATCGCGCGCGGCGCGGCGGTCGCCTCCGAGCGCGCCAGATCGGCGCGATCGATCGGGGCAGCTCTCCATCGATCCGACGAGACCCGCGTCGATGACGACCACGAAGCTCAGGATCACCGCGTCGCGGTCGCGCCGCCACGATGTCGAGTGGACGACGATCGGATCGCCCACCACGTCCCGGACGATGCGAGCTGACCACGTCGACCGGATGCTCCGTGGCGCCGATCTCGAGCAACCAGGGCGCGCTGCCGCACGGCCCGGTCAGCTCGATCCGGTCGTCGTGCAGCCAGACAACGAACACCTCGGCCTGGACCGGGCCCTCCACGTCGATGCCGTCCGGTAGTCGCGTCACGCGGCGATGGTACGTCGCCCAGCCATCGCCGCCGGCGACGCCGGTCACATGGCGGCGAACGTCTCCGCGACCTCGATCGATGCGCCACCGTGGAGGACGGGGCAGCCCTTGGCGAGCTCGACCGCCTTGTCGAGCGAATCGGCCTTGATGATCGAGTAGCCCGTCGCGCCGTTCGACGTGTCGCCGACGGCGCCACCCGATGCGATCGTCCTCGACTGCGAGACCGGGTTGCCGCCGTCGACGAGCGCATCGCCGAGCGTGCCGAACCAGTCGGTCCAGGCCTGCATCACCTGGGCCTGCTCCTCCTGGGTCTCGGGCATCGCACCACCGTGATACACGAGCAGGTAGTTGGCCATCTCCGTCGCCCTCCTTCGGCGGGACGGCCGATGGGCCGCCCCTTCATGGATCCGACGAACGGGCGGGAGGGAATCGACACGCCCCAACCCGATTGGCACCGTGGCCGTCGGTCTGATACGGTAACCGCTAGGTTACCAAACGCCGGGACGGCGTCCGGGCGATGTGGAGGAGGCGAGTCATGGCCGGTCATTCCGGGAGCGGCACCAAGGCGGATCCGTGGATCCTCAAGACACCGCCGGGGACCTCCGAGTACCAGATGTACCTCGACGACTCGGGTGACCCGCCGGCGATCATCTGCCAGGTCGGCGGCACGCAGCTCAAGTACGACAAGCGCGCCATCGACGACCTCCACGCGATGCTGAAGGCGCACGGTGACTGGATGCCGCTTGGTGGCGCCGACGAGCAGAAGCCTGCTCCCGAGGGCTCCGTCGAGGCGTGGGGTCGCTCGGCCGAGAACCCCGTCGGTGGCTGGTACGGGCTCAAGAAGGGCCTGCGCGGCCGGTTCGGCGTCTACATGCCGCCGCTGATGGAGGCGCTCGGGCTGGCCGAGGTCACCCACGACGCGAAGAACAACAAGATGCGCGCCATCTGAGGCTGTGGCGACCCCGGAAGTCACACCACCCGGCGACCCGTTCGAGGCCCTCGGCGATGCCAATCGCCGGGCGATCGTCGAGCTTCTCGGCTCGGGCGATCGGTCGGTCCGCGAGCTGGCCGATGCGCTGCCGATCAGCCGGCCGGCCGTGTCGCGACATCTCCGGCTTCTCAAGCAGGCCGGGCTGGTGGTCGAGGAGCCTCGTGGGACGCGCCGCGTCTACCGGCTCCACGACCAGGGGGTGGAGGCGGTCCGCCAGTATCTCGAACGGGTCTGGGGCGACGCCGCCGGCCGGTTCCGGCTCCTCGCCGACAACACCGCGCCCGATCGGTGATCGAGCCGATCCGGATCGCGCTCGAGGTCCACGGCCCGCCGCCGCACGCCTTCGAGGTCTGGACCGCCCGGATCTCGCAGTGGTGGCCGGCCGATCACACCGTCACGGGTGAGCCGGACCTGACGGTCGTCCTCGAGGGCCGCGCCGGCGGCCGGATCTTCGAGCGGACGCGCGCGGGGGTCGAGCACGAATGGGGCGAGGTGACGGTCTGGGACCCGCCGAGCCGGCTCGTCTACCTCTGGCACCTGCGGAGCGATCGGGCCGACGCGACGGAGGTCGAGATCCGGTTCACGGGTCGTGGTGGGGACACGCTCGTCGAGATCGAGCACCGCGGCTGGGAGCGGCTCGGGAGCGAAGGCCAGGAGCTGCGCGACCGGAACGGCGGTGGCTGGGCGACCCTGCTGCCGCACTACGTGGCCGCGACCGATCGCGGCTGATCGACACGGTGCGACCCCGCGGAGGACATCCGCGGGGTCGATCGGCGTGCTCAGGAGGGTTCAGTTCAGGGCAGAAGGACCGCGTCGATCACGTGGATGACGCCGTTGGAGACGTTCACATCGGGGGCCACGATCGTCGCGCCATCGATGGTCGGTACGCCACCGACGACGGCCGGGTGGGTGAACGACTTGTCGAGCATCCGCACACGGGTCGAGCCGAGAACATCGCCACTGAATCGCTCGCCCGGTGCGACGTGGTGGAGCAGGACGGCGCGGAGCGTCGCGACCGGGATGTCGTCGACGCCGGTGACGCCGAGTGCCGCGAATGTCGCCTCGAAGGCGGCGTCCGTCGGCGCGAAGACGGTCAGCTGGCGATTGCCGTCCAGGGTTCCGACAAGACCGGCGCGCTGAACGGCCGCGATGAGGTGGCTGAACTCTCCGGTCGAGGCGTTCACGGCGACGGCCGCACCGACGATGGTCGGCCCAGGCTCGCGAGCCTGGACGGCCGGAGCGGCCACGAGGCCCAGGGTCAGGACTGCGGCGGCGGAGATGAGAGCGATGCGTCGCATGGTGGTTCTCCCAGGTGGTTCGGACGGGAATGGATGGAGGTTCTTGCTCAGGCCGCCTCGGACGGGCTCGTGACCCAGCGGATCAACACCGGCACGAGGGCGATCGCGGCGATCCCGACGAGGATGTAGACGACGCTCGAGAAGAGGCTCGTCTGGCCGAAGGCGTTGCCCGTGATCGTCGCGACGAGGTCGAGCTGGGCCAGCCCGACCAGCAGCCAGTTCAGGCCTCCGACGATGAGGAGCAGGAGGAAGAGGGCGTTCAGGTACGCATGCGATGGCCTCCATATCCGGGTCTGGCGCCCGGTTAGTCCCTTGGTCTGTCCAAGGTCTGTTCAGACTTTAGGGCTAACGTAGAGGGTTTGTCAAGCGTAGCGCGCCTTATATGCTGTACAGACCGGACTCCCCGTCCTCTACCTTGGGGCCGATCTCCCGATCGCCGACTGGGTGGCCGCGGCGCGTCGGACGCACCCCAGGGCAGCCGTGATCGACGCCGTGACGAGGTCCGACGGCGAGGCGGCGGCTGCCGTTGCGCGGGCTCTCGCCGATGCCGTTCCCGGCGTCCGGATCGCGTTCGGTGGTCGCGGAGCGCCGGACCCGGGTCGCCCGAAGCATGGTCGCAGCCGGCCCCGGTGGTGCTGCCGGCCGGGATCACGGAGGCTGTCGCGTTCCTCGGCTCGCAGGTGGACCCGGCGACCGGCCGGCCCGTGAGCTGACGGTCGGTCGACACGCGCTCGGGGCTCAGCTGCCCGTCGCGGCCGCCGCGAACGAGGCCATGTCCGGGAACGTGGCGTTCGGCTCGGCTTCGGCCGGCGGCGTGGCGCCAGCCCCCGGCCGGTCGTGGCGGCGGTCGATCCAGACGGTGGTGAGGCCGAGCCGCCTGGCCGGCACGTGGTCGTGGAACAGGCTCTGCGCGACATGGAGGATCCGTCCCGGCGGCAGGCCGATGCGCTCGATGGCGACCTCGAAGTTGCGCGGGTCCGGCTTGTAGCTCCCGACCGACTGCGCGGTCACGACCCAGTCGAACGCCGTCCCGAGGCGGGCCGCCGAGCGGGCGAACAGGTCGTCGTCGCAGTTGGTGATGACGCCCAGCCTGAACCGCCCGTGGAGCGCGGTCAGCGCCGACGCCGAGTCGGGGAAGGCGGGCCAGTCACCGACCGAGTCCGCGAAGGACACGAGCTCGTCCGTTCGCGCCTCGACGCCGTAGCGTGCCGCCACCTCGCGCATGCAGCGCGCAAGGATGTCGCGATAGTGCCGATACGGCCCGGCTTCGGCGGCCGCCTCGAAGCCGGCGAAGACCTCCAGGAGCTCGTCGTCGGATGGATCGAGCCCCGCCCGCGCGAGGAGAGGCCGCAGCCCGCCCGCGATCCCGCTCTCCCAGTCGATGAGCGTGCCGTAGCAGTCGAACGTCAGCGCGTCGAAGGCCCCGTAGTCGAGCTCGGTCATCGAGAAGCCTTCCTCCTGCGGCCGCGGATCGCCCCACGGGCCACGCCATCATCGCCGGAAACCGCGGCGGCCGGCCGGACGTATCGACCGGGGTAACCAAGGGACGACAACCGGCAGCTCGTGGAGGTCCTACATGGTTCGCTCTTTCCGTATCGCCGCAGCACTCGCACTGCTCGCCGCCCTGGTGGTCGGGACCGGGACCGTCGCCGCGGGTTCGGGTCACGGCAAGGTCTTCGACGCGAAGTTCGTCGGGCTCGCCGTTCCCCGGACGGTCGTCGCTGGGGTGACCGGGGCGGGTCATGCCTGGGCGATCGAGTCGGGCAAGGCGATGATCTTCGCCGACAACCGGGTCAAGGTCATCGTCGAGGGCCTGGTGCTGACGCCGGAGGGCAATAACCCGGTCGGGAGCGGTCTCGTACGCGTTTCCTGCAACGGCGGCGCCACCATCGTCCAGTCGGGCCCCGTGCCGTTGTCGATCCCCGATGGGAACGCGGAGTTCGACGGCACGCTCGCGCTGCCCAGCCCATGCAACGACCCTGCGGTCTTCTTCACGAGCAGCGGCGGGGCATGGTTCGCGGTCGCGCAGTGACCTTCGACACCTGATTTCACGGCCGCGGGAGGGATCGGGCCACGGGCATGGCCCGGTCTGGCGGCACAGACGGCGGCGGGTCGACGATGACCCGCCGCCGTTCAATTCGGGCCGGTCGACGCTGCTAGCATCGAGGCCCCATGGCGCCTCGCAGGTACGACGTCATCATCGTCGGCGGCGGATCGGCCGGATGCGTGCTGGCCAACCGCCTGTCGGCGGATCCCGGCACCTCCGTGCTCGTCCTCGAGGCCGGCCGGCCCGACTACCGGTTCGACGTCTTCATCCACATGCCGGCGGCGTTGACGTTCCCCATCGGCAGCAGGTTCTACGACTGGCAGTACGAGTCCGAGCCGGAGCCATTCATGCACGGCCGCCGGATCTACCACGCGAGGGGCAAGGTCCTCGGTGGCTCGTCGAGCATCAACGGCCAGATCTTCCAGCGCGGCAATCCCCTCGACTACGAGCGGTGGAGCGCGGATCCGGGCATGGAGAGCTGGGCCTTCGCCCAGTGCCTGCCCTATTTCAAGCGCATGGAGACGTGCCTCGCCGCCGATCCCGACGACCCGTGGCGCGGGCACTCCGGGCCGCTCGTCCTCGAGCGCGGACCGGCCACGAGCCCGCTGTTCCAGGCGTTCTTCGCGGCCTGCCGGGAGGCTGGCTACCACCTGACCGAGGACGTCAACGGCTATCGCCAGGAGGGCTTCGCTCCGTTCGATCGGACCATCCACGACGGCCGTCGGCTGAGCGCCTCGCAGGCCTACCTGAAGCCCGTCCGCGGCCGCAGGAACCTGACCGTGCGCACGCGGACGTTCGTCACCCGCGTCGTCTTCGACGGCCGGCGGGCGATCGCCGTCGACATCGAGCGCCAGGGCGGCGGCACCGAGCGCATCGAGGGCGGCGAGATCATCCTCGCCGGCGGAGCGATCAACACCCCGCAGCTGCTCCAGCTGTCGGGGGTCGGCCGGGCCGACGACCTGACCGCGCTGGGGATCCCGGTCGTCGCCGACCTGCCGGGCGTCGGCGACCACCTCCAGGACCACCTCGAGGTCTACGTCCAGCACCAGTCGCTCCAGCCGGTCTCGGCGCAGCCGTCCGCGACGCAGCTCTGGCGTCGACCGTTCATCGGCGCCCAGTGGCTGTTCCTGCGCAACGGGCCCAGGCGCCACGAACCATTTCGAGGGCGGCGGGTTCGCGCGATCGAACGAGGACGTCGCCTACCCGAACCTGATGTTCCACTTCCTGCCGCTGGCGATCCGCTACGACGGGTCCGCCGGAGCGAAGGGCCACGGCTACCAGGTCCACGTCGGGCCGATGTACTCCGACGCTCGTGGGACCATCTCGCTCAAGACGGCCGACCCGCGGGACCATCCCGCGCTCCGGTTCAACTACCTGTCGACCGACCAGGACCGGCGGGAGTGGGTCGAGGCGATCCGGGTCGCCCGGCGCATCCTCGGCCAGGCGGCGATGGCGCCCTACAACGGTGGCGAGACGTCGCCCGGACCGGTGGTCGCCACCGACGCCGAGATCCTGGACTGGGTCGCGCGCGACGCCGAGACCGCGCTGCACCCGTCCTGCACCGCGCGGATGGGCGTCGATGCCGGGTCGGTCCTGGACCCGCTGACGATGCGCGTCCACGGGCTGGACGGGTTGCGGGTCGTCGACGCCTCGGCGATGCCGTACGTCACCAACGGCAACATCTATGCCCCGGTGATGATGCTCGCGGAGAAGGCGTCCGACCTGATCATGGGCAACACGTCGTTACCCGCCGAGCACATCCCGTTCTACCGGCACGAGCGGGCCGTGCCGCCGCTGGCCGCGAAGGGCCGCTCTAGCGGGGTGTGACCCGGACCGCCGAGACCGTCTCCTTGGCCTGATCGGCCTGCGTTTCGATCCGCTGGGTGACCGATGCGATCGCGTCGTCGAGCGCGCGCGACGATGGGCCGCCGGGCTGCATGTCCATCTGCGGGCCCCCGAGGCGGCCCCCGCGACGGGCCGACGGGGCGGCACCGGCCGGCGGGGTTGCGGCGGCCAGGTCACGGAGCGCGTCCGTCGCCGCCTTCGTCGACTCGACCTTCAACCGGTCGATCTCGAGCTTGCTGGTCTGCTCGGTCAGCTTGGCCTCGGCCTGCGACAACGCGGCCACGACCCGAGCCTGGAGCGCTGTCAGCACCGAGGCGCCGGCCGATCCTGCGACCAGCGCCGTGACCGCCAGCCGGATCGGGTCGTAGCCACCGACGACGGTCGCCGGGGTGCCGGCCGCACCCTGGATCGTGATCGAGGTGCGGCGGGAAGACGAGCAGGATCGCGGTGCCGGCCACGCCGCCGACGAACAGGTTCGCGAACCCCCCGAAGTCGTAGACGCCCTCCCTCCGCCCCGGAAGCTCGAATGTCCCCGTCTGGCCGTCGCGGTTGAGCAGGAACTCGGCGGCCAGTCCGCCGACGATCCCGAAGACCACGGCGATCACGAAGACCGTCGTGTAGCCGGTCGTGCTGTCGAGCTGGATCATCGATCTCCCTTCCCTGCGCGGCGACCGTGCCTCCCCGGCGGGCCGGTCAGGTCCGCTCCAGTGCGACCTCGTACGTGCCCGTTCCCGTCGGCCGGTGGTGCCGGACCTGGACGTGATAGGTCCCGGCCCCGAGGTCGCGCTCGATCCGGGCGTTCCGGCCGGCGCCGGAGTCGTCATCTGCGGCCAGCAGCGCGGTCTCGGAGTTCGGCCCGTGGAGGGTCATCACCACGTCCGTCCGGCCGAGCGTCACGAGGGTGAAGTGACCGGGCTTGGCGACCCGGAAGGTGTAGAGGTCGACCTCGCCGTGGGTCCCGATCCGGCCGGTGACCGGCGACGCTCCGGCCGAGACGCGACACGGTCTTCTTCTGGACGGGGTACTGCGAGCGGATGAAGGTCTTGTCCTCGGACGACAGCACCCGATTCCAGCCGACCTCCCAGTCGCCGATGGTGAGGGCGTTGTCGACGGCGTAGAGCATGATCGACTTCTCGATCGAACCGGGAGAACTGGATGCCCTCCGGCGAATAGGCGTCGAACAGGTTGCTGTCGACCTGCGACCGCGACCAGCCCTGTCGCGCGTAGTAGGCGTAGACCGCCGGCTTGTCCCACGGGATCTGGACGTCGGGGCTCTGGTGCTCGTGGATGCAGCCCAGCGCGTGGCCGAACTCGTGAAGGACGACGCGCGAGTACTCGTCATCTTCCGTGTCGGGCGTGAGCCAGCCGAAGTTCATCGTCGGCTCGTTCTTCGGGGTCTCCTGGCAGACCGTGCCGAGGTACGACCACGATCCCTCCAGCTCGAAGCTGATCCGGATCTGCGCCTTGGGGTCCTGCCTGAACGCGAACTTGATGTTGGCGTGGTCCTCCCAGGTGTGCGCAAGCGCCTCGACCCGCTTGCGGACGCTGGCCTCGCCGTCCATGAACATGCACGTGACCGTGGTGCCCGGCTTCCACAGCGTCTGGGTGATCAGGGCCATCCGCTGCCGGCCGGGACCCACCCGGCCGCCACGGATCGGCAGGGTCATCATGTTGTCGGGTCGCTCGGCCAGTGCGCCGGCCTCCGCCGCGGCCTGGCGCTCATCAGGCAGGTATTTGTCGACGCACATCCGGATGTCGTCGAGCTTCCTGGTCGGTCTCATCAAGGTCCCCCTCCACTCCTGTGCGCTCGGTGGCGTCCCACTCCGATCCCGCGGCGTCTCACCAGGCCAGCCCGGTCAGCACGTTCCATACCGATGGCTTGTCGGGTGGCGCGGGCGGGACGGGCTGGAAGACCTGGATCAGCTTGAAATCGCGATCCAGGATCGCGATGGCCGGAGGCTGGCCGGTCAGGACGGCCTCGGGATCGGTCGCGAGGACCGCGAACCTGCCGTCGCCGGTCGGCGACAGCGAGATCGAGGCGAACTCGGTGTCGGCGGGCAGTGCCCCACCGACGATCGTGGCGACATCGATCCGGGTCGGGTCCGCACGCTCGCCCGCCTGCCAGTGGAGGATGACGGGTCCCCAGAGGCTCCCGCCTTCGATGGCGACGACGCGGCCGTCCGAGGTGAAGATGCCACGCGTCGCCTCCGCCGAGCCTGGCAGGAGGAGTCGTTCGTCGGTACCGGAGACCAGCCAGACGCCGAACACGGGGGTTCGGGAGCTGCAGATTGATCCCGGTGACCAGGATGCGCCCATCGTCGTGCGGATCGACGGCGATGCCGCGCACGTCGCCCCAGCCGCGGGCGTACGCGGTCGTCTCCGTGATCGGCGCGAAGTAGTCGCCCCTGCGCGCGCCGACCTTCGCCAGCCGGATGTCCTCCCTGCAATCGGGTGCCGGCCCGTTTGGGCAGGAGAGGGCCCTGGCGAACAGGAGGTTGCGATCGCCGCGCCAGGCCGGAGCGTGATCGTAGCGACCCTCTCGCGAGCCGGGCTGCAGGTCCTTGACATTGATCCCGGTGTCGGGCGAACCGTCCGGCATCAGCCCGGTCTTGGGGACCACGTATCGGATCTCGGAGAGGCCATTCTGCAGCCGGGCGAACGCGAGGATCCCGGCGTGAGGGTCCCACGCCGGGTCGGAGTCGACGACGCCTTCCGCGTTCGAGCCTTGCGTCGCCGGCGACGCCGTGGCGCCCGGCTCGGGTACGGCGAGGGCGCTCACATTGGTCGCATCCGCGGTCGGCCCGCCGGTCACGGCGAGCATGTTGGATTTGACGCGTGGCCCGATCCAGCGGAGGTCGGTGGCCGTGATGCCGGTCACCAGGTCGGCGGGCGTGAGCGGACGGAACGACCCCGTGACGGCGGCGGACGGTACGGCGGTCGGCTCCGCGGTCGAAGCCGCCTTGCTGGCCGCGGCGGCGGCGGTGGCGGTGGCCGTCGGCGCGCGGCTCGCGGTGGCGGACGGGAGGGGGGCGCCCACCGACCCGCCGCCCATCTGCGAGATCGAGAAGCTCCCAAGGAGAACCGCGAGGACCGCGATCCCACCGAGGCTCGCCACCCAATGCATCGGGATCCGGCTGCTGAAGATAGGTCGGACCTTCTCGGGCTCCGGCTTGCTGCCCGATGGTCCGGCACCGGACCCGCCATCCGCGCCGCCACCACCGCCACCGTTGGTCGCGCCGCCCCCGGCAGCTCCGCCACCTCCAGCCACGGCTGCCCCGCCGGTCGCGATCCCCGCCACGCTCGTCGTGTCACCGCCGTCTCCGCCACTCGCGACCGCGGCGGCGATGGCGCCCTTGCCCGCTCCATCATCGGCGGCGGCCGGCGTGTGTTCATCGTCCCGACCGGTCGATGCCACCGCCACTCGCCGGACCGAAATCGAAGATCCGGCCGTCTGCGTTGCGCAGGAACAGGACGGGCGTGGCCCATTCCGTCTCGTTGACCTCGGTGAAGACGGCCTTCCGTGCCTCGGCCACGGCGACGTCGATCGTCTCCTGGCGCACGATCAGCGATTGGTACAGCTCATCGGCGAACGCGATCGCGGCCTTGTCCGAGATCTCGAACTGCATCGCCAGCACGGCCGGGATGCCGAGCCCGACGATCGACGTCGCGATGCCGGCGAACGGGTCGAGGGCGTTGCTGCGGGCGCCTTCGCACGAGTTGAGGACGACGAGGCGAAGGTTCAGGTCGCCGAGGAGGTTCACCAGCTGGGCGTCGGAGATCGGCGCCTTCGTGCGGTCGTCGTTCTCGAGATAGATCACTCCGCCGGCGTCCGTCACGGAGATCCCGGCGCCGGTCACCGCCTGGACCGCGGCCGCCTCGTCGCCGGTGAAGCCGCTGTGGCCGACGAAATGCAGGATGTGGTAGTCGCCATGCTGGAGCGCCTGCCGAAGCGCCTTGGGCGTCGCGGGGTCGAGCCAGGTGATGTTCACCTCACGCGTCTGGCGCACCTTGGCCAGGGCGTCGTCCACTCGCTTCCGCTCCTCTTCGACGTCCAGCGCCGGCAGGTCGGTCGGGCTGGCGATCACGCCGAGCATCTCGACCGAGCTCTCGATGTGGCGGGGCTGGACCGGAGCGTCGGTCTGCAGGAAGCGGACGATCGGGGTCCGCCGCTGGCTGGCCAGGAAGGTCGGCTGGAGGTACATGAACTCCCACGGGACACTCATCAATCCCGGCGCCTCGCGGAGCGACAACCACAGGCGGAGGCCGCGGTCGCTGGGCGACCGCCGCGTTGCGCGCCGCTGTGTAGAGCTTCCCGACGGGACCCTCGAGCAGCGCCTTGGCCAGTCGATCGCCGAACTGCTCGGCGGACAGGCGGGGATCGACGGCCACGTCGCCGATGTCGCGGGCCGAGCGCGTGTACCCGATCGTTCGGACTGCGCTCGTCAGCTCGTCGGCCGTGAACGGAAGGTGGAACGTCTCGGCAGCGGTCTCGCCGTCCGGGGCGCGCATGGTGACGTCGTAGTCCCCACCCGCACGAGGCGCGAACTCGACCCAGAAGTCGTCGTACTCGTAGCGTCCCATCCCCGCCACCGCCGTCCCCGGACCGGCCTTCGGCCAACCATGACCCCACAGGTCGGCCGGGCAGGGTCAAGATACTGCCGTTGCGCAAGCCCGCAAAGGGAGAAATACGGCGGATGGGGCCGGACCGTCGGACGCAGGCGAGGGACGCCGAGCAGCGCGAGGGCGCGCTCGATGGCGCCGTCTACGCGCTCCTGGCAGGGATCGACGTGTATCCACCGCCCGTGCCGCGCCTCGCCGGCTGCGAGAACGACGTCCAGGCATTGGCGACGTTCCTCGAGGGCCGGCTCGGCGACCGGTTGCGACTGCAGACCCTGGTCGGGCGGCTGGCGACGCGTGCCGCGCTCATCGAGGCGATCCGCGCCCACCTGTCCCAGGCCCGCGCCGGGGATGTCGCCCTCTTCGCCTGGAGCGGTCACGGCAGCGAGGAGCCGGCACCCCCGGCGCTCGCCTCGCTCGAGCCGGGGGGCTGGATCCAGTCGATCGTGCCGGTCGACGTCGGGCGGCGCGACGACCGGGGCGTCCTGGTCCGGCCGCTGGCCGACAAGGAGCTCGCGGTGCTGTTCGGCGAGGTCACGGCCGGTGGTCCGCACGTCATCGTCCTGCTCGACTGCTGCCACTCCGGGACGGGGACCCGGGATGCGGCGGTGCGCGTCCGGCAGTGGCGACCCGATCCGGAACGGGCCCTACCAGAGACGCGGACGGTGGTCGAGGAGCTGGCGGCGGCCCGCCCGCTCGACGAGTTCCTGCCCGGGAGCGTGGATCCGTCGATCGGCCGGATCGCCCCGCTCACGCTGAGCGCCTGCCAGCCGTTCGAGCTGGCCAAGGAGATCGATCGCGTCGACGGTGCCCGCGGCGTCTTCTCCGTGGCCCTGCTCGACACCCTGGCGGCGTCGGGCCCGACCACGACCTACCGATCGCTGCTTGCCGGCGTGCGGTCGCGGGTCGAGCGCGAGGTCGGCGAGCAGCGGCCGGTCATCGACCCGATCGACGTGAACGGACCGGCCGACTCGCTCGTCCTCGACGGCACCATCCGGCGGCACGAGGCCGCGTTCCACGTGACCCGCTCGCCGACCGGGTTCGAGGTCGACGCCGGGACGATCCACGGCCTCCGCTCGGCGTCCGCGGGTGAGGCATTCGACCTGGCCTGCCTGGCGCCCGGCACGAACGACGTGGTCGGGCTCGTCCGGGTGACCGCGGCGTCCGCGGCGAACAGCGTCGTCGAGCCGCTCGGCTGGGCGCCGGAGGACCGGACGTATGAGGCGGTCATCGCCGCCGTCCCGCTGCCGGCGGCCCTGGTGCGTTTCGACCCGGGCGGATCGCCCGATGCGGTCGACCGCGTCCGTGCGGCCATCCGGACGGCGGGGCCGGGCGACACGCCGTCCCCCTACCTGGTCATGCAGGACGAGCCTCGCGCCGCCACGGCCACGGCCCCGGCAGCCAGCACGCAGGAAGCGGATCGGCTCGTCCTCCGGGTGGCGGCGGTCGAGGACGGCTCGACGGTCGAGGCGGTCGGCGGCGGGACGCTCGCGCCGGCGGGTGGCGTGGCGGGGCCGGCGCTCCGGATCCTCCGCCCGGACGGCACGCCGGTCGTCGCCGACCAGCCGGGCCACGATGCGGGCGCGGCCCGGGCCGTGGTGGCCCGGCTGGAGCACATCGCGCGATGGGAGCAGGTCAAGGCGCTCGGGGATCATCCCTCGCGATTGCGGGACGCGATCCGGCTCGTCGTGTACCCGGCAAAGGCGGGTGAGACCGGGCGACCGGCCGGACGCAGGCCGCTTACCGGCGGGCTCGACTACCGGCTCGACTACCAGCTCGTCGACGGGCACTGGCAGCCGCCCGCGATGTTCCTCGAGCTGGTCAACACCGCCGACCGCGACCTGTTCGTCGGTGTCCTCGACCTCACCGACCGCTTCCGCTGCCACGCCTCGCTCTTTCCGACGGGGCGGATCCACTCGGGCCACACCGTGGTGGTCTGGGACAGGGCGATCGATCCCGGTCTCGTTCCCCCCCGGCCGGGGTGTGACCCCGGGCGCGGTGTCGCGCGACTGGCTGAAGGTCATCGTCAGCGAGACCGACTTCGACGCCACGGCCTTCGAGCTGCCGGCCATCGACCAACCGTTCGAACCGTCCCGCTCAGCGTCTGCGGCCACGACGCTCGGGCGCCTGGCCCAGCGCGTCCTCACCCGGAGCGCGGCCACGCCGGTGGCCTCCGACGCGAACCCGGACTGGTGCGCAGATACGTACGCGGTGACGATCGGCGTGTCGTGACCGCTCGGGCCGTCGGCGAACCCTACAGGCTCCGCACGTCGAGGGCCCGGCCCCAGCGCAGGATCCGGACCGAGACGAGCACGCCGAACGCCGCCAGCACGAGGATGGCCGCCGCCGCGACCGATGCGTCGAGGTCGCCGCCCCCGAACTCCGAGTAGACGACGAGCGGAAGGGTCTGCGTCCGGCCCTCGATGTTGCCCGCGAACATGATCGTGGCGCCGAACTCACCGAGCGCCCGCGACCAGCTCATGACCGCCCGCGGCGAGGGCGGTCCCGGCCAGTGGCACCGTCACCCAGCGGAAGACGTCGCCGCTCGGTCGCGCCGTCGACGCCGGGCCGCGTCCTCGGTGTCCCGGTCGACGCCGGCGATCCCGGTCCGCGCCGACCGGACGTAGAACGGCGCGGCGACGAACAGTCTGGGCGAGGACGACCGCGAACGTCGTGAACGGGATCGAGATGCCCGACGACCTCGAGCGCTCCGCCGAGCAATCCCTGGCGACCGAAGACGAACAGCAGCGCCAGCCCGGCGACCGATGGCGGCAGGACGATCGGCAGGTCGACGGCGGTCTCGACCAGGCTCGAGCCGCGGAACGTGCGGCGGGCCAGCAGATAGGCGAGCGGGGTCCCAGGATGATCGTCAGGACGAGGCTGACCGCCGTGGTCACGATGCTCAGGCGGAGCGCCTCGAGGACGACCGGGCTGGTCAGCGCGTCCCACAGCCCCCCGGCGAGCAGCGATCGCCCGACCAGGGCGATGACCGGGACGGTCAGGAACAGGACGAGCGGAAGGCTCAGGACGGCCAGGGCGCGGCCCGGTCGCCCTTGCTGGGCGGCGGTCACGCCGGCGGTGACCGCGGAAGCCGAGCGACGCGAGGATCGCCTGGCCGTCCGGGCCGGTCAGCCAGGTCAGGAACGCCTGCGCCGCGTCCTGGTGCTTCGCCGCCTTGACGACGACCCCGGCATATGTCGCCGGCACGTTCGCGTCGTCGGGGACGGGGACGATCGTGACCTTGGTCGACCTCTTGGCGTCGGTCACGTAGACGATGGCGGCGTCGCCGTCGCCCGTCTCGATCTTGGCCAGGACCGCGGCGACGTTGTCTTCCTTCGACACGACGTTCGCGGCGTAGGTCGCGGCGAAATCGGCCGGATAGCCGGGCTGCGTCGGCGAGGTTCGCGACGAGCTGGCTGGCGTACTTCGTGATCGGCACCGCGTCGCCGGCGGCGATCACCTTGATGCCGGGCTTCGCCGAGGTCGGCCGGGGTCGCGATGCCGGCCGGGTTGGCGCCGTCGGGACGATGACGCGTCAGCGTGTTCCCCGCGAAGGTGATGGCCGTCGCCGCGCCGAGAGCCCCTTGTCGACGAGCTTCTGCGGGTTCGTGCGTGTCGGCCGACAGGAACACGTCGGCCGGGGCGCCTTGCTCGATCTGGGTCGCGAGGGCAGCCGAGGAATCGGTCGAGACCGTCAGCGTCGTCCCCGGGACGGCGCATCTCGTACGCCGCCTTGAGCTTGTCGAGCGCCGCCCTTGAGCGAGGCCGCGCCGTAGACGGTCAGGTCGCGCCCCGGCGGCCGGCGCGGGGGAGGCGGCCGACGGCGCGTGCGGGGCGGTCGCTGCCGCGGTCGGCACACGGCGAGACCCGTCGACTACCGAGCACCCGGCGACGACGATGCAGACGAGGATGGCGGCGACGAGGCGCCTCGACGCCTTCGACGGGCTCCTTCGACGACGGGATCTCGACGATCACGTTGGTCGCCTTGACGACACCGACCGCCTCGTCGCCGACCTTGAGCCCCATCTCGTCGACGGCCTCGGCGGTCATGAGGCTGACGATCCGGTGCGGTCCGGCGAGGATCTCGACGACGGCGGCGATCCGGTCCTTCTCGATCCGGGTGACGATGCCCGGGAACCGGTTGCGCGCCGAGCCCGCCACGATCGGCCGTTCCGAGCCGGTCCGGCGTCGTTCACCCAGCAGCCGGGTCACCTCGCCGAGCGACACGAGCCGCTGGCCGCCGGCCGAGCGTTCGACGTGCGAGACGCCGTCGGCCTCCCAGCGGCGGATCGGTCTCGATCGTCACGCCGAGCATCTCGGCCGCCTGCCCGACGCGGATCATGTCATCGGCCATCGCTATGTCTCCAACCGCCAGTGGACCGAAATAGCCGAGAGAGATGCGGGATGATACCTCGCTATACGGACGTGGCGCCGAGTCGCCGCGGGCGGATGGTAGCCTCCGCGGGTGGCGCTCGCCGCCAGTCCGCGAGATCAACCTCGGCCTGCGCGCCAACGCCGGTCAGTTCGCCCTGCTGGTCGGGGTCAGCGCGCTCGTCGGCGGGATGGTCGGCCAGGAACGCGCGATCGTCCCGCTCCTGGCGGTCGACGTCTTCGGACTGTCGACGGCGACCGCGGCGCTGTCGTTCCTCGTCGCCTTCGGGCTGACCAAGGCACTCACCGATCTCGTCGCCGGGGCGCTCGCCGACCGTGTCGGCCGCAAGCCGGTCCTGGTCGCCGGCTGGCTGGTCGGGCTGCCCGTCCCTTTCCTGTTGATCGCCGCGCCCGACTGGGCCTGGGTCGTCGCCGCCAACGTGCTGCTCGGGGTCAACCAGGGACTCACCTGGTCGACCACGGTCCTGATGAAGATCGACCTCGTCGGACCGCGCCGGCGCGGCCTCGCGCTCGGGCTCAACGAGGCGTCCGGCTACCTCGCCGTCGCGGTCGTGGCGTTCCTCACGGGGGTCGATCGCCCGATCGGCCGGGCTTCGGCCGGCGCCGTTCTTCCTGGGCATCGCCATCGCGGGTCTCGGTCTCGGGCGTCTCGATCCTGTTCGTTCGCGAGACACGTGGCTACGCCGTCCACGAAGGCCGGGCGGCGGCCGGCGCGTGCACCCGTCGCCGAGGCGCCGTGGCTCGCGCTCGCCTGGCGGAGCACGATCTCCGACCCCGTCGTTGTCCGCCGTCTCACAGGCCGGGCTCGTCAACAACCTCAACGACGCGATGGCCTGGGGTCTTCTGCCGATCGTCTGGGCGGCCGCCGGCCTCGACCTCGGCCAGATCGGCTTCCTCGCGGCGGTCTACCCGGCGACGTGGGGTCTCATGCAGGTCGCGACGGGCGCGCTGTCGGACCGGTTGGGCCGCAAGCGCCTGATCGTGGCCGGGCATGCTGATCCAGGCGGCGGCGATCGCCGCGATCGCGGCCGGACGGAGTTCGGGCCGTGGTTCGTTGCGGCCGGTGCTCTCGGGCTCGGGACCGCGATGGTCTACCCGACGTCGCTCGCGGTCGTGGCCGACGTCGCCGAGCCTCGACAGCGTGGCGCGGTCGACCGGCATCTATCGCTTCTGGCGCGACCTCGGATTCGCCGTCGGCGCCATGCTCGTCGGCCTTGTGGCGGACCGGTTCGACGCGCGCGTCGCGATCCTTGTCGTCGCGGTGCTCACCGCGGCTGTCGGGACTGGTCGTCGCGGTCCGGATGCGCGAGACCACGGCCGGTCGTCCGGCACTCCGGCCTAGGACGATCGCGTTCGACGAACGCGCGAAGCCTCGGCGGACGTCGAGGCGCCCATCGTCGGATGTCCATGCCGGCGACCGACGCCGTCCGCTGCCCGTCCCGTCGTCCCAGCTCGACGATCGCGGCACACCCCCATCGCCATCACCAGGACCCAAGGAGCCCCGCGCATGGAAGCCTTCCGCATCGATCGCCCCGACACCGCCGACGCCCTCGACCTCGAAGCCTTCGAGGCCGGGCTGCACGGCTCGATCGTCCTGCCCGGCAGCCCCGATTACGACGAGGCACGCCAGGTCAAGCGCGGCGATCAACGACCGCCACCCGGCACTGATCGTCCGCGCCGCCGATGCCGCCGACGTCGCGCAGGACCGTGTCCCTGGCGCGCGAATCGGGCCTGGCGCTGTCGGTCCGCGGTGGCGGCCACAGCCTGGCCGGCCACGGGACGAACGACGGCGGCATCGTCCTCGACCTCGGCACGATGAAGGGCCTCCACATCGATCCCGAGCGGCGTCTCGCGTGGGCACAGCCCGGCCTGACCGCGGAGGAGTACACGGTCGCCGCGGCGGCCCACGGTCTGGCGACGCCGTTCGGCGACACCGGTTCGGTCGGCATCGCCGGGCTGACGCTCGGCGGCGGGATCGGCTGGCTGGTCGCGCAAGTACGGGCTGACGATCGACGCCCTCGTCGCCGTCGAGATCGTCACGGCCGACGGCCGCCAGGTCACCGCCAGCGCCGAGTCGCACCCGGACCTGTTCTGGGCGGTTCGCGGCGGCGGCGGCAACTTCGGCGTCGTGACCCGCTTCCAGTTCAAGCTCTATCCGGTCGGCGAGATCCTCGGCGGCGCGCTGTTCATGCCGGCCACCCGCGACGTCCTCCGCAGCCTCGTGCCGATCGCCGCGAGCGCGCCCGACGAGCTGACCGACGATCTCGTTCGTGATGCACCATCCCGCCGGCGCCGTTCGTCCCGGCCGAGCTGGTCGGCACGCCGTCGGTCGTCATCATGTTCGTCTGGGCGGGCGATCCGGCCGCGGGTCAGGCCGCGCTCCAGCCGTTCCGCGAGGTCGCGACCCCGCTCATCGACATGGCCGTGCCGATGCCGTATCCAGGGCATCTACGCAGATGCTCGCGCAGGCCGAGCACGCGCGAGCCTGACGCGTCCATCGCTCGCGCTTCCTGACGCACGGTCGACGACGAGGCGGTCGACGCCATCCTGGCGGCGATCGCGGCGCCGAGCTCGCCGATGACGATGGTCCAGCTCCGCGTCCTGGGTGGCGCGATGGCCCGGGTCCCGGCGGAGGACACGGCGTTCGCCCATCGCGATGCCGGCGGTCATGGCGACTGATCATCACCATGTTCGACGATCCCGCGACCGAGGCCGCCCAGCGGGCCTGGACCGAGGCGCTCCACGATGCGCTCGGCGCCGAACGACGTCGGCGTCTACTCGAACTTCCTCGAGGCCGAGGGCGACGAGCGGATCCGCGCGGCCTACCCGGACGGCACGTACGAGCGACTGGCCGACGTCAAGCGCCGCTACGACCCGTCCAACCTGTTCCGCCTCAACCAGAACATCCGCCCCGCGGCGATGGGCTGAGCCCACTCTCCCGAACAACGGAATGCGCCCCACCCGGTATCCCGGGTGGGGCGCTACGCATCGATGACTACATGATCCCGATGACGTGGCCCTCGGGGTCGGCGAACAGGGCGATGGTCGTCTCGGGCGCGACCTCGGTCAGCGGCATGAGGACGCGACCGCCGGCCGCCGGGACCTGGTCGAGGATGGCCGGCGGGTCGTCGGCGTGGACGTAGAACGTGACGTGGCCCGCGCCGCCGTCCTGGGCGGTGCCGATCCCGCCGGGGATCCCGTCGCCGTTGGCCGGGCGGTACATCCCGTAGCCGCCGGGGTTGTTCGTGTCGAGGCTCCAGTCGAAGACCTCGCTGTAGAACGACTGGAGAGCCGGGCCGTCCTTGCCGGTGACCTCGAAGTGGATGACGTGGGCGCCCATCGCGCTCCTCGCTTGCTGCCGGCGGCCGGTCGACTGCCGCTCGATGGGACGACGAACGGATCCGGCGGAATCGACAGGGCGGGGCGCGTGCCGCAGTCAGCCCGGCCTTCGCCTTCGTCTTCGGTTTCGACTTCGGCTGCGGCCTTCGGCGGCAGCGTCGCGCCGTAGGCGACCGCGCGCGCGACCCAGCGGCGGATCGCGTCGTCGTCGTCGACGATCGCCGGCGGCAGCAGGGTGAAGCCGGTCATCGGCCGGCCCGGCATCGGCTCGAACGGGCGGCGCCCGGGATCGCTTCGAGCTCGCGCCGCTCGTCCGGCCCGAGCTTGACGTGCCAGCTCGACTCGAACAGGCCGCTGACCATGTTGCCGCCGACGTACAGGCACGGGTAGCCGAAGGTCAGCCGGCGGGTCGCCTCCGGGAAGTCCGCGGCGATGGCATCGAACCGCTCGACGAGCTCGGGCGGCGATCTTGGCGAAACCGGGCATGGCGCACCTCCGCGCCTACGGTACCGCGGTCGCCTACCCTCGGGCATGGCGGACGGACGGATGCGGATCGGGGTCGTGCTGCCGATCGCGGAGGACGAGGCCGGGAGCGGCGTGCCGTCCTACGCGGCGATCCGCCGGATCGCGCGTCGCGGCCGAGACAGCGGGCTCGATTCGGTCTGGGTCTTCGACCACCTGCTGTTCCGCTCCGACGGCGAGAAGACCGGGATCCACGAGTGCTGGACGATCCTCGCCGCCATCGCCGAGGCGACGAAGCGCGTCGAGCTCGGGACGATCGTCCTGTGCACTGCGTTCCGCAACCCCGCGCTCTCAGGCCAAGATGGCGGCGACGCTCGACCACGTCAGCGGCGGCCGGCTGATCCTCGGCATCGGGTCCGGCTGGCACGACCCGGAGTTCGAGGCGTTCGGATACCCGACCGACCACAAGGTCGGCCGGTTCGAGGAGTCGCTGGCGGTCATCACCGGGCTCATCCGCGAAGGTCGGGCCACCTCGAGGGGCGGTTCGTGACGGCGCGCGACGCCGTGCTGCTGCCACCCGCCCGCCCGAACCTGCCGATCCTGGTCGCCGCCAAGGGCCCGCGCATGCTGGAGCTGACGGCGCGCCACGCCGATGCCTGGAACCTGGCGTGGTTCGGCCTGCCCGACGAGCGACTGGCGCGGGTCCGCGGCGAGCTCGCGGCGGCGTGCGAGCGGGTCGGTCGGGATCCGGCGACGCTCGGGATCACGGTCGGGGTGAACGTGCGCTACGGGGCCGCCGCGGCCGCCGCGGCCGGCACGTCCCGGCGCGGCCTATCGGGTACGGCCGACGTGATCGCCGCGGGCCTGCGGGCACACGCCGACGCCGGTGCGGACCATCTCATCGCCGTCCCTCGAACCGTCCACGCCCGAGACCGTCGCCCAGTTCGCCGAGGCCGTCGCCGTGTACCGGGCCGGCCTCGCGGAGCAGCGCTCGCTGCCCTAGAGGTCCTCGATCCGTCGTCCGGAGAGTCGCGGCCCGTAGCGCGGCGCGCGGATCCCGCTCAGCTCGAGGAGCCGGACGACGACCGCACGCCGGCCGCGGTAGGGCTCGAGCAGCTCGAGCATCCGCTCGTCGGTGCCGCGCGGCTCGCCGGCCAGCGCGAACGCCACGAGGTTCTTGAGGTGGAAGTCGCCGACGCTCACCGCATCGTCGTCGCCCAGCGCCCGGACGCCGACCTCGGCAGCCGTCCACGGCCCGATCCCGGGGACGGCCGTCAGCCGGGCGTAGCCGTCGGCGAACGCCAGGTCGACGATCGCCTCGAACCAGGGCGCCCGTGAGGCGACACGCCGGATCAGCTCGGCACGACGCTGCTCGACCCCGAACGGGTGATAGGCGTAGTAGGGGAGCGCCGCGAGCGTCGCCGGCGCCGGGATCAGACGAAGGCCGAGCTCGGGCGGCCCGGGCGCGGGCTCGCCGTGGGCCCGGATGAGGCCCACCCACGCGCGGCGCGCCTCCTGGCCCGTCACCTTCTGCTCGAGGATGGCCGGCAGCAGGGATTCGAGGACGGCCGCCGTGCGCGGGATCCGGATCCCGGGCGCCAGGCGTGCCAGTCGGGTGACGAGCGGGTGGCCGTCCGGGATCGTCGCGACCGGCCGATCGAGGCCCAGGAGGGCCGGGACGTGGTCGAGCGCACGGTCGCCGCCGGGTCCCCAGGCGTCGGCCCTGACCTCGTCGCCGTGGTGCGAGACGGCCAGCGTGGCCGGGCCGTCGGGCGTTCGCGTGGCAAGCCAGGCCCGGCCGCGGGCCAGTCGGATCGTGCGGTCGCCGGGGCCTCGAGACAGTGGCCCGAGGGTTCGGGCGAGGTCGAGCGGGCCGTCGACTCGATAGGTTCGAGCCGGCACGGAACGGGATGCGGTCGCTCCCATCATCGCGATCCATGGTAGGGTCCCTGCAGACGTGCGACGCCCCAAGATCGTCGCGAGCGTGGCGCTCATCGCCACACTCGCCGTGGTCGCCGTCCCGGTCCCGGTCGGATCGAAGGCCCCAACCCCAATCGCGACCGTGGATCCCGATCTCTTCGACATCGTCGAGGTCGCAACGCTGGCGCGTGGGACGACGGTGACGATCCAGCCGTCCGATCCGGAGGCCCGTTCCAACGGGACCCTGGACGGAAGCTCGACCCTCGTCGAGCCGAACCTGCGAACCGAGCCTTCCCCGGCTCTGGTTCGACCCGCCCAGGGGGCCGCGGCCCCGCGTGGCGTGAGCAAGGCCGGCCCGGCCGTCAGCACGAATGGGTGGCGCCACGACGGCAACATCTCGTGGTACGGCCCGCGTTTCTACGGCAACGGGACCGCCTGCGGCCAGACGCTCACCAAGGGCCTCGTCGGCGTCGCCCACCGCACGCTGCCGTGCGGGACCCTGGTCACGTTCCGCTACCGAGGGCGAACCCTGACGGTGCCCGTCGTCGACCGCGGCCCGTACGTGGCCGGCCGGACATGGGACCTGACCCACGGCGCGTGCGACCTGCTGCGCCATTGCTTCACTGGAAGCATCGACTGGCGGCTCGGCTCCGGCGGCTGATCGGTCGGCGCGCTCCCGCTAGCACCGGGCGGCTTGCGGTCGCCACGGTGGTGGCCCCACACTGGCGGCGTCGCGTCGGCGCGCGGGCGCGAGGTTTTCGGGGGACCGCTCGATGCCCCTCATGCTCGTCCCACACGAGGTCGGCCAGGACCGCGTCCAGCTGTGGGTCGGAGCCCTGGATGAAACGAACGTGACCCCGGCCAGCCTCTCCGTGACGGTCCGGTCCGGCGCGGGGCAGGTCGCCTCCGCCGCCGTCGGCGCGTGGCAAGGCTCGGTCGGCGGGCGCGGCCGGACCATCCAGTACGCTCGCGTCACGATCCAGGGACTGCAGCCCCGAACGCGTTACCGCTGCGAGCTGTTGCGCGACGGCGTGGTGGTGGCCGCGGCAACCGCCTTCGCATCGACGCTCCCGATGGACATCCCCACGATCGAGGAGCGGCCGTTCACGGTGCTGCTTGGCTCGTGCTTCTCGCAGGGCGCCGACGGAGCCGGCAACGCCGGCCGTGCCTTCGCTCTCCTTCCGGCCGATGCCCAGCCCGAGATCAAGATCCTGTGCGGTGACCAGGTCTACCTCGACCAGCCGACGATGGAGTTCCTCTTCCACACGCACGACGAGGACGATCTCCGCGGCCGCCACCTCGCCAACTACGCGAAGGCCTGGAACCAGACCGGAGGCTTTCGCGAGCTCCTCCGTACGGGCGGCACGTGGTTCAGCTCCGACGACCATGACTTCTGGAACAACGCACCCAACGCCACGGTCATCGCCCGCGACACCTGGTCGGCCGAGGGGCGGGGGGCGTGGAGGCGCGCGGCAACAGCGCTCTACGAGGCCTTCCAGCGTCCGGCTGGACCCAGCTCCACGTTCCGCGTCGGCCGGCTCTCCTTCTTCGTCGCCGATACCCGGATCGAGCGGACCGAGGCGACTGCTGCGTTCACCAGCGAAGCCGAGCTGCTCGCCATCGAGGCGTGGGCTGCTGGGCTGGACGGGCCGGGCTGCCTCGTCGTCGGCCAGCTCCTGTTCAGCGCCCAATCCGGGATCAAGGGAAGGTTCATGGACTACGGCCTTCCCGATTTCGCGCAGTATCCGCGGCTCGTCGCCGCCCTCATGGCGGCCCGACATACGATCGTGATCCTGACCGGCGACGTCCATTTCGGTCGGGTGGCCGTGAGCCAGATCGAGCCGGGTCGCGACGTGGTCGAGGTGGTCGCCTCGCCGCTCGCGCTCGTCGCCAAGGTCCCCCCGAACACGTGGCACGAAGCGCCCGCGGAGTTCCCGGCGGCGGCCATCCCCGGCATGGCTCGGCGGCCCGTCCGCACGGCCGAGGCGTTCCGGCTGAACGCCAACCAGTTCACGACGATCGGGTTCGACCGATCCGGCGCGTTCGTCCGCATGCGGATCCGTGCCTGGCCGGTCGAGACCAACGGGCGACTGCCGACGCCGTCGCACGAGTTCACCTACGAGATCAGCTAGGAGGGAAGCCATGATCCCGATGCGCCAGTCGGGCGCCGCCGAGCAGAACGCGATGCTCCAACCGCAACCGGCCGCGGGCGGACCCCCGCCAGGGGCGGCTGCTGCAGCCGCCCCGCCCGGGACCGGACGTCGCCGCCGTCCCCAGGGTAACCAGGCGTGGCTCCGCGAGGTCCGACGCGAGCACAAGCTCGGCGAGCCCGGCGACGTCGTGCTGATCGGTGGGACGTCGGTCGCCGACTTCCGGGTCCGGATCGCCCAGGCGCACGCCCGCCACGACCTGACACCGAGCTACTGGTCGCTCGTCGGCCTGATCCGCGACCGCGACGAGCTGCTCACGGCGACGCTCGAGGGGTGGGAGGACGCCGCCACGATCCCGGCCACGAACGCCATCGTGACCCTCCCGCTGGCCCGCTTCGACGACCCGGATCGCTATCCGAACATCGCGGTCCTGCGGTTCCCGGGCTCGTCGCGGGAGGTCCTCGATGCGGCCGATCGCCTCAAGACCCAGCGGAGCACGGCCGACCTGCCGGCCCTCGTCGTCGACTGGCTCGGCTTCGTCTGGGGCACCGAGGACGGCCGCAACCCGCTGCTCGAGGGATCGGGCCTGCCGAGCGCCGTCCTCGTCGAGCTGGCGTTCGGACTCATCGATGTCGAGGTGACGCCCGGCCTGGCGTCCGCGTCGAGCTGTCCTGAGGCGATCTGGCAGTCGGCCAAGTGGTGGCAGGACTTCTACGCCCAGACCGCGCCGCCGCTGGCCGACGGAAAGGCCCCGGCCGGTGGCACCACGCCGTGGGGCCGCTATCTCACCCGCCAGACCCAGGCGACGTACGTCGATCCCGCGGGCTGATGCCGTTCGCCCACGACGCCATCGTCATCGGCTCCGGGTTCGGCGGGGCGGTGACGGCGTGCCGCCTGGCCGAGGCCGGCTACCGGGTCCTCGTGCTGGAGCGTGGCCGGCGCTGGGGCGCCGCGGACTTCCCGCGCGAGCCCGGCGATGCCTGGCGCTGGGACCAGGACCATCCGGAACGGGACAACGGCTGGCTCGATTTCCGGATCTTCAAGTCGATGGCCGTCGCCCAGGGCGCGGCCGTCGGCGGCGGCTCGCTGGTCTACGCCAACATCAGCCTCGAAGCCGACCGGACGACGTTCGAGGCCGGCTGGCCGGCCGAGATCACGCATTCCGAGCTGGCGCCCTACTCGGCCGCCGTCGCGCGGATGATGAACATCCAGCCCGTGCCCGCCGGCCAATGGCCCGCCCGCACCGCGTTGATGCGCGAGGCCGCGACGGCGACCGGTCATGCCGACCGGTTCCGACCCCTCGATCTGGCCGTCAACTTCGACCCGGGCTGGGACCCGGCGGCGGACGACCGGCTCGACCCTTCACGCTCGCGCCGCTTCACGAACGCCGAGGGGCTCGAGCAGGGGACATGCGTCCACCTCGGAGAGTGCGACATCGGCTGCCCGGTGCTCGCGCGCAACACGCTCGATCTCAACTACCTGCCCCGGGCCGAGCGCCACGGCGCCGAGGTCCGGCCGCTCCACCTGGTCCGTTCGATCGAGCGTTCCGGCGATGGCTACCGGGTCCGGTCCGACCGCCTCGAGGCGGGCCGGCGCGTGCCCGTCATCGACGAGGCGCGGATCGTGGTCGTCGCCGCCGGCTCGCTCGGCTCCACCGAGCTCCTGCTGCGGAGTCGCAACGAGGCCCGGACGATGCCCGACCTGCCGGCCGCCCTCGGCCGCGGCTGGAGCAGCAACGGCGACTTCCTGACGATCGGTCTCCACGCGGGCCGGCGGGTCGATCCCACGATCGGTCCGACGATCACCAGCGCGATCGACTTCCGCGACGGCTCCGTCGACGGGCGGCCGTTCATCATCGAGGACGGCGGCTTCCCCGCCATCGTCGGGGCGTGGCTGAGCGGCGCCTCGACGCGCGGGCGTCCTCTCCGTCGCGAGCGAGTCGCCATCGCGGGCCTGAAGGCTGCCCTGGGCGACACCGAGGACTTCAGCGACGTCATGCCGTGGTTCGCCCAGGGCCGCGACGCAGCGGACGGGACCGTCCGGCTCCGGCGTCGGTGGCTCGGCCTGTTCGGCCCACGACAGGCGTGGATCGACTGGGACGTCACCGCCTCGCGACCGACGATCGAGGCGATCGCCGCGATGCACGACCGCCTCGCTCGTGCGACCGGCGGCATCCCGGTCGTGCCGCTCACGTGGTCGTTCCTCGGCTATCTCATCACGCCGCATCCACTGGGGGGCTGCAACATGGGCACCGATCCTGCGACGAGCGTGGTCGACCACCGCGGGCGGGTCTGGGGCCAGCCCAACCTCTACGTCGCGGACGGCGCGATCGTCCCTGAAGCGCTCGGGGCAAATCCGTCGCGGACGATCGCGACGCTGGCGGAGCGGATCGCCGCGATCATCGTGGCGGAGGGCCGCTGACGTGGCCGCTTCGGGGGAAACGGAAGCGCGCCAGGTCCGTCGCTCGCTGATCCTGGCCGGTGGCGGGATGAAGGTCGGCTACCAGGCGGGCGTCCTCCAGGTCCTGCTCGATGAGGCCGGGCTCGAGTTCGCCCACGCCGACGGGACGAGCGGTGGCTGTCTCAACCTGGCCCAGCTCCAGTCCGGCCTGTCCGGCACGCGGATCGCCGACAACTGGCGGAACACGGGGCCGTTCGACCTGACCTCGCTGCAGCCGGTCTGGCGATACCTCGCGCCGTGGCGCCTGCCGTCGCTGCTGACATTCGACCGGCTCCTGCGCCAGCTCCCGGTCTGGGGCGTCGACTTCGAGCGGGTCCGGCGCAACGAGCCGGCCGGCACCTACAACGTCTACAACTTCACGGACAAGGCGTTCGAGACGCACCCCGGCACGGACCTGACGTCCCGAGCTGTTCACGGCCTGCTTCGCGCTCCCGATCTGGTTCCCGGCGGTCGAGCTGGACGGCAAGACCTACATCGACGGCGTCTACTGGAAGGACGCCAACCTGTCCGAGGCGATCGCCCGGGGAGCGGACGAGATCTGGGTCATCTGGACCGTGTCGGAGACGGCTACCTACCGCCCGGGGCCGTACGCCGGCTACTTCAACATCATCGAGGCGATCGCCGACGGCCGGTTCTACGAGGAGCTGCGCCAGATCGAGGCGATCAACCGGGCGGTCCGCGCCGGCACCGACACCGAGCACCGCGAGATCCGCGTCCACGTCATCCGCCATCCGACGCCGGTGCCTCTCGACTACCTGCTGTTCTTCTCCGCGGGCGACATGAGCCGTATCGTCGACATGGGCGTTCGCGACGCGCGCGCCTACCTCGCCGCCAACGACGTCCCGTTCGAGCCGACCGGGCCGCTGGCGCCACCGCAAGGTCTTCGCTTCATCGAGAAGATGCGAGGCGCCTGGACGGTCGGGGAGGCCGATCCGCAGCTGGGCTGGGACGCCGCTCGCGGCGACGATGCGAAGCTCGAGGTCCACCTGGCGATCTCGATCGAGGACCTCGACGTGTTCCTCGACGACCCGACCCGGGTCGGGACCGCAAAGGGGTTCGTCATCTGCCCGGCGCTCGGCGGCCGGCTCAGGATCCACGACGGGACGTTCAACCTCCTGGACCTCGTCGGCTCGGCCGAGCGGGAGATGCGCTACACCCTGCCGTTCACGGGGCCGGCCGGTGAGCCCTACCGGTTCGTCGGGGTCAAGAGGGTCGCCCAGGATGCCCCGTTCGACGCCTGGACCGACACGACCACGCTCTTCTCGACCGTCTACCGCGGCGACACCGACGACGGCGAGATCGTCGGCAGCGGCATCCTCCAGCTCCGCATCCCGGACCTTGCCCGCCAGATGACGACGTTCCGGATCATCCGCGGCCGCGACCCGATCACCTACGGGCTCGCCCTGCTCGGCTTCAGCCGCTACTTCGCCGGCTCGCTGTGGGATACGTACGTGCTCCGACGCTGAACGGCGATCACCGGAACGGCGCGGGGTCCTTCTTGTCGTACGGGCAGCGGAAGAAGCAGTAGACCGTGTCTGGGGGTTGCGACCAGGTCGGCGTGATCGTGCCTCGCGGGTCGGCGGTGTCGAACGACAGGGTGACCGTCTCGTCGCCGGCGTAGTTCGGGTCGTAGAGGTGAAGGGTCACGATCGAGCCCTCGAGGTCGTAGCCGTAGGCCACCACCTGGTGGTTGAGCCCGAGCTGGTTGGGGTCGAGGCTGACGACCTTGACGAGGCCGACCGTGGCCAGGCTGCCCGAATCGAGGTCGCGCCGGATGGCCGGCCACTCGACGTTGAGCATCACCCACGTCCGGCTGTGGCGATCGATCCCGATCCGGCCCAGCAGCTCGGCCCACAGCGGCTCGCGAGCGGGCCGGTTGGGGTCCATCAGCTTGTAGAAGCGGAGGGGCACGACGCCATTGCCGAAGCTGTCGACCTGGCGGTTGACGAGGTAGTCGAAGCGCGGGTCACCGCGCGCCGGTGGCGACGGATCGGCCGGCGGCGGGACCTTGTACTCCCACAGGTCACGGGCGGCGTACGACATCCCGCCGCACAATCCGTTCGCCGCATCGCCGATGTCGAGTGTCGCGACGTTGCCGAGCTGGAACCGCCGGATCGGGTCCCGGGCGAAGGAATTGCGAAAGTGGAAGCCGTGGACCGACGGCCGGAAGTCACCGACGCGGACGCTCGTCATCTCAACCTCCCCGGAGATCCCGTCCCTCGAACCGCGCGCCAGCGTCGATGGTAGTCGCCCGGTGTCAAGGGCCTGAGCGCGCCAGGTCGACGAGCCGTCCCGCCGCGGCGATGACGAGGTCCGGCCGGTCGAACTGGATGTTGTGGCCGGCGCCCCACGCGATCGTGTAGGTGACGTGCCCGGGCGACAGCGACCGCTCGCTCGCTTCGCTCGCCGCGGCGATCGCCTCGTTCGTCGGCCCATCGAGGCGGGGCTCGCCACGTGGCGCGACGAGCACCTCGATCGGCATGCCGGCGAGGTCGCTCGCCCGAAGCTGGTCCTCGCTCGTCGCCCAATCGAGGCCGTCGACAGCGGTCACTTGCGCACGGAGACCGTCCAGGCGTGCCGCGTACTCGCCGCGCAACCCGCCAAGGAGCGGATGGATCCATGCCTCCTCGAGGTCCGGCTCGAACGCGTCGACCAGCACGAGGCCGGCCACGTCCGCTCGGTACGCCGCGGCGAACACTCGGCCGTACGCGCCGCCGAGCGAATGCCCGACGACCACGAACGGCGGGTCCGCGCCGGCGGTCGCGAGCAGGACCCGCAGGTCGATCGCAGCGTCGCGCAGCGTGCGGGCGGCGCGGGGATCGCTGCGGCCGCGGCCCGCCCGGTCGTACGCGCACGTCCTGGTCGTGGCGGCCAGCTCGTCGTGCACAGCCGCCCAGGTCGAGCTGTCCGCGCCGGAGCCAGCCTCGAGCACGATCGTCGGCGAGCCGGTGCCCCGGCAGTCGAGATAGAGCGCGCGTCCGGCGACATCGAACCGCTGGCCGGCGGCCACGTACGGGACGGGGAGCCGGTGCCGTGCGAGCCAGGCTCCCATGCCCCCCGACCGGGTGATGTCGACCAGCAGCGCAATGGCCAGGCCCGCCGCGATCGCCACGACCACGAGCACGACGCGTGGCAGGCGACGTTCTGCGGGTGTGGCCTGCATCGACGGTAGCGTACGTCGCCATCCGCCTGTACCCTCCTGCCATGTGCCGAAGCATCAAGACCCTCCGTCGCGCCGACGAGGCCGCGACGACCGGCGAGCTGGAGGCTGCCGCCCGCCAGTACGTCCGCAAGATCAGCGGCTACCGGACACCGTCCGCCCGCAACGCCGAGGCGTTCGAGTCGGCGATCGCCGAGATCGCCGCGGCATCGGACCGGCTCCTCGAATCGCATCGGTGTTGCCGTCGAGGACGGACCGGACCGCTGGACGCCGTCGGCCGGGCGGTCGCAGGCCCAAGCCTGACAGGCCTGACACCGCGAACCTGCGCGGGGCCCGCGGCGTGGTGATCGCGGCTGCGCCGTGGTGGGTCCGGCCGGGCCTCGACATCGACGAGACCGGTCGGCTGCGCGTGGTGGGCGTCGACGCCGAGACCCTCGCACGCGAGCACGGCACGCCCCTCTTCGTCTACGACCGCGCGCGGTTCGCCGAGAACGCACGCGGCTGCAGGCCGCGCTGGCCGGCGCCGGCCTGTCCCACCGCGTCCGGTTCGCGCTCAAGGCCAACCCGCTGCCCGAGGTCCTCGCGGTGTTCCGGGGTCTCGGCGCGCCCGGGTCGGCGGACAGTGTCGGGATCGATGCCTGCTCGCCGGGCGAGGTGGAACGGGCCATCGAATGTGGCTGGCTGCCCGCCGAGATCAGCTACACCGGGACGAACGTGTCGGAACGGGACCTCGACGTCCTCCTCCGCCACGGCGTCCATCTCAACCTCGACGCGATCAGCCAGGTCGAGCGGTACGGCCGGCGTGCTCCGGGCACCGCGATCGGGCTGCGGATCGATCCGGGGACCGGTGCCGGCTACAACGAGCATCTCGAGTACGCCGGCGACCGGCCGACGAAGTTCGGGATCGGGCTCGAGCGGCTGGCGGACGCCATCGCCGCCGCCGCGCGCCACGACCTCGCGATCGACACGGTCCACTTCCACGCGGGTTCCGGCTGGCTGGCCGAGGGCTCGGCTGGCTTCGAGCGGGCGCTCGTCGCGGGCGGTCGAGGCGGTCGACGGTTCTGCCGGCCGCCGGGCACGCGATCGTCGAGGTCAACGTCGGCGGCGGGCTCGGGGCCCCAGCCCGCGAGCAGGAGCGCGGGGTCGATCTCGACGCCTACGCGGCGGTCCTCGCTCGCCACCTCGGTCCGCTCGGCGTGACGGTCACCTGCGAGCCCGGCGACCTGCTGTCCAAGGATGCGGCCGTGCTGCTCGGCGAGGTCGTGACCGTGGAGCGGCGTCGCGGTGTCACGTTCGTCGGGCTCGACATCGGCTGGAACGTCAACTGCAGCGTACTTCATCTACCGGTTCGCGCAGGAGTTCGTCGTCTGCCGGGCGGCCGGCGCCGCGCGGACCGAGACCGTGACCGTCGCGGGCCACATCAACGAGGCCGGGGATGTCTTCGCCGAGGACTACGCGATGCCGCCGGTCAGCGAGGGCGACATCGTGGCCACGCTCAACGCCGGCGGCTACCTCCAGGCGATGAGCTCGACGCACTGCCTCCGGCCGACCGGCACGGCGATCTTCCTCGACCGCTAGGGCGGCGCCGCAGCCCAGCGAACCACGCGGTCGACCGTGATCGCGATCAGCGGTCGGGCCTCCAGGTCGTGCGTCGCGTACTGCGCGTATCGTCGCGCGAAGGGCGGCGACGGCGGCCGCGTGATCGCGAGCCCCGGGTCGAGGAGCTCCGCCCGACCGTCGCAGCGCAGCCACGCCAGGCGGCCCCAGTCCTCGTCCCAGCGATCGACCAGCACGGTCACCCGCGGGTCGGCGAGGATGTCGCGGACGCGCGCGAGCGCGAGCGGGTCGTCGACGCGCTTCGGCTTGTCGTCGAGCGGCGTGTAGAGGACCGGCGCGTCGTCGGCCACGGCGAAGCAGATCGGGACGAGCCGCGCCCCGCCGTCTGGCGCGATCGTGGCCAGCACGGCGCGGCGCGCCATGCCGAGGAATGCGCGGTCGGCGTCGTCGAGCATCGGCCCATGATGGCCAGTCCAAGACGAGCAGTTCCGGCCTCGCCGCGAAACCCCCGTACACTCCGTGCGGATGTCGACGCGCCGGTGGTTGCTGCTCGGAGGCTCGCGGTCGTCGTGGTGGTGGTGGCGCTGGTGGCGGTCGCCGGGCCGCGCGGAACCGCGTTGCCCTCGAGCGCACCGACCGGCTCGGGCGGGCTGATCCCCGCCGCCACCGTGACCGCAGCGCCGTCGCCGACTCGCCACGCCGACGCCGACCGTCGACGCCGTCCTCCGCGCCGCCCGCCACGACGGTCCCGCCTCGCGCGAGCGGCGGCCCCGGCCGCGCATACGCCGAGTTCCTGCAACGGGTCAACGACGACCGGTCGACGGTCGATGACGCTCAACAAGGACCTGACCGCCGCCGTCGCAGGCACAGGATCCGGTCGCCGTCACGGCGCGCCTCGGTCGCGATCCTCGACTTCGTCGACAGCGAGCGTGACTGGCTGCGCGAGCACCCGCCGGCCGACTGCTACGCCGCGGCGCACACGCGGCGGGCGCGATGCTCGACGCCTACGGCAGCGGCCGCCGACCGCTTCATCGCATTGGGCCGACACGGGCGGTGGGCTTGCCGGCCTGGCGGCGCTCGGGGACGCGCTCGACGCGGCCCAGGTCGCCACCGACGCGCTGACCGCGTTCGGCGCGGGCGCTCGAGGCGACCTCGTGCCCGGCCGGTGCCACGTGAGCGTCGACGACCTTCCGCCGATCCGGCACGTCACCAGCCGCCGGATCGTGGCCGATCCGCGGCGACTCGCTCGAGGTCCGCGACGACCGGGTGGTCGGCGAGGCCCCGCTGGAGATCCGCGCGGCCGGGCCGCGCCAGGATCCCGTCGCGGTCGCCGTCACGATGCGGACGCCCGGGCCACGAGGCCGAGCTGGCGGTCGGCTTCCTCTGGACGGAGGGCCTGCTCGACGGCCAGGAGGTGCTCGGCACCGCGGGCGGCGACCCGCGCTCGCTGAGCCAGCCCGACGACACGATCGTGGTCCGGCTGTCGACGCCCGTTCGACGACTCGAAGGTCGCGGAGCGACATTTCGTCGCGACGGCGTCGTGCGGGATCTGCGGCAAGGCGTCGATCGACGAGGTCGCCCTCCGCACCGACCCGCTCCCGGACGGCCCGGTCGTCGGCGCGGCCGGTCGTCCTCGCCCTGCCCGACCTGCTGCGGGCCGCCCAGCGGGCATTCGACGAGACGGGCGGGCTCCACGCGGCCGGTCTGTTCACGCCGCGCGGCGAGCTGATCGCGATCCGCGAGGACGTCGGTCGCCACAACGCGCTCGACAAGCTCGTCGGCTCGCAGGTCCTCGCGGGGCGCGATGCCCCTCCACGACCGGATCCTGATGGTGTCCGGCCGGGTCAGCTTCGAGATCGTCCAGAAGGCGGCGGTCGCCGGGATCCCGATCGTCTGCGCCGTGTCGGCGCCGTCCGACCTCGCGATCGAGACCGCCGAACGTCTCGACGTCACGCTCGTCGGCTTCCTCCGCGGCGACGGCTTCAACGTCTACGCCAACGACGAGCGGATCGACCTTCGCGACCTGAGCGGGCTCGGGGTAGGCCGCCGGACGACGGTCACCCCTCGGTGATCGTCAGTCCCAGCTTCGCGATCGAGGATGCCCGACAGACCGGGCTGACCTCGCCCTCGAGCTTCATGCGCGGGGGCTTGCCGGCCTCCCGGAACCAGGCGACCCGCACGTCGTCGCCGTCCAGCTCCCAGGTCCCGGACACCACGCCGCCGGCGACGACGACCGGCGCGATCCAGCCGCTCTGGCGGCTGACATCGGCCCGCCGTCGCCGGGGCGATGACGTGCCGGTCGTCCGTGCCCGGTCCGAGGACCCATTGATCGAAGCCACCGAGCAGCCGGACCGTCTTCGACGGCTTCGTGGCGGCGAGGTCGTCGAGGTGCTCGGCCGGGACGTACGCCGTCTCGCCGTCGAGCTCGACGGCGGCCAGCCGGTCGCCGAGCTCGTCGATCCACGACCGTGATCTGTCGGCGTCGGGATGAGGCCGCGGCACAGCCAGTTCCGGAAGCCGTTCACCGTCGCCGGACCATAGGCACCGACGTAGGCGAGCGAAGGCGATCGGACCCGGCGACCTCGGGTTCGGGCACGCCGGCCCACCGCTTCGCCGCCTGGTCGGGCCGCATGAACGTCACGCGGTTTCCGGCCGCGGCCCGAAGCACAGCTCGCCCTGCCAGGCGACCGGCTTGAACAGCGTCCCCCAGCCCGACCGGAGCCCGTCGCCGAGGTGCTCGAGCCCGCGCTTGACGGTCACGACCTCGATCAGCTCCTCGCGCGTGAGCGTCCGTCCGTCGAGCGCCTCCACGGACCGCGTCGCGGAACCGGTTCGTCGTCGCCGGATCCATCTCGAAGTAGCGCTGCCAGGCCGGCCGCTCCCACGGTCGGCCCGCGGCCAGGAGCGACAGGGAGCGCCCGCGTCCTCCGGCGTGAGCAGGTGGAGCGTCCCGCGCATCGCCCAGGTCTTGATCAGGTCGCCGGCGGCGAGCGCCTCGAGCCACGTCGCCCGGCCCGCACGGCGTCGCTCCGCACGCGGACGGCCAGCTCGGCCGACGAGGCGACCTGGGCCTGGACACCGCGACAGGCGATCCGCGACCACTCGGCGACCGGCAGGCCGCCGATCGGGTCGAGCTCGTGACGACGCATCCGCCAGGCGAGGGCCTGCGCCCAATCCGACCTCAACCACGACGGCTAGCCTACCGGTCCGGCACGCCCTGCGCCGGATGTAGAGTGCGCCGGAGGAGGTGCGAATGCTCACGATGGCGGTCGGTCAGGGCGACGATGTCGACCCAGCTGACGCGATCGCGACCGCCATCGACCAGTGCCGGACGACGCTCGGCAGCCAGGTGCCCCAGGCCGGGGTCCTGTTCTCGGCATTCGACAGCTTCGACCCGTCGATCCTGGCCGCCGTCGCCGAGGCGTTCCCGACCGCGACCGTGATGGGCACGACCTCCGCCGCCGAGATCTCCTCGATCAACGGCTACCAGGAGGACTCGATCGCCCTCGCCCTGTTCGCGTCGGACACGGTGGACATCACCGCCGGGATGGGCAGCGGCCTCGGCGTCGACGTCGAGGCGGCATGCCGCGAAGCAGTCGGCCAGGCGATCGCCGCGACGAACCGAGCGCCGAGGATCTGCGTCCTGCTGACCGAGGGGTTCGGCACCGATCCGCAGCGAACCCTGGATGCCATGGCGCGGGCGCTGCCCGAGGGCGTGACGATGGTCGGCGGGACATCGGCCGGTCGTGACTTCGCGTCCATCGCGACCGTCGTTCCAGTTCTGCGCGGATCGCGTCACGGACGACGGCGTCGCGGTCCTGCTCTTCTCCGGCCCGATCGCCCATTCGACTGCGCTCGGCACCGGCTGGCGGACCCTGGGCGCCACCGGGACCGTGACACGAGTCGCGTCCGGCGTGGTCCACGAGATCGACGGGCAGCCCGCGATCGCATTCCTGGCCCGCTATCTCGACGTCACCGGTCCGGCGTCGTACGGGAACCCGCTGGCGGTCCTCGAGCCCGACGGCGACGAGTCGTACCTCAGGGCGATCGGGGGCACCGACGTGGCCACGGGATCGGTCTTCGTGTCGGGCACGATCCCGGTCGGGGCGACGGTCCAGCTGACGACCGCCGACACGGCCGAGATCCTCGCCGGCGCCGAGGCGGCGCTCCACCGGGCGACCGCCGAGTTCCCCGCCGGCGCGCGGCCCGAGGCGGCACTGATCTTCTCCTGCGCGGTCCGGCGCTTCCTGCTCGGGTCGCGGACCGCCGTCGAGGCCGAGCTCGCCCGGACGGTCTACGGCCCGTCGATGCCGATCGCCGGCCTGTACTGCTTCGGCGAGATCGGCCCGATCCGGGGAACCACCTCGAGCCGGTACTTCAACGAGACCTTCACGACGCTGCTCCTCGGCACGTGACGGACAAGCCCGCCGTCGATGCCGAGCGCGGCTCCGACGATCTCCGCAGGGAGAACGCTCGCCTGGCTCGGCGCGTGGCCCGGGTCGAGGCCACCTTGCGCGAGGTCGAGCAGATCCGCGACACCAACGCGCGGCTGCTCGACCGGATCCGGGACGAGCTCGAGATCGAACGGAAACGATCGCACGACCTCCTGCTCAACGTCCTGCCGCAGGCGATCATCGACCGGCTCGGGGCGGGCGAGGGGCTGATCGCCGATCGGCACGAGGACGTGGCGGTGATCTTCAGTGACTTCGTCGGGTTCACCGAGATCTCGTCGCGCCTGCCGGTCGCGACGGTGGTCTCGGCCCTGAATGCGATGTTCTCTGCCTTTGACGCGACGCTGCGCCGCGCTCGGGGTCGAGAAGATCAAGACCATCGGCGACGCCTACATGGCGGCCGCCGGGCTCCCCGGGTCGCGCGGCGACCACGTCCGAGCGGCCGCGGACCTGGCGCTCGCGATGCAGGCGGAGGTGGCGGCCGTCGGCGAACCATGGCAGGTGCGGATCGGGATCCATCGCGGCCCGGTCGTGGCCGGGGTCATCGGCACGAGCAAGTTCGTCTACGACCTGTGGGGCGACACCGTGAACGTGGCGAGCCGGCTCGAGATGAGCGGCGCCGCCCGGCCGGATCCAGGTCTCCGAGGCGGTCGCGACCGGGCTCGTGGAGTCATTCGAGCTCGAGCCGCGCGGTTCCATCGAGCTCAAGGGCAAAGGCTCGACGGAGGCCTTCTTCCTGCTGGGACGTCGCTCGTAGGCAGGGTCAAGCGTCGCGAGGCGGCTCCGGCCGGTTGTTGACGAACTCGAAGCCGAAGCGGCCCTTGATGCACAGGTGGCCGTCGGTCACCGACGAATCCATGGGCGAGGTGACCTTCACGATCCGATCGTCCTGCGCGTGGAGCGTGACGGCGCACCCGACCCCGCAGTACGGGCAGATGGTGTCGGTGCGGGTCTGGGCCGCCTCGTCCCACGTCCCCGCCTCGCGCATGTCGTATTCCGACTTGAACATCAGGGCACCGGTCGGGCAGACGCCGATGCAGTTGCCGCAGTAGACGCACGCGGACTCCGGCAGCGGGACGGCCTGCTCGGTCGAGATCCGGGCATCGAAGCCGCGGCCGGCGACCGCGATGGCGAACGTGTTCTGGGCCTGGTCGCCGCACGCGTCGACGCACTTGTAGCAGAGGATGCATTTGGCGTAGTCGCGGACGTAGAGGTCGTTGTCGACCTTCGTCGGCTGGGCGACGGTCGCGGCCGCGGCGTCACCGCCCGGCGCGTGGTGGTGGCCGGCCTCGCGCCCGTCTCGCTCGCCCGCGCCGGAGGGCTCGGCCGGCGGCCCGTACCGCCCGGCATCGGCGCCGTAGCGAGCCGCGTACGCCGACATCGACCCGTCCGGGGCGATCGGCCCGGCCAGGGACAGGTCGACGGACGAGCCCAGGAACTCGAGGACCATCCGCCGCGACAGGCGGACGCGGTCCGAGTCGGTCTGGACCTCCATCCCGGCCTCGACCGGACGCGAGCAGGCGGGGACGAGGACGCGCGAGCCGGTGACCTCGACGACGCACACGCGGCAGACGTTGACCGGCGCCAGGTTGTCCACGTAGCACAGCGTCGGGGTGTCGACCCCGATCTGCCGGCAGGCGCCCAGGATCGTCGTGCCGGCCGGGACGGTGACCGCCTCGCCGTCGATCGTCAGCTCGACGGCCGGTGGCGCCTCGACCGCTGGTGGGGCCGGCGGGCGAGACGGCCGGGCCGGAGGCATGAGGACGATCTCGGTCAAAGGCTGCGCGCCCGGGGCCTCCCCGGCGTGCGGGGCGTGCGGGTCCGGCGCCGGGTCGCGATCCATGCTCAGGCCGTCGCTCACAGCGCCACCAGGTCCGGCTGCCGAAGCACCGACTCGATCGCCGACGACGCCGTCTGGCCGAGGCCGCAGATCGACGCGTCGCGCATCGCCTGGCCGATGTCCCGCAACAGCCCGAGCTCCTCCTCGCGCGAGCGCACCCGTGAGCCGGCCGCCAGCCGGGCGAGCAGCTCCTCCTGCCGCACGCTGCCGACCCGGCACGGGACGCACTGACCGCACGACTCGTCCCGGAAGAACTGCGCGATCCGCCGCAGCGTGCCGACCAGGTCGGTGGTCTCGTCGAAGACCATGATCACGCCCGAGCCGAGCGTCGCCCCGATCGCGCGGGTCGCCTCGAACGTCAGCGGCGTATCGAGCACCTCCGGCCCGACGAACACGCCCGCCGCCCCGCCCAGGAGGATCGCCCGGATGTCGCGGCCGCCGGGCACGCCGCCCGCCAGCTCGATCAGGTCGCGCAACGTGGCGCCGAACTCGACCTCGTACACGCCGGGGCTCGCCACGTGGCCCGACAGGCAGAACAGCTTGGGACCGGTGGAACCCTCGGTCCCGATCCCGGCGAAGGCCGCGCCGCCATCGAGCACGATGAGCGGGACGTTCGCCAGCGTCTCGACGTTGTTGACGGTGGTCGGCTTGCCGAACAGCCCGACCTCGACCGGGAACGGTGGCTTGTTGCGCGGCTCGCCGCGCTTGCCCTCGATCGACTCGAACAGCGCCGTCTCCTCGCCGCAGATATAGGCGCCTGCACCGCGGCGGAGCTCGATGTCGAAGGCGAAGGCCGACCCAAGGATGTCGTCGCCGAGAAGGCCGGCAGCGCGGGCCTGTGCGATCGCGGTCGCGACGGCCGCCTCGGCCTCCGGGTACTCGCCGCGGATGTAGAGGAAGCCCTGGTGGGCGCCCGTGGCGAACGCCGCGATCGTCATCGCCTCGACCGTGGCGAAGGGGTCGCCCTCGAGCAGGACGCGATCCTTGAACGTGCCCGGCTCGGACTCGTCCGCGTTGCACACGAGGTAGTGGGGCTGGGCCTGCTGGGCCGCAACGGCCGCCCACTTGCGGCCGGTCGGGAAGGCCGCGCCACCGCGGCCCATCAGCCTCGATGCGGTCACCTCGGCGATGACGGCATCGGGACCGATCTCGAAGGCCCGCGCAAGGGCCTGGTAGCCGCCGTTGGCGCGGTAATCGTCCAGCGACGAAGGGTCGACCACGCCGATCCGGCGAAGAAGGCGCAGCCCATTGCGGGGCTCGGCGGCCGTCGTCGCTGCCGGCGCTCGCAGTGACCCCACATGCGTCCCCGGCCCGGCCCCGGCCTCCAGCGCCGCGGTGATCCCGGCCGCATCGACCGGCGCCACCGAGAATGTCCGCGCCGTCTCGCCGGCGACCGTGAGCATCGCCGCCGGGGCCCGGTCGCACAATCCGAGACACGGGCTGCGCAGCCACGTCGCGCGCCCGTCGCGGATCGGCTCGCCGGCGGCGCCCAGCGCCCGGGTGAGGTCGCGGCAGACATCCTCGGCGCCGGCCAACCGGCAGGCGATGTCGTCGCACACATGGGCGACCACCGGCGGCCGGGCCGTCGTCGAGAACAGGGCATAGAAGGTGGCGACCCCGTAGGCCTCGGCCGGCGCGACCGCGAGCCGGCGGCAGATGTAGTTGAGCGCCGGCTGGCTGATCCAGCCGATCCTCGACTGGACCGCGTGGAGCGCCGGGATCAGCTGCGATCGCCGGGCGCGCGTCTCGTGGCCGCCCCGCGCTGCGTGGCCGTCGACGCCGGCGTCACGCCGGCCACCGACCCAGCCGGACTCGGGCGGCCCGAGGACCTCGTCGACGGCGGCTCGCTCGGCAGCCGACGCCAGCGGCCCGATGACGTGCAGATCCATCGATCCGAGTGTAGGCGCCGTGGACGACGACGGTCAGCCGGCGGATGCCGTGACCGGCGCGGGCGTGGCGGCGGCGGCCTCGGCAGCGGTCGACCCTGCCGGCAGGTTCCGGGTGAAGACGAGCCCCAGCAGGGCGAACAATGCGACCGCGCCGAGCGACAGGCGCAGCGCCTGGAGCTGAGCGTCCCCGTAGTCGGCCGTGATCGCGGCGACCTGGTCGGGCGGCAGCCCGGCGTCGGTCGCGATCTCCGCGACCTGGTCGAGCGTCAGGACCTCGAGGCCGGTCTCGCGAGCCATGTCGGCGAGCTCGGTCCGCAGGTCGGCGGGCAGGGCCTCGTCGTCTTCGATCCGGTTGGCGAAGCCGCTCGTCAGTCCGATCAGCAGGACGGCGCCGATGAGCGCCGTGCCGAGCGACGCGCCGAGGTTCTGGGCAGTCCCCTGGAGCCCGCCGGCCTCGTTCGTCTGATCGGGCGGAGCCGACGAGATGATGACGTTGCCCAGCTGCGAGGCGAGGAGGCCGGCGCCGATCCCAAAGACGGCCAGACCGAGGCCGAATCCGAGTGCGTTCAATTCCACATCGAGCGTCCCAAGGACGATGACAGCCCCGATGGCGACCGCGACCAGCCCGAGCTGGCAGACCGCCTTCGGCGACCGCCTGGCGGCCAGCCGCGGCCCGGACAGGGCCGCGATCAGCATCGCGACCGACATCGGGACCAGCCGCAGGCCAGTCTCGAAGGCATCCAATCCAAGGACGACCTGGAGATAGACCGGCAGGACGAAGAACGTTCCGAGGATCAGGAGCTGCTGGATGGCGAGCGTCGACAGCCCGCCTCGCATCGGAACGATATGAAGCAGCGAGGAGTCGAGGAGGCGGTCACGACCGAGCCGCTCGAGGCGGTTCTCCCACGCCTCGAACAGGTACAGGACGCCCAGCCCGATCAGGATTAGGAACGGCACGACCGAGAAGCCGAGCGGGGCGATCTCCTGGCCGTTGATCGTCGGGCCGTTCTTGGGCACGATGAAGCCCCAGGTGCTGCTCTGCAAGATGGCGAGCACGATGATCGCCAGGCCGGACGCCGACAGGGCGGCGCCGACGAAGTCGAGGCGGGGCGGGTTCGGGTCGCGTGGCGAGGCCTTCATGCGGTTCCGAATGAGGAGGATGACCGCGACGATGATCACCTCGCCGATGAAAACAAGGCGCCAGGTGAACGCACTGGTCACGAACCCGCCGATCACAGGCCCGACGGCGATCGCCGCCGCGGCGACCCCACCTACGAGCCCGTAGGCCAGGGCGCGGTCCTTGCCTTCGTAGTTCTGGGCGATCAGTGCGGCGATCGCCGGGATCACCAGGACCGCGCCGAGGCCCTCGATGAGCGACCAGCCGATGAGCAGGACGGTGAGGCTTGGGCTGATCGCCGTGATGAAGGAGCCGGTCGCATAAACCGCCAGGCCGATCGCGAACGCCCGGTCACGGCCCCAGATATCGCCGAGCTTGGCTCCGACGAGCATGAACGCGGCCATCACGAGGGTGTAGCACGTGATGGCCATCTGGACGCCCTGGATCGTCGTGTCGAGATCCTCGACGATCTGCGAGATCGACACGTTCATGACGCTGCTGTCGAGCACCATCACGAACTGGGCGGACGCGAGGATCGCGATCGGCAGCCAGTTCTTGCGCACCACGGAATGGTACGCAGCGCGCGATCTGACGATCGCGCGGTGTCGCCACACAGATTCGGCTCACCGATGCGGCAGCGATGAAGGATCCACCGGACCGGGGCGTGCGTCGCGCGACAGTGTTGCCAGCTACCGCAGACCCCTGCGCTTGACATGGCACCATTGCCCAGGCATCCATCCGCGGAGGCGCGGCCTTGTCTCCACCCGACTCGTCAGAGGGAGCCAAGGCCGGACCGGAGGCTCCCCGCGGCGTCCGGAGGCCCTGTTCGAGGTGAGGGAATCCGATGATCGAACCAGCGGCTGGAGATGGCCCGCCTCCAGGGATCGACCACAGCGCCCTGACGCAATCCCCCGAGTTCTGGGTGATCGTTCGCCACGCGATCCTGTTCGGTGTTGTGCTCGCCTTTGCCGGACTGGCGTTCCTGGGAGCCGTGAAGTTCGGGTCGAGCCTCTGGTTCACTCTTCCATCGGACCTCGGCTGGTTCGGCGGGAGCCCATGGTGGGTGGCGGTCACAGCGGGGGCGGGCCTGCTGGTCGGCGTGCTGCGCCACGTCTTTCGGCTTCCAGAACGGCTGCCCGGCACGGTGGCATCGATCCGAGACGGGCGCGTCGAGCCGTCCACAGTGCTCGGTTCGGTCGCCGTTTCGCTGGTGTCGCTCAGCGGTGGGGCAAGCCTTGGACCCGAGGATGCGCTGGGCAAGCTTGGTGGCGGCCTCGGAACGTGGATGTCGGAGCGGCAGAAGCTCAGTCAAGACATCCGTGCGACCAACACGCTCAACGGGATGGCTGCAGCCTACGGCGCTCTGCTTTCGTCCCCGGTCCTGGCGTCGATCCTCACGCTCGAGATCGGGCGTCCCACAGCGGCCCGCTTCACCAACACCCTGGTCGGCGGTCTGCTGGCGGCGTCGGTAGCGTTCGCGGTGTACTTCCCGATCGCCGGGTCGACATTCGTCGGGATCTATACGCTGCCGTCCTACGAGTTCGAGGACTGGCAGATGCTCGCGGCGATCCCACTCGGGCTCGCCGCCGGCGGGCTGGCGCTGATCACCGTGGTCGCGATCGCCCTCATGACGAGGCTCATGGCGCCGCTCGGACGGTTCACCATCCTGCGGCCAGCCATCGGCGGGATCGCCTTCGGGCTCGTCGGCGTCGCCCTCCCGCTGACGCTCTTCACCGGGACCGACCAGCTCACGACGGTGATCGACCAAGCGGCCGTGCTCGGCGCCGGTCTGTTGATCGCGGTCATGGTCGCCAAGATCCTCGTCTTCGCGATCTGCGAGGCGACCGGCTTCATCGGCGGGCCGTTCCTGGTGATGCTATTCATCGGCGGTACCGCCGGCATGACTGCCAGCGTACTGATTCCTGGGCTGCCGGCGGGCTTCGCCTTCACAACCATGTTCGCCGCGCTCCCGGCGGCGCTCGTGCCCGCCCCTTTCTCGCTGATCCTGGTCGGTGCGCTTACGACCCAGATCGGCACGCTCCAGGTCGTGCCTGTCGTCGTGGCGGTCCTGACGGCCTACCTTGCCGTCTCCGGAACGGGCGCACTCACGGCTCTGGCGCGCAGGCAGGGCAAGGCGGCGCCCGGCTGACGCACCCGAAACCGTCAGGCCAGGACCATGCCCTCGGCGGCGCTCGACGGCTCGGGGTCCGGCAGCCGCACCATCCGGAACGAGTTGGCGAAGCCGGCCAGTCCGGCGATCAACGGCACGAGCAGCGCCACCTGGAGCGCCAGCTGGCGGGCCTCGGTGTTGATCCGGATGACCTCGGCCTGGACGTCCGCCGGTTCGTCGGCGATCAGCGCGAGAACGGCCGTGTTGGTCATCACCTCGGCGTCCTCCTCGAGGGTCGCGGAGATCTGCGCCTTGTCGTCCGGCGGCAGGATCACGCTCGAGTTCGCGAGGTTGGTGAAGCTGAACGCCAGGGTCGCCAGCATGATCGCGCCCGCGAACGCGAGGCCGAACGAGAGGCCGAATGACCCCGCGGCCGAGTTCACGCCGGCCGCCTCGCTGACCCGCTCCTCCGTGATCGGCGACAGCGTGTAGTTGTTGAGCTGGGACACGAGCAGGCCGAGCCCGGAACCGGCGATGACGAGTGGGACGAACAGATACCAGCCGGCGTCGGCCCGCGGCACGACCGGGAGGATGACCAGGACGCCGATGGTGAGGATCGCGAAGCCCGCGCGGATGACGGTGCTCGACCGCCGCCGGCCGGCCATTCGACCCGCCAGCAGGGCCACGACGAACATGCTGAGCGAGAGCGGCGCGATGGACAGGCCCGCCTGCATCGCGTTGTACTCGAAGACCATCTGCAGATAGATCGGCAGCACGATCATCAACCCGCCGAGGCTGATCTGCTGGAGCATCTGGCCCGAGATCCCGAACCGGAACAGCTTCGACTTGAAGAGATCCGGGTCGATGAGGGTCGGGCGGCCTGTGCGCTTCTGCCGCAGGAGCCACCAGGCGAAGCCGGCCAGCGAGACCGCACCGATGGCCAGCAGGGCCCCGACCGCTTCCGCGCCCTCCTGCCACGCGAGGATGCCGAGCACGATGCCACCCATGCCCAAGACGGACAGGGCGCCACCAATGACATCGACGGCCCTTGACCCGGTGTACGGCACATCGCGGACGAGCCCGATCCCCGACAGCACGATGCCGATGACGACCACTTCGCCGAGGAACGCGACTCGCCATGACAGGAACGTGGTGATGAAGCCGCCGATGAGCGGGCCGACCGCGGCCGCGATCGCTGCCGCGGCTCCGACCAGTGCGTAGACCCGCTTCTGGGCCGCACCCTCGAAGTTGCCGTGGATGAGCGACTGCATCGCGGGCAGCAGGAGCGACGCGCCCAGGCCGCCCACGATCGCCCAGAAGACGATGATCGGGACGATGCTCTGCGTGAGTGCCATCGCGAGGGCGCCGACGGCATAGGCGAGCAGGCCGAGCACATACGCACGCTTGCGGCCGATCAGGTCGCCGACCTTGCTGCCGATGAGGATGAACGCGGCGGACACGAGCGCCTCGAGCGCGATCGCCGACTGCACGGCGCTGACGGTCGTGCCGAGGTCGTGGACGACCGCCGAGATCGACACGTTCATCAATGACGTGTCGACGACGAGCACGAACATCGCCATGGCAAGGAGGATCGCCAGCCGCGGCGTCCCTTCGGCGGGCTCGGCCTCGGTGGTCGTAGCGGCCTCGGTCATGTCGTTCCCCCCACGATCGGGCCTGTTCCCGACTCGTCGTGTCGCGTCCCGAGGTTCAGTTGCGGAGCTCGTCGGCCATGTCGGCGAGCGCGCCCGCCGAGCCGATCTCCTCCATGCCCTGTCCAGCCTCGGCCAGGCCCGCGGCGCCGACCTCGACGGCCGCTCGCCGGACCGTCTCGCCGGCCTCCATCTCCTCGTAGCCCTCGAACGCGAGCGCCGCGCCCTCGTCGGCCAGCTCGTCGCCCCGCTCCACCAGGCCTTCCGCGATCGCCATCCGGGCGACGCCCTCGGCTGCCTCGGTGGCGCCAAGGATCTCCACGCGCTGGCCGGTCTCGGCGAGGGCCCGCGCGATCGCGCGCGTCCCGCCTGCCCGGACGATCGAATCGACGGAGATGCCGAGGAGGCTGTCACCTCGATCGGCCAGGAACGCCGCGAGGACCGGCATCCCGATCCGGCTGACCACGACCGCTACCGCGTTGAGCTCGCCGCTCACGCGTGCGACCTGGAGGCCACGATCGAGGTCGTCCTCGCTGATCGCGCCGACGACGGCACCGAGGATCGCGATGTCGTCCGACGTCGCGAGGAGCTGTGCGCCCTGCTCGACGTCGTTGACGCCGGCCGCGGCGACGACCTCGCCGAGCGCCTGGACCCGGCCCGCGACGGCCAGCTCGTCCGTGCCACGGGTCAGGTCTGCGGCGCCGGCGACGACGGTCGCACGGCCCGCCGCGGCGGCATCGGCCGCTGCGGAGACGACCTCCATGCCGGCGATGACGCGCCCGGCACCGTCGATCGCCTCGGCCTCGGCGGCTCTGCGGGCCATCGCCGCGGTCTGCTTGACGGACGACTTCGCGGGGGCCTTCGCACGGCCCTTCGCGGTCGCCTTCGCCGCGGTCCTGGCCGTGGTCTTGGCCGGCTGGACGTGGTCCGCGCCCGTGCCGCGGCCGGCGCCTTGGACGTGGCGTTCGCCGCGGACGCGGCCGTCGTCTTGGCCGGGCGCTTCCCGCCGGCTCCGGTCTTGCCTGCCATGGCTGTCCCTCCTTGGCCCTCGCCGGTCCCCCGCAAGTCGCGCGGAATCGGAAGGCTAGCACGCGGGCGACCGGCCGGCCGCGGGAAGCATCGGCGACGACGGGCTGTCGTCGGAGGGTCAGAAGCGGGCGAGGGCTCCGCCGAGGGTGCGCCGGTAGCCCGACCCGCTCACCGCGCGCCAGGTCGGCCCGAGATCGCGTCGGATCCGGTCCGTCCGGGCGACCAGGCGGCGTTCGAAGCGGTCGACGGCGGCACGTTCGATCCGGGCCCGGCGGCCGGCACCCGGATCGAACTCCCGGGCGAGGCCGGCGGCTCCATCGAGGTCGTGGATGTCGCCGAGGCGGTCCTGCAACGCCACCACGCGGCGGAGCAGGAGGGTCGATTCGGGCTCGAGCGACTCGCGCGCGAACTCGATCGCGTAGCGCAGCCATTTCGCCTCGATGCGGAGCTGGTGGAGGGTCGCCATGTCGGCACCCGGCAGCCCGGCGTCGAACGCCCAGACCGACTGGTAGGCGTCCCAGATCCCGGCCGGCATCCTGGTCCGGACCGTCGACGGCCGGTTGCCACGGGTCGGGCGGGCGTGCAGCCCATCCTCGAGGGCGAGCGCGAGGTAGTCGGAGACGAAGCGTTCGAACGCCGTCGACCGGAGGATCTCGACCAGCCCAGCATGGCGGGCGTCGCGCTCGGCGCGCCAGGTCGTTCGGAGCGGCTCGAGGACCACGCGCCGGCGGCTGGATCGCTCGCCGGCGTACGCGTCGAGGATCCCGAGGCGGACGTCCATGTCCCGCACGGCGCCGAGGTGACCGCCGATGGCGCGCAGGTCGTCGCGGTAGCGTCGTCGCGCCTCGGGCTCGAAGCCGTCGCCGAAGACGCGCCACGCCGCCCGCACCCGGCGTCCGGCGACGCGCATGGCGTGGATCTCCTCCGGATCCTCGCCGTCGAGCGAGCCGGCGACGTGCCCGAGCATCCTCGTCAGGTGGCGACGGATGACCCGACGCCCGGCCTCCGCCCACGGGTCGTCGCCGTTGATCTCGGTCGTGGCCGCCGCCTCGAGTCGCTCGAGCGCGCGGCGGGCCGTCTCCTCCGGCGGCGTCGTCGCCGGGATCGGTCCCGTGGATGGCACGCTGCCGAGCGCCGGCCAGCGCACGGCATTCGCCAGCTCCTCATAGACCCGGATCGCGGTCATCGGCCTCACCGCCAGTGGCGCCTCGGAAGCGCTCAGGTTCGAGAGGATACACGCCGGAGCAAGGCTGTCTCCTGCTACTGTTCGTGGCGTCAATGCGTTGGAGGGAGGGGCCCCGTGGGCGCCACGACAATGACACCGTCTCCGACCGCGCAGCCGGCCGATACCCGCGCGCCCGGTCGCTCGCGCCGGATCCTGTCCGGGATCGCGCTCGTCCTTGCCTGCCTGACGATCCTCGTGACCACGGTGGCCGTCTGGGCGCACCAGGTCGCGTTCAACACGGATCGCTTCACCGCGCTCGTCAGCACGGTCGTCGACGAGCCGGCCGTCATCGACCCGCTTGCCGCGGCGATCAGCACGCAGGTCGTCGAGGGGCTCGACGTCCAGACCCGGATCGAATCGCGGCTGCCGGATGCGGTCAAGTCGCTCGCCGCGCCCCTGACGCTCGCCTTCGGCGACGCGCTCGAGAAGCGGCTGCAGGTCGCCCTCCGCGACTCGCGCATCCAGACCGCCCTCGTGCGGACCGTGTCGTTCGCCCACGAGCGGGTCATGAACCTGCTTCGCGACAAGCCCCAGTCGGTCAGCGTCGTCGACGGCTACATCGTCATCGATGTCTTCCCGGTCGTCGGCGCGGCCCTTGCCGAGCTGCAGGCGAACGGCATCATCCCAGCCGACGTCCAGCTTCCCGACCTGTCGAATCCGGAGGCACCCGGCGTGCTGGCGGGCCGCGTCGAATCGGCACTCGGGGTAACGCTGCCAGACGACTTCGGCACGATCCGGCTGATGCCGGCCGACCGCATCCTGGCCGCGCGGTCCGTGGTCCGGATCTTCGACCTGCTGGTGATCATGCTGATCGTGCTGAGCCTGCTTCTCGTCGCGCTCGCCCTCTGGCTGGCGAGGGACCGGCGCCGGATGGTCCTCTACCTCGCGATCGGGACGCTCATCGTGTTCCTGCTGGCCCGCCTGGCGACGAACGCGATCACCAATGCCCTCGTCGGCGGCATCGCCGACCAGGGTCTCTCCGGCGCGGTCCGGACCGTGCTCGACGCGACGATCGCCGACCTCCGCAGCCTGACGGCGATCATCCTCGTCGGCACCGCGATCCTCGCCGTCGCGGCCTACATCTGGGGACGGCCGGCGTGGCTGACATCGGCCGCTGGGCAGGTCGGATCGTCGGCCGGGAGGGCCGGCTCGGCTGCCCTCGCCGCGGGTACGGCAGGCGTCGGAGCGGCAGCCTCCTCGACGCCCAGCCGGGCCTCGGTCGAGGACACCGTTCGCGACAACCGCGCGACGGTCGAGCGAGCCGGGATCGCCGTCATCGTGTTCATCGTGGCCTGGATCGCGCTCGGTCTGGGGATCGCGCTCGTCGGCGCGGCCCTCGTCATCGGGTTCGAGCTCGTTCTGCGTGGAGTGGGGTCGGACCAGGGTGACCAACCCGGAGTCGCGGCCGAGGGTGCACCCGCGCCCGTGCCCGCGGCCACACCCGCTCCGGAACCCGCGCCTGTGGTCGCGCCTCTCACCCCGCCCGAGTCCGCCCCGGACGTGGCCGGCGCGCCGCCGCCGGCTCCGAAGAAGCCCCGATCGCGATCGTCGAGTCGCCGTCCGCCGACCTGAGCCCAGAGGCGCGCCGATCGCGCCGCGCTACCGTCAGCTCAGACGCCGTCGTAGTTGGTGGACGTCCCCGGGTCGCGGTTGCCCCAGGCGCTGCTTCCGTACGAGGCGACGTCGGTGACCAGCCCGATCCCGAGCCACAGCCAATCGAGGCCTTCGATGCCGCCCGGGAAGACGAGCACGTACATGACCGTCGTCCACGGCACGAACAGCAGCCCGAGAACCGGCACGAACGCGGTCTGGAACGTCAGCGCCCAGCGCTGTGGCTCGGCGAGCCACCAGAACACGATGAGCGCGCGCGGTCCGAGGAGCACGAAGATCGCGAACAGCAGGCACATGAGCGGACGATCCCTCCAGGCTGGCCGGATCGCGAGCGCGCCGCCCGGCACGGCGCCACTGTAGCCGAGCGTCCGTAGGCGGGCGGCTCGCCCGGCGACCGTTCAGCTGTGCAGGACCCGGACGTCGAGCTCCTGGATCCGACCGCGCAGCGTCAGGCGGCGGGTCTCGAACGGTGGATCGAGGCCGGCCCGGGTCGCGGCCTCGGCGCTGACCAGGATCTCGCCGGCCGCCGCGGACGACGCGAGCCTGGCCGTCACGTTGACCGAGTCGCCCAGCGCGGTGAAGTCGGTGACCGTGTCGCCGACTGTGCCCACGTACGCCGGGCCCGAATGGACGCCGATGCCGAGTGGGGCCCACGGACCACCCGCCTGCCCATGGCCGGTGGCCGCCAGCAGCCCTCGCGCGCCGGCCACGGCCGCCTTCGCGTGATCGACGGCGAGTGCCGGGATGAACAACGCCACGACCTCGTCGCCAACGAACTTGTCGATGATCGCGTCGTGCTCGAGCAGGACCCCGGTCGCTACCCGGTAGAAGCGGTCCATCAGCTGGCGGAACGGGGCTGCGCCCATGGTTTCGGCGAGACCCGTCGAGCCGCGGATGTCCGCGAACAGGATGCTCAGCTCGATCTCGGCGCCTCCGCGGCCCCGCTCCAGCATCTTGAAACAGAAGTCACAGATCGCCGGGTTCTTCGGCCACGGGCGCCGATCCATGAGGCGCATCAGCGGCGCCCCGGGCCCGTGGAACGGCGCCGCGCACAGCTTGCAGCGTGGCGAGCGCGGGATCATCTTCAGCAGCCCGCGATACGAACCGAACCCGGGCGTAGTTCCCTCGAGGATGTCGCGCCAGCGCGGGTCCGACGGGGGCAGCTCCTCGGGCGTCGCGTCGCCGAGGTCCGGTCCAGTCATCGTGCGCTGGACCGTTGCGCCAGGCCGGTCATGCCGGCACGGCCTGCTCGAGCTTCTCGATCCGGATGGCCGTGGCCTTGAACTCGGCCGTGCCGGACTTCGGGTCCGTGGCGTCGATGGTCAGCAGGTTGACCGCGACCTCGTCCTGGAAGTGCATGGTCATGAACGTCAGGCCGGGCCGGAGCGACGGGTCGATCCGGACCGGGACCTCGACCTGGCCGCGCCGCGACACGACGCGAACGAGCTCGCCGTCCGCCAGGCCGTACGCGGTCGCATCCTCCGGGCTGATGTCGAGGCTCTCCCCGCGACGCAGCGGCGAGGTGTAGCCGGCGGTCTGGACGCCGGTGTTGTACGAGTCGAGGCGCCGACCGGTCGTCAGCCGGATCGGGAAGTCGTCGGTCAGCTTGTCGACCGGCGGGTCATGGTCGACCGGGACGAACGGGACGCGATTGCCGGGCAGCGGGTCCTCCCACAGGCGCGAGTGGAGGAACAGCTCGCCCGGATGGTTCTCGTCCCAGCACGGCCACTGGATCCCGCCGAGCTCGTCGAGCCGCCGGTAGCTCATGCCGGCGTGGACCGGCGAGAGGCGGCGGACCTCGTTCCAGACCGACTCCGCGTCGGCCTCGCCCCAGGCGGCGCCCATCCGGTTCGCGAGGTCGAAGATGATCGCGAGGTCGTCGCGGGCACCCGCCGGCGGCTCGACCGCCTTGCGGACGCGCTGGACGCGGCGCTCGGAGTTGGTGACGGTGCCCTCCGACTCGGCCCAGGCCGCGGCGGCCGGCAGGACGACGTCGGCGAGCTCGGCGGTCTTCGTCAGGAACAGGTCCTGGACGACGAGGAAGTCGAGGCTCTCGAGCAGGTGGATCGCGCGCTTCTGGTCGGCCTCGGACTGGACCGGGTTCTCGCCGATGCAGTAGACGGCGGTCAGGTCGCCGCGCTCCATCGCGTCGAACATGCCCGACAGGTGCCAGCCGCGCTTCGGCGGGACGGCCACGCCCCATTCGGCGTCGAACTTGGCGCGCATCGCGTCGTTCTCGACGTGCTGGAAGCCCGGCAGCCGGTCGGGCAGGGCGCCCATGTCGCCGCCGCCCTGGACGTTGTTCTGGCCACGCAACGGGTTGACGCCGCTGCCGTAGCGGCCGACGTGGCCGGTCAGCAGGACGAGCGAGATCAGCGCCAGGACGTTGTCGACCGCGTTGTGGTGCTCGGTGATGCCGAGCGTCCAGCAGATCATCGCCTTGTCGGCCTTCGCGAAGGCGTGGGCCAGCTCGCGGATGGCCTCGGCCGGGACGCCGGTCTCGCGCTCGGCGTATTCGAGCGTGTAGGACTCGACCTTCGCCCTGTAGGCCTCGAAGTCGTCGTCGCGTGGTCGATGAACGCCCGTTCTCGAGGCCGGCCGCGATGATCTCGCGGCCGATCGCGTTGGCCAGGGCGATGTCGCTGCCGACGTCGAGACCGAGCCAGCCGTCCGCCCACTCCGCGCTGCTCGTCCGGCGCGGGTCGACCGCGTACAGGCGCGCGCCGTTGCGGACCGCCTTGAGCACGTGGTGGAAGAAGATCGGATGCGTCTCGCGGGCGTTGCTGCCCCAGAGGACGATCAGGTCGGTGTCCTCGACCTCGCGATATGAGGATGTGCCGCCACCGGCACCGAACACGGTCGCCAGACCGGCGACGCTAGGGGCGTGTCACGTCCGGTTGCAGCTGTCGATGTTGTTGCTGCCCAGGACCGTCCGGCTGAACTTCTGCGCCGCGAAGTTGACCTCGTTGGTCGCCTTGCTGCAGCTGAAGGTGCCGAATGTCGTCGGGCCGTGGGCCGCCTTCGCGGCGCGGAACCCGTCGACGGTCCTGTCGAGCGCCTCGTCCCAGGTCGCGGGTCGGAGCTCGCCACCCTTCGTGTCGCGCACGAGGGGCTGGGTCAGTCGCACGTAGGGCTTCGCCACGCGGTGGCCTCCTGCGGTTGACGACCGGGGAGTGTAGCGCCGGGCTCTGGAGAGCCGACCCTCCGGGCCGTTCTGTCAGGTGGCCCGCGCCGACCGGCGGGCTCGCGGAGCGGCCGCCTCCGGTCCGACCTGGACCCGGCCACGGCCGAAGGCGTCGATCCGCCCCCAGCGACCGGGGATGTCGAGCAGCTCGAGGTGGCCGATCGATGGCCGGGAGCGCCGGGTCGACGATGAGGTGGTCGCCGATCGGCTCCAGCCCGAGCATCGTGCGGAGGAGGAGCAGCGGCGCCCCGGTCGACCAGGCCTGCGGACCGCACGCCGTCGGGTACTGGACGGGGTACTTGGTCAGCGCCCGGTCGTAGCCGCCGAAGGCCTCCGGCAGGCGACCGTCGAACAGCGCGGCAGCGTCGAGGATGTCCGAGGCGATCCGTGCCGCCTCCTCCTTGAACCCGTACCGTCGCAGGCCCCACGCGATGAACGAGTTGTCGAACGGCCACACGGTGCCGAGGTGGTAGCCGATCGGGTTGTAGCGCGCCTCGCCCACGGCGAGCGTGCGCACGCCCCAGCCCGAATACAGGCGTGGCCCCATCAGGTGCTCGACCACGGACTTGGCCTTCGCCTCGTCGACGATGCCGCTCCAGAGCAGGAGCCCATTGTTCGACGCCAGCGAATCGACCTGCGCGCCGTCGGCATCGAGCGCCAGCGCGAAGTACCCGCGATCGGCGACCCAGAAGTCGCGGTTGAACCGCTTCTTGAGGTCGTGCGCCTCCTGCTCGAGCCGGTCGGCGTACGCCGGGTCGTTCCAGATCGTGCGCGCGAGCCTGGCGCCACGGAGCTTCGCGTCGTAGGCGTAGCCCTGCAGCTCGCAGGTCGCCCGCGGGAAGCCGGGCAGCCGGCCGTCGCTGTAGGAGATCGAGTTCCACGAGTCCTTCCAGGACTGGTTCTCGATCCCGGTCTGCTCGTTGCGACGCTTGTAGGAGATGTAGCCGTTGCCCATCAGGTCGGCGAACTCGTCGATCCAGTTGAGCGCCGCGCGAGCCTCGTACTCCAGGTCGCGGACGAGCTTCCGGTCGCCGGTCCAGCGCTCGTACTCGTCGAGGAGGACGACGTACAGCGGGCGTCGCGTCGACCGAGCCGTAGTACGGCGAGTGCGGCCGCTCCTCGAAGGCCGCCATCTCGCCGTAGCGCATCTCGTGAAGGATCCGGCCCGGATCCTCGTCGCGGAAATCATCGCGGCGGCTGCCCTGCCAGTCGCCGAGCACCCGCAACGTCGTGGCCGCCAGCTCCGGCGTGAACGGCAGCGTCTGGAGGCTGGTCAGGATGCTGTCGCGCCCGAACATCGTCATGAACCACGGCAGGCCGGCGGCCGGCAGGCTCTTGCCACCGGCGACCGGTGGCGAGAACCGGAGCGCGGCGAGGTCGACCAGGCTGCGCCGGTAGGTGGCCATCAACGGGGCGAGATCGCATTCGAGGCGGGGCGCGTCCGCGATCCACCGCTCGAGGCTCTGGCCCATGTTCGGTCGCGCCCGCTTCTGGCCGCGGTCGTACTTCGGCCGGGCGTAGGTGCCGCCGCACCGGCCCGGGAGGTCACGACGTCGAGGTCCGTGGTCCAGCTGCCGTGCGGCTCGATCCGGACGGCGAACGTGAAGCCTCCCTCGTCGATGCTGGCCGGCGCCGACGACGAGATGATCGTCTCCCGCACGAACGTCTCGCGTGAGTAGCGGAGGTGCAGCCGGCCGTCATCGATCCGCGAGTCGTAGCCCCCGACCTTCTTGAGCGCGTCCTTGACCTCGAACAGGTCGGCGAAGTCGCTGGCCGCGTCGATCCGGACCGAGAGCTCGACCGGCTCGTCCTGGTGGTTGAGGATCGTCAGCTCCTCGTGGAACCCGTTGCCGACCGCGCGCTCGCGGATGACCGACAGCTTGGCGTCGATGTAGACCGTGCCTGTCCCGGGGACGAGGAAGAAGCGCGACTCGAAGTACTGGAGGTCGTCGATCGAGAGCGAGTTCAGCTTCTGCCCGTCGATCGTCAGGACCCACTTCGACAGGAAGCGGGTGTCGAACGAGAAGAGCCCGGTCGGCTCGGTCGGCGAGGCTTCGACGTCGCCGCGTTCGTCGCAGACGATGAACGTGTTCCCGTCGAGGATCCTGACCGTCTGCTGCGCCATCGTCAGCCCCTCCGCTTGCCGACGGTGCGAGCGGACGCCGTCATCTTGCGTCCCGTGGGTGCCGGGAACAGCCGCTGGAACCGGATCAGGAGACGCCGGATCGCCTTCGATCACGACCTTGCCGCGCAGGATCGACGCCATGGCGTTGGCCCGGCCGCTGACCAGGTCGTCGAAGAGGCCCGGCGTCCGTCCGGACGACGCAGTCGGCCGTCGCCGCCCGCGTGCGAGACCGTGACGTCGCCACGGCGAACGTCGACCCGCCACTGCTCGCGCTCGCTCGTCGTCGTCGAGGTCGAACCGGATGCTGCCGGTCGCCCGCGCCAGTCTCGGCTCCCGGCCACGCTCGGCCAGCGCCTCGAAGAAGTCGGACGTCGGATCAACCATGGTGTCTCCCCCACATTCCTGTCGGCCGGCCCTCGTGCCGGCGCGGCCTCAGCGGTATTCGTCTCGCGCCTTCGGGTCGGCGCGAAGAAGACCCGGAACAGGACGACGAAGCTGACGATCAGCGTGATGCGCGAAGGCGATCATCGCGATGTAGGCGACGCCCTGGAACTGCTCGAGCTCGGGCTGGAGCAGGACCGCCATCACGATCGCGGTCCCGATCAGCTGGCCGACGACGATGATCCCGACCGTCGCCTGGCGGCCGATGTCGCTGACACGCTCGAGATCGACGTCTCGAGCCCCTTCGTGTCGACCTCGACCACGAACTTGCCCTTGTTGAACTGGTCGATCCAGCTGAGAGTGCCGCGCCCTCGAGCGACGGCACCTTGCGGGCGAGCTCCTTGCCGATCCGGACGGCGCTCGCCTGGAGCTGCTTCTGGATCTTCTCCGGGCGTGAACGAGTCGAGCAGCGCCGCCCGCGCCTCGGTCACGGCCGCCTCGCCGAGGTCGATGTCGAACGACAGGGCGCGCGCCGTCTCCTCGGCCTGGATGACGGCCTTGATCGCCAGCGTCAGCTGGCTGTCGAGCTGGAGCGCCGTTGTCGAAGACGGCCGACAGGAACGCCCCGAGCGCGTCGCCGAGCGACGTCGCCTTGCCGTAGATGAGGTACTGGCGGGCGAGCCGGTCGATGTCGTCGCGGTAGCGCGGCCTCGTCGAACCCGCGGGTCGTCTTGCCGAGCGCGAGCAGCCCGTCGCCGATGCCCGGGATGTCGACCTCCTTGATCGAGTAGATCAGCCCGAGCAGGTCGACCCGCTGCTGGGCGTCGAGCTGCCCGACGAGCCCGAGGTCGAGGAAGATGATCTGCTTCGAGATCGGGTCGGCCAGGATGTTGCCCGGGTGCGGGTCGCCGTGGAAGAAGCCGTCGACGAGGACCTGCTTGATGATCGAGCGGATGAACACGGTCCCGAGCTCGGTCGTGTCGAAGCCGGCCTCGCGCAGCTCGTCCGCCTTCGAGATCTTGATGCCCTTGACGAACTCCATCGTGATGACGCGCTGGCCCGACAGCTCGTCGTAGACCGAGCGGGACGTGGATCTCCGGGAAGCGCTGCATGCCGTCCGCCAGGCGGCGCGCGTGGTAGGCCTCGTTGCGGTAGTCGAGCTCCTTGAGGACGCCCTGCCGCGAACTCCGCGACGATCGCCCGGAGGTTGACCTTGCGGGCGACGGCGAAGCCGCCGCTCGGCGACCTTGGCGAGCTCCTGGATGACGCCCGAGGTCGGCCTGGGTCTTGGCCAGGATCCGCGGTCGCTGGACCTTGACCGCGACCAGCGTCCCGTCGTGGAGGCGTCGCCTGGTGGACCTGCGCGGTCGACGCCGCGGCGAACGGGACCGGGTCGAACGTCTCGTACAGCGCCTCGGGCGGCGCGCCGAGCTCCTTGGTGACGATCGCGACGACGTCCTCGTAGGCGAACGGCGCCGCCTCGCTCTGGAGCTTCGACAGCTCCGCGATCCACTCGGGCGGCAGGATGTCGCCCCGGCTCGCCATCATCTGGCCGATCTTCACGTAGGTCGGCCCGAGCTGCTGGAGCATCGCCACGATCCGCTCCGGCCCGGTGGCGTCGCCGTCAGCTCGTCCGTCGTCGCCGAGGACGCGCCGCGCGAACCAGCGGCGGACGTCGCCGATCGGCGTGTCGGCTCGAGGGCGATGTCGAGGCTCGTCGTGTAGATCAGGTTGTAGACCTGCTGGAGGCGCAGGTTCTCGATGATGACGTTGCGTCGCGGCGTCGGCAGCGATTCGAGGAAGCCCCAGATGCCGCGGCTCCGGTCGGCGCTGAGGTCCGGCCGGTTGAGGCCGAGGACGGCGTCGATGACCGTCGACAGGACCGTGTAGAGGGCCGCCGCGACGATGACCCAGAGGAGCGTCGGCTGCGGCGACGTCGGCGATCTTGATCGGCGCGATGAACGAGGTGATGTAGATCGCGATCGCGTTGATGATCACGACGAAGAAGCCCATCGTCGAGAACAGGAGGCGGCCGGTGAGCGCGACGAGGACCGGCCGCGCGAACCGGTTGACGAGCACCAGGACGGCGGCCCACGACGACGAAGCCGACGATGCCGGCGCCGCGGAGGGCGATGATCGGCGCCGAGTTCGGCGCCGAACGGGAACGGCTGCTCGACGCGTGATGAGTCCGAGCACCAGGACGATGACGAGGAGGATGAGCGCGTCGAGCACCACCTCGACGATGAAACGGCGCATCGCGACCCTCCTCGAGCGATCCGGCCCGATGACGCGGCCATCGGCGGCACTCGGTCATTGTCCGGTCATCGCGCCGGCACGGCGCGCGACGGCTGCCGGACGGCCGTCAGGCGCAGGGCGACGCCTCGGCAGGCGATGCCGGCCGGCGTCGACGACCTCGCCGATCCACCAGTGCTCGACGCCGGCCGCATCGAACGCGGCCTCGACCGCGGCGACGCTGCTCCGGCGGGACCGCGGCGAGCAGGCCGCCCGAGGTCTGCGGGTCGTGGGCGAGGGTGACGAGCTCCGGCGGCACGCCGGCGCCGACGTCGAGCGAGTCCGCGACGAAGCGGCGGTTGTGGGCCGCGCCGCCGGTCTCGACGCCGGCCGCGGCGAGCTCGAGCGCGCCGGGCAGCGCCGGCAGGGCGGCCGCCTCGAACGCGAAGCGCGTGCCCGACGCGCGGGCCATCTCGAGGCCGTGGCCGAGCAGGCCGAAGCCGGTGACGTCGGTCGCGGTCCGGATGCCGGCCGCGACCAGGGCGTCCGCGGCGGCCCGGTTCAGGCGGCGCATCCCGTCGATGGCGGTGGCCAGGTCGGCCTCGCTCGTCCGGCCCTGGCGGTGACCCGACACGAGGAGCCCGGTGCCGAGCGGCTTCGTCAGGACGAGCCGGTCGCCCGGTCGGGCGCCGCCCTTGCGCAGCAGCTGGTCGGGATGTGCGGCGCCGATGACCGCCAGCCCGTACTTCGGCTCCGGGTCGCGGATCGTGTGGCCGCCGGCCAGCGTGCCGCCGGCCTCGCGGACCTTCGCCGAGGCGCCCGCGAAGATCTCCGCCAGCACGTCGCGCGGCAGCTCCTCGGGGAAGGCCGCGATCGACAGGGCGAACAGGACCCGGCCGCCCATCGCGAACACGTCGGACAGCGCGTTCGCGGCGGCGATCTCGCCGAACGTCCGCGGGTCGTCGACGAGCGGCGGGAAGAAGTCGAGCGTGCCGATGATCGCGAGGTCGTCGCTGACCCGGTAGGCGGCCGCGTCGTCGGGCGGGTTGAGGCCCGGCGATCAGGTCGTCGGGCGCGGCCGCGGCGTCTCGGCGCCCAGACCGGCCAGCGCCTCGGCCAGCAGGTCGGCGCCGAGCTTCGCGGCGCAGCCGCCGCAGTCGGTCAGCTCGGTCAGGCGGAACGGCGGCGGTTCGAGCGCGGTCATGACTCGATGATAGGCGCATCGCCGCGACCGCGACGCGCGACCGTCCCGCGCTACCATCGCGGCGGGAGCGGACGGGTCCCGGTGGGTCCCCTGGTCTTCAACACCAGTGGCGCGGCGCTCGGCGCGGCGCGGTGGGTTCGACTCCCACGCGTTCCCGCCACGGAGGCGTCATGTCGTGCCGGATCGCCCGCGTCCCCCGAGCGTCGAGCGGCTGCTCGCCGCCGTCCGGCCGCAGCTGCGCCGGCGCGGTCCGACGCGGACGCGGTCACCGAGGCGGCCCGGGCCGTGGTCGCGACGAACGGGCCCGGCTCGCGGCCGGCGAGGCGCCCGACCGACGTCGACCAGGCTCGCCGACGACGTCCGGACCCGGCTCGGCGCGTTCGCCGGATCCGCCGGACAGGGCTGACTCCGCGTCATCAACGCGACCGGGCGTCGATCCTCCACACGAACCTCGGCCGCGCGCCATGGCCGGCGCCGCGATCGAGGCGGCCGCCGCGCGCGGCAGCCGGCTACTCGCTGCTCGAGCTCGACCGCGAGACCGGCCGCCGCGGGCCGCGCTTCCGCGCCGCCGAGGAGCACCTCATCGCCCTGACCGGCGCCGAGGACGCGCTGGTCACCATCAACAACGCCGCAGCCCTCGCGCTGGCCGTCGGGCTCGCCGGCCGCCGCGGCGTCGCCGTCTCGCGCGGCGAGCTCGTCGAGATCGGCGGCGGCGTCCGGATCCCGGAGATCGTCCGGCGGGCCGGGGCGCGGCTGGTCGAGGTCGGGACGACGAACCGGACGCGCGCCGCGGACTTCGAGGCGCCGCTGGCCGACGGCCGGGCGAGCCGTCGTCCTGCGCGTCCACCCGTCGAACTTCGCCCAGACCGGCTTCGTCGAGGCGCCGGACCCGACCGAGCTCGCCCGGCTCGCCCACGCGCACGGCGCGATCGTCGTCGACGACCTCGGGAGCGGCGCGCTGCTCGACACGGCGGCTTCGGGCTCGCCCACGAGCCGATGCCGGCCGAGCGGCTGGCCGCCGGCGCCGACCTCGTCACGTTCAGCGGCGACAAGCTCGTCGGCGGGCCCCAGGCGGGACTGGTCGTCGGCCGGGCGGACCTCATCGCGCCGGATCCGGCGGGACCCGCTGGCCCGGGCGATGCGGCCGGACAAGGTCGACGCTCGCGGCGCTCGCCGCGACGCTCGGGCTGTACCGGGCCGGCCTGGCGACGACCGAGATCCCCGTCTGGCGGATGATCGCGAGGCCAGCCGCGGACGCTGCGGGCCCGCGCCGAGCGACGTCCTGGCGGCGGTCTCGCAGGCCGAACCGCGACGCGGGTCGAGGTCGGCGATCTGACGTCGACGGTCGGCGGCGGGTCGCTGCCCGGCGAGACGCTCCCATCGGTCGGGCTGCTCGTCGGCGGCGCGGGGCGGCGGCACTGGCGGCCCGGCTGCGCGCCGGCGACCCGGCCGTCATCGGCCGGATCGAGGACGGAGCCGTCGTGCTCGACCTCCGGACGGTCGACCGGACGTCCGACGGCGACCTCGGCGCGAGCGCTCGACGGCGCGCTTGGCGGAGCGCGCTCCGGATGACCGTCGTCGTCGGCACGGCCGGCCACATCGACCACGGCAAGACGACGCTGCTGCGGGCGCTGACCGGGATCGACGCGGACCGCCTGCCCGAGGAGCGCCGGCGCGGGCATGACGATCGACGTCGGCTACGCCCACCTGGCCTTCGCCGACGGCACCGAGCTCGACTTCGTCGACGTCCCCGGCCACGACCGGCTCGTCGGCAACATGCTCGTCGGCGCGGGCGAGATCGATGCGGCGATGCTCGTCGTGGCCGCCGACGACGGGCCGCGCGCCCAGACGCTCGAGCACCTCGCGCTGCTCGACGCGCTCGGGATCCGGCACGGGCTGGCGGTCGTCACGAAGGCGGACGTCGCCGGCCCGGACCGGACGACGGAGGTCGTGGCGGCGACGTCGGCGGCTGCTCGACAGGGACGTCGCTCGCCGGCTCGCCGATCGTCGCGGTGTCGGCCGGTCGACGGTGGCGGGATCGACGCGGTGCGGGCGGCGCTCGACGGTTCCGCGATCGGGTCGCTCGCCGACGCGCCCGCCGGCGATGCGTCGCGGCCGTCGCGCCTGGCGATCGACCGGGTCTTCGCGGTCAAGGGCCGTGGGGTCGTCGTGACCGGCACGCTGCGCGGCGGGTCCGTGAGCAAGCGGCGCGACGCTCCGGCTCGTGCCGGGCGACCGGTCCGTCCGCGTCCGCGAGGTCCAGGTCCACGGCCGGACGGTCGAGTCCGCCGGTCCGCGGCCGGACCGCGCTGAACCTCGCCGGGGTCGAGCCGGCCGAGCTCCACCGCGGGCTCGTCCTGACCGACGACCCGGCGGTCGTGGCGAGCGACCGGCTGCTCGTCCGCGCTCCGAAGCCGCCTCCCGGACCGGACGCGGGCGCGGCTCCATCTCGGGACGGCCGCGGTCGATGCCGCGGTCGGCCGGAGCGGGCGCGACGCGCTCGACCTGCCCGACGGGTCACTCGGGCGGCGATCCTCCGTCTCGCCGCGCCGGTCGCGGTCGCGATCGGCGACCGGCTCGTCCTCCGGCGGCCGGCGTCGCGCGATCCGATCGTCGGCGCGGTCGTGCTCGATCCGATGCCGGCGCGCGGCATCTCGCGGCGTCGCCAGACGGCCGAGCGCGTCGGGCCGGCTCGCCGCCGCGGTATCGGCGCACGACGAAGCCGGCATCGAGGCCGCGCGGCTCGACCTCCACGGAGCAGCTCGTGACGGCCGGACACGAGGCGCGCCTCGCGCCGGACGTCGCCGAGGCCGCAGCCGCCAGCGTGCTCGGTGCGGTGGCGACCGAGCCGACGCTGGCGGCCGCCCGGACCGCCGGAGCGCGTGCCATCCGGCGGCTCGCGACGGTCGACCGCAGCGTCGCCGCCGGAGGCGGCCGCGAGGGTCGATCGACGACCTCGTCCGGGATCGGCGCCTCGAGCGTGATGGTGCCGGTCTCGGCATCCCGGGCACGATCGCGACGTCGCCCGCGCCCGACGCGGCGGTCGACGGCGCGATGGACCGGCTCGAGGCTGCGCTGGCGACCGCGGCCCGCCCGAGCCTCGCCGACGCCGCCCGCGTCGGCCGGTTGCCCGCCGGACGGCGTCCGCGAGCTCGAGCGACGCGGCCGGATCGTCGTGCTCGAGCCCGACCTCGCCTACGCCGTCTCGACCTACCGGGAGATCGAAGCGACGGCGCTGTCGATGGCCACCGCGGGGCCGCTGACGCCGGCCGCGCTGCGCGACGCGACCGGCACGAGCCGCAAGTACGTCATGGCCATCCTCGCCGACCTCGACCGCCGGGCGTCCTCCGCCGGACTCCGGACGGACACGTGCCCGGACCTCGCGCGAACGCGTCGGGTCCGCGACACGATGAGGGACGGGCGTCCGCTGAGCGCCGTGATCCTCGCCGGCGGACGGTCGTCCCGCTTCGGTCGCGACAAGCTGGCCGAGCCGATCGAGGGGCGATCGCTGCTCGATCGCGCAGTCGACGCCGTCGCGCCGCTCGCCACCGAGGTCCTCGTCGTCTCCGCACCAGGGGCCGAGCTCACGACCCACCTGGGCGCGCGGATCATCCACGACCCGGAGCCTTCGAAGGCCCGCTGGCGGGAACGCTGGCCGGGCTCGCGGCCGCGACCGGTGACGCCGTCCTCGTCGTCGGCGGCGACATGCCGACGCTCGTCCCGGATGTGCTCGAGTCGATGGCGAGCGAGCTCGACGACCCGGCGATCGAGGCGTGCGTCCTCGACCACGACGGTCGCGCGAGGCCGTTGCCGATGGTCGTCCGCCGAGCCCCGGCGATCGCCGCTGCGCGGACGCTGCTCGATCGGCGTGAGCGTCGCCTGCGCGCATTGATCGATGCGCTCGAGACGCGATCGATCCCCGAAGCGACCTGGCGCCGCCTCGATCCCGACGGCGAGACGCTCCGCGACATCGACACGCCGGCAGACCTCGGCTGATCGCGCGGGCCTGCGCGGCGGGCGCCACACGAAACCCCGCGGACAGACGAAAACCCCTGCTGGAGGAAGCAGGGGCTCTCGCGTATTGGGAGGGAAGAGCGGTGGCTGAGGAGGAGTCAGCCCCCGTACGGGTAGTTCTTGAGGTTCGGAAGCGTGGGTCCGCTGGGCTCGAGACCGAGGGTCCGACGAACCTCGGCGGCACCCGATCCGATACGCGACCGAAGGCTGCGGCGCTCGGCCAACGAGGCCAATCGACGATCCTTGGCCTCGGACCGCATGTGCTCCAGGTGGTCGTTGACGTAGATGACGGCGACGGCGTTCACTGGTCTCTCCTTTCCGCTCCCTCGGACTCAGTTCCGTGGTGCATGGCCATCATCGCCCTGCGGCCATGGCCGGCGAACACCGACATCCGGCGCCGAATCGGCATCGTCATGCGTCCATGCGTCAGCCCTCGAGCTCGGGCCTCTCGTGCACGGCATGCCATCGATGAACGTGGCGACGACGCGCGCGTCGCCGATCGCGCCGGACCCGCGGTCGAACAGGTCCCGGTCCAGGATGACGAGATCCGCCGACTTGCCGACCTCGATCGAGCCGACCTCGTCGTCGACGTGATTGACCCAGGCGGAGCCGAGCGTGAACGCGGTGAGCGCGTCGGTGAGGTCGATCCGCTGCTCGGGCAGGAACGGCTCCTTCTTGCCGCGGTGCTCGACGCTCACCCGGTTGACCGCCACCTCCATCTGGGCCAGGGGATCGGCGGTCGAGACGCTCCAGTCCGAGCCCATCGCCAGCCGCGCCCCGGCCCGCACGAGCGATCCGAACGGGTACATCCGCGCGACACGCTCGGCCCCCAGGAACGGGATGGTCAGCAGCTCGAGCTGATCCTCGAGGGCGGCCCAGTCGGCCTGGGCATTGGCCGCGACGCCGAGCTCCCGGAACCGCCCGAGTCGTCCGGGTGGATCAGCTGGATGTGGGCGATGTGGGGCCGCGTGTCGGTCGGACCGTTGACCCGCCGGGCGGCGGTCGACCGCGTCGAGCGCCTCGCGCACCGCCCGGTCGCCGATCGCGTGGACGTGGGTCTGGAAGCCCAGCGCGTCGACCGCGGCCACGGACGCGCCCGAAGGCCTCCGGGTCGATCATGCTACGGCCCGTCTCGCCGTGATGCCGCCCTGCCCGTCGAGATACGGCTCGAGCAGCGTCCCGCTGAAGTTCTCCAGCACCCCGTCGGCGATGAACTTGACGCTCGTCGGGGCATAGCGCGGCGCGGTCGTCCGGCTCCGCCGCTCGATCGAGCTCCCCGATCTGGGCGTCGTCGCGCGTCTCGTCCCATCCAAGAGCCCCGACGACGCGGGCCGTCAGCTCGCCGCGGGCGGCCAGCGTCGGGTAAGCGACGTCCTCCATCGCGGGCCGGACGATGGGCGTCCTGCCATCCGGTGATGCCGAGGGCATGAAGCTCGGCCTGGGCGAGTCGCAACCCGGTGACCCGACCTCCGTCGGGGATCGTCGGGAGCAGGCCGGTGACGAGGTCGCAAGCCGCCCTCCTGGAGCGTGCCCGAGGGCTCGACCGTCGGTCTCGCGCTCGATGCGGCCGTCGAGCGGGTCAACGGTCCTCGCGGTGATCCCGGCCAGCTCGAGCGCGCGGCTGTTGACCCAGCCGCTGTGCCCGTCGCGGCTCTCGAGATAGACCGGCCGATCCGGCTCGATCCGATCGAGATCGTGCCGGGACGGGATCCCGCGTGCGAAGTCGGCCATCGACCAGCCGCCACCGCGGATCCAGGACTCGTCGGGATGAGCGCCCGCGTAGAGCGGCGATCCGCTCGAGGTAGACGTCCAGGCCCCGCAGCCGCGTCAGGTCGCAGCGAAGCATCTCCACCCCGGACGACACGGGATGGACGTGCGCATCGATGAACCCCGGCGTGACCGACCTGCCGCGGAGCTCGACGACCCGCGTCCGCGGTCCGATCCGCGCCGCGACATCGACATCCTCACCGACCGCCACGATCCGCCCGCTCGCGACGGCGATCGCCGATGCGCGCTCCGGGCCGGATCCATCGTCACGACGCGGCCGCCACGCAGGACCAGGTCGGCGGGACGGTCGGGGGATCCGGCGCTCACCCGCCGAGGATGCCAGCCCTGTCCACTGGCCGGCCCGGCATCCCGTCCGCCGCGACGGCCTGACCCGCCGTCGCGCGGCCGTCTAGCATCCGGCGGTGACCTCGGTCCATCTCCTCCACGCCGGCTATACCGGCGGGCACGTCGGCAGCACGCGTCGCGCTCGTTCGCGATGGCGACGCCCTGATCGTGGTCGACCCCGGGATGGTCGCGCGCCGCTCGCTGATCCTCGATCCGCTGGCCGAGCTCGGGGTCCGGCCCGAGGCGGTCACCCATGTCTTCCTGAGCCACCACCACCCCGACCACACGATGAACTGCGCCCTCTTTCCGAACGCCGAGGTCGTCGACTTCTGGGCCCGCTACATCGACGACCTCTGGCTCGACCACGACGGCGACGGCCATCGCCTGGCACCGAACAGCGAGCTGTGGCTGACGCCCGGTCACAGCGAGGAGGACGCGACGCTCGTCGTCACGGCCGACGACGGCGTGTATGCCATGACCCACCTGTGGTGGCACTCGGACCGGACGCCGGTCGTCGACCCGTTCGCGTCGGATCAGTCCGCTCTCGAGCGCGGCCGTGCGCGGGTCCTGGCCGTCGCCGATGTCGTCATCCCGGGCCACGGGGCTCCGTTCCGGGTCCGCGACTGACCTCGGTCAGGCGGGTCCGGGCGGCTCCGCGGTCGCCGGGGCAGGACCCACGGCCGGTCTCGTGCGTCGCTCGCGCAGACCCACCCACGACACGGCCGACCCGACGGCCAGCAGCACGGCACAGATGATCATCGCCAGGTGGAAGGCGTCCATCGACGCCGCGTTCGCGGCCGCGACCTGGTGGGTGGGGACCCCGGCGGGTGGCGGATTGAGCGGCTGGAAGGCGTGCCGGACGTCCGGGTCGCTCGTGTCGAGTCCGGTCGGCGGCCCCAGCGACGCGTAGTACGCGGCGCTGATCGCGATGAACACGAGCGCCCCGATGAGCGGCTGGCCGACCCGGGAGATCGAGTTGTTGATCGCCGACCCGAGCCCCGAGAACCGGCCGGGGACCGAGCCCATCAGCGTGCTCGTCAGCGGCGCGACGACGAACGAGATGCCCAGGCCGAACAGAAGCGTGTAGGGCAGGACGTCGATGAACGCGTCGGTCGGCGGGACGAGCGACGACGGCCTGTCGATCGATGCCAGCCACGGATCGGAGTCGACCGGCAGGCGGGCGTACCAGAGAAGGGCCAGCGACATCAGGATCGGGCCGGTCACGAGGAACCGTCGCGCCCCGATCCGCCCGGCGACCGTGCCGATGCGCGTCGAGAGGAGCGTCAGCATGATGCTGGTCGGGATGCCGATCAGCCCGGCCGCCATGGCCGTGTAGCCGAGCACACCCTGGAGCACGACCGCCGTGTAGAACTGGGTCACGTACAGCCCGCCGTAGATGAAGAACGTGGCGAGGTTGACCGTCGCGAACGCACGCGAGCGAAACAGGTCCAGCGGCACCAGGGGGTTCGGACGGCGGGCCATCAGGACCGGGAAGGCGATGAGGCAGACGGCACCGACGGCGATCGCGATCCACGCCCCGGGATCCGCCCAGGCGTTCGCCTGGCCACGGATGAGGCCGAACGCCAGCCCGCCGACGGCCAGAGCAGCGACGAACGCGCCCAGCCAGTCGAAGCGGCCGGTCGTCTCGGTGTCGCGGGATTCGGCGACGTGCCGGAGCGTCGCCCATACGGCGAAGGCGAGCAACGGGACGTTGATGAGGAACGCGAACCGCCAGCCGATGGTGTCGACCATCGTCCCGCCGACGACCGGTCCGAGGAGGATGAGGGCCGACGTCGACGCCGCCCAGATGCCGAACGCCCGCCCGCGCTCCGGGCCGTCGAAGGCGTGGGTGATGAGCGCCAGCGAGCCGGGGATCAGGAGCGCCCCGGCTGCGCCCTGGGCGAGCCGGAAGACGACCAGCCATTCCAGCGTGGGAGCCAGCCCGCAGAGGGCCGACGTCGCGGCGAACCCGACGAGCCCGATGACGTAGATCCGCCGCCGGCCGTAGTGGTCGGCCAGGGCCGCCGGACAGGATCAGCAGCGCGGCAAGGACTGCGAGATACCCGCCGACGACGTAGGCCTGGCCCTCGAGGACGCCGATGAGCGACGCCGGCAGATCCTGGCCGATGTGCTTGAGCGCCGCGTTGACGATCGTCCCGTCAAGGAACACCGCGCCCGACCCCATCACGGTGCAGATGAGCGTCCAGCGCTGGCGCGAGGTCATAGCGCGGCAGTGTCGCATAGACTCCCGCCATGCCCGGACCCGTGGCGCTCGTCGGCGCCGGAGAGTTCCTACCCGAGATGGCGGAATTCGACGCCGGCCTCCTCGCAGCGACCGGCCGCGCCCGGCCCCGAGTGGCGATCCTGCCCACCGCGTCCTTCCCGGACGGCGAGGAGGTCTTCACCCGCTGGGCGACGATGGGCGTGTCGCATTTCGGCGAGCTCGGCGCCGAGGTCGAGCCCGTGCTCGTCCGCGACCGGATGGGGGCCGACGACCCGGCAGCGGCCCAGGCGATCGGCGAGGCGGATCTGGTCTACCTGTCGGGCGGCAAGCCCTCGTACCTGATCGGGGTGCTCGACGGCAGCGCGGTGGGCCAGGCACTCGTGGACGCCCACCACCGCGGTGCCGTCCTGGCGGGCTGCTCGGCCGGCGCGATGGTCCTCGCCGGTCATGCCTTCGACTTCCGGGTCCGGATCGCTCCCTGGCCGCTGCGCTGGCGGTCGGGCCTCGGGTTCGTCGCGGGCGCCTCGGTCATCCCGCACTACGATGCATGGCCGGAGCCTCTGTCGGCGCTCATCGCCCTCCAGGCGCCGCGCGGGTCGCACGTGCTCGGCATCGACGAGGAGACGGCCGTCGTCGGGCGCGACGGGTCGTGGCAGGTCCACGGCCGCTCGCGGGTGACGGTCTGGCGCGGGCGACGACGCGACCGCTATCGCGCCGGCGAGATCTTCCGGATCGACTGAATCTGAACGGCGCCCCGGATGGGGGCGCCGTGGATGAGTGCGTCTGGTCGCGCGATCAGTCGGGGCGGACGGTCCGGAAGCAGTCCGAGCAGTAGACCGGGCGGTCCATCCGCGGCTTGAACGGGACCTGGGCCTGGCCGCCGCACGACGAGCAGATCACCGCGAAGTACTCGCGCATCGGCCGGTCGTCACCGCGCTCGTAGCCGCGCGGGCCACCGATGTCGCGGGCGTCATAGCCACTGTCGCGGCTCGCGCGTCGGCTGGCGCGGCAGCTCGAGCAGCGCTTCGGGTCACTGACGAACCCCTTCTGCTGGTAATACTCCTGGTCGGCAGCGGAATGGATGAATTCCACCCCACAATCGACACAGCTCAGGGTTCGATCTAGGTAGGTCACGAGTGCTCCTCCGGGATGCGTAATCGCTGTCGAGTGCGCCTCGTGGGGCGACCGCATCGAAGGTCGGAGGAGGGTGCGAGACTGGCGCTAGCGGCCGGGACGCATTCCACGATTCACGATGTCGGCTCCCCGGCCAGGGCGCACCGGTTCAGTGGCTGGAGCATACAACGGGTCTCGGAATCCGTCCGGCGCCGAGGTTCCACGCACGGAGTCGGCCATCCGACACTGTCTTTCCGGTGGCTGGCGACCGTGACAACGAACCTGTCACAATGGCGCCCGATCATCGGAGTCGGCGAGCGGGGAGTCATGGGGGCGCCTCGCTCGCGCCATGCCGGGGCCATCACCGTCGAGCCCGGTCGTGGGCGATCCGTGGCTGACTCCGTCCGTCCAGGCGCGTCCGAGAGGGGAGGTCAGCAGCAGCGCGATGCTCAGGATCATCCACACCGCGGACGTCCATCTCGGCGCACGGCACGACGATCTCGGCGAGCAGGCCGCTGCCCAGCGTGAGCGGCAGTTCGGCGCGTTCAAGGCAGCCGTCGATCTGGCGCTGGCCGAGAAGGTCGACCTGTTCCTGGTGGCCGGCGACCTCTTCGATTCGAACGTCCAGCCGCGGCGCTCGGTCGAGCGGGTGGCGGCCGAGCTCAGGCGCCTGGCCGACGCCCGGATCCGCTCGGTGCTCATCCCGGGCACGCACGACTGCTACGACCGTGCGTCGGTCTACCGTGCCTACGACCTGGCGGCGATGGCCGGCAGCGCGGCGGGCGACGAGATGGTCACGGTCCTCGATCCCGATCACCCGTCGATCCACCTGACGGCGCTCGACGCTGTCGTGCATGGCCGGGTCTTCGCCACCAAGCGAGCGCCGTACAGCCCGTTGCGCGACCCGGTCGGGGCCGGTGGCGGGGCTGCTGGCGTGGCGCCGGCGGTCGGCCTGACCCACGCGGCCACCTGGCACATCGGCATGGTCCACGGCTCGATCGCGATCCCGGGCAAGACCGAGGGCGACGAGGTCGTCATCACGACCGCCGAGATCGCCGCCAGCGGGCTCGACTACCTGGCCCTTGGGCACTGGCACTCGGCCCAGAGCGCGAAGGCCGGTTCGGTGACCTACGCGTATGCCGGCGCGCCGGAGGCCGTCGCCCTCGATCAGGATCGTGCCGGCAAGGTCCTCCTCGTCCAGCTCGACGACCAGGCCGGCCGGCGCGTCGTCAGCGTCGAGGAGCGGCCGGTCGGTCGGACGCGGTTCGACAAGGTCGAGATCGACGCGGCGACGGTGAACGGCCAGCCGGCCCTGGTCGGGCTTCTCGCGACGCGCGCCGACCCGGACCTCGTCCTCGACGTCCGGCTGGTCGGCGTCCGTCGTGACGACCTCGACCTCGACACCGCCGAGATCGAAGCGGCGCTCGCGCCGTCGTTCCTCAAGGTGCGGGTCCGCGATGTCTCCATGCCCGCCCTGACCGAGGGTCCGTTGCCGTCGTCCGACACGATCGCGGGCGCCTTCATCCGCGACCTCGAGGCACGGATCGCCGCGCTCGAGGCGGCCGGCTCGACCGCCGAGGCCGCCGAGCAGCGGGACGCCCTCCGCCTCGGCCGACTTCTGCTCGGTGGCCACGAGGTCTCCCTGTGAGGCTTCGCAAGCTCAGCGGCAACGACTTCCGCCGCTATCGCACGTTCGATGTCGATTTCGCACCGGGACTGACCGTGATCCGCGGGCCGAACGAGTCCGGCAAGACGACCCTGCAGCGCGCGCTCGAGCTGGCGCTGACCCGCCGTGCCACGAGCACCGCCGGCGAGCTCGAGGCGCTCCGGCCGTGGGGTGCGCCACCCGAGGCGCGCTCGGTCATCACCGTCGTGTTCGAGCAGGACGAGGAGGACGGCCAGAAGGTCGGGACGCTCGAGAAGACGTTCGCCGGCTCGCGCGGCACGGTCCTCCTCGACTACGACGGCCAGTCGATCTCCGACCCGACGCTCGCGGACCAGGTGATGGTCGAGCTCACCGGGATCCCGACCGAGGGGTTCTTCCGGTCCACGGCGTCGATCCGCCATTTCGAGCTGAGCGACCTGTCGCGCGACGAGGGCGCATTGCGGGATCGGCTCCAGGCGTCGATCAGCGGCGCCGACCGCGGCACCAGCCGGGCACGACGCAAGCTCGACCGGGCGCTTCACGACCTGACGACCCGCGGCGATCGCAACCCGGGCCGCCTCAAGGTCGCCGAGCAGGCCGTCGAGCAGGCCCAGATCGCCGTTGAACAGGGCGAGCTCGCCCTGGCCCAGCTCGAACGTGACCGCGACACGCTGTCGACGGCGAGGGAGCGGCGGGCGACCGCGGAAGCCGCGCTGGCCGAACGGCGAAGCATGCTCGACAAGGCGCGACAGGCAGAGCGGATCACCGCCGAGCGCACGGTCGCGGCCGAACGCTTCGACCGCTATCGCGAGGCGGTCGAGATCAGCAGCCAGCTCGTCGGACTGGCGGACACGCATCCGTCCCCGAACCCGTTGCCCGTGCTGCGGACAGCGGTCGAGCGACTGCGGACGCTCGACGGCCGGATCCGCGAGCTGAAGGCGGCCCTGTCGGGCGAAGTCGCCGTCGAGTTCGACGTCGCTCCGGAGCCGACGTGGCGCCCGTTGTCGAGGGTGTCCATCGCCCTCGTCGTGATCGGCATCCTGATTGCCGCCGGGCCGGTCCTCCTCAAGGGCCTCGGCATCGCCGACCCCGGCTTCGCGGTCCAGGCCATCGGCGGGATCGTGGCGATCATCGGGCTGGCCCTTGCGGCCGTTGCGCTCTGGCTGCGGCGCAGCGCCAGGCTGCAGGCCCAGCTGCGAGACGTGGAGATCGATCGCCGGCTCCGCGGCCGGTCCGACATGGAGGCCGAGCTCAAGGACGCGGAGGCCCGCGTTGCGTCGCAGCTGGCGGCGCTCGGGTTGCCGGGGATCGCCGACGCCGAGGAGCTGATGACCCGCGAAGAGAACCATGTCGCGCAGATCGAGCGGCTGACCGCGCAGCTGGAGGGCCTCGTCGGCAAGGATCCTCCCGGCGACCTGCAGACGGTCCGGGACGAGGCCGCCCTCGAGATCTCGCAGAAGACCAGCGCCCTCGAGGCGCTCGGACCCATCGCCAAGGAACCACGGGCACGCGAGCGACTCGAGGTCGAGGTCCGCGATCAGGAGACCGCGCTCGAGCACGCTCGCGATGACGAGGCCAACGCTCGCGCCCGGGTCGAGGCCAACGCGGTCGATGCCGAGCAGGTCGCCGGACAGGCCGAGCGCCTGGCTGCGTGGCGCGAGCAGCTGGCCGCCCTGCAGCGCCGGCAGCGCGTCTTCGCGGCCACGCTGGAAGCGATCGATCGCGCCGAGCAGGCGACGATGAAGACCGCGACCCGGTACCTCGAGGAGCACATGGTCCGCGACCTTGCCGAGGCGACAGGTGGTCGCTATCGCCGGGTCCGGGTCGACGATCGAACCCTCGACATCGAGGTCCATGCTCCAGAGAAGGACGACTGGGTCCCGGTCTCCTCGCTCAGCCAGGGCACCGTCGACCTCGTCTATCTCATCGCCCGGCTCGGGCTCGTCCGGCTGGTGACCGGCGATCGGCGGCCGCCGCTGATCTTCGACGACCCGTTCGTCACGCTCGATGACACGCGGGCGACGAACGCCGTCGCCCTGCTGCGGAAGATCGCTGCCGACTTCCAGGTCATCTACCTGACGACGTCTCCCCGCTACGACGCGAGCGCCGACGCCGTCGTCCTGCTGGACGGCCCCACGGTCGTCGACGGCGGGGAGCCGGCGGTCGTGTCCGAGCGGCCTGCCGTTGGCTCGGCTGCGGCGTCGGCGGCGGCGGTCGAGGCCCACGCCCCTGCCCCGGCCGCGGCCTCGTGCGGGGCCGCGCGCCTGATCGACCTCGGGGGGCCGGCGACGGCGACCGTCGTCTTCGGCCTGGCGTCGGCGGTGGCGTGGGGGTTCGGGGACTTCGGCGGTGGACTCCTGACCCGTCGGACGGCGCTGTTCGGGGTCGTCCTCGTGTCGCAGCTCGTCGGGATGGGGCTGGCGGTCGTCCTGACCCTGCTTCGCGGCGAGACCACGCCGTCCCCCCTCGACCTCGGCTGGAGCGTCCTCGGCGGCGTCGCCGGCGCGACCGGGATCAGCGCCCTCTACCAGGCCCTTGCGGTCGGGCGCATGGGGATCGTCGCGCCGGTCACCGGTGTCATCGCGGCGATCATCCCGGTGGGGGCCGGGATCGTGCTCGAGGGCGTGCCGCCGCCGCTCGTGCTGGCCGGGATCCTGCTCGCGATCGTTGCCGTCGTCCTCGTCTCGCGCAGCGACAGCGGAGACGGCGGCCGCTCGGGTCTCGGCCTTGCGCTGCTGGCCGGGCTGGGCATCGGCGCCCTGAGCGTCTGCATCTCGCAGATCAGCGACGGCCACGTGTTCGGTCCGCTGGTCGTGATCCGGGCGACCCAGGCGGTCTTCATCGTCGGCGTCATCCTCCTGACCCGGTCGGCCTGGCGCGTCGAACGATCGCTCCTGCCGGCGACGGCGGCGGTCGGCGTCCTCGATATGGCAGGCAACGGGATGTTCATCCTTGCCGTCCAGTCGGGTGCCCTTGCGGTCGCCGCGGTCCTGTCCTCGCTCTACCCGGTGACCACGGTGATCCTGGCGACGGTCGTGCTCCGCGAGCGGATCACCCGGTCGCACGCGGTCGGGATCGTGCTCGCGGCGGTCGCCGTCGCCGCCATCGCGGCAGGATCAGCCGCGGGGTAGGCGACGGATCCTCACGAGGTCGACCTCGGAGGCGTCGCGCAGGATCACGACGTCCGCGAACCCATCGCGCGCGATCGCGGGCTCCGGATCATCCAGCTGGAGCCGCAACCGTGCAAGGTGACGCACGACCACCTCCGCTCCGACCGTTCGCTCGCGGCGTGCGGCGCTCCGGGCGAGCACGAGCTCGGGCGGCAGGTCGAGGACGATCGCGATCGCCGGGACGCCGGCGGCGGCGGATCGCTGGACCAGGGCGCGACGTGCCGCCGCCTCGATGCTGGTCGCGTCGACGACCGTCAGCAAGCCTGCCGCGAGCCGCCGGCTCAGCTCCCGGTGGAGACGACCGAACGCCGGGCGCGTCGCCCGCTGGTCCGCCGCGTCGCCCGCGATCAGCTCGCGGAGCCGATCCGACGACAGGATCTCGTCGGCGGCGAAGTGACGCGCCGCGAACGTCGACTTGCCCGACCCGGCTGCTCCGACCATCACGACCAGGCTCGGGTCGGGGACGACGATCTCGGGCACGAGGGCATCATGAGGCACCCGTTCGGTGCCCCTCTATGAAGTGGTTCGTCGAACCTCGTAGCCGCCACCCTGCGGCGGCCTGGATCTCGTAGGCCGGCTGGTCATAGACCGTCGGGCCGCGGCGAGCACGGCCATCGGTCAGACGGAAGCGCGACGTGTGCCACGGACACTCGATGCAGCCGTCGACGACCGTCCCCTTGTCGAGCGGCCCGCCGGCATGGGCGCAGACCGCATGCATCGCGTAGACCGTGTCGCCCATGCGGACGAGGACGAGATCGTTGGTCCCGGCCCTCGCCTTCCTCGGCGTGGCCTCGGGCAGGGTCGCCAGGTCGGCGACGTCGCCCGTGTCGAGCTTGATCCATTTCGTCCCCGCCCCGCGGAACGCGTGGCGGCTGACCATGTTGCCGAGCAGGTAGACGACGTCGCCGCCGATGTAGGCGCCGGCCGTGACGATCAGGAACCCGATGATCGACAACCCGATGGGGATCGTCCGGTCGGTCGGATTGCCGGCGCGCAGGCCGAGCGACACCAGCAGGACGACGAGGGCGATCACCATCAGCGTCGAGTGGGTGGTGGCTCGGACCCGGGCCGTCCCGTCCGTGTCGCTGTAGTCGGCGGCGCCGGTCACGGCCGCGGCCAGCATGAACAGGATCGTCGCCACCAGCGCGATGTCCGCGGCAGCGGGCTGGTCGAGGAGGTCGAGGACCACGGTCGCGAGGAGCGTCCCGATCGGGATGTCCGTGGCCGCGCTGTGCAGGGGGTGGCCGAGCCAGCCGCCATTGAGCAGGTCCTTGATCGGTCGGATCGGCCGGAACAGGGCGCTCAGCCAGCGGTGGTTGAAGTCACCCAGCGGCCGGGCCCAGGCGTCCTGCGCCGCGATGACGCGGGCGATCCATCGAGCCATGCGCGGTACCTCCCGGGCGAGTGTATCCACAGATCGTCCACATGGGCATCAAGTTCGGGGATAACTTCCGCCCAATTCGCTGCAAGTTCGTGGACAAGCCCGTTGTGGAGTCGGGGCCCCGGCCCGTACATTTCGTCTTGCCCGAAGGGGCAGGTTGAACCGCCAGACCGGTTCGAGGAGTGATCCTCGGGACGGTCCCGGGAACCAGGTTCGCAGGTCGCAAGGCCGGCGAGCGAGGAACCCGGCGACGACCAGGGACTGCGGACTTGTTCGTAGCCTCAGGACCCGTCGAACGGAGGTCCCCACCAGTTCCTTCGGGCGCTTTCGTGTGTCCGGCGATCGCCACCTGCGAGGCGATTGCAAGCGATCCACCGGTCGAGCCGCGCATCGGCAGGCCGCCCGGCCCGCGATGATCGGCGCATGTGGCGCTTCCTCCTCCTCCGCTTCCTGCCGCGGCGGCTCATCCCGCTCCTCGCCCTGTACGAGATCGTCCAGCTGGTTCGCCGATTCCGGCGTGATGGCGACTTCCCGTGGCGCACCGACCAGCCCTGGAGCGACGACGACCGGATCGTCGAGGGCCACGCGACGGTGGTCCCACCGCGGACCGTCGATCGGGGGTCGACGACCACGCGCTGACGTCGACGGGTCGGCCGCGACGACCCGCGCCTTCCGCTAGGCTCGGCGGGTGCCCACCATCGAACCGAAGGTCCCGACCGTGGCTCGCCCCGCCCAGGACTGGCGCATCCTCGTTGCGGTCTTCTGGGCCACCTCGATGGTCGAAGGCCTCGGTGTCAGCCAGATCTTCGCGCTGATGCCGACGTCCCTGCGCGAGATGGGGGTCGCGCCGCAGGACCGACTGACCTTCATCGGGCTGTTCAGCGCGCTGATCTTCATCGTCGGCATGCCGCTCGTCCCGCTGTGGGGCGCGTGGGCCGACAAGTACAGCCGCAAGCTGGTGATCGTCCGGAGCGCGCTGGTCGAGGCAGCGGTCTTCGCCGCCGTGGCTCTCGCCCGCGAGCCGTGGCAGCTGGCCCTGGCGATGCTGCTCATCGGCCTCCAGCTCGGCAACACCGGCATCATGCTGGCCGGCATCCGCGACGTGACACCGCTCAAGCGGATCGGTACGACGATCGCCCTGTTCGGAGCGTCCGGGCCAGTCGGGTTCGCGGTCGGGCCGGCCCTCGCCGGGATCCTGATCGACGGCTTCGGCTGGGCCGTGTCGTCGGTGTTCTGGCTGTCGGCGGCCCTGTCGATCGGGACGGCGCTCCTGGTGACGTTCGGGTCGAGGGAGGTGCGCCCCGAGGTCGTGCCGACCGGCCGGACGGTCGACCTGGCATTCGCCTCGCTGCGCGGCGTCCTGACCGATCAAGCGACGCGCCGCATCTTCCTGATCTTCGGCATCTCGTACGTGGCGATCCAGATGAGCCGGCCGTACATCCCCGTTCTGGTCGAGGGGATCACCGGGGTCGGCCCGGGTCTCGCCTCGGCCATCGCGCTGGTGATGGGTGCGGCCGCGCTGGTCGGCGCGCTCGTGTCGCCGCTCGGTGGCGTGATCGGGGACCGCATCGGCTTCCGCCCGGTCCTGGTCGCGGCGATGGCCGGGGCCGGCGTCGTCCTCGTCCTGATGCCGCTGGTCCCGTCGGTCGGCGGCCTGGCGCTGCTCGCGGTGGTCCTCGGCGCCTCGACGGCCACCGTGAGCGCGATGATCTTCGGGCTCCTCGCCACGGAGCTGCCGGCCGAGCGGCGGTCCGCCGCCCTCAACCTCGTGTACCTGCCCCTCTATGCCGCCGGGATCATCGGTCCGGCGGCCGGCGCGCTGGTCGCGTCGATCGGCGGGGTCCATGGCCTCTTCGTCGTCGGCGCGGCGGTGTACTTCCTCGGAGCCGTCGTCATCCTGCGGCGGCGCGGCCGACCGGTGACGGCGTCACGCGAGGTCCCGGCGACCGTCGCATCCGAGCTCTGAGCGTCAGCCCGGGACGCCGGCGCGAGACCACGAACGCCGAGAGCAGCAGCGCGACCAGGGTGCCAGCGCCGAGCACGAGCGCCTCGCGCGTCTCGACGAACCGGAAGCGCTCACCCGGCACCACGATCGACACGATCGGGTACTTGGGATTGCCCTCCTGGTCATACGGGTCGGCTCCGCCGAAGTAGCTGTAGTCGACGAGCGCTGCCGTCCGGGAGCACGAACTTCTGGGTGATGAAGAGGTCACCCAGGTGGCCGATGCCGTTGTCGTTGACGTCGACCGGGATCGCGACCGCCTCGCGTTCCAGGATCTCCTGGTGGACCCGCTCGCCGCCGGCGAGCCCGATGGTCACGATGACGGCGGTCAGGATGACGGCCGGCAGGGCACGGGCGACGACCGCCCCGACGAGCACGGCCACGCCGAAGATGAACAAGGCCCGGCTGGCGATCAACAGCCCGCGGAACCCGAACGCCGTGAACGCGTTCGACAGGTCGACGCCGGGGGTCACTACCCCGACGAAGCGATCGGCCGCGATCCCCGCGACGAACGTGATCAGCGCCAGCGCGATGAGGATCGGCACCATCCGCTCCAGGAACCAGCGTGTTCGCGACGGGGCCAGCGACCAGGCGAGCCGGCTGGTCCCGCGCTCGATCTCGCGGGCGACGATCGGCACGCCGAGGAACAGTCCGGCCGCAAACGACAGGAAGATCAGCAACCCGACGCTCAGCCCGGCGGGACTGTACTGAGCCGAGTACCAGGCGTTCAGCTTCGCCTCGCATCCCGCCACGGGCTCGGCGGTGGCGACAAGGCACTCGGCCGGCGGGCGCATGGAGTCGATCCACGCTGCGGCCAGGATCGTGGCGACGATGAAGACGACGATGAACCCGCCGAACGCCAGCAGCTCGAACCGGCTCAACCGGAGCGTGAGCCGCGCCCACGTCAGGCTCATGCCGCAGCCTCGACGGGAACGGCCGCCGGACGCGGCGCTCGCCCCGCGGCGAGGTGCCCGAGCACGACCTCCTCGAGCGTCGCCGGACGACCACCCGGCGGGGTGCCGCGAACCAGGGCGAGGCGCTCGCCGGCCGGACCCGGGAACACGCCGACGGTCGCGTAGTCCGGTGTCAGCCCGACGGCCGCCGTCGCATCCATCACGACGTGCTCCGCGATCGCGCCGGCGATCGAGAGGTCGAGGAGCGTCCGTCCGGCTCCCAGGACCAGGAGCCGGTCGCAGGCCTGCTCGATGTCGGTGATGACATGCGAGGACAGGAGCGCGGTCGCCCCATCGGCGCGGACGGCGTCGACCAGGACATGGAGGAATTCGCGTCGAGCGAGCGGGTCGAGGCTGGCGAGCGGCTCGTCCAGCAGGAGGACCGGCGCACGTGCGCCGAGCGCGAGCGCCAGCCCGACCTGGGCCTGCTGGCCGCCCGACAGCTCCTCGGCACGCGAAGCCAGCGAGATCTCGAGGTCGTCGAGCCGCCGCCTCGCCAGCGTGCCATCGAACCCGGGCCGGAGGGAGCCGGCCAGCGCGACGTGCTGGTCGACGGTCAGCTCGCGGTACAGCGACGGCGCCTGCGGCACATAGCCGATCCGGCGGATCGCGCCACCCCGGTCGCGCCAGGGGTCGATCCCGTCGACCGTGAGGTGGCCCTCGGTCGGGCGCTCGAAGCCGACCCACGCCTTGAGGAGCGTCGACTTGCCTGAGCCGTTCGGCCCGACCAGCGCCGTGATGCTGCCATCGGGAACCGACAGGTCGACGTGGCGGAGTGCCCAGCGCCGACGGCCGTAGCGCTTGCCGATGTCGTGCGTCTCGAGGATGGCCATGGTCCCTCCGGGTGCGTCGGGCCCACGGCCTTCGGGGTGGATGGTACGGGGCGCGACCGCTTGCCACGTCTCTCGGCGACTACGATGGCGACGTGCCGAACCTCGCCTTCCCGCGCCCGCGCCCGCTGCCGAGGCCCCGCGGCCGCCGTCGCACCGCGGCCGACGACGGGATCACGGCCGTCGATGTCGCCGCCCCCGACATCATCGAGTCGAGCGGCATCCGCTGGATCCACATCGAGTCGCCGCGGACGGTCGACCGCGACTGGCTCGAGGAGCATTTCGACTTCCACCCGCTCGACTACGAGGACGTCTACTCACGCAACAACCGGCCCAAGCTCGACCAGTACGACGACTACGTCTTCATCGTCCTGCACTTCCCGATGTTCGAGAAGGAGACCGGCCGGATCCTGACGGCCGAGATCGACCTGTTCATGGGGCCGGACTACCTGATCACGCTGCCCAACATCCCGCTGCCACCGCTGACGGCGATGTTCGAGCGCTACCGGGAGAAGGAGGACCTCCGCGAGGCGACGTTCTCCAAGGGCAGCGGCTACCTGCTGTACAAGATCGTCGACACGTGCGTCGACGCGTCGTTCCCGATGCTCCGCAAGATGGCGCTCAAGCTCGACCGGATCGAGGACGACATCTTCGAGGGTCGCTCGTCTGAGATCGTTCGAGACATCTCCGAGGCCAAGCAGGAGATCATCAACTTCCGCCGGATCGTCCGACCGCAGACGGCCGTCCTGCGCGACCTCGAGCGGACCAAGCAGCGCTACCTCCAGGAAGAGCTGGAGATCTACTTCGACGACATCTCCGACGCGGCCGAGCGGATCTGGGACACGCTCGAGAACTACAAGGAGGTCATCGAGGCGCTCGAGTCGACCAACGAATCGGTCCTGTCGCACCGACTGAACGACTCGTTCCGGGTGCTGACCGCGGCCAGCGTCGTGCTGCTGCCGCTGACCCTCGTCGCCAGCATCTTCGGGATGAACGTACCGGTCCCGGGCGAGAACGCGGAGTTCGCGTTCCTGGCGATCCTGTTGCTGATGGCGCTCCTGCTGATCGTGCTGGTCGCCTACTTCCGGCGGCGCGGCTGGCTGTAGCCACGGAGCCCCGCGGTAGGATGGACCGGTCCCGGGCCGACGGTGGTGCGGGTCGAACCGAGCAGGCTCCCGACATGGCGAACGAGGCGACGACCTCCGACGACACGCTGATCCGGGCCCGCGCAGCCTACGAGCGCCGCGCCTGGGCCGAGGCATACGACGCGCTCGCCGCGTCCGACGCCCGTGCGCCGCTCGACGGCGCGGACCTCGAGCGGATGGCGATCGCCGCCTACATGCTCGGGCGGCCCGACGACTCCACGGCCGCCGGGGCGCGAGCCCATCTCGAGGCCGTCCGCACGGGCGACCTCGGCCTGGCGATCCGCTCCGCGTACGGGCTCGGGATGGAGTTCATGCAGCGAGGCGACATGGCCCAGGGAGGCGGCTGGCTCGCCCGCGGAGCGCGACTCGTGGAGGAGACCGGCTACGACGGGGTCGAGCCGGGGTTCCTGCTGATCCCGCAGGCGCTCCAGGCACTGATGGCCGGCCGCGCGGAAGATGCGTTCGGCATCTTCGAGCAGGTCGCCGCCATCGCCGAGCGGTTCGACGACGCGGACCTCCGGACGTTCGGCCGGCTCGGTCGCGGGCAGTCGCTGATCGCCATGGCCGAGACTCGCCGTGGCGTCGCCCTCCTCGACGAGGCGATGACGGCGGTCATCGCCGGCGAGGTCTCGCCGATCGCGTCGGGGATCGTCTACTGCGCCGTCATCGAGGCGTGCCAGTCCATGTTCGACCTGCGGCGCGCGCAGGAGTGGACCGCGGCGCTGGAGCGCTGGTGGCGAGTCGCAGCCCGACCTGGTCCCGTTCCGGGGCAACTGCCTCGTCTTCCGCGCGGAGCTGATGCGCTTCCACGGCGCCTGGGCCGAGGCGACGGACGAAGCCGAGCGCGCGCGCGAGTGGCTGTCGCGGCCGCCGCCCGAGCCGGCCGTCGGGGAGGCGATCTACCAGCTGGCCGAGCTGGACCGGCTGCGCGGGGCGTTCGACGCGGCGGCGGCCGGCTATCGCGAGGCCGGGACCTGGGGCCGCCTGCCGGAGCCCGGTCTCGCGCTCCTGCGCCTGGCCCAGGGCGATATCGGCGCGGCATCGGCGGCCATCCGGCGTGCGATGGCCGAGGCGACCGACGAGATGGTCCGGGCGAGGATGCTCGAGCCCGCCGCCGAGATCGCCCTGGCCGCCGGCGACGTGGCCGCGGCGCGCGACGCAGCCGATCGACTCGGCGAGGTCGCCGACGGGCTCGATGCGCCGCTTCTCCGCGCCATGGCGGCCCGGGCCGACGGCACGGTGCGGCTCGCGGAAGGCGACGTGGCGGGTGCGCTCGCGGTGCTCAGGCGGGCGTGGGAGGCGTGGCGGGACCTCGATGCGCCCTACGAGGCAGCCCGCGTGCGCGTCCGGACCGCGCGAGGCCTGCCGCCAGCTCGGCGACCTCGAGGGTGCCGCCGGCGAGACCGAGGCCGCCCGCGAGGTGTTCGAGCGGCTCGGTGCGGCGCCGGATCTGGCCGGGCTGGACGGCCGGGGCCGACGCCGCCGCCCTGCCCGGTGGCCTGAGCGCGCGCGAGGCCGAGGTCCTCCGGCTCGTCGCGGCCGGGTTGACGAACCGGGCGATCGCCGAGTCCCTGACGATCAGCGAGCGGACCGTCGATCGGCACGTCAGCAACATCTTCACCAAGCTCGACGTGTCGACCCGGGCCGCTGCGACGGCCTTCGCCTACGAGCACGGCCTGGTCTGAGCCGACGGTACCCATCCCGCCCGCCACGCGGTTTGGGTACAACCGCCGATGCGCCGACCATGGTCCGCCCCTAGCGTCCGGTATCGGCGACCGGGCGATCCGGTCGCCTCCGAACCCGGAACGCAGAGGGACCCGGCCATGGACGGAACGCAGACCATCGAACGGCTCGACACGATCGTCATCGGCGCCGGCCAGGCCGGACTGTCGGCCGGCTATCACCTCGCGAAGCGCGGGCTGCCCTTCGCGATCCTCGACGCCGACGCGCGCATCGGCGACCACTGGCGGGACCGCTGGGATTCGCTCCGGCTGTACAGCCCCGCCCGCTACGACTCGCTGCCGGGTATGCGCTTCCCCGCGTCGTCGTCCCACTGGCCGACCGCTCGCGAGATGGCCGACTACCTCGAGGTGTACGCCCGGCGGTTCGACCTGCCGGTCCGGAGCGGGACGCGCGTCGATCGGGTCGAGCCGATCGAGGACGGCTTCGTCGTGTCGACCGCGGACGGCAGGCGCCTCGCGGCACGCCAGGTCATCGTCGCGACCGGGCCGTTCCGGGAGCCCAATGTCCCGGCGTTCGCCGCCGAGCTCGACCCGTCGATCCGGCAGCTGCACTCGCATGACTATCGCAATCCGGCCCAGCTCAGCCCGGGCCCCGTCCTCGTCGTCGGCCTGTCGCATTCCGGCGCCGACATCGCGTTCGAGGTCGCCAACGCCGGCCACCGGACGATCCTGTCGGGCAAGTCACATGGCCAGCTGCCTATCAGGGTCACCGATCGCGAAGCGCGCCATGCTCGGTTGGCCGGTCGTCGAGTTCGTGTTCGGACACGTGCTCACGATGCGCACGCCGATGGGCCGACGGATGCGCCCGGAGATCCGCAAGGGCGGCGGCCCGCTCATCCGCGTCCGCCTGGGGGACCTGGACCGGGCCGGCGTCGAGCGTCACGACGCGAAGACCGTGGGCGCGCGGGACGGCCGCCCGATGCTCGCCGACGGCACCGTGCTCGACGTCGCGAACGTGATCTGGGCCACCGGCTACCGGCCCGACTACTCGTTCGTCGCAGCGCCGGTCGTCGGCGAGGATGGCTGGCCGATCGAGAAGCGTGGCGTCAGCCCGACGGCGCCGGGCCTGTACTTCCTCGGCGTCCCGTTCCAGTACGCCTTCTCGTCGATGCTCGTCGCAGGAGCCGGCCGCGATGCGCAGTACGTCGTCGACCGGATCGCGGAGCGCGTCAAGGCGCGCCGCGGGGCGGGAAGCATGACGGCGGCCGTCGCGCGCTGAGGGGGGATCGGGGAGGGCAGTGCACATGACGGATCGAGCGATCGCGGTCCCGGCAACGAACGTCGGGCATTGGACACTATCTGGCCACGGAACGGCGACTATGGGATGCCTACGACCTGGCACCGACCGAGCAGTTCGTGCAGCTCGACCAGCCGCGGGCGACGCTCCGGATCCTCGAGGTCGGGAGCGGCCGGCCAGTGCTGTTCCTTCACGGCACGATCGGGCCGGGCGGATGGGCATCGCTGGTCGGACAGATGCCCGGTCATCGAGCCCTCGTTCTCGATCGGCCCGGCTGGGGATTGAGCGACCCGGTCGACCTCCCGGGATCGGGTCTCCGCGCGGTCCTGGGCGACCTCCTCGCTGGCACGCTCGACAAGCTCGGGCTCGACCAGGTGGACCTCGTCGGCGGATCGATCGGCAACACATGGGCGCTGAGCCTCGCCGAGCGCCACCCGGATCGCGTCCGCCGCGTGGCCCTGCTCGGCGGCGGTCCGTTGATCGACAGCGTGCCCGTCCCGAAGATGATCCGGGCCATCGCTTCGCCGTTCGGCTCGCTCATCGTCAGGCTCAAGGTCGACCGATCCCGATTGGAGTCGATCCTGCGGGACAGTGGGCACGGCGCGAGCATCGCTGCCGATCGGATCCCGGACGTCTTCATGGATTGGCGGCAGGCCGCCCACAACGACACCGCGGCGATGCGCCACGAGCGATCCCTCGTCCACCGCGTCGTTCGAGGTTCGGGATGGCACCGGGGGATCACCTTCGATGACGCCAGCCTCGGCACGATCGAAACGCCGGTGCTGCTCGTTTACGGCACCGCTGATCCGACCGGCGACGTCGACACTTGGCGAGCGTTCAGCGCCGCCTTGCCGGATGGCTCGCTCGAGCTGATCGAGGGCGCTGGCCACATGCCATGGTTCGACGAGCCGAAGCGCGTCGCGACGCTTGTCGCCGCCTTCCTGAGCTCGCCGGCGGCAGAGGTGGCGCCAGTCGCGGCCGGTTACGCCGGGAGGTCGCGCTCTGCGGGGCCGACGTAGTTGACGTCGGGCCGGATGAGCCGGTTGTCGGCGGCCTGCTCGAGGGCGTGGGCCGTCCAGCCGGCGTGGCGCGCCAGCGAGAACGTGGCCGGGAAGAGGTCGGGCGTCAGGCCGACGCCCATCAGCACCGGGGCCGCGTAGTACTCGACGTTCGTCTTGAGCGGGCGCTCGGGATGCTTCTCCGCCAGGACCCGGAGGACGACGTCCTCGACTTCGATCGCCAGCTGGAGCCAGTCCGGCGGGTTGGGCATCGACTCGGCGACCTTGCGCAGCGCCGCGGCGCGGGGGTCGTAGGCACGGTAGACGCGGTGGCCGAAGCCCATCAGCCGCTCACCGCGGCCGAGCGCGTCGCGGACCCAGGCCTCGGCGTGGTCGGCCGAGCCGACCTGTGACAGCTGGTCGACCACCTCGGACGGCGCGCCACCGTGCAGCGGGCCCTTCATCGTGCCGATCGCGGCGGCCACCGCGGACGCCAGGTCGGAGCGGGTCGACGTCACGACACGTGCCGTGAAGGTCGATGCATTGAAGCCGTGCTCGGCACCGACGATGAAGTACGCGTCGAGCGCGCGGGCCGTACCGGGATCGGGCAGGACGCCCTTGAGCTGGTAGAGGAAGCCCTCGACGAGGTCGAGCGAGGGGTCGGGCTCGATCGGTCGCTCGCCGGCCCGAAGGCGGGCGAAGGCGGCGAGGGCGGACGGCGCGAACGAGGTGATCGCCCGTGCCTGGTCGACCGTCGGCGGCCACGGCAGCGGCTGGGTCGCGCCCCAGGCCGAGATCGCGGTCCGGAGCGCGTCCATCGGCTTGGCGTTGGTCGGAAGCGCACGGAGGACGGTCATCACCGCGTCCGGCACGGGTGCGGTCGGCAGCCGGTGACCCGCGTCCCAGTCGCCGGTCCACAGCAGGTTGGCGATGGCCGGATAGGTTCCGTGGTCGACGAGATCGCCGATCCGGTAGCCGCGATACAGGAGCCGGCCGTGCTCGCCGTCGACATAGCCGAGGGACGTCTCGCCGGCGATGACGCCCTCGAGACCGGGGGAATACGGGCGCTGGGCGGTCGGCGCGTCGGTCATGCGTCGATGGTAGTCGCGTCCCTCAGCGTTCGCTTATCGCGTTCAGGACAAGCCGGACGACGAGCGATCCGAACACGGCGACGACGAGCGCCGCGATGAACCCCTGCACCGTCTCGAAGCCCATGGCGGTCGCCAGCCAGCCACCCAGCAGTCCGCCGAGGACGCCGACCAGAATGTTCGGGAAGCAGCCACGGGCCGTCCGCGCACCGATCAGCGCCGCCGAGATCCAGCCGGCGAAGCCACCGACCACGATCCAGCCGATCACGTTCATATCCAGCATGGGACGAATCTTGCACGAACGGCGTCGTGCGGGATGGCGCGGGCGTGCCCACGTCGGTCAGGCCAGGAATGCCTCGATGGCGGCGACGAACGTGTTGGGATGCGTGTGGTGCGCTGCGTGGCGGGCGCCGTCGATGACGACGATCCGGCCGTCGCCAAGCCGGTCGTCGAGGGCCTCCGTCGCGGACCGGAAGACGGGCAGGCTCGCGCCGCCGAGGACCTGGAGCACCGGCTGTCGCACGGCTCCGAGGCGCTCGACCGACGCGGCCTGGTCGGTTTCGGCCTCGAGCTCGCGCAGGATCGTGTCCGCAGCCGCGGCGCGAACCGGCCAGATCGGGTCTGCCCTGTAGGCAGCCAGCTCGGTGGCGGACATCCCGACGACCTCGCGCATGAAGGTCGCCAGCGCCCCGTCGCGATCGCCGCGGGCGAGGTGGTCGCGGAGGCGATCCTCGACGCCCGGCGGGTGGTAGCTCGGCCCCCGCCGGCGTCGGGGCGCCCTCGTAGCTCACCACGCGCCGGATCGCCGGGGTGAGCAGCGCAGCACCGAGCGCCGACCGTCCGCCGTACGAATGACCGACCACGTCGACCGGGCCACCATGCTCGGCGGCCAGCGTTTGGGCGATCGCAGCGACGTCCTCGAACTCCCGCTCGATCGCATAGGGCTGCGTGTCGCCGGAAGCGCCCCGGCCGCGCCGATCCACGGCGTGGACGGCATGGCGCGTCGCAAGGCGTGGCGCCACGACCCGGAACGTCGTGTGGTCGCCGGTCGTGCCATGGACGAGAACGACCGGCGGGCCCTTGCCCGTTGCGAACACGGCGATCGACGTCCCATCGGCCGACGTGACAAGCCAGGTGGGCTCCGTCGTCACCTCAGGTCGGGAGCGCCGACGCCGCGTCGGCGTCGAGGATCCACGTGGCGTTCGGGAGAACGGCCAGTTGGCCGGGCCAGCGGCGCGGGTCGCGGACGGGACCGAGGACGTTGGCCACGGCCTCCGCCTTGCCGGCGCCCTGGACGACCATCAGGACCGCTCGCGCGACGCCGATGACCGCCGGATTGAGGGTCACGCGCTCGATGTGGGGCTCGATGTGGGTCGGTGCCGGAACGGCGAGCGCGAGCTCCTTTGAGTCCAAGCCGGCGGAACCCGGAAACACGGACAGCAGGTGGCCGTCCGGGCCAAGTCCGAGAAAGATCAGGTCGAACACCGGCCAGCCGTCCTCCTGCTCCAGGTTCGCTGCCCGCAGCTCCCCGGCCAGGGCAGCGGCGCACCCGGCGGCGCCCACCCCCGACCCGATCGCCTCCGCGGTCCGGAACGGATGCAGGTTCTCGACCGGCAGGGGGACCCCGCGACGATGCGAGGCGTTCGGCGAGTTGCCATCGACGTCGTCGATCAGGACGTCGTCGAGCGCCTTGACGTTCGACGCCGGGTGGTCGCGCGGGACGAACCGGTCGTCCCCCCACCAGACATGGACGTCCTGCCACGGCACCGCCGTCAGCAGCGGCGGTTCCGCGAGGCGTCGGTAGATCCCGACCGGGGTCGAGCCGCCGGTCGTCGCCCAGTCCGCGCGGCCGCGGCGAGCGACCGCGTCGGCGAGGGCCGTGGCGATCCGCTCCGCAGCTACCGCCGATGCTGCCCCTGCGTCCGCGACGACCGTCACGCTCGTCTCCCTCACGCACCCCCCCAGTGCGGCCCCACGATCGCCGCGGCCGAGCGGAGCGCGCCGACCGACACGAAGTCCTGGCCGCTCGACTCGATCGCCTCCGCCAGGAGCTCGACGTCGGTGCGCCGCGGCGCCCGGAACTGGCGTTCCATGACTTCGACGCCGTCCTGCCAGACGCGGACGTGGACGGTCTCGGCCTCGGCGGTGACGTCGGCGCGCAGCTCCGACGCGCGTCGCTCGGCGAGGAGCTCGACGCGGAGGGTCGTCCCGGGCGGCGTCGGTGAGGCCACGGGTCGGACCACCACCGCCACCTCGGACCGGCCGTCCGACAGGGTCGCCGCCACGCCGCGGCTCATTGCGGGACGTGCGTTTCCATGCGCGGCACGGGCACGTGACGTGACGGAGGCGTGCATGCCGGTGACCGGCGAGAGCGGCTTCGAGACCGAAAGGTTCAGTCGGGATGCGAGCCACCCGACGTGGTAGATGGGCTTGACGACGTTGGTCGAGCCGGGCGCGCCGGTCTCGTCGTGGGTCGAGTACGTCACCGCGATCCGTCGCAGCGATCGCAGGTACGGCAGGAAGTCCGGGTCGTCGAAGATCGAGGCGATCGCCTCACGCCAGCGCGCCTGGCGCAGGAGCGCGAAGTCGCTGATCGCGAGGGACGAATGCTCGACGAGGTGCGCCATCTCGCGCAGTCGCGGGAGCCCGTCGCCGCTCCACGACGAGCCGTCGACGATGAGCCGATCGGCAGCCTCCAGCAGATCCTTCGCCGGCCGGCCCGTGAGCGGTGGCTCACCGGGCCACCAGATGGTGACCGGCAGGTCGTGCACGATCAGCGGCGTGGCGATCGCGGCGAGGTGCAGGCCGGCGTCGCCGCCGCAGGTCACATGGATGGTCTCGGAGCAGGTCTCCGGGGCGTCCTCACGCGGCACCACGCAGTGCGCCTCGACCCGCGCGTCGAACCACGACGGGCCGTCCGGATCGGCGGACGACACGACGATCGTCCGTGACGGATGACGCCCGGTCAGGAGCTGCATCGTCGCCGCGCAGCGTTCCGCGATCTCCGGGCGGCGGACGATGACGATCAGGTTCATGACGCTCGTCCGGGCGGCGACATGGCGGCCCGGCGCACCATCGACGGTGGCCGTCAGATCCTGCTCGGACCAGATCCGCGCGAGCTGCGTCTCGATCTCGGCGATGCTGTGGGCACGCGCCGACCAGCGCAGGACGGGCTCGCCGACCACGATAGGCTCGGTGACGGTCATCGCGACCGGCTCAGAACCGTCGCCAACGTCGGCCGTCGCGGGCAAGCAGCTCTTCGGCGGCCTCCGGTCCCCAGGTCCCGGCGTCATAGTTCGGGAAGTCGGGCGGCCCTTCATCGGCCCAGGCCTCGATGACCGGATCGACGATGTCCCATGCCTCCTCGGTCTCGTCGGCGCGGGTGAAGAGCGAAGCGTCACCCTGGAGCGCATCGAGGATCAGGGTCTCGTAGGCATCCGGCGAGTCGACGCTGAACGCCGAGCCGTAGGTGAAGTCCATGGTCACCGCACGGATGTCGAGCCGCAGGCCCGGGACCTTGGCGCCGAACCGCAGCATGATGCCCTCGTCGGGCTGGATCCGGATCGCCAGCAGGTTCGCGCCGGGGCTGATGCCGGCCTCCTTGAACAGCCGATGCGGGACCTCGCGGAACTGGATCGCGATCTCCGTCGCCCGCTTCGGCATCCGCTTGCCCGTCCTGACGTAGAACGGGACGCCCGACCAGCGCCAGTCGTCGATCGTGAGGCGGGCGGCGACGAACGTCTCGGTCTCGGAGGTTGGGTCGACCTCCTCTTCCTGGCGGTAGCCCGGGACCTTCGTGGCGGCCACCCAGCCGGGACCGTACTGGCCGCGGACCGCATCGACGGCTTCGAGCGGATCGCTGGAGATCGCACGCAGGACCTTGACCTTCTCGTCGCGGAGCGCGTCGGCCTCGAACCGAGCGGGTGGCTCCATCGCCACCAGGCTGACCAGCTGGAGGAGGTGGTTCTGGACGACGTCCCGCACCGCGCCGGTCTGCTCATAGAACGACCCGCGGTTCTCGATGCCGATCGACTCCGCCACCGTGATCTGCACGTGATCGACATAGCGGCGGTTCCACAGCGGCTCGAAGATGCCGTTGCCGAAGCGGAAGACCAGCAGGTTGCGGACCGTCTCCTTGCCGAGGTAGTGGTCGATCCGATAGACCTGCGACTCGCGAAAGGTCTTGGCGACCTCGCGGTTCAGGCGGCGGGCCGAGTCTCGGTCGTGGCCGAACGGCTTCTCGATGACGATCCGTCGCCAGCCGCCGTCGTGCCGCTCGTGGTCGAGGCCCACCCTTCCGAGCTGCGCGACGATGTCGGCGAACTGCGATGGCTGGGTGGCCAGGTAGTGCAGCCGGTTGCCGCGAGTCCCGAACTGCGCGTCGAGCGTCTCGAGCCTGGCCGCAAGGTCGTCGAACGCGTCCGGATCCTCGAAATCGCAGCGCTGGTAGGTGATCCGCTCCGAGAACGACTGCCAGGCATCTTCGTCGAGCGGCAGCATCCGGCTGTACTTCTCGAGCGAGGCGTGGATCTCGGCTCGGAATGTCGAGTCGTCGTACTCCCGCCGGCCGATGGCCAGGACCTGGAACTCGTGCGGCAACAGGTCGGTCCGCCACAGCTGATAGAGCGCCGGGATGACCTTGCGATGGGCGAGGTCCCCGGTTGCTCCGAACAGCACCACCGTGCAGGGATCCGGGATCCGGGCCAGGCGCAGGCCTTCGCGCAGGACGTTCTCCACCGGACGCGGCTTCGAGGGCCGCCGTCCTGCTCGCGCCTCGCGCAGCTCCTTCATCGTCCGCGGGGCGTCCTTTGGCCGCGGCGCGGGGCGAGCCGGGATCGGCTGGTCGACCGGAGCCTCGACCGGTGCCGGATCCTTGACCGGGACCTTCGACGCCCGGCCCGAGGAGCGCGTCGTGGCCATCCCGGCTACTCGGTCTTCACCGCATGAAACCTCGGGCCGACGGCGTCGAGGGCTCCGCCTCGGACCTCGGCGCGGGCTTCGTGGGTTGCCGGGAAGCTGCGTGCCGGGTTCACTCCGTCTTCACCGCGTGCCCCCGAATTCGTTCCTCAACGCTGCGAGCACCTTGGCGCCGTAGGAGTCGGCCTGGCGCGACCGGAACCGGGTGAGCAGCGACAGCGTGATCACCGGGGCCGGGACGTCGTGGTCGATCGCCTCCTGGACCGTCCACCGACCCTCACCCGAATCCTCGACATAGCCCTTGAGGTGCTCGAGGTCCTGGCCGTTGGCACGGAACGCTCGCCCGGCGAGCTCCAGCAGCCACGACCGCACGACCGAGCCCTGCATCCACAGCTCGGAGATCGCCGCGAGGTCGAGGTCGTAGGTGCTCGCGTGCATGATCTCGAAGCCCTCGGCGTAGGCCTGCATGAGGCCGTACTCGATGCCGTTGTGGACCATCTTCACGTAGTGCCCCGCGCCCGGCCCGCCGACATGGAGATAGCCGCCCTCGGGTGCCAGCGTGGTGAAGATCGGGACGAGCGGGTCGACCGCCTCCGTGTCGCCACCGACCATCAGGCAGTAGCCGACCTGGAGGCCCCAGATGCCGCCCGAGGTCCCGGCGTCGATGTAGCGGATCCCCCTGGCGGCGAGCTCGCCATGCCGCCGGACGTCGTCATGGAAGTTGGTGTTGCCGCCGTCGATGATCGTATCGCCGGGCTCGAGGTGCTCGAGCAGCTCGGCGATCTGCGCCTCGGTCGCATCGCCGGCCGGGACCATGACCCAGACCGCACGCGGCGGTTGGAGCGCGGCCACCAGCTCGGCGATCGAGAACGAGGGCATCGCGCCCGCGTCCTCGGCCGCGATCTCGCGGGTCTTCTCGGGCGTGCGGTTGTAGATGACGATCTCGTGGCCGTCGCGGACGAGGCGGCGGACCATGTTTGCGCCCATCCGGCCGAGGCCGATGAAGCCGATGCGCATCGTGGTCAGGCCTCCGTGGCTGTGAGGGCGGCGTCGAGCGCTCGCTCGAGCGCGGCCAGCCCGGCGTCGGGATCCGCCCCGAGATGGACGCGCAGGATGGGCAGGTCGTGCGCCTCGATGGCCGCGAAGTCGCCGGCCGCCTGGGCATCGATGAGCTCGCCGAACGTGTATGGCCAGCCGGGGATGCCGACGTCCGCGGGATGGTCGGACGTCAGCTGGAGGAACCAGCCGGTGGGCGGGCCGCCCTTGTGGAGCTGGCCGGTCGAATGGAGGAAGCGCGGTCCGTAGCCGGCCGTCGTTGCCCGACCGGTGCGATCCCGCAGGAGGGCCCGGATCCGGCCGAATGCCGCGTCGCGCCCCTCGGTCGGGGCGATGAATGCCTGGAGGCACAGGTACGCGTTCTGCCGCCGGCGCGCGAGGTGCCGGACCAGCTCGGCCACGACCCCGTCGTCGCCGCTGGTCAGGCGCAGCGGGGCGTCGCCGTACAGCGTGAGTCCGTCGCCGGTCGCGATCGGGTCCGGGGCGGTGGACCCGGCGCCGTCCCGGCCGTTGTCGCCGCTCCGGGCGCGACCGGCCCCCTCGAGCAGGTCGCGGGTCAGCTGCTTGGCCTCCTCGACGTTCGGCTGGTCGAACGGATCGATGCCGAGGACGGCGCCGGCGATGGCGATCGCGATCTCCCAGCGGACGAACTCCGCCCCGAGGTCGATCGGGTCGGCGATCTCGATCCGGATCACGGGATGGCCCGCCGCCTCGAGATCGTCGGCCAGCGCGTCGAGGCCGGACGCCGCTGCGCCCGAGAGCGAGAGCCGGACGAACGCCCGGTCGGCCCCGTAGGCCTGGACCGCGCCGACCGGCTCGAGGTCGACCGGGACGATGCCGACGCCGTGCTTGCCGGTGCTCTCGGCGATGAGCTGTTCGGCCCACGCGCCGAACGCGGCGATCTCGGCATCGGCCAGGAAGGTCAGCTTGTCGCGGCCGCCGCGAGCCAGGCTGCCGACAGCGAGGCCGAGCGACACACCGGGATTGATGCCGGGATCGGGCTCGCGGCACGCGCCGAGCATCGCCGATGCCGAGGCGAGGAGGGCGTCGAGATCGATGCCGAGCAGCGATGCCGGGACCAGGCCGACGTAGGTCAGCGCCGAGTAGCGTCCGCCGATGTCGGGCGGGTTCAGGAAGATCTCGCGGAACTCGTCGTGGTGCGCGATGCCCTCCACCGAGCGCCCGGGGTCGGTGATGGCCACGAAATAGGCGCCCGGGCCCTCGTAGCGGTGGTGGGGGATCGACTCGAGCGCGGCCTCGGCACGCGCCCAGGCGTAGGCGAGGAACGCGTTCGGCTCGGTGGTCGTACCCGACTTGGACGCGACGATGACGAGCGTCCGCAGCGGATCGAGGTCGTCGAACGTCGCGGAGACGGTCGCGGGGTCGGTCGAATCGAGGATCCGGAGGGCGACGTAGCCCTCGAGCGAGCCGAACGTCCGGCGCAGGACGTCGGGTGCGAGGCTGCTGCCGCCCATGCCCGCGACGACCGCGGTCTCGTAGCCCTCGTCGACGATCGCATCGCCGAAGCCCTCGACGCCGGCGATCTGCTCCGCGAAATGCGCGGGGGCATCGAGCCAGCCCAGCCGCTCGGCGATGGCCTCGCCCACGCGCTGGTCGGTCGACCACAGCCTGACGTCGCGGGCGAACAGCTGGTTGACCCACTCCTCGGCGCCGGCCCGGTCGACCGCCGCCTGGTAGTCGGCCGCCGCGTCACCGAGCGCGAGACGGGGAGCTGACAGGGCGGTCGAAGCAGGGTCCGGCATCGTGGCCTCCGGGCGACGGGGCGTCCATGGTACGCCCGCCCCGATGGTACGCGGCGACGGTCGGAGTGCCACCGGCCGTTGGTTATCGGGACGTTGCGTTCGTGTTTCGGGTCGCTCCGGGATCGGCGGTCAGCCCTCTGCGGTCGCCGGCTCCGGTCGGAAGCGGAAGTAGGACCACAACCCGCCGGTCGTCAGCATGAACGCCCCGAGGGTGAAGAGGACGACCCGGACATTCGTCTGCTCGAACGCGCTCAGGTACGCGGCGCTCTGGTTCAGCAGGAGCTGCCACCACAGGAACGTCACGATCCCGAAGACGATCGCCCAGCCGAGACGGCTCCAGGCCTTGACCGTCGCCCCGTCCATGAACGTCAGCGGGATCATGGTGATGAACAGGCCCTCGAGGCCGCCGATGACGATCATCCCGAGGATCGTCTCCGCCAGTGCCGGTAGCGGCTCGCCACCTGCCGCGGCGGCCCGCACCGGGCCGAGCAGCAGCCATGCGAGCAGGCTGACGATGAGGACCCCGAACGCCGGGACGAGCACGAGGGTCGCGTCGTCCCGGCGAGCCAGCGCGACCGGGGCGACGATCACGGCCGACGCGATGAACCCGTAGACGAGTCCCGGCGAGAAGTCGACCAGTCGCGACATCACGACGGCCAGGATGGCAACGACGATCGCCGTCCCGTACAGCTTGATCGAGGCCTCCGCGCGATAGCGGTTGTGGGCCAGTCGTGTCGCCGACCCCTCCGAGAAGATCGTCAGGAAGCCGCAGCCGATGATCAGCGACACGATCAGCACGAGGCTCTGCGGGTTCCAGCCGAAGTCGGGGCTGAGGAAGCCGTAGATGATCCCGAGCAGGCTGAGGACGAGGAGCACACGGGCCATGCTTCCGATCCGTCCGGAGCCCGACAGCCGGCCGAGCGACGAGCCGCTGATGTTGAGCGCGGCGAGCGCCGTCAGCGGACGTCCGAAGATCCGGACCCACCAGCCGTGGACCTCGTCACGGTTGGCGTCCATGGTGCTGTTGAAGATCTCGGCAGTGAGTCCGAACAGGAACAGCACGAGAAGGGTCAGCAGGACGTTGGTCGCCACGACGGCCGGATCGATCGCGCCCGGATCCGGTCCACCGATGGTCGACACGATCTGAGGCACGAAGCGATTCGGCGCCGACGACGCCGGAGGGACGATCGCGCCCTGGCCGGGCGACGCCGTCGGTCGGGGTGGGCTGGTCGCCCCGAGGACCGCCTGCGACGGCGGAGGGCTCGGCGGCTCGGATGGCGAGGAGGCTGCCGACGCGCTCGTCGACGGCGTGGGCGATGCCGTGGGCGTGGGCGACGCGGTCGGGGTAGCGGTCACCCTGGGTGTGCGGGTCGGCGTGGGCGTCGGGGTCGGTGTCGGCGCGGGCTTGACCGTGAACGTGGCCGACTTCTTGAATTCCTGGCACCCATCGCTGTTGCAGGCGATGGCGCTGACCGTGTGCTTGCCGGGGGCGTTGGGCAGCGGCACGGGCCCGAACTTGATGACGGCCACGCAATTCGCATCCAGCGGCACGCGCGAGCCCTGTGGCGTGCCGTCCCACGAGAACTCGACCTCGGGCCACGCACCGCACGGATCCTCGCCGGTCGAATACGTGACCGTGAGGCTCGTCGTGGCCAGGCCGGTCTTCTTCGACAGGACGAGTGTGGGCGTCGGATCGAGGTAGTAGTCGACGTCGGACCGGGTCGGCGCACCCGCGAACGGCTGGCATTGGGAGCGGACGTAGTAGCACGCCGAGACCCGATGGAAGCCCGTGGTCGCACCGGATGGCGGCAGGAACGAGACGTTCGTTGCGATCTTCTCGCAGCCTCCTGCCACGGGGAGCGGTTCCGAGACGGTCGGTGCCGTCCCAGAGGAATGTCACGGTCGGCGGGCAGGTTCCGGCGCCCGATGGGTCCAGGAACGTATAGGCCGCGATGACCTTGACAGCGGCACGTCCATGGCTCGGATCGATCACGAGCTGGCCGTCCGCCATCGCGGTCGGCACGCGGCTCGAGGCGCCGACCAGTGCCAGCGCGATCGCCGCGCCGACCACGAGCGCCTGGCGCGCGCCAACCCGACCCACGTCGGGACAGCAGGCCCTCCAGCCGTGTCATCGAATGCGTCCCTCGTCCTCGCCCCGTCAGGGATCGCCGAACCCCTCAACGTCCCGGGACGCTTGACGGCTCGGCAGAGACGCAGTGTTGGATCGGACGATCGGGGTGTCAATCGTCTTTTGTCAGGCCCACCGAGCCTACTCCTCGGTCGCGGCGGCCTCCATGGCGAGGACCTTGCCGAGCCGCCGGACGTGCCGCGGCTCGCCGCTGAACGAGGCCCGCAGGAAGGCGAGGACGCACTCGAAGGCCGGCTCGGGCCCGATCACCCGGGCGCCGAGGGTCAGCACGTTCATGTCATCGTGCTCGACGCCCTGATGCGCCGAATAGGTGTCGTGGCAGACCGCCGATCGGATCCCGCGCATCTTGTTGGCCGCCACCGACGCGCCAACCCCGGAGCCGCAGATCAGGATCCCACGCTCGGCGGACCCGCCGGCGACGGCCTCACCCAGGCGCCGGGCGAAGTCGGGGTAGTCGTCGTTCGGGTCCGACCCGTCGCCACCGAGATCGATCAGCTCGTGCCCGAGCCCCGCACCGGCGATCCGTCGCAGGAGCTCGTCCTTGAGGGCCGCGCCGGCATGATCGGCCGAGAAGGCGACACGCATGACGGCAGGATAGGGCGGTCAGGAGTGGCCGGGGTCGTCGGCGCCGGACCTGGGCACGCCCGCATCGCCCGGATCCATGGTCGGGTGCCGGCCGAAGTGGCCGCCGTCGAGCGTGGCGACGCGGCCGCGGAGACCGTCACGCACGACCCGCCGGGCGACGTCGGCGACACGCTCGGTGGTGAACCCGAAGTGCTCGAAGATCGTCCCGGCCGGTGCCGAAGCGCCGAAGTGGTCGAGCCCGACGATCGCGCCCTCGTCACCGACCCAGCGCTCCCAGCCCAGCGATACGCCGACCTCCACGCTGACGCGCTTGCGGACGGCCGGCGGCAGCACCGAGTCGCGATACGCCTGGTCCTGCTCGTCGAACCGCTCCCAGCAGGGGAGCGACACGACGCGTGTCCGGATCCCGTCCGCTTCGAGGAGATCGGCCGCGGCGAATGCCAGCTGGAGCTCGGAGCCGGTCCCGATCAGGATGAGCTCGGGGTCGCCGCCCGTCGCCTCCCGAAGGATGTAACCGCCGCGCTTGACCCCCTCGCGCGCCAGTCGGTCCGTGCCGGCCAGGGTGGGGAGCTTCTGCCGGGTCAGGGCGAGCGCCACCGGGCCGTCGGTCCGTTCGATCGCCATCGCCCAGGCGGCGACCGTCTCGTTCGCGTCGCCCGGCCGGACGAACCAGAGGTTGGGGATCGCCCGCAGTGCGGCGTAGTGCTCGACCGGCTGATGCGTCGGGCCGTCCTCGCCGAGACCGACCGAATCGTGCGTCCAGACGTACACGACATGGAGCCCGGTCAGGGCCGCCAGCCGGACGGAGCCGCGCATGTAGTCGCTGAAGGTCAGGAACGTTGCGACGTAGGGGATGAAGCCGCGATGCAGGGCGATGCCGTTGGCGATGCCGCCCATGCCGTGCTCGCGAACGCCGAAGCGGAGATTGCGGCCCGCCTCACCGGCGCTGAAGTCGGGCTCCCCTTTGATGTCGGTCAGGTTCGATTCGGAGAGGTCGGCCGCTCCGCCGAACAGCTCCGGCAGCCGCGGCGCGAGGGCGGCGATCGCCTCCTGGCTGGCGTTCCTGGTCGCCAGCTCCTTGCCGGTCTCGTAGGTCGCCAGGCCGCCATCCCAGCCGGCCGGGCAGCCCCCCGTCGCTCTGCCGGCGCCGGATGCTCCGCCGCGGCTTCCGGGTACGCCCCGCGATACCGTTCCCAGGCCGCCTCCCATCCGTCGACCAGCTCCTCGCCCCGGGCGATCGCCTCGCGGAACCGTTCGGCGGCCTCCGGTGGGACGTAGAACGTCTTGTCCGGGTCCCAGCCGTAGGCCTCTTTGGTCAGCCGGACCTCGTCCGGACCGAGCGGTGCGCCATGGGCCTTCTGGCTGTCCTGCTTGTTCGGGCTGCCGAACCCGATGTGGGTGCGCACCGCGATCAGGCTGGGTCGGGGATCCGCATTGGCGGCCGCGACGGCCGCCTCGATCGCCGACAGGTCGTTGCCGTCCTCGACCCGCTGGGTGTGCCAGCGATACGCCTCGAAGCGGGCCGGGACGTCCTCGGAGAAGGCCATCGCCGTCGGCCCGTCGAGCTGGATGTGGTTGTCGTCGTACAGCACGACCAGCTTGCCCAGCTGGAGGTGGCCGGCGAGGCTGGCCGCCTCCGACGCGATGCCCTCCTGCATGTCGCCGTCGGAGGCGATGACATACGTGCGATGGTCGACGATGTCGTGGCCGGGCCGGTTGAACTCGGCTGCCAGCCGCCGCTCGGCGATGGCCATCCCGACCGCGTTGGCGAAGCCCTGGCCGAGCGGGCCGGTCGTGGCCTCCACGCCCGGGGTGAGGCCGTGCTCCGGGTGGCCCGGCGTCCTGCTGCCCCACTGGCGGAACGACCGAAGGTCGTCGAGCGAGACGTCGTACCCGGTCAGGTGGAGGAGCGAGTAGAGCAGCATGCTGGCGTGCCCGGCGCTCAGGACGAACCGGTCGCGGTCGACCCAGTCCGGGCGGGTCGGCGCGTGCCGGAGGAACCGCGTCCATACGCACGTAGGCCATCGGCGCCGCGCCCATCGGCGCGCCCGGATGCCCGGAGTTGGCCTGCTGGACGGCGTCGATCGAGAGCGTCCGGATGGTGTCGATGGCGAGCCGGTCGAGATCGGTGGCGACGCTCATCGGGATGGGCTCCCTGTGCTTCGACGGGTCCGTTGGGGCGTCGGGCCATTGTACCGAGCACCCCGGGACACACGGAACGACCGGCGACTGGCGCCGGCCGTTCCAGGTCCCGGGAGAGCGCCGCGACGGCGCCGCGGTCAGGGGTTGCCGGCAGCCGTCCGCACGTATAGCCGATAGTTGCCGGTCGACAAGGTCCAGCCGTTCCAGACGATGGCTCGACGTCCCGCGGTCGGCCACACGATGGCCGGGGCGTCGTTGACCCGCGAGGCCAGCGATCCGCTCGACGGGCCGACGACCTGGGTCCCGAACCAGGTCAGGCCTTCGGTCGCCGACTCGGCCCAGACGAGGTCCGTCCGAAAGTTGTTCCCGGTGACGCAGTCCTGCCAGCAGGCGGTCCAGGCCACACCGACGCGTGCCGAGCTGTTGAGGGCGATGGCCACGCCGTAGCCGCGGACGTATGGCTTGCCGTTGGCAGGCGGATGGAGCGTCGCGAGACCGCTCCACGATCCTCCGAAGCGGGTCCGGAGCGCGACTCCGTCACTCGTGGGCCAGGCGACCGCGACGCGGCCACCGAGGGCCGCGGTCGCGGGGGCGCCACGGGCGCCCTGCGCCAGGGTCCCGGGCGTCTGCCAGGTCGACCCGGAGTTGCTCGATTCCCGCGCCTTGATGTCCCCGGCCCCGTTCGACACCCAGGCGACGATGACGTTCGAGCCGCTGACGGCGATCGACGGGATCCCGTTCCGGCCACTGCTCGAGCCCCGTGTCGTCGAACCCAGGGTCACGGCATGCCAGGTCGATCCGTGATCGCGGCTGATCTTGAGCCTGATGGAGCCCGTATTGGCGTCGGTGTAGGCGACATAGACATTCCCGCCGGAGGCCGCCACGTCCGGAGTCGACACCCGTCCGGTCGCCGACGTGAGGCGCTTGACGCTTCGCCAGCTCCCGGAGCCATGGTGGGCGTTCACGCGGATATAGAGGGCGCGGGGCGCGCTGGGGCTGTAGTGGATGTACTTCGTCTGGCTGATCCAGGCCCCGTAGACGTACCGTCCGCTCGCGGCGATGACCGCCTGGTCACCGTGCTGACGCGCCGGGTTGAGCCTGACCCGGCTCGACCAGGTGGCCCCGGTCGCGCTCGAGCTGCGGATGTAGTAGACGCCCAGGTAAGGACCGTGGTCCGTGACGTTCTTTCCGCCCACACGATTGGTCGTGTACACGGCGTGCAGATAGGCGGCCGAGCTCGTCGTCGTCCGCGCGAGCTCGGACCCGTAGGACCAGGTCCGGCTCGCGCCGGCGGGATGCGTGGTCCCCCAGCTCACGGCGGACGCGGCCTGACCGGTTCCGTCGAGTCCGGAGGAGCCGATGATCGCCGGCGTCGCGTCCGACAACGCGACGCTGGCTTCGCGGCCGCCGGGCGCTCCCGGCGTGAAGGTGACGTCGACCTGGCACGTGGCACCCGCGGCGATGGCGTTGCCGGTGCAGGTGTCGGCCGTGATGTCGAAGTCGGCCGCGTCCAGGCCGGACAGGGCGATCGACTGCACGGTCAGCGGTCCCGCGGTGATGTTGAGGAACGAGATGGACCGTGCGGGCTGGTCGACCCGACGGTCCATCCGCCGAAATTCGAAGGCTCGTCGGGCTTTGGAGGAACGGAAGGGCTGTGTCCGCGAGGCCGGCTGGTGACGGATCGGCCGGCGGCCGGTCGCCCGCGGCAGCGGGCAGGACGGATGCCGGGATCATCAGCGCGAGGGCAAGCCAGATGGCCGCCCAGCGCCAGGCTCTCGTGCGGGTCATGGAGACCTCCAGTCGTCCGGCTGCCGAGCGTCCGCCTTGGTTCGGCTCTCGCCGGGGATACGCGGTACTGACGGTCTTGCAGGAGTTCTGTTACATCACCGCGTCCGGAGGACCCGGTTGCGCGAACCTCGCGCGACGACGACGATCGGAGGCATGCCGAGCCTGCGCCCCCATCGCCCGCGCCCGCCCCGGCGGCCCCGTCGTCCGGGGACCGGTCCCCGTCAGGCCGACCGCCTTCGTGTCGTGGTCGTCGGCGACCTGATGCTCGACGTCGTCCTCGCCCCGACCCGCCCGCTCGAGTCCGGGACGGACGTTCCGGGCCGGATCGCGCTGACCCAGGGTGGCTCGGCGGCGACGACCGCGCGCTGGCTGGCCCGGCTCGGTGCCCGGTCGAGCCTGGTCGCGGCAGTCGGACGCGATGCCGCGGGACGCGCGCTTGTCGAGGCGATCCGAGTCGGACGGCGTGACCGCCCGGGTCGTCCGCATCGCGGGTGGCCGCACGGGCCGCATCGGCGTGCTCGTCGATCCGGACGGCGAGCGCAGCTTCGTGGCCGATCGCGGGGCGGCCGATCTCCTCGGTCCTGCCGATCTCAAGACGGACTGGTTCGCCGACGCGGAGGTCGTGCATCTGCCGGCCTATTCGCTGCTCGGCCGCCCGCTCGGCACGGCCGGACGACGATCGATCGAGCTGGCACGGGCGGCCGGCGCTGCGGTCAGCCTCGACCTCGCCTCGACCGGGCCGCTGCTCGCCGAGGGCCGGGCGACCGCGATCGAGCTGGTTCGCTCGATCCAGCCCGACTTCCTGTTCACGACGGCCGCCGAGGCCGACCGCCCTCCTCGGCGCACGGCCGGCAGACCGCCTGCTGGACCTCGCCCGGACCGCGATCATCAAGCGCGGAGCCAAGGGCGCGACCGTGCTGACCCGGTCGGACGCGGGGAACCTGCGTTTCGAGGTCGCGACCAAGCGCCTTCCGGCGACCGACACGACGGGGGCCGGCGACGCGTTCGACGCCGGGTTCCTCGTCGCCTGGCACGCGGCACGAGCCGCCGGCCACGCGCCGCCCGCAGCGCTGCAGCGCGGAGCGTTGGGTGGTCATCGGGCGGCTGCGCGGCAGATCTCGAGCGAGCGACCGGAGCTGTCGTTCGGCTGACCCGCCGGCGGCGGCGCGTGGCGAGGACGCGCGCCCGTCCTGGAGCGGAGCCCACGCCTTGGAGACCGCTACGCTACGGCGACCGATGCTTTCCCAGCGACTCGACGTCAGCCCCGCGGTCGCGGCCGCCCTCGCCGGCGGCCGGCCCGTCGTCGCCCTCGAATCGACCCTCATCAGCCACGGCCTGCCGTACCCGGCCAACCTCGAGGTCGCGACCGCGTCGGAGGCGGCCGTCCGTGACGCCGGGGCCGAGCCCGCGACCGTGGCGATCCACGACGGACGCCTGCTCGTCGGGCTCGATGAGGCTCAGCTCCGGGCATTGGCGACCGCACCGCCCGGGTCCGTCCGGAAGGCCGCGCGGCCGAGCCTGGCCGCGGCGCTCGCCGGCGGCGGCTGGGCGGCGACGACCGTCTCCGCGACGATGATCGCCGCCGCCGCGGCCGGGATCCGCGTGTTCGCCACGGGCGGGATCGGCGGCGTCCACCGTGGAGCGCTCGCACCCGGCTCGAGCGAGGCAGCGCCGACGTTCGACATCTCGTCCGATCTCGAGGAGCTCGGTCGGACGCCGATGGCCGTCGTGTGCGCCGGCCCCAAGGCGATCCTCGACGTTCCGGCGACCCTCGAATACCTCGAGACCCGGGGGGTCCCCGTCCTGGCCGTCGGCCAGGCGGAGCTGCCCGGGTTCTACGCCCGCTCGGCGGGGATCACCGCGCCGGCCTCGGCACCGGATCTCGATGCGGCCGCGGCGGTCGTGGCCACGCATCTCGATCTCGGGCTCGGGACCGCGATCCTCGTGTGCGTTCCTGTCCCCGCTCCGGACGCCCTCCCCGAGGCGGAGGCCCGCGCCGCGGTCGACCGGGCGATCGCCGAGGCAGCGGCGGAACACGTGACAGGCCCTGCGCTGACGCCGTGGCTCCTCGCGCGGATCGCGGTGCTGACCGATGGCGCGTCCGTTCGCGCCAATACCGCGCTCATCGTCAACGATGCGCGGATGGCCGCCGGGCTCGCCGTCCGCCTCGGCCGAATGCCGTAGACGAGGCGCACCGGGGTAGCCGCAGTTCCCTTTACGCCCCAACAGGGGCTCGCTACACTCGGCCGTGACCCGTCCGGCGGGTCCTCACCCCGGGGAGGGACCGACCGCATGCGGATCTACGAGGGCAGCGCCCGCCAGGACTTCGAGGAGGTCTTCCGCTCCATCGGAGCGTTCCTCGACCAGCGTGGCATGAAGGACGTCCTGCTGCTCGAGGCGCCCGACGGGTTCATCGTCCAGGGGCTCGTCAACACGGGTAGCGCGTCGGGGACCTGGTCGGAGTCGGTCGGGACGCAGACCAAGGAGACGCTCACCTTCCTCGACGACGACATCGCCCGGTTCATGGAGGAAGCCTCGGCGCGCCGAGGGAGCGGGCTCAGCGCCGGCTCCGGCGGCGGGCACTACGAGACCGCGTTCCGCGTCATCGGGCGCTACATGGACGACCAGAAGCCCCGGGATGTCTTCTTCTTCGAGCAGGACGGCGCCTTCGTCCTGCGCCTGCTGATGAGCGGTCAGGCGGGCAACCGGCACGAGCTGGCCGAGTTCACCCGGGACGACATCACCGAGCTGGTGGCGCGAGGCCCGAGCCTCCGCCACACTGAGGCATCCGCGGAGCACGCCGAACAGCCGAGCTGAAACCCGGCTCGGATCGCAGCCATCGAACCAGGAGGTCGACCATGAAGGCTCTCAAGACCGTCGCCGTGGCACTGGGCATCACGCTCGCTGCCCTGATCGTCATCCCGCTCGCCGTCCTGGCCGGCCTGTTCGTCTGGCTGAAGGTCACCGAGGAGGATGACGAGGAGCTCCTCGAGCTGGACCAGGACGGCGCCTGATCGACCCACCCACGTCGATCGACGCGAACGAGACGCCCGCCGGCCAGGCGGGCGTCGAAGTGTCCGGGCGCGACCAGCCCGTGGCCGATCAACCCGCTGACGCCGCCGTGACGCCGCCGCAGCCGCCGCACTCCGCGATCGCCGCCTCGCCGAGCTGGGCGTCCTCATCATCATGGTGTTCTGGGCGGGCAACTTCATCGTCGTCAAGGGCGCGATCGGCATCCTCCCGCCGGTCGGCTTCACGTTCCTCCGCTACCTCGTGGCCGCTGCGACGCTGGTCGCCCTGCTCCGCTGGCGCGAGGGATCGATCAAGGTCCCGCACGGCGACCTGCTCAAGATCCTCGGCCTCGGGGTCATCGGCTTCGGCTGCTACCAGATCCTGTGGCCGGTCGCGCTCCAGTCCATCCCGGCCGGCGATTCGGCCCTGTTGATCGCGGCGACGCCGGTGATCACCGCGCTGCTGGCGATGGCCACCGGGCGCGGACCGCCCGAACGCCGTGAAGCTGATCGGTGCGTTCGTGTCGTTCGCCGGCGTGGCGCTGGTCATCGCCGCGGGCCAGGGCATCGCGCTCGGCGTGTCGCTGCTCGGCGACCTGCTGACGCTCGTGGCGGCCGCGTGCTGGGCCGTCTACACCGTGTTCGGGGCGACGATCCTCCGTCGTCACTCGCCGCTGGTGACGACGACCTGGGCGATCCTCGCCGGCACCGCGGTGATCGCCCCGATCGGGATCGCCCAGCTGGCAACGACCGACCTCGCCACGGTGGCCCCGATCGTGATCCTCGCGATCATCTATTCGGGCACGCTCTCGGCCGGCGTCGCCAATGTCGTCATCTTCCATGCGGTCAAGCTCCTCGGTCCGACTCGCGTGACCGCGCTGCAGTTCCTCATCCCGCCGCTCGCCGTGGTGATGGCGGCGATCTTCCTGGCCGAACCGATCCGCCCGATCCAGGTCGTCGGCGGGGCGATCATCCTGGCCGGTGTCGCCCTGCTCCGCCGCGGATCCTGGCCGAGCCGACGAGCGGTCCGCGCCCTGGTCGGTCGCTCCGCGTGACGGCCCCGCGCGATCCGGGCGCGCCGGACAACCTGCCCGCTCCGGGCGCACCGGCGCCACCGGTCGAGCCGCTTCGCCCCGGTGAGCCGCCGCTGGCGATCCTCGTCGACTACGACGGGACCGTGGCCCTGACCGACGTCTCGGACACGGTGATGGCCGAACACGCACCCGCGATCTGGGAAGCCGAGGCGGCCGCCTACGACGCCGGGTTGATGGGCTCGCGCCGGCTCATGGAGCGTGAGATCGCGATGTTCGACGCCCCGCAGGAGGCGCTCCTGGCGACGGCCGCCGCGCAGCCGCACGATCCGGGCTTCGTGCCGTTCGTCCGCCACGCGCAGGCGGCCGGGATCCTCGTCGAGGTCGTGTCCGACGGCTTCGGCTTCTTCATCCAGCCGGCCCTCGAGGCGCTCGGAGTGGGGGAGCTGCCCGTCGTCACGGCACGGACGACGTTCGAAGGCCCGAAGGCCTCGATCGCCTTTCCGAACGGCAATCCGTCGTGCCTCGTGTGCGGGACATGCAAGCGGGATCGTGTCCTCGCCCACAAGGCCGCCGGCCGCGCCGTCGTCTTCATCGGCGATGGCGAGAGCGATCGCTATGCGGCCGGGTACAGCGACGTCGTCTGGGCCAAGCGGGCGCTCATCCCCATCTGCGTCGAGGCCGGCTGGCCGTTCCGGCGCTGGACGGAGTTCGCCGAGATCGATGCATGGCTGGCGGAGACGGTCGACGGCCTGGCAACGCGATCCCGTGACCCTGTCCGCGCCGCAAGCTCGGCCCGTTCTTCTGCGGCTCGGAAGTCTGGGGCGAAGGGCTGGCCGACCCACCACCGGGAGCGTGGCCACCTCCGCGCTGACATCGGTGTGGGACACTTCGCCACCCTCATCGCATCCATAGGGCATGGTGGGCGAGCTCACAGCCTCGAGCGTGATCCCGGCGTCGACGGTGGCTGCCGCGGCAGCAGGCGACGCCGCGGCATTCGCACGGATCGTTCGAGCCCACCACGACGACATGGCGAGGGTCTGCCTCGTGGTCTGCGGGGATCCAGATGTCGCCCAGGACGCGGCGCAGGCCGCCTGGCCGATCGCCTGGCGAAAGCTCGATGCGCTTCGTGAGCCGGCACGGCTCCGGCCGTGGCTGATCGCCATCGCCGCCAACGAGGCTCGCCAGATCCTCCGCCGCCAGCGTCGCGAGCGGATCGTGGAGATCGAGGTCGCCGACGTCGGGTCCGACCAGGCGGATCCCGCCGCGCGCCCCGCCGTGACTGACCTCGTTCACGCCGTGCGGCGGCTGCCCGCCGACGATCGGACGCTCCTGGCCCTTCGGTATGTCGCCGGGTTCGACGCCACCGAGATCGGCCGGGCGCTCGACATGTCGCCGTCGGGGGTCCGATCGCGCCTGGCTCGGCTCGTAGTGCGCTTGCGAACGGAGCTCGGTGATGAGTGAGCAGCAGTTCGACAGCCGCCTGACCCGCGAGCTGGGAGCCTACGCGGACTCGGCCGTCCGACCTGTCGACGTCGATCGGTTGGTCGACATCTCGGTACGGCGGAAGCGCACCCGATTCGGACCACGAAGCCCGTACGCGTGGCTGGCGGCGGCTGCCCTGGTCACGCTGCTGCTCCTGGCCGTGCTCTTCGCGATCGGCCCCGGCTCGACCCGTTTCCTCGCATCGGTCGAGCCGTCTCCGAGCCCTCCGGCCGAGCCCCCGACCGCCATCCCCGATCTCACGGGCTCGACCTGGCTGACCGACCAGCCGGCGAGGCAGTCGTTCGAAGGAGAGGCCGGGCAGCGGCGCCTGACCCTCGCCTTCGGTTCGGGTGGCACTGTCTCCGTGCGGACGACAGCCTTCCCGTTCTTCCCATCGACCGTCACGATCGCCGCCGACGTCCTGTCGCTGACGTCGACAGCGCCCGGTAGCAGCGTCGTCTCCGACGGCCGCAACCTCGCCGGTTGTGCGACGGGCGACGTCGGCCAGTTCCGCGCATCGACGTCACCCGACAGGATGCTGCTGACGCTCGTGCCGATCCATGACGCCTGTGTCGCCCGACCGGTGGTGCTGGGCCGGACGTGGGCACGCTCCCTGACCGCAGAGAGTCTCGGGGGACCCGGCATCGTCAATGCCTTCGAGCCGCGATTCGCTGTCACGCTTCCGGCGGGTCCCTTCTCGGCGGCCCGGACCTCCGACGCCGTGGAGATCACCGCCGCGGATGGGAGCGTGAGCCTTCTCGCGTGGAAGGACCCCCAGGGCTTCAAGGACCCGTGCGACTTCGGAGCCGGGCGATACGAGGTCGCCCCGGGGGCCGACGCTTTCGTCGCCTACTTCCGCCAGAACCCGGCATTCACCGTCGTCTCGACCGAGGAGCTCGAGATCGACGGGCACCGGGCGGTTCGCCTTGTCATCGACGCGAGGACCGACCACCCGTGCCCGGCCGGGTTCGCGATCCAATGGCAGCCCAGGGCCGAGACGTCGGACCTGAGCTGGCACCTCCTTCCGGGGGACCGCGATTCGCTGTATCTCGTCGAGCTCCCCGACGTGACGGCGATGTTCGAGGTCCTGCCGCTCCAGCCGACCGAGCGATCGATCATCGACTCGATCACGTTCCCGGACACCGTCCCGCCGTCACCCTGACCGACCCAAGGAGAACCTCCATGCAGCCAAGGCTTGTTCGGATCGTGCCCGCGACGGTCGCGGCCCTTCTGTTCGCCGCCCTCGGCGTGGTGCCGGCCGCTGCCGGTGTGCCCGTGTCGACCACGCTCAATCCGCCCCCTCCGGACACCTATGCCTGCGTGCCGAACGGCGACGGGACGGTGTGCCATGCCCTGACGTCGGATCCCTATGGACCGGCGCCGAGCGGGATCGAGTGCGACTCCGCAGCCGGGCCCTTCGAGGTGATGGACCAGGCCGTCCACGTGGTCGATGCAACGCGGTGGTACGACCGCGACGGCAACCTCGTGAAGCGCGTCCGTGACCATCGGTTCCTCGATGCGCGGCTGAGCCACCCGACCAATGGGCGGGGGGTCGCCTACCGCCAGCACGACATCGACACGGATCTCTTGACGGTGCCAGGCGATCTCGATTCGGCGGTCTTCCATTCAGTCGGCTCGATGGTGGCCACCGTCCCCGGCATGGGTGCAGTCGTCGTCGAGAAGGGCCGGGTCGAGGTCGGAAGCGACGGCACGCTCGAAAAGTCGACGGGTCGGCGCGATTTCAGCCGGTACTTCGACGGCGATCCGGCGGCCCTTGCCGGCCTGTGCGCCGCACTTGCGGGCTGACGCCCGACCGACGGATCCGCACGGCTGCCCGGCTCGCGACTCACCGCATCGTTCGGCCGGGCAGCCGATCCAGCTGATCGTGAACGTTTGTCCCCTGGCCGGCGCCGTTGATAGCACCACCCGAGGACGCATGATGATCACCCGGTCGCGGATGCCCACATTGCTGACCGTGGTCCTGTTGGCAATCGCGGCTTGCGCAACGCCAGTCGCGACGTCGACACCTGCCGCCAGCAACCAAGGACCGAGCGCTCCATTGTCGATCGCCCCGATCGCAACGCCGATCGCGATCGCCAAGGGCGACCCCTGGCTCGTCTACAACTGGCCGTCGCCAAGCTCGGGCCGCTGGATCATCTCCCTCGTCCGCCCGGACGGGTCCGATGCTCACCCGATCCTGACTGGCCTCCCCGACGAGCTGCGCTCCCCGGCGTGGTCGGCTGACGGCAGCAAGCTCGCCTTCGTGTCGCGCGGTCCGACCGATCCTGCAAGCCCGGAGGGTGCGATCTGGGTGTCGAACGCGGACGGCTCCGATGCTCATCGATTCTTCGACGGCGGCGATGCCTGCGAGGCTGTCTTCCACCCGTCATGGTCACCTGACGGGACACGGTTGGCCATGGTCTGCTACGACAACGAGAAGGTCTCCTCGCTCGCGGTCCTGGACCTCGCGTCGATGTCGATGACAAAGCTCGCGAGCGTGACGTACCCGGAGTTCATGGATAACCCATCGACCTGGTCGCCAGATGGTGCTTCGATCGCGTTCGACATCGTCCGCTGGGGCCCGACGGATGTCTTCCTGGAGGGGTCCCTCGTCGCCACGGTCCCGGCGGCCGGTGGGAAGGTCAAGCGGCTCACGACGATGGAGACGTTCATGTCCCATCCATCCTGGCAGCCGAATGGCGGAGCACTCGTCATGAATTCGTACGACATCGCCAATGGCGCGGACCTGGACAAGCCATCGAACCTCTTCACGATCAAACCCGACGGGACGGGGTTGCGCCAGATCACCCACTCGTCGGTCGATGGCTTCATGCGGATCGGCCTGCCGCGGTGGGATCCGGACGGTACCCGGATCTCGGTCACGGTCATGAGGTTCAGTCACCCGGATCGGGGCTTTGAATCGTCGCACCTGGGCTTTGCGGACGCGGCCGGCGGTGAGCCAGCCGTCATCTCGGAGGCGTTCGACGGCAAATACCAGGACGTACGTCCGACGCCATAGGTTCGCCGCTGATGGGCGTGCTCGTGAACGACGAGACAGTCCGGATCGATCCGTACGTCGTCGACCTGATCGAATTCGGCGAGCGGCGGTCAGCGCCTCGCCGCCAGGTCCGTCACGACGCCGCCAGTCGGTCGGTCAGCCGCCGCCGCTCGCCATCGTCGAGACGCTCGATGAGGTCGATCGTCAACGCCGCCGTCCAGCCGAAGCCATCCGTCCCGAACCCGCGTCCGTCGAACGGGTCGAAGTACTCGTGGAAGCCACTGCGCGCGACCAGGCCGAGACTGCTGGCGGCGATCTCCTCGGCCAGCTCCGCCTGTCCGTGCTGGCGGAGACCCGACCAGAGCATCCAGTTCGTGTTGATCCAGACCGGCCCTCGCCAGTAGCGACGCTCGTCGAAGCCCGCACCCTTCAGGTCGTAGCTCGGGACGACGTAGCCGTCGGGTCGATCGGGATGGAAGCTCGCCGATCGGAGGTCGCGCACGATCGCGTCGACGACCTCGGTCGACAGGTGGGGGTCGAGGAGCGGCGCGAACGAGACGATCGTGTCCTCGACACTGCGATCGGCACTGGTGACTTCGAGCGCGCTCATCCGACCCGTGGCCGAGTCCCAGAGCTCGTCGATGATCGCGGCGTGGATCTCCTGCGCGTCCTCGTGGTGTGGCGTCGGGTCCGCGCCGACGACCGATGCGATCTCCGCCAAGGCGGACAGCGACCAGACGAGGATGCCGTCGAACATCGGGCCGGCGATCAGGAACGGGGCGACATCGACGAGACGCGCGTCGTCGTAGCCCGAGTCGCGGTAGCGGGCGGCGAGATAGACGAACCGGTCGTACGCCTCGTTCGTCGGACGATCCTTCGGGTCGCCATGGGCGAGGTCGCGCCGGACATACGGCGGCACGCCGCCGGGCGGGATCACGAGATCGTCAAGGGCGCGATCCCAGGCCGGCGAGTTGTCGAGCCCGGACTCCCACGGATGGACCATCACCGCGAGGCGGGTTCCGGCTGGGCGCCGGGCGTCGAGCATGTAGCGGTGCTGGGCGACGAGGCGCGGGTACAGCCAGCGCAGGAAGGCTACCGACGCGTCCGGATCGGCCGCGTGGCGATGCATCTCGATCGCCGCCCGCGCGTGGATGGTCGGCTGCGTGATCCCGGACGTCTCCACGTCGCGCGGGGCGTTGGCCGATCGGGTCGACGACTGCCAGAACGCAGGACCCGGGAAGTAGGCGTCCTCACCGACCGACGGGTTGAAGACGATGTGGGGCACCATCCCGTTCGACCACTGCGCGCGGAACAGCGTCTCGAGCTCCTGCTGGGCGCGCGACTGGTCGTACCACGAGCGGCCGAGCGCGATGAACGCCGAATCCCAGCTCCATTGATGCGGATAGAGGGTTCGGGAGGGCAGGCTGGAGGCCCCGATCCAGGCGGCATCGAGCACGGCTCGAGCCTGCACGACGAGGTCGTCCAGGGTCGGGGCAATGTTCCGGCCCCTGCATTCACCACCGGATCCGAGGATCCGTCCATGGAGCCATGATACGAGGCGGTCGCTCCGTTCGACGACGGTCACCGACGCTTCGATTCGCATTTCGGGGCACGTTTCGATAGCATTGGAAAAACCCCCGGAGGACCCGACCCATGGCGAAGTATGTCTTTGTGACCGGAGGCGTGACCTCCTCTCTGGGCAAGGGCATCACCGCCGCCAGCGTCGGCCGGCTCCTCAAGGCCCGCGGCCTGCACGTCTCGATCCTCAAGCTCGATCCGTACATCAACGTGGATCCGGGGACGATGAGCCCGTACCAGCACGGCGAGGTCTTCGTCACCGACGACGGGGCCGAGACCGACCTCGACCTGGGCCACTACGAGCGGTTCATCGACGAGAACCTGTCGCAGCTGTCGAACGTCACGACCGGTCGCATCTACCAGGCGGTCATCGCCAAGGAGCGCCGCGGCGACTACCTCGGCGGGACGGTCCAGGTCATCCCGCACATCACCAACGAGATCAAGGAGCGGATCGGCCGCGTCGCCCGTGACGGCGACCCCGATGTCGTGATCGTCGAGGTCGGCGGGACCGTCGGCGACATCGAATCGCTGCCGTTCCTCGAGGCCATCCGCCAGATGCGCAAGGACGTCGGCCGGGCCAACGTGCTGTACGTCCATGTCACGCTGCTCCCCGAGCTGGCGGCAACGGGCGAGCTGAAGACGAAGCCGACCCAGCACTCGGTCAAGGAGCTGCGCGGGATCGGCATCCAGCCCGACGTCATCGTCCTCCGCTCCGACCATCCGGTGTCCGACGAGATCCGCGAGAAGATCGCGCTGTTCACCGATGTTTCCACCGAGGCGGTCATCCCGGCCGAGACGGCCGACACGATCTACGAGGTCCCGCTCCTGTTCGAGGCGGCCGGGCTGGGCCGGCTCGTCGTCCGGGAGCTCGGCCTTGGCGATCCGGCGGTCGAGCCCGACCTCGACTCGTGGCGCGCCCTCGTCGACCGGATCAAGGCGCCCAAGCCCGTTCTCGAGGTCGCGCTCGTCGGCAAGTACATCGAGCTGCCGGACGCCTACCTGTCGGTCGCCGAGGCGCTCCGGCATGCAGCCTGGGCGCACGGCGTCGACGCCAGGATCCGCTGGGTCGATTCGGAAGCGCTGACCCACGAGAACCTCCACGACCGACTCGACGGCGCCGCCGGCATCCTCGTCCCTGGCGGGTTCGGCCATCGCGGCATCGAAGGAAAGGTCCTCGCCGCCCACTACGCCCGCGAGCACCGCGTCCCGTACCTCGGGCTGTGCCTGGGGCTCCAGTGTGCCGTCATCGAGTTCGCGCGCGAGGTGGTCGGGACGCCGGACGCCAACTCCACCGAGTTCGACATGTTCACCGAGCACCCGGTGATCGACTTCATGCCCGACCAGCGCGACATGGAGGACAAGGGCGGCACGATGCGGCTGGGCCTCTACCCGGCCAAGCTGACACCCGGCTCGAAGGCCGCCGCGGTCTACGGCCAGGAGGTCATCTACGAGCGCCACCGCCACCGCTTCGAGGTCAACAACCGCTACCGGCAGATGCTCGAAAGCGCGGGCCTCGCGTTGTCCGGACAGTCGCCCGATGGGCGGCTGGTCGAGATCGTCGAGCTGCGCGATCACCCATGGTTCGTGGCCAGCCAGTTCCACCCTGAGTTCAAGTCGCGACCCGAGCGTCCGCACCCGTTGTTCGACGGCTTCGTGACGGCGTCGATCGCCGTCCGCGATGGCCGCGAGCCGGTGTTCACCGCGCCGGAAGGGTCGACCGGCGCTCCGTCCGCGGTCCCGGCCGCGACCGATGTCATCGAGTCCGTCCCGAGCGCCTGACCTCGCGATCCGGCCGCCGCTCGCGATCCGGGCGATCGGCGGCTTCGGCACCTCCATCCTCGTCGGTGCCGCCATCGGTGGCGCGGCGTGGGTCTCCGACCAGCTGCCGTACCCGATCGGGCTGCTGCTGCCGGCCAATGCGATCGGTGTCTGGCTGGCCGTCGCCTTCATCCTCGGTGCCTCGGCGCGCACGATCCCGACCGGGGCGCTGCGGGGTGTGATCGGGCTCCTCTCCGCGATCGTGACGTACTACGTCCTGATCTCGATCTTCGGCCAGGGCTTCCGCGCGATCGGCGCCTCGCACGCCGCCACCATCTGGGGCGCCGTGGCCCTCGTGACCGGCCCGGTCCTCGGGCTCGCCGGGGCGACATGGCGGCACGCGACGGGCTGGCCGCGGGCGCTCGCGGTCGCCCTGTTGTCCGCCGGACTGATCGCCGAGGGCGTGATGTTCGGGGCCGGACGGCTCGCCCATGTCGACGAGCTCGTCCACGACCCCGGAGCGCTGCTGCTGGCAGCGGAGATCGTGCTCGGCGCCGCGCTCCCGGTCGTGCTCCTGCCGGGCGGCGAGCGACTCCGCGGCTATCTCGCCACGGGCGGCCTCGCCGTCGCGGCGGCGATCGCCATCGGCCCGATCAGCGCGCTCATCCGCGGGATCGCCGACCGCTTCTGATCCGCTGCCTCACGGTGCGGCCGCGCGCCGGACCTATGGGTGGTGCGTCGACGCACCATACGGCCGATTCGGCTCCCTCGACGAATGGCGACCGCTGCGGCACCATGCGGGTCCACACGAAGGGGAAGACGGGCACCATGCGCCGACTGGCGGTCCTCGGGGCCGCCCTCCTGCTGCTCGTGCCGACCGCGGTGTCGGCGGCCGAAGGGGCCGCCTTCGAGCCGGCCGAGGCGAGCGCGATCTGTGAAGGGTTCTTCGGCGTCGCGCCGGGGCCCGAGCCGCTGTCGGCGTGCCAGTGGGACATGCGCGCCGTCCACGCGAATGCCGGCGCCCGCGCCGCGGCGACGGGACGTGGCGTGACCGTTGGCGTCATCGACGGCGGCGTCGATCTGGACCATCCCGACATCGTCCCCAACCTGGACCTCGCGCGATCCTGCTCGTTCATCAACTCGACCACGCCGACCGCCGACCCGCAGGAGATCGCCAACGGCGACTGCTCGAACAAGGCCGCGGTCCAGGACCTGCAGGGCCACGGCACCCACGTCGCCACGACGATCGCGGCGCCGCTCAACGGGATCGGCATCGTCGGCGTCGCGCCGGAGGCGACGATCGTCGCGCTCAAGGCCTGCACGATCGTCGGGTACTGCTTCGCCGACTCGGTCGTGGCCGCCCTCCGGTATGCCGGCGACCAGCACCTCGACGTGGTCAACCTGAGCCTGTTCGTCGATCCGTGGCTGTACTACTGCGAGAGCGACACCGAGCAGAAGGCGATCCTCGACTCGCTCGACGACGCCGCGCGCTACGCGCAGCAGCGCGGGGTGGTCATCGTCGCGGCCGCCGGCAACGAGGCCCACGACCTCGGTCACCCGAGCAGCGACGACCTCAGCCCGGACTGGCCGCCCGGCTCGGCCGTGGAGCGCGACGTCACCAACGCCTGCCGGGTCGCCCCGGCCGAGCTGCCCGGGGTCGTGACCGTCTCCGCGACCGGCGTCCGGACGCTGGCGAGCTATTCGAATGTCGGCAGCCCCGTCGATGTCTCGGCGCCGGGCGGTGACGCGGCACAGACCGGCGGCTCGACGCTGGGTCGGATCCTTGCCGGGTGGTCGAGCGCCGATGCGACGGGCACGTGGGAGGCCTTCGAGTCGGTCGGCCGCGGGGTCGTCGATCACGGGGGCCGTTACGTCTGGATCAGCGGGACGTCGATGGCGTCGCCCCACGCCGCCGGTGTCGCGGCGCTGGTCCGCGAGAAGCACCCGGACTGGAGCCAGGGAGCGGTCGCCGCGGCGGTCCGCCGGAGCTCGACGGCGATGGCCTGTCCGGTGCCGGGCGACCCGGCCCTCGTCCGCTGCTACGGCGGCGCCGGGGCGACGACGTACTTCGGCAGCGGGATGGTCGACGCGGAGGCCGCTGCTTCGCAGTAGGCGATGCCCGCGGTCCACGTGGTGCCTGTGCGCACCACCTGAGCGCCGTTCGGATTCGACGCGGCACGGTGTCGTGGGCGAGGATAGGGGTCCTCACGGCGGTCCCATGCGTTCATCCGCGTATGCCCGGGGTGGACCGCCGCCGATCGTGACGCACGGAAGGAGACAGCCTGTGCGCAGATCATCGATCCTCGGCGCCCACGTCCCAGCAACGGGACTGATCCCACGCAGAGCGCTCGGGCGCGCGGCGATTGTCGCAACGTTGTCGGCACTTCTCGCCGTTGGAACCGTCCTCGCGGCACCACCTGGCACGAACAGCGCGGCGTCCGAAGCCGCTGCCTGCGCGTCGCTCTTCAGCGTGCCGGTCAACATCGGACCGGAACCGTTGAGCGCGTGCCAGTGGGACATGCGAGCGATCAACGCGACGTCGAGCGGTTCGTACGCCGTGAACCGGGGCGAGGGCGCGCGCGTCGGCGTGATGGACACCGGCATCGACCTGACCAATACCGACATCATGCCGAACGTCGATGTCGCCGCGTCATGCGTGTTCATCTATGCGGACACGCCGACGTCCAACCCCGCGGAGCAGGTGACCCGGGGTGATTGCTCGAACAAGGCCGCCCTCCAGGACCTGGCCGGGCACGGCACCCACACCGCTGGCACGATCGGTTCGCCGATCAACGGCATCGGGACGGCGGGCGTGGCTCCTGACGCCACCATCGTCGTGCTCAAGGCCGGGACCGAGCAGGGATACTTCTTCACCCAGTCCGTGGTCGACGCCTTGCGCTACGCCGGCGACCAGCATCTCGACGTCGTGAGCATGAGCTTCTTCGCCGACCCCTGGCTCTTCAACTGCCGCAATGACAAGGAACAGAAAGCGATCGTCCAGGCGATCACGAGTGCCGCGCGCTATGCCCAGCAGCGAGGCGTCGTGCTCGTGGCCGCTGCCGGCAACGAGGGCATCGACCTCAACCATCCGACGACCGATGAGATCAGCCCGGACTACCCGCCCGGTGCGGCCGTCTCGCGACCGGTCAACAACTCGTGTGTCGTCCTGCCCGACGAGATCCCGGGCGTGGTCGTCGTGACCGCGACCGGGGCCGAGAACCTGCTGTCCTGGTACTCCTCCTACGGGATGCTCACCGACGTAACGGCGCCGGGCGGCTCCCGCTACCAGACGCCCACGTTCGACAGCGCACGCGGACGTGTGCTGGCGACCTATTCCTCGACGGCGAGCGATCTCGACCTCGAGGCAGCCCTCGGGCGACTCGTTCAGGACGCCAGCGGCAACTACTACGCCTGGTTGAACGGGACGTCGATGGCCGCACCGCACGCCGCGGGCGTGGCCGCCCTCATCCGGGCGGCGCATCCGGGCATGCCACGCGGATCGGTCGTGGCCATGCTCAAGATGACCGCAACGGGGCAGGCCTGTCCGGCCGCCCTCGATCCGGGCGTCGAATTCTTCGGTGCGCCGGTTCAGCATTGCTCCGGCGGCGTGGGGCACAACAGCTTCTACGGTGCGGGGCTCGTGAACGCCCTGGCGGCCAGCCACTAGACACCACCACGGGCCGGCCACCTCGTGGCGGCCCGCACATCAGCAGTCAGTCGGAGGGACCGCCATCGGCGGTCCCTCCGTCATGTCCGCCCGGCACTCCATGGTCGGCGCGAGGACTAGAATCGCGGCCCACGCCGTCCCGCATGGAGCCACCCTCATGAAGATCTTCCTGGACACCGCCGACATCGAAGAGATCCGGACAGCCGCCCGGTGGGGCGTCCTCGATGGCGTCACGACCAACCCGACCCTGTATGCCAAGGTCGGTGGCTCCTACGACGAGATCCTGACCGAGGTCTGCAAGCTGACCTCCGGTCCCGTCTCGGCCGAATGCGTCAGCGACGACGTCGAGGGCATGCTCGAGGAGGGCCGCCACTTCGCCAAGCTCGCGCCCAACATCGTGGTCAAGGTGGCGATGTCGGAGAACGGCCTCGAGGCGATCAACCGCTTCGCCGAGGAAGGGATCAAGACCAACTGCACGCTGATCTTCACGGCCAACCAGGGCCTGCTGGCGGCGAAGGCCGGCGCGAGCCTGATCAGCCCATTCGTCGGCCGGCTCGACGACATCAACCAGGACGGGATGATCGTCATCCGCGAGCTGGCCGAGATCTTCGCCATCCACGAGATCGAGTCCGAGGTGCTTGCGGCGTCGATCCGCAACCCGGTCCACATGACGCAGGCAGCGCTGGCCGGCGCGCACATCGCCACGGTCCCCTTCAAGGTCCTCCAGCAGATGGTCCACCACCCGTTGACCGACAAGGGCATCGTCCAGTTCAAGAAGGACTGGGAGGGCGCCCGGGCGGCGGCTGCCGCAAAGGCCTGAGGGCCGGCTCGCCGCACTGATCGGCGAAACGGGGCGCCCGTCCAGCGGCCGGCCGCTTCGGCTACGAGGTCGCGGTCTCGAACCACTCGCCCGCGCGCATCACTCGGCGGGGACGCAGGTCCTCGTCGAGCTCGACGAGATCGGCCTGCTGCCCGGGAGCGATCCGTCCGCGGTCGTCGATGCCGAGGAGCGCCAGCGGGTTGCGGCCGGCAGCGGCCGCGGCGTCCGGCACCCCGATGCCCGCTCCCACGAGGTTCCTGACCGCGGTGTCGAGGGCGATGACGGACCCGGCCAGCGTCGTCGTCCCCGCCAGCGTCGCCCGCCCGTCGACGACCTCGACCTCGAGGCCACCCAGGCGGACGCGGCCGTCGCCCGTTCCGGCGAGGGCGATCGCGTCGCTGACCAGCAGCAGTCGATCGACCGGCTTGAGCCGCGCGATGAGCGGCCACAGCGCTGGATGGACGTGGTGACCGTCGGCGATCAGCTCGACCCAGACGGCGTCGGCCTCCAGCGCGGCGACGGCAAGGCCCGGCGTGCGATGCTCGATGCCGGTCATCGCATTGAACAGGTGGGTCGTCGACCGGGCCCCGGCCGCGTAGCCGGCACGGGCAGCGTCGAGGTCCGCCGCCGAGTGGCCGAGCGAGACCGCGATCCCGCGGTCGGCCAGCCAGCGGATCATGTCGAGCGCGCCGGGGAGCTCCGGGGCGATCGTGACGAGGGCGAGCCCGTCGGCCAGCCGCTCCATGACGGCCGCCGGCGCGTCGGCCGGTGCCAGGAGCCGCTCGGCGTCATGCGCGCCGCGCCGGGCCGGCGCCAGGAACGGCCCCTCGAGGTTGAACCCGAGCGGCTCCGCGCCGTCGGCCGGGGCGGCCGGTCGCCAGTCGCGGACCCGGTCGGCGAACCGCTCGAGCTCGTCGAGAGGTGCCGTCACGGCCGTCGGCAGGAAGGACGTGACGCCCCGCCGAAGGAGGGCGCGGGCCATCCCGTCGAGATCGGCCAGGCTGCCCATCGCATCGTGGCCGCCCCAGCCGTGGACGTGGACGTCGACGAACCCGGGCGCGATCAGCGGACCGGAGGCCGGGCCGTCGGCCTCCTGGGTCAGCTCGACGGATCGGATCCAGCCGTCGTCGACGGTGATCGTCCCGTCGGCCACCCCGGTGTCGAGCACGAGCCGGCCGCGGATCGACGCGCCGGGGCTCGTCATCGGCCGTCTCCATCAGCAGCGGCCGGGTCGTGGCCTTCGACGTCGAACGCCACGTCGAGGGCGTAGCGCGACGCCGCGTAGCGTGATTCGGTCGCCTCGAGGCGGTGTCCGTGCGCGTCGCTGATCACCCGTTCCTCGACGAGCACCGGGTCGCCGTGGCGGACCCCCAGCAGGCGTGCATCCTCGGCCGTCGCCGTGGCCGCCCGGATCGTTCCCTGGCCGCGCCGCAGGACATGGACCCGCGCGATACAGCGCCTCGTGGAGCGAGCCGCGTTCGAGATCGGCCGTCATCACGGCGTCGGCGCAGCCGATGACGAGGATCGTGGTCTCGACCGCGATCGGGACGTCGTCGGCCGAGCGGATCCGGCGGAGGTGCACCACGGGAACCGTCGCAGGGATATCCAGCGCATGCGCCTCCGCCACCGTCGACGGCCGGATCGATCGATCCAGCAGGCGGGAGGAGGGCGACAGGCCGCGTCGGAGCATCTCCTGGCTGAACGTCATCAGCCGGTTGGCGCGGCGGTGTGCGGGCGGCTCCGCGACGAAGCTGCCGCGGCCCGGCTCGCGCGTCACGAGGCCGTCGTCGGCCAGCTGCTGCATGGCGTTGCGGGCAGTCATCCGGCTGACCCCGAACTCTGCCTGCACAGATCGGCATCGGACGGCAGCGGCTCGCCCGGCCGCAACCCGGCGATCCGTTCGCGGAGGGCCTGCTCGATCCGCCGGTACTGCGGCGTGAAGTCGGGGTTGGGTCATGCGCTGCCCAGCGGCCTCCGCACCGTGGATCGCCGCCCCGATCGCTCCGGCCATCGTCCCGAGCTCGGCCGGCACGACCTCGACCGCGGCCAGGTCGGTCGTCCGCACGCGGCGACGGAGCTCGGCTCGGATCGGCTCGAACAGGAGGTCGCCGGCGGCCGCCACGCCGCCGCCGATGACGACGCGGTCCGGGGACACGACGACGATCATGTTGGCGATGCCGATGCCGAGCCAGCGGCCCGATCTCGGCCAGACCGGCCAGGGCCCGGGCGTCGCCGGCCCGGCGCGGCAGCGACCGCAGCCTCGGGCGTGTCGGTGCCACAGGCAGCGGCGAACCGGTCGGCCCGGGCGAACGCCTCGAGACAGCCGCGGTTGCCACAGCCGCACACGGGACCGTCGGCGTCGAGCGTCTGGTGGCCGACCTCGCCGGCCGTGCCGTCGTGGCCGAGGACGACGCGTCCGTCGATCGCGATCACCCCGCCGACCCCGGTACCGAGCGTCAGTCCGACGATCGAGCCGCACGCCGCGGCCCGCCCCGGCGCGGAGCTCGGCCAGGCCGAACGCCCGCGCATCGTTGATCAGGGCGGCGGGCACGCCGAGGGATGCCGCGAGCGGGGGTGCGACCGGCCGGCCGGCCCAGTCGCCCGGCACGTTGACGAGGAACCGGGTCGTGCCGGTCGCCGGGTCGTACAGACCGGGCACACCGATGCCCAGCGAGGAGATCGCCCGGTATCGCTCGAGCGCCGCGGATCCCGTGGCGATGAGTCGCCCGATCACGGCGTCGGGCCCATCGACGGCGTCCGTCGGCGATCTGGCCGTGGTCGGTCATCCGCCAGGTCTCGGCGTCGTGTTCGACGACGGCCCATTTGAGGTTCGTCGCACCGAGATCGATGCCGAGATGGGTCGATGGCGTCGGGATCACCGTCGATCCCGGCGTGCGGCCCGGTGGTCCGGCCTCACGTCTCGCCGGTGACGCGGGTGTACGCCGCCGCGACCGCGACGATGATCAGGCCGAACAGGATCTGTCGGGCGGCCTCCGGCATGTCGAGCACCGTCAAGCAGCGTCGTCAGGACGGTCAGGATCAGTGCCCCGACGATCGTTCCGGCGTAGCCGCCACGACCGCCCATGATCGAGGTCCCGCCGATGACCGCGGCCGCGACCGATGGCAGGACCGACTCCTCGACGAGCTGGACGGTCGCCGTCTTGACCAGGCCGGCGACGAGGAAGCCGGCGATCGCGGCAAGCACGCGCGGAGATCGACGTACAGCGCGACGAGGACCTGCCAGACGCGCGCGCCCGACGAGCCGTGCCGCGATCGGGTTGTCGCCGACCGCGAACAGGAGCCGGCCGTAGCCGCTCCGCCGCAGGCCGACGATGATCAGCGCGGCCACCGGGATGAACACCAGCAGGTTGTTCGGGAGGAACGGGAGGGTCGTTTCCGGACGCCGAGCCACTCGATGAAGTCCGGGACGTCGGCCGGGTTCTGGACCATCGCCAGCTGGTAGACCGACGTCAGGCCGAGCAGGACCAGGCCCATGCCCAGGGTCATGATCAGCGGGTGGACCTTGAACACTCCGACGCCGACACCGTTGACGAGCCCGGCCAGGGCGGCAGCGGCGAGCCCGATGGCGATCGCCACGACCGGGCCCTGCTCGGCCGACTGCGTCGCCATCACGAGAGGCCGCCATCGAGGCGATCGCCCCGACCGACAGGTCGATGCCCCCGGTGAGCATGCACAGGGTCTGGCAGCCGGCGAGGATGGCCAGCGGAATGGCCGCCCGGAGCGTCACCCCGAGCCAGTCGCGCGGTGACGATGCCGGGCCGGGCCAGCTGGAGGACCGCCGACCAGGACGACCAGCAGGCCGAGTGAGCGGGATCAGCGGCCGGTCGCGGAACAGCCGTCGCCAGGCCTCGGCCGAGGCGCCAGGAGCCGCGCTCGTCCGCGGTCCCGACGCCGGCGCTCATCGACCGGACCCGCCGCATCGCCAGGACGCTGCCGAGCAGCACGACGCCGATCAGGATGACGCCCTGGATCGACGGTCGAGAAGTTCGGGTTGACCTCGAGGAACGTGAGGTCCGTCCGTACCAGCTGCGAGGATGAAGACGGCGATGATCGGCCCGACGATCGCCGCCCCGCCCGCCGGCCAGGCTCACGCCGCCGAGGACGATCGCCGCGACGCTCTGGAGCGTGTACGGCGCCGGGCACCGGCGATCCCGAGCCGGTGCTGGCCGTGACGGCCAGGCCACCGAGCGGCGCAGAACAGACCGGTCAGGGCATAGGCGATGATCTTCGTGCGGTCCGACCGCCACGCCGCTGCGGAACGCGGCCAGCGCGATTGCTGCCGATGGCGTAGAGCGACAGGCCGAGGACTCGACCGGCGGAGCGGGATCCAGACGACCCCGACCGATCACGACCAGGACGACCAGCGCCCGCGGGACCCAGTCGCTGCCGACCGACCCGTTGATGAGCGCCGGTCACCCAGTCGGCGGCACCGCCGCCGGGCGAGTTGAGGACACGAGCAGCGGTCGCGCCGGCCCAGACGAACGACATCGCGAGGGTGACCACGATGTCCGGCACGCGGGTGATCACGATGATCGTGCCGTTGATCGCTCCGAGCGCAGGCCCGAGGAGCAGGACGCCGATCACGACGCCGATGGCGAACCCGTCGCCCTGGTCCTTCATCAGCACGGCCGACGTCACGCTCGTCAGCGCCATCATCGAGCCGACCGAGAGGTCGATCCCGCCCGAGATCACGACGATGGCCTGGGCCACGGCGGCGAGCGCGATGGGCAGGGCGCCGATCGCCAGACCCTGGATCTGCGCGGGCGCCGTAGCCGGGACCGATCAGGCTCGTGAACGACGAGGAAGCCGACCAGCAGCGCGACGAGGCCGAGCGTCCAGCGGTTGCGTCGCGTCCAGTCGCCGATCAGCCTCGGCCAGACCCGGGCGCGCGATGCCGGCGACGTCCACCGCGGCGCTCATGCCTGGATGACCGTCGAGGCGTCGATCGCGTCGCCCGCCGGCGAGGCGGCCAGCTCGCTGGCCGCGACGTCCTCGGGCATCGGCGCATCGGGCGGCAGGTCGTAGGCGGCACGCAGGAGGGTCGGCTCGTCGGCGTCCTCGACCGCGATCTCGGCGACCACGCGGCCGCCGAAGATGACGATCGCCCGATCGCAGGCGAGCTGGATCTCCTTGAGCTCGGAGGTGTAGAGGAGGACGGCGGCGCCCGCCGCCGCGAGGTCGCGCAGGAGCTCGTAGATCTGGCGCTTCGTGCCGATGTCGATGCCGCGCGTCGGATCGAAGCACAGCATCGTCCGGACACCGCCCGCCACCCAGCGCGCGATCGTCACCTTCTGCTGGTTGCCACCCGACAGGCGCCGGACCTCGGACCTGGCGCGCGTGTCGATCTGGAGCGTCTCGATCGCGGCGTCGACCCGGCGTCGCTCGCGCGCCGGCGTCGATCAGACCCCAGGCGCGCAGCGGCGCGGTGAACGGCAGTGCGATGTTCTCGCGAACCGACCGCTGCATCAGCAGCGCCTCGGCGCGGTCCGCCGGGACGTAGACCAGGCCCGCCCGGATGGCGTCGGCCGGGTGCCGGAAGGCGACCGGCTTGCCGTCGATCGCCGAGGTCGCCGCCGTCCGGGCGCTCGGAGCCGGCGAGGATGTCGAACAGCTCGTCCTGGCCCTGCCCCTCGAGCGCGACCACGCCCGAGGACCTCGCCCGCGTACAGGTCGAACGAGACGTCGCGCGAGCTTCGTCCCGGACCGCGAGGTTCGTGGCCCGGATCCGCGGGCACGGCGTCGCGCGCGGTCAGCGCGTGGCGCCGCGATCCGCGGCGGTCCGCGTGGCCGGCATGCCCTTCACGATGTCGCCGAGCATCAGCGCGACGATCCGTTCCTCGGAGCCCTCGTTGACGTCGACCACGCCGACCGTCTCGCCTTCGCGCAGCACGGTCGCCCGGTCGCACACGGCGGCGATCTCGATCATCCGGTGGGAGATGAAGATGACGCGACCGGTCCGGTTCCGCGTCTGCCGCGCCGATGACCTCGAGGACGCGCTCGGTCAGGTCGGCCGGCAGGGCGGCGGTCATCTCGTCGAGCATCAGGACGGTCGGGCTCGATGGCGAGCGCGCGGGCGAGGTCGATGACGCGCAGGGTGGCGAGCGGCAGGTCGCGGGCCAGGTCGCGACAGGTCGAGGTCCGGCGATGCCCGAGCTCCGCGAGCCAGTGGCGGAACGCCTCGATCGGGGTCCGGGTCAGGCGCAGGTTGGACGCCGATGTCGAGGTCCGGGATGAGCGCCGGCTCCTGGTAGACCGACACGATGCCGCCGCGTCGCGCCTCGGCCGGCGAGTGCGCGACATACGGCTTGGCCGCGAACGAGGATCGTGCCGGCGTCGGGACGGACCGCGCCGGTCAGGATCTTGACGAGGGTGCTCTTGCCGGCGCCGTTGGCGCCCATGAGCGCGTGGACCTCGCCGGGCCGGACCGCGAGGGACGCCGAGCGCAGCGCGCGCGACGGCGCCGTAGTGCTTGGCGACGTCGGTCGCGTCGAGCAGCAGGTCAGTCATGTCCGTGTCAGAGCCTCGTGTGGGGTTGCCGACGGTACGGTGTGACGGGGGTGCCGGCGGAGCCGGCACCCCCGGTCGATCGCTGCGGTGCAGGCCGCGGCTACTCGCCCGGGCCCTTGCAGGCCTTGACGGCGTCCTTCGGATAGGTGGTCCAGTCCTTGATCGTGAGGCCAAGCGGCCAGATCGCGGGAAGGGTGGTGTCGTTGGCGGCCGTCAGCGCGGCCTTGCCGTCGCGTCGTCGTGTTGTCCCACAGCTCGGGGGTCACGTGGACGTTCGTGTCGGCCGGGCCTTCTTGTCGAGGATCTGGCAGACCGAGGACGACGCCGGCGCCACCGACCGCGGCCGGGTTGGTGACCGCGGCGCCCTTGAGGCCCTGCTCGTTGAGCAGCTGCTTGACGAAGCCCGCGTTGTCCGCGCCGACGATCGGCACGAACGGGTGCTTGGCGGTCTTGAGCGCGTCGACGATGACGTTGTCGATGCCCGACGTCCAGATGCCGTCGAACTTGAGTGCCGCTGGAGAGGATGTCGTTGATCTGGGTGACGCGCCGTGGCCTGGTCCCACTTCGTGACGGTCTCCTTGGCGACCTTGATGTCCGGGTACTCGGCGAGCGCCTTCTTGAACCCGGTGTCGCGGTCGGTGTCGGCCTGGTGGCCGGCGATGCCGCGCATGTAGATGACGTCGCCCTTCTTGCCCATCTGCTCGAACAGGGCCTTGGCGCCGAGGTAGGCGTACTGGACCTGGTCGTTCGACAGGTTGTAGGCGCCCGGCGCGGTGACCGGGGCGTCGATGGCGACGACGGCGATGCCGGCGTCGATGCGCTTCCTTGATCGCCGGGTTGAGGGCATCAGGGCTGCGACGGGTTGATGAGCAGGATGTTGACGCTTCTTGGCGATCAGGTCGCGGATGTCGGCGAGCTGGCCGGCCGCGTCGGTGACGCGGGTCGTGGCGAGGACGCTCGATGACGTTGCCCGCGCTGACGGCCTGGGCCTTCGCCGAGCAGATCATCGCCTCGCGCCAGCCGTTGCCGACGGCGCCGGGGTTCGAGATGCCGACCGTGTACTTGCCGGCGGCTGCCGAGCGCACCGCGGTGCGGTGCTCGCGCCTGCGCTCGAGCCTGAGCTCGAGCAGGCGGCCGCGACGATCGCGACGGCCGCGAGGCCGATCGCGACTCTTGCGCGGATAGATCCCTGGTTCATGCGTGCTCCTCCTGTGATAGCCGGCGCGACACCGTTGTCCCGTCGTCGTCCGTTGAACTCCCCGGCGAGCCGGGGTGCGAATGACCGATCCGATCCGTCTCACCTCCTGCACAGCGTCGCCGGGGCCATCAGCCCTCCCCGGCGATGGCTCCGGCGATGCGCCGGGCATGCTCTCGATAGGCTGCGTCGAACAGGTCCCGCGAACGCTCGGCGCCGACGACCGAGGCTCGGGTGATCACCGGAGGCATCGCCCCGCGCTCCACGAGCAGCCGGGCGGTGCGAACCTTGATCGCGTTGACGATGGCGATGGCGGTGATCGTCGAGCCGGGCCCCACGGGGGTGTCCAGCCCGTCGATCGAGCAGAGCGCGTCGGCGTGCGGGGTGCACAGGTCGATGACGAGGCTCGCCTCGTCCATCAGCCGGCTGCCGACCCGGGGATCCGGGGCATCCGACCTCGACTGCGCGACGGAGGTTACAGCGACGACGCGCATGACCGCGTCTCCGCGCTCCTCGCGCCATCTCGACCGGGACCGCCGACAGCCCGCTGGCCGAGAAGACATCATGAACAGGTCGTGCGGCTCGAAGTGGAAGTTGGCGAGGATGACTGCTCGGCCAGGCCCGGCATCCGCTCGATGGCCATCGCCTGGCGCTGGCCGTTGGAGCCGACGACCTGCGTGTGGAACGTCATCGACAGCTCGACCATCGGGTTGAAGCCCGGGTACGACCCGTAGCGCGGGAACATCTCCTCGACCGGGATCCGCGAGTGCCCGGTGCCGAAGAGGTGGACGAGCCCGCCCGCGGCGATCGTGTCGGCCGCCCACTGGCTGGCCTGCTCGATCGGCGTCGGCCTGCGTCGCGGCGAGACGGTCGAGGATCGCGCCGTGCCTCGGGCAGCCAGGCCGGTGCCAGGGCAGGGGCAGGGGCCGGTGCCGGGTTCGCCGTGTCGCTCATCGGGCACCCGCGCCGACCGGGGCTTCCGTCGACGGGCTCCCATCGGCCGCTCCGCATCGACCGGTAGGCGGCGTCGAGGATCGCATTGACCGACGTAGCCCGTCGTGCGAACGTCTCGCGCGGCGCGGTCCCGTCGCGGAACGCGTCGACCATGTGACCCATCATCTCGTCGTGCCCGTGGACGTAGGTCTCGTTCGGCACCGGGAAGACCCAGCCGGTATCGGCGTCGGCCTTCTCCGCCGAGGTAGCCGGCCGGCTGCTCGATGAAGGCGCGGATCGGCGTCGACGCCATGTCCTGGACGATCGCGGCCGCCCGTGCCGAGACAGCTCGAAGCGACTCTCCAGCCCGCCCTTGCTCGACCACGACACGTCGATCGTCGCCGCCCGGCCGTCCTCGAAGCGCAACAGCATCACGGCGTTGTCCTCGGCGGTCGTGCGCCCGCGATGGACCAGGGTGTCGCCCCAGGCGAACACGTCGCGGACCCGGAGCGTCCTTGCCGAAGAGGTATCGGGTGGCCTCGATCGCCGTGGGAGGCCATGTCCAGCAGCGCGCCGCCACCGGCCGTCTCGGCGTCCCAGAAATGGGCGGCATGCGGACCGCTGTGCGCCTCGCGTGCCCGGAAGGTCACCGGCGTCCCGATCGCCCCGGCCTCGACCATGTCGCGCATGCGCATCAGCTCGGCGCTGAAGACGACGTTCTCGAGGTAGCCGTGCCAGATGCCGGCCTCGGTCGCGAGGCGGACCATCTCCGCGGCCTCGTCAGCGGTCCGTCCGAGCGGCTTGGTGCAGGCCACGGCCTTCCCGTGGCGGGCGGCGGTGCGGACGGCCTCGACGTGGAGCTGGTTCGGCAGCGAGACGACGACCAGGTCGACCGCGGGATCGGCGCAGACCGCGTCGATCGAGTCGGCCGAGCGCGCGTAGCCGTAGCGTCGGGCGAACGCCTCGCGCCGGTCGTGGTCGCGGCCGTAGGCGGTGACGAGGTGTGCGGCCGGGACGTAGCGGAGGCCCTGGGTGTGGAACTCGGCGATGAAGCCCGGTGCCGAGCATGCCGATCCCGACCGAATCGTCGACCGAGCTGCCCATCTCAGTAGCCCGTGTCCGCGGTGCCGGTCGAGACGGCATCGACCGCGGGCGCGCCAGGCGCGCCGGACGCGCCGGATTTGCGCGTGCGGAAGTCATCGAGGATCGCCTGCGTTGCCGTCGCGCCGACCCGGGTCACGCCGAGGGTCATGACATCGAGCAGGGCATCGAGGGTACGGATCCCGCCGGCGGCCTTGACCTGGGTCGGCGGCGACGTGTGGGACAGCATCAGTCGCAGGTCGTCATGCGTCGCGCCGCCCGGCGCGAAGCCCGTCGACGTCTTGACGAACTCGGCGCCCGCCGCCTCGGTCAGGCCGCAGGCCCGGATCTTCTCGTCGTCGGTCAGGTACGAGTTCTCGAAGATGACCTTGACGATCGCGCCGCCGGCATGGGCGACCTCGACGACGGCGGTGATGTCGGCGAGGACCTCGGCGTCCCGGCCGGACTTCAGGGCACCGATGGCGAGCACCATGTCGAGCTCGGTCGCCCCGTCGGCCAGCGCCTGGCGCGATTCGATGACCTTCGTCTCGGTCCGGTTGGTTCCGTGCGGGAAGCCGACGACCGTGCCGACCGCCACGTCCGTGCCCTCGAGGATGGCCCGTGCCCGGAGCACGTCGTTCGGGCGGACGCAGACCGACGCCACGTCATACGCGGCGGCGAGCCGGCAGCCGGCTTCGACGAAGGCGTCGTCGAGCTCGGGACGGAGCAGGGAGTGATCGATCGTCTTGGCGACGTCGCGGTACGTCAGCGTCTCGATGGTCGGCGTCGGCTCGGTCACGTCCCGCTCACTTGATGTACGGCCGGAGGACGTCGCGCGCGAGCAGGAAGCCTCGCTTGACGAGATCGTCGGTCTTCTCGAAGTCGCGATCCTCGTGTTCGATGATCACGTCGCCGTCGTAGCCGGCCCGCCACAGCGCCCCGAACAGCGGTCCCCACTCGACATCGCCGAGCCCCGGCAGCCGCGGGATCTGCCAGCCCATCCCGACCGAGAAGACGCCGCGTTCGTACAGGGCGTCGCGGTCGATGAGCAGGTCCTTGGCCTGGACGTGGAGGATGTGCGGCCCGAACTCGCCGATGAACCGCGGGATGTCGATCATCTGGAGGATCAGGTGCGACGGGTCGAAGTTGAGCCCGATCGTGCCGCCCCACTGCTCGAGGATGCGGCGCCAGATCCGGGGCGTCGTCGCCAGGTTGTGCCCGCCCGGCCACTCGTCGTAGCTGAACAGCATCGGGCAGTTCTCGATGGTGATCCTGCGGCCGTGATCCTGGGCGAACGACACGATGTCGGGCCAGACCCGGAGGGCCTCGGCCCAGTTGTCGTCCTGGTGCTTCGAGCCGTCGGCGCCCATGAACGTGTTGACCAGCGGCAGGTCCATCTTCTCGGCCGCCGTGATGACGTGCTTCAGGTGCCCGATGACCTCGCGCCGATGCTCGGGATCGGGATGCAGCGGGTTGGGGTAGTAGCCGAGGCCGGAGATGGCCAGGCCCTTCGCCTCGATCGCACCGCGAAGGTCGGTTGCCTCTGTCGCGGACAGGTTGGCGACGTCGACATGGGACGTGCCGGCATACCGCCGGCTCGGACCGGACGACCGTGGCCAGCACGCGATCTCGATGCTCTCGAAGCCGTTGGCCGCGGTCCAGTCCACGACGTCCATGAGCGGCGTCTCGGGGAAGGGCGCCGTCAGCAGGCCGAGCCTCATCGGCGCGCCGCCGAGGGAACGGTGAGGGGCATTGAGGCGGCCGACCGATCGACCGTCACCCAGCGACCCTCCCGAGCGCTCTGCGCGATCGCGTCGCCGACGACCATCTCGTCGTGGCCGTCCGCGAACGTGGGATAGCCGGGGCTGGAGGAGGCAGCCCCGGCCGCCACGTCCGCGTAGACGGCTCGGAAATGGGCACAGAAGGTATCGAAGAAGCCCTCGACGTGACCGCCCGGGCAGGGCCGCCGCGGCACGACCGGCCGGGCCGAGCAGCGCCGGGTTGCGGATGAGGATCTCGTTTGGCGCGTCGCGATGGCCGATCCAGCCCTGGTCGGGCTGCTCCGAATCCCAGGCCCAGGCGGACTCGGAGCCGTCGATCTCGTACTGCAGCGAGTTCTTCCGGCCCGGGCTGATCTGGCGAGACGGTCACCGCGCCGCGGGCGCCGCCGTCGAACCGGAGCAGGATCGTCGCCGCGTCCTCGGTCGAGATCTCGCGGGCGACGGTATCGCTCGAGCGCTCGGTCGAGAACGTCTCGACGGGGCCGGTCGGCTCGTGCCGCGTGGCGATGAACGTGGACAGGTCGGCCATGACGGCCTCGACGTGCTGGCCCGTGATGAACGTCAGCAGATCGAGCCAATGCGAGCCGATGTCGCCGACCGCGCGGAGCGCGCCGCCGCGGTCGGGCTCGAGCCGCCAGTTCCAGTCGGTGTCGTGGAGCAGCCAGTCCTGGAAGTAGCGCCCGGTGACCAGCCGGACGTCGCCCAGGCCGCCGCCGGTCACGAGCTCGTGGGCGTGCTGGTTGAGCGGGTAGTAGCGGATGTTGAAGTTGGTCGCGTTGACCAGCGTCGTCCGCGGCGGCCGCCTCGACCAGCCGCGCCGAGTCGGCGGCGGTCATCGCCAGCGGCTTCTCGCAGATGACGTGCTTGCCGGCGGCGAGGATCGCCAGCGACTGCTCGACGTGGAGGTCGTTCGGTGACGTGACATGGACCGCGTCGACGGTGTCGTCGGCGAGCAGGTCGGCGAGGGTCGGGTACGCAGCGCGGACGCCGAGCGCGCCGGCCCTCTCGCGACCCCGGTCGGGCGTGGAACCGAGGACGCCGCGGACGTCGACGCCGATCCGGCGCAGGGCCTCGACATGGACGGTCCCGATGAAGCCGGTGCCGATGACGGCGGCACCCAGCGCGGCGAGGGGGCGCATGCGGGTCTGGCGTCCTCCTGTCTAGACCGTCTAGATGCCTTGGGCACGCGCCGCTGGGCTGTTGTGGCCACCCGATCGCGCTCTCCACGCTCCCTCGGTGCCACGGAGTCCTCGCGCGCTGCTCATCATACTTTGACCTGTCAAGTGCAAAAGTCCGTTGCCGTGCGAGGCAGGCGGCGTATGATCGGCCGCGTCATGGACGACCGACCCGGGCTCCAATCGGTCACGCGCGGCCCGCTGCCGGACGAGGCGCTCGATGCGCTCGTCGTCGTTCTCGACGAGGTCCGCCTCGGCCGCTCACGCTCGCGCTCAGAGCTGGTAGCGCGGACGGGGCTCGGGCGGGCGATCGTGACCCAGCGGGTCGGGGAGCTGATCGACCGGGGGCTCCTCCTCGAAGGCGATGTCGGACCCAGCACAGGCGGCCGGCCGCCGCGTCAGCTGACGTTCCGGGCGGACGCCGGCCATGTGCTCGTGGCCGATCTCGGCGCCACCAGCATCGACGTCGCGATCACGAGCCTCGACGGCCGCATCCTCGCCCACCATGACGAGCCGGCTCGCATCGAGGACGGTCCGGACGCCTGTCTCGATCGCGTCGACGAGCTGTTCGAGTCGCTGATCCGCACGACCAAGTCGATCCCCGGCCGGCTGTGGGGCGTCGGCATCGGCGTCCCCGGGCCGGTCGAGTTCGAGACCGGCCGGCCGATCTCCCCGCCGATCATGCCCGGCTGGGACGGCTACCCGATCCGGGAGCGGTTCGCCTCGCGCTATCGCGCCCCGGTGTGGATCGATAACGACGTCAACGTCCTCGCTCTCGGCGAGTGGCGGTCCGGCGTGGCCGCCGGCCACACCAACGTCGTCGTGGTCAAGGTCGGGACGGGGATCGGCGCCGGGATCATCGGCGATGGCCGGATCCACCGGGGGGCGCAGGGGAGCGCCGGCGACGTCGGCCACATCCAGGTCCTCGACGACCCGGCGGTCGTCTGCCGCTGCGGCAACATCGGCTGCCTCGAGGCGGTGGCCGGCGGGGCCGCGATCGGCCGACAGGGGACGCTGGCCGCCGGGACCGGGCGCAGCGGACGGCTCCTGGCCGCTCTCGACCAGCACGGCGAGGTCACGGCCGAGGACGTCGCCCGCGCGGCATCGTTCGGGGACCCGGTCGCGATCGACCTCCTGCAGGTCGCGGGCCGGCGGATCGGATCGATGCTGGCGAGCGTCGTCAACTTCTTCAACCCGTCGCTGATCGTGGTCGGCGGTGGCGTCGCCGGCAGCCCGGAGGCGTTCGCTCGCCGCGATCCGCGAGACGGTCCACCGGCGGTCGCTGCCGCTGGCGACCCGGGAGCTGCTCATCCAGCGCTCGTCGCTCGGCGGGCTGGCCGGCGTGATCGGCGCGTCGTCGATGGTCGTCGACCAGGTCTTCGCCCGCGACCAGCTCGCCCGCTGGATCGGATCGGGCGCCCCGGCCGATGCACCCGACGTGGTCCTGGGAAGGGCGGGGTAGGCAGCCACTGCGAACGGCTTGCCCGCCGGGCCTCAGGTGCCGGCCACGACCCGGTCGCTGAAGTCGCCCGTCGCCTCGTCTTTCAGGATCAGCTTGTGGCGGCCGTCGGGAAGGATCTCCCGCTTGATCACGACCTGTCCCTCGAACCGCTCCGGGTTCGAGGTGATGCGGGGAGTGGTCCCGCCGCGCCAATCGAGCTCGACCGGCGCCCACGTGCCGGCCTTCGCCGAGGCATAGCAGGCGTCCATGATCGCGTTGACGACGTAGCCGTCGTAGAACGTCTCCCGGGGCGTCCCGCCGCTGTCGAGCGCCTCGAACATGTCGCTGAACATGTCGAGGTAGCCGAGCTCGGAGACCTCGTCGCCGACCGGGAACAGCCAGCCGGCCGTCGTCTCGGCCTTCTCGGCGACGTAACCCTCGCTGCCACCTGCCGTGAACATCTCGAAGCCGGTCCGCAGGAAGTGATTGAGCCAGATCGTCCCGTGCGTGCCGGCCACCTCGTCACGGAGGTCCATCCCGCCGCGGAACGTCCAGCTGACCTCGAACTGGCCGACCGCGCCCGACTCGAAGCGGATCAGGGCGATCGCGTTGTCCTCGTCGGCGATGGGGTGGACGAGGGTGTCCGTGTGACACAGGACGTCGACCGGGCGGTTCCCCTTGCCGACGAAGTTGCGGACGATCTCGATGCAGTGGCAGCCGAGGTCGATGATCGCGCCACCGCCGGTCAGCCGGCCGTCCCAGAACCACGCGCTGTGCGGCCCAGGGTGCGTCTCGCGCGAGCGGACCCAGGTCACGTCGCCGATCGCGCCCGCCCGGACCGAGCCGACGGCCTTCAGCGTCTTGGGCGTGTAGCAGAGATCCTCGAGGTAGCCCGCGAAGACGCCCGCGTCCTCGACCATGGCCAGCATCCGGCGCGCCTCCTCGGCGGTCCGCCCGAGCGGCTTGGTGCACAGCACGGCCTTGCCGGACCTCGCGGCGAGCCCGATGGCCTCCTCGTGCAGGAAGTTCGGCAGCCCGACGACGACGACGTCCGTGTCGGGATGATCGATCGCGGCGGCCAGGTCGGTCGTCGCGGTCTCGATCCCCCAGCGCGTGGCGAACGCGGACGCCCGCTCGGCGCTGCGCGAGTACACGACCCCCACCCGGTCCCGGCCACGCTGGCGGTGGAGCGTGTTCGTGTAGAAGTCGCCGATCAGGCCGGTGCCGAGCATCGTGATCGCGTGGCCCTTCATCGCACCTCTCCACCGTTCCGTCCGAGCACCAGGTCGCGACCGGCGACGAGGCTCCGCAGCTTTGCGCGCGTCGCCGCGCGGGGCGTCTGGCTGAAGCCGCAATCCGGGACGAGCGTCAATGCGTCGGCGGGAACGCCGGCCGCCAGCACCTGGTCGACGCGCTCGGCGACGTCGTCGGCCGTCTCGATCCAAGAGCTCTTGACGTCGACGACGCCGGCCGCGACGTGCCGGCCGGCCCCGACGATCTCGGCGAGGATCGCCACCTCCGCCATCTCCCGGTTGGCGAACTCGAGGACGAGCTCGTCGACCCGGAAGCCGAGCATGGCATCCAGGACGGGCCGGTAGGTCCGCCTGGCGAGGGGCCGGCCCAGGTAGTTGCCGAAGCAGAGATGGGCTCCCAGCCGGGCACGTCCGACGACCGGCTCGACGGCGGCGTTGAACAGCGCCGAGAAGTCGGCCGGGGCGTCGGGATGGATCGCCGGCGAGGGCTCGTCGATCTGGATGCGGTCTGCGCCGGAGGCGACGAGCGCTTCGAGCTCGGCGCGCAGGATCGGGACGAACGCCTCGGCCGCGGCGTTCCGATCGCCGTAGACCTGGCCCGGCCCGCTCGTGAGGCGCCCCGAGAGCGTGTACGGCCCGGGAAGGGTCACCTTCAGCGGACGTGTCGTCCGCGCGGCCGCCGCCCGGTACTCGACGACGACGCCCAGCCCGTCGGGCGCGGCGATCGGTTCGACGACCTCGAATCGGTGCTGCTGATCGTGCGCCCCCGCGCCGAGTCGGCGGTCTGGTGGCAGCGGCCGGACGCCCGTCACGTGCCGGTAGAACTCGGCGGTGAAGAACCCGGCGCGTCGCATCTCGCCGTCGGTCACGACGTCGATGCCGGCCTCCTCCTGGTCGCGCAAGGCGATGTCGACCCCATCGGCGAGCATCTCCTCGAGGTCGACGGGGCCGAACTCGCCGCGCTCGGCAGCGGCGATCCCGGACACGAACCACGACGGCCTGGCGTGCGAGCCGACCACGCTGGTTCGCAGGGCCTCGGTCATGCGGCTCCTCCTGGGTCGGCCCGGAACGCGAACGCCCGGGCGGGGTTGGTGACGAACAGTCGATGACGGATCGCGGCGTCCAGCCCCACCGACTGCATCTCGGCACTGAACCCGTCGAGCAGCCAGGTCAGGCCGGGTGCGCCACCGTACACGGAGTAGTAGCCCCGGCGCGCGGCGTCCATGCCGAGGACGACGCCGTCGAGGAGGCCGTCATCGGCCAGCCATGACAGCAGCTGCAGGGTGCCGTTGGCTGCCTCGCCCCAGCGAAACGACTGGTCGTACTCGACGACCGAGCCGGTCGCGAGGATGTCGCGGTGGTAGGCGCGGTCGACGACCTTGTCGACGTGACTCAGGACGACGTGCGCGGGATCCATCCCCAGCCCGGCGAGGAGCCCGACCAGCTCGAGCGCCCCGGTTCCCGCCTCGCAATGGGTCAGGATCGGGACCCCGGTCCGGCGGTGGGCCTCGGCCGCGGCCTCGAGCACCCGCCGGTCCCGGTCCGACGGTCCACCCAGGCTGCCGGCGACCTTGACGACGCCGGCGCGATACGTCGTACGGCGGACGACTGGACCCGAGTAGTCGAGCTCGTCGATCCCGTCCGTGATGTCGCGCACGAACAGCTCGACCAGGTCATCGATCCGCATCCGATGGCTCCAGTGGGCCGGGCCGTAGAAACGGTCGTGGTGGAGGCCGGTCGGGGCCACGACATGGACCCCCGTCCGCCGTGACAGCTCGGCGAGCTTGGTCGCGTTCCGGCCGGCATCGCACGGCATCGCGTCGACCAGGGCGCCGCAGCCCGAGCGTCTTCGCCGCACCGACCTCGGTCGCCATCGCGTCGACGTCGGCGAGATCGAAGTCGGGCTCCATCAGGACGGTCCGCCCGCCGTCGATGACGACATGCTCGTGGGCATAGGTCACCCCGAGCTCCGACGGGTCGATGTCGCCGAGGACCGTCCGGACGAACGTCACCGATCGGGCTCGGGGGACACCGATGCGACCGACCAGCCGCCGTCGATCTTGAGGAGCTGCCCGGTGACCGCCCGCGACTCGTCCGACAGGAAATAGACGGCGGCATGGGCGATCTCGATCGGATCCATCAGCTCCCCGGCGAGCGGCTGCTTGCGCGCTGCATACGCGCGGATGGCGTCGTTGCCCGCGGCGCGGGTGGCCATCGGGGTGTCCGTGAGGGACGGGGCTACCGCGTTGACGCGGATGCGATCCGGGAGGTACGTCGCGGCCATGGCCGTCATCAGCGCGATCGTCCCGCCTCGCGCGGCCGCGTAGGCGTGCGTGGCGAAGAACTCCGGCGCCGGATCGGTGGCGGTGACGCTGCCCATCAACAGGATCGAGCCGCGCGTCCCCGAGGTGTTCGGCTCCTGCGCCAGCATCCGGCGAACCACGGCGCGGCAGGTCAGCGCCTGGCTCCGCAGATTGAGGTCGAGCGTGCGCTCCCAGCCCTCGGTGGTCATCTCGTGGATCGGGCCGTCGCCCCAGCGCCGGCCGCTCCCGCCGGCGACCGCGAACAGGCCGTCGATCCGGCCGAAGCGTTCCGTCGCCGCGGCGATCGCGGTATCGGCGCCCGTGTCCTCCGCCAGGTCGGCCTCGGCCCAGCCCGCCGACGCACCGGTCCGCTCGAGCTCTTCGGCCAAGGCCCGTGCCCGTTCACCCGTCCGCGACGCGATGAACACGGCGGCCCCTTCGGCCGCCAGCCGTCGCGCGCTCGCGGCGGCGATGCCCGAGGCCCCGGTGACGAGGCACACGCGATCGCGAAGTCGGCCGGTCGCACCCATGGCCCGATGCTACCGCCTGCCCGACCCGCGCCGCGGATGCCGGCGACGTCCGCGTCCGCGAGCGTCGTTGCGACGGCCTCGCGGGCACCCCGTTGACGACCGCTCATCGTCGGTCTATCCTCCGCACATCCCGACCGGCAACCGCGCTGCGGCGCTGTCCGCGCGCACCATCGCCCGGTCCCCCGTATCACCCGAAGGTGACCCTTTCCATATGCCCGGACCCGGCCCCGACCAGCGCGATCAGCGCTCCCGCAACCGCCGACCCCGACGCCGCAGCCCCATCGGTGGTGGACGCGCGCCGGTCACTGAATACGAAGAGCAGCAGGAGCTCGAGGCCGCCCGCGAGCGGAACGACCTCGAGGTCGCCGACCTCCGCGAGATGAGCGTCGCAGAGCTCCGTCAGGTCTCCCGCGACCTCGAGGTCGACGCCGCCAGCGCCGATCGCAAGGACGTCCTGGTCGACCTCATCCTCCAGCGCCAGACCGAGCGCGCCGGCCACGACTACGCGACCGGCATCCTCGACATCGTCGACGAGGGCTTCGGCTTCCTCCGTCGCCATGGACTCCTGCCCACGCCGGACGACGTCTATGTCAGCTCGAGCCAGGTGCGGCGCTTCGGCCTGCGCATCGGCGACCGCGTGTCGGGCGCCGTCCGCGCCCCGCGCGAGGCCGAGAAGTACTGGGGCATGCTCCGGGTCGACTCGGTCAACGGCGTCGACACCGAGACTGCCCGCCGCCGGCCGATCTTCAACGACCTGACCCCGGTCCACCCCGACGTCCTGATCAACCTCGAGACGGACCCGAAGAACCTCAGCCAGCGCCTGATCAACCTGGTCAACCCGATCGGCAAGGGCCAGCGCGCCTTGATCGTGAGCCCGCCGAAGGCCGGCAAGACGATGCTCCTCAAGCAGATCGCCAACGGCGTCAGCGCCAACTACCCGGAGATCCTCCTCATGGTCGCCCTCATCGGCGAGCGACCCGAAGAGGTCACCGACATGCGCCGCAGCGTCAAGGGCGAGGTCATCAGCTCGACCTTCGACGAGCCGACGGAGAACCACACGCACGTCGCCGAGATGGCGCTCGAGATCGCCAAGCGGCAGGTCGAGACCGGCCGCGACGTGGTCATCCTGCTCGACTCGATCACCCGCCTCGCGCGCGCCTACAACCTGGCGCTCCCGCCGTCCGGCCGGACGCTGTCGGGCGGCCTCGACCCGATCGCCCTCTACCCGCCCAAGCGCTTCTTCGGCGCCGCGCGGAACATCGAGGAGGGCGGCTCGCTCACGATCATCGGGACGTGCCTCGTCGACACGGGCTCGCGCATGGACGACGTCATCTACGAGGAGTTCAAGGGCACCGGCAACTCGGAGCTCATCCTCGACCGCAAGCTCGCCGAGAAGCGCATCTTCCCGTCGATCGACGTCCAGCGATCGGGCACCCGCCGCGAGGAGCTGCTCCTCGAGGAGGGCACGCTCAAGATGGTCTGGACGATGCGGCGGATGCTGTCAGCGGTGGGTGCGAACGAGGGCATCGAGATCCTCCTCAACCGGCTGGCCAAGACGCAGTCGAACGCCGAGTTCCTGGCGACGCTGACCAAGAGCCTCGACGCCTCCTGATCGAGGCCGTCGGACGGCCGGTTGCGTCGCGGTCCGCGCGACCGCCTGCCCGATCCTGACCACAGCAGGTTCACCGGTTGCCCGGGCTGCAACGTCCGTGGTACCGTTCCCCACGATGTCGTAAGCCCGCAGAGACGGGTGTCGGCCGCCGAAGAGAGACCCAGCTCGAATCAGCGACCCAGGACGGTCCCCCCCGAGCCCCCAGCCCACTGCGCACCCCCCAAGGCGCTCCGGGACCGTCCAACGCCAGGAGACCGTATTGCTGAATGCTTCGGTCGGTGTCCAGCGCGTCCTCGGACGTCTGCACCGGCCCTCAAGCCGCCGACTTTCCCCGGCCAGGGGGCTCCGGAGCCGAAGTCACGCCGCCGCAGCACGCATCGATCGCGGGCTGCACGCTGTGCTGGTCGGCGCGCACCTGGTGCCGGACCGCAGGCTCGAGGTCGGCGACGGCGCCGCGGGGCCTCGACGCCGGCGCTCACTCTTCGTCCGGATCGGCCACGACCGGGTCCTCGCCGTTGCCGTTGCCGGCATCCTGCTGGGAGCCTCGGTCGTCAGCGTCTCCGCCGGGATGAGAAGCGGTCCGACCGGTGGTCCGACCGGCGACGGGCCCGCTCCGCGGATCGCGGTCGGCGGTGGGGTCGGCCAGGGTTCGAGCGATCAGGGCTCCAGCGACAACGCCTCCGGCGATCAAGGCTCCAGCGACCAGGTCTCGGGCGATCCGGCGTCCGGCGGAGAGGCAACCGACCCGGCACCGGATCAGCTCGGCGCGACGGGCGACGTCCAGTTCGGTGATCCCGACCCTGCGGCCCGCCAGGATCCGCAGTTTGCCGCCGTCGAATTCGGCGACGAGCAGATCGAACCCGAGGCTCCGGTCTCGGTCGAGGGCCCGTTCATCGATGACGGGACGCTGGTCAAGCCCGTAGCGGTCGACACGACCGTGCCGGACGGCTCTGCGCTGGTCAAGGAATACACCGTCGCGAAGAACGACACGCTGGCCAGCATCGCCACGAAGTTCCGCGTGTCGACCATGAGCATCGTGTGGGCCAACGACCTCAAGTCGAAGAAGGACGTCAAGAGCGGCAAGGTCCTGCGCATCCCGCCGGTGACGGGCCTCATCGTCCAGGTCACCCCGACCGACACGCTCGATGCCCTCGCCGCGAAGTACGACGTCAACACGACCGACATCCTCGCGACCAACGGCCTCGACGATCCGAACCTCGTGGTCGGCCAGATCCTCGTCGTCCCGGGCGCCAAGGGCGCGCCGATGCCGGTGCCGAAGCCGCAGGTCCGGGCGACGTTGCACCCGTCGACCGGCGGAGGTGGCGGGAGTGTGCGGCCGCCGACCACGTATCGCGGCGGGACGTTCCTCTGGCCCGTCGTGGGTGGCGGCAACTACATCAGCCAGTACTTCCACTATGGCCACTACGGGCTCGACATCGCCGCCGACTACGGCTCCCGTGTCCGGGCTGCCGCGGCCGGGACGGTGATCTTCGCCGGCTGGAAGGCCAACGGCGGCGGTTACCAGGTCTGGATCGCCCACGGCTCCGGGCTGTACACGACCTACAACCACATGTCGGGCGTGTCGGTCGGTCGTGGCCAGCAGGTCGCCCGGGGCCAGCAGGTCGGCCGGGTGGGCCAGACGGGCAATGCCACGGGGCCGCACCTCCACTTCGAGGTCTGGCGCGGTCCTGTCTGGGACGGCGGACGCAGAGTGAACCCGCTGGGCTATCTCTAGCCGACTCGACCCCGGGGCCCTGACCCTGCTGGGTGACATGCCACAATTCGGCCGATGTTCCTCGACCGCGTGAAGATCTGGGTCCGCGCCGGCGATGGCGGCGACGGGGCCGCGACCTTCCGCCAGGAGGCGCACGTCCCGCGAGGCGGCCCGGACGGTGGCGACGGTGGGCGCGGCGGATCGGTGTACCTCCGGGTCGATGCCGGCCAGACGACCCTGCGCGACTTCAATCACAAGCATCACTTCCGGGCCACGGCCGGCGGGCGGGGAACGCGGGCTCGCCGTCACGGCAAGGCCGGCGACGACTTGATCCTCGACGTTCCGCCGGGCACGGCCGTCTACACCGACGAGACCGGCGAGCTGGTGGCCGACCTGGTCGCCGTCGGACAGCAGGCGATGGTCGCGCGTGGCGGGCGCGGCGGCCTGGGCAACACCCATTTCAAGACGGCCACACACCAGGCGCCGAAGCACGCGCAGAAGGGCGAGCCCGGCTCCGAGGGCTGGCTCCGGCTCGAGCTGCGGCTGATCGCCGACATCGGGCTGGTCGGCCTGCCGAACGCCGGCAAATCGACGTTGCTTGCCGCGGTCACGGCGGCGACGCCGAAGATCGCCGACTACCCGTTCACGACGCTCGAGCCCAATCTCGGTGTCATGGACCTCGGCGACGACGACGAACGCCGCCCGACGATCGCCGACGTCCCCGGCCTCATCGAGGGGGCGAGCAGCGGGGCCGGCCTGGGGCACGCGTTCCTCCGGCACGTCGAGCGGACGCGCGTGCTCGTCCACGTCGTCGACGGGGCATCTCGCGACCCGGAATGGGACCACGAGGTCATCCGCGAGGAGCTGCGGGCGCACGACCCAGCCCTGCTCGAGAAGCCCATCCTCGTCGCCTTCAACAAGCTGGATCTGGCGGCCGCGTCCGAGGCGTGGCCGCGCTTCCGCAAGGCGCGACTCGCGGAGGGGATCGATCCGATCGCGATCTCGGCCGCCGACGGCCAGGGGCTGGCCGCCTTCCAGTCACGCATCGGCGACCTCCTGCCCGAGGCCGGAGAGATGGCGGAGCCACCGGAGCCGGCGGGGGTCGTCATCCATCGGATCGATGCCATGGGCGACGGCTTCAGCATCGACACCGACGCCGACGGCGTCCTCCGCGTGCGCGGCGCCAGGATCGAGCGGATCGCGGCGCAGACCAACTTCGACGTGGAGGAATCGGCGGAGCGGTTCCAGCGCGACCTGGCTCGCTTCGGCATCGACGGCGAGCTGCGACGAGCCGGCATCGAGCCGGGCGACCTCGTTCGGATCGGATCGACCGAGCTCGAATGGGAGGCGCAGCCCTGGGAGCGGACGTGACCGCGGGCCGGTCCCCGGTCGTGCGCGGCTCGTTCGGGAGTGTTCGGAGGGACCTTCGACCCGATCCACCTCGCGCATCTGGCGGTCGCACAGGAGGCCGCCGAGGCGATCGGCCTCGAGCGGGTGCTGTTCGTCCCGGCGGGCGAGCCGCCGCACAAGCCGGGCATCGCTGTCAGCCCGAGCGCCGACCGGCTGGCAATGGTCGAGCTGGCGATCGCCGGCAATGACCGGTTCGCGGTCGACCGTCTCGAGCTCGACCGGGACGGGCCGTCCTACACCGTCGACACCCTCGAGGACCTCCGGAACCGCCGCGTCGCCTCGGGCCTGGACCCCGATCTCGCGCTGATCCTGTCGGCCGAGGCCTTCCTCCAGCTGATGTCGTGGCGGGAGCCGCGGCGAGTCGTCGAGCTGGCACGCCTGGTCGTCGCCCCGCGCGACGGCTACCCGGCGGCCGGCCCCGATTTCCTCGCCCGTCACCTGCCCGATCTCGCCGACCGCGCGACCTTCCTGGACTCGCCGCACCTGCGCCTGTCGGCCAGCGAGCTCCGGCAGCGCGCCGCGAGCGGTCGGTCGCTTCGCTATCTCGTCCCGGATGCGGTCGCCGCGTATATCGGCGACCATGGGCTCTACCGAAACCAGCAGAGGACCACGCCATCGTGACCGAACCCGCCCTCCCGGCCACTCCGACGACCGCGCCGCGCCCCGACGGCCTGCCGAAGCGAGGGCGCCAAGGCGCGCGCCGGCGATCGCCCGCCGCTCGAGCTCGCACGCCGGATCGTGGAGCTGGCGGAGGACAAGAAGGCGGCCGACATCATCCTGCTCGACCTGGCCGGGCTGACGACCATGGCCGACTACTTCGTGATCTGCTCGGGTGGCTCGGAGCGGCAGCTGGAGGCCATCGCCGGCGGGATCATCGCGAGCCTGCGCGACGAGAAGACGAAGCCGATCGGTCGCGAAGGGCACGGCGGCCTCGCACTGGGTGCTCATCGACTTCGGCGCGGTGATCGTCCACATCTTCACGCCACCGGAACGCGACTATTACGGCCTCGAAAAGCACTGGTCCGAAGCCAAGGTCGTCCTCAGCGTTCAATAGCGCGGCGCCAGCCGGCCGCGGAGACCAGTTTTCGGTCTGTGTGGCCGCCGCCTCCCGTACGGGGTGGGCAGTACCAGAGGGTCATGTGAGCGAGCACGGGCCGCTCCTACATTCGCGGCATGGCCGCCGTTCGAGATCGCTGCCCAGTCTGTGCCCGCCGGCTCATCACGACCCGGTTCGACACGACGTTCCGCCTGCCCGATCGGTCGCGAGCGGCTGTGCTTCGGCATTCCCGGCGGCCTGTGCGAGGACTGCTCGCAGCTGTACATCGATCCTGACCTGATCGAGCTGCTCGATCTCGGCGAGGGCCGTTGCGTCTTCGCGATCGAGAGCGACCTCGTCGTCCAGGAGCAGGCCTGGTCGTCCGCCGACTGACGGTCAGGCGGTCTGCCGCCGGCCCGCGCCGGCGTGATCGATCACCCACAGGCTGAACGCCAGACGACGTTGAGCCTCGTCGAGCTCGGTGTCCGGCGCTCCCTTGACCATTGCGTCGAGCTCGACCAGCCCGTCGAGCGCGGCGATGAGCTCGCCGGTCGTCCAGCGCTTGGCCTGATCGCGCAGCCGCTCCATCCGGAACTCGCTGGTGACGCCCATCGCCCGGCCCACGGCGGGAAGGCGCTCACCGGCGTCGATGCCGATCGCCGGTCTCGATCAGCTCGCGCACGCGACGGTGGAGGACGGCGAGGAGGACCGGCTCGGGGGTCGACTCGAGAAGCCGATCGAGCCCCTCGAGCGCGCGGTCCACCCGCCGCTCGGCCACGGCATCGGTGAACGCCCAGACCGAGCTCGGGACGGCCTCGCTGACGAGGGCCCGCGACGTCGTCCGGACCGATCGGCTCGGTGCCGCGGTAGAGCGCGAGCTTGTCGAGCTCCATCGAGGCCAGACGGGTCTGCTGGCCGCGTTCCGCGTCGGCCTCGCGGACGAAGCCACCGATCCGCTCGGCCAGCGCCTTGGCGGCGCCCGGCGCCAGCTGGAGGCTCCGGTTCGCGGGCCTCGGCCTCGATCCACCCGGCCAGCGCACCTTCACGTGGCGACTTGAACTGGCGAACGGTGCCACCGACTGCGGCGATCGCATCGGCGACGCGCTTCGGGGCCGGGCCCTTGGCGCCCGACTGGCTGGCATCGAGCGACGACCAGCGCGTTGCCGGGGGCCACGACCTCGATCGCCGCAAGGAACGCGTCCCGATCCTCGTTGCGGACGACGAGCGCAGCCGGCGTTGAGCACGACGGCCAGGGTGCCGCCACCGAACATCACCGGGGTGGCGACGCGCTCGTGGAGGCTCGCAACGATGCCGCTCGCCGCGTTGCGCTCGCCGCGGACCAGCCAGCGATCCATCGGCCCGCCACTCTCGGCCTCGAGGGCTTTCTGGAAGCCGTCGATCGCCCGCGCCGCCGACGAGCTCGTCGTCGCCCCAGAAGAAGGCGAGCGGCGTGGTCGTCACGAGCGCTCCTCACGGGCGGCCCGAAGCGCCTGCCCGGTCCATGCCAGCCGGCTGACGTCGGTCGGGGCGACACCGGCCGCGCGGCAGACGTCGTGCCTCGAGGCGCTCGGCACGTGCCCGGACCGTTCGTCGCTCGGCCGGCGTCCAGCCGTCCGGATGCCGTCGATCCCAGGACGCGAACCGGGAGTCCATCGGTTCGAGCCGCTGGCCGGCGCGCTTGTCGGCGTACGCGACGATCCGCTCCTCGCGCGACGCGAAGGCCGCCCAGCGTCGGTAGCCGTCGCCGTCGAGGAGTCGCGTCACCGGGTGGGTCGCGACCACCCGCGCCAGCTCCGGCGAGCCCGCCCGGGTCAGCCACGCTGCGGACCCGTCGCCGTGGGGGAGGCCGCGCGCCGGATCGTCGGCCGGCAGGGTCTTGTCGATGTCGTGGAGGAGCGCCGCGGCCTCGACCAGTCGCCGGTCGATCGGCATTCCGTTCGCCTCGATCCGGGCCGCCAGCCAGCCGGCGACCTCGGCGACGGCGCGCGCGTGCCGCACCTGCCAGGGTGGGGGATCGAGGGAGAGCAGCAGGGAGGCGGCGTCCACCCGCCCGGGCACCGTCATCGTCGCGATGGTACCCGACGACCGGCTGCCGACCGGTCGGGAGGCGGCCTTTCGATGCCGACCGGCGGACGGGAGATGTCGACGGCCGAGGCACGTCCTCGGGCACGAGCGCGGTGACCGGGATCGCGCATCGAAAGGCGATGGCCCGGTCGACGCCGCGCCTGGCCGGCGGTGCCGCCGCCACCGCGGCCGCGCGCGGTCCCTCCGTCCGGACCGTCATGCCGTCCGCCTCGAAAGCGACGACGACCGTGCCATCGCGGTCGGTCCGAAGGACCCGTGCCCCTGCGGCGGCAAGGCGATCGAGCGTGGCCTTGGCCGGGTGACCGTACGGATTCCCTGCCCCGGCCGACGCGACGGCGACCTTCGGGCGGACCGCGTCCACGAACGAGGCGGTCGTTGCGGTTCGGCTGCCGTGGTGAGCGACCTTGAGCAGGTCGACGCGGGGCAATCCCTCCGCGATGCATCGACGGGTCGATGCCCTCCTCCACGTCCCCCATGAGGAGGAATCTGCGTGGGCCGATCTGGCCGAGCAGCACGACCGACACGTTGTTGATCGCGGTGCCACCGTCCGGCGGTTCGAGCGGCACGGACCCCGCCGACGGCCACAGGACCCGCATCGAGATGTCGTCGACCGTCAGGCGGTCGCCGGTCGCCAGCGTGCGGCGCGGCGGCCCCAGCGCTGTTCCCAGTCGTCGGGCCCACGCGCTGTAGCCCGGTCCAGGCCCGCGCATCCCCGGCTCGAACACGCGGCCGACCCGATAGCGCTCGAGGAGCAGGGCGAGGCCGGCTACATGGTCTTCGTGCGGATGGCTGAGGATGACGACGTCGATCCGCCGGTCCCATGGCGGGACGCGCCGGTCGAGCGCGACGAGCAGGCGATCGGGGTCCGGCCCGCCGTCGATCAGCAGCCGCCCGCCGCGCGCGCCTTCGACGAGGATCGCATCGCCCTGTCCGACGTCGAGGATCGAGATCCGGTCCGACTGGGCCGGCCGTGCAACGACGACCCCGCCCCCGACGAGCAGGGCGATGGCGAGCCCCACGAACGCGGCGCGGCTCAGCCTGCCGCTCACGATGCTCGTGCGCTGCGCGGTGGACGACGCGCCGGGCGGTGCCTTCGGAGCGGTCGCAAGCGCCGCGGGATCGTTGCCCGCCCCTCGGTGCGGGCGACGCCACCAGACCGCACCGGCCACCCCGGCCGTGGCGACGCCAGCCGCCAGGACGTCGAACGGGGCTTCGAGGGTGACGCTCGCGAACGGGACCGAGGCCGCTGCCCTCGACGATCGTCACGAGCAACCGCAGGATCACCCAGCCGGGCGCCGCGACGACGGCCCCGACGATCGCCGGAGCACCCGCCGCCACCGCGACGCCGCCACCGAGGGCGACGACCCCGACGGCCATCGCCGGTGCGACGAGCGGCACGACGGCGAGGTTCACCAGTGGCGAGAGGATCGCCAGCCGGCCGAAGGAGACCAGGATGATCGGCAGGGTCGCGGCCTGGGCTGCCAGCGACACGCCGAGGCTCTCGCGAGACGGCACGTGGCATCCGGCCACGGGAGATCGAGTCGATCCGCTCGGTGAGCGGCGTCCCCCACGCGATCAGCCCGGCCGTCGCCAGTGACGAGAGCTGGAAGCCGGCGTCGTGGATCAGGCCCGGATCGGCCAGCAGCAGAAGGGTGGCTGCCCAGCCGAGCGCGGCTGTCGCACGACCTGCACGGCCGCTCTCCCGCGCGAGCAGCACCACCCCGGCCATCATCGCCGCCCGGACCACCGATGGCGATGCTCCGGCGAAGGCGACGTAGGTCACGATCGCGACGACCGTCACCACCGAGCGCCGCCTGCGTCCGAGGCGGCCGGTCGCGGCAGCCACCGCCGCTGCCACGATCGCGATGTTCCAGCCGGAGATCGCCACGACATGGCTGACGCCGGCAGTCGTGAACGCCGCGGCGAGGTCGCGATCGACGCGGTCGCGCAGGCCGATGAGGATGCCCGCGGCGAGACCCGCCTCGGGCTCGGGCAGGACCCGGGCGAGCGACTCGGCGGCTCCGCGGCGCAGCGTTTCGAGCCGTCGTGCCAGGTCGTCGGGCGCCGGCTCGATCCGAAGCGTTCTCGACGTGAGCGTGCCGACGGCACCCGTGCGCGACAGGTATTCGCCGAATGGCGAATTCGGGTCGCGGGCGGATCGTCCCGTCGACGGTGACGAGATCGCCCGGGATGAGGACCGGGAAGCGCGGCAGGCGTCGCCGCCACGACGAATGCAGGCTGGACGCCGGGTTTGGTCCCGAGCGTGGCGACCTGGTCGCCATCGCGGGGCGACCCCGTGGACCGCACGACCAGCTGCCATGTACCGGTGCCGCCCGGGGGGACGTCGAGCGGGGGTGGCGGGGCGGGCACGACGACCATCCGAAGCGCGATCAAGGCGGCGCCGGCGACGATCGGCATCCCGCCGCGCATGGACGCACCCGGCCGGATCGTTGTCACGAGGAGCACGGCCGCGACGAGCAGCGCGGCACCCGCAACGAGGTGCTCCGGCGCGACATCGATCCCGACGATTGCGGCGACGATCGCGCCGATCGCCAGCCGGCCAGCGCGGCCCATCAGCGGACCGTCACGAGGTCCTTCAGCTGCTCGAAGGTCTTGTCGCCGACCAGCTTCCGGGTCCGAAGGTCGGCGACCGCGGTGAATCGCTGCTCGTCACGTGCGGCCAGGATCTTCGCGGCCGTGACGGGACCGATCCCGGGCAACGCGTCGAGCTGATCCGCTGTCGCGCTGTTCAGTTCGACCGGGCCGGCGGGTTCCGTCGTCGCCCGAGCGCCGCCGGCTTGCGCCGATCGTGACGTCATCACGCGATGGAACGCGGACCTGGTCGCCGTCGTGGAGCGGCGCCGCGAGGTTCAGCTCCCGGCCGGCGCGATCCGCGTCGACCCGCGCGCCGTACCCGCCCGCAGCGGCCACGAGGTCCCCGATCCGCGAGCCCGTCGGCAGGCGGAACACGCCTGGGCGGTCGACGGCTCCGACGATCTCGACGACGACGGCTGTCCCGGGCGAACGGTCAATGCCCGCGGAAGCCGCCGCCGCGCCGTCACTCCCGAGCGGAGGCCGCGACGTCGACGGTGACGGTACCGGCCGCACTCGAGCCGAACGCGACCACGAACGCCCCGATCGCCAGGACGACCGCGGCCACACCGGCCGCGATCGCGGTGCGCGGCGCGGTGGCGATCCCCGCCCGGGCATTGGCGGGCTCGGCAAGACCATCCGGCGCACCGCTTGGGTCCTCGAGGACGCGCCACGGCGTCCCGGTCGGGTCCACGCATCGACCTCCCCGGCGGGATGGTCCGGCAGGCCGTCACGACAGCGCGACGTCCCGCCATGTCGGGGGCACTTCCGACGCGGCAGGACGTCGAATGCAGACACTACGCCGAGGCGCTTACCTGTGCCTTATCAGGCCCGACGTCGCGTTGCCGCCCTACGAGCTCGACGGCTCCGGAGACTCGGACGCTGCCGGTTCGGTGGAACCCGACGGCGACGGCGAAGCCGCGGGGGCGGACGGGGATGCGGCCGGCGACGGAGCCACGGACGGGGCAGGGGATGGCGACGGCACGTTCGACGCGGCCGGACCAGATGCCGCCGGCGAGGCGCCGGAGGACGGTGCCGTCGAGGCGACCGGCGCGAGCGTGGGACCGAACGTCCAGCCGGCGCCGGCGGTGCTCGAGCTGCTCGAGCACGCCTGGGTCACGGCCGCAGCGATCGCCAGCGACGCGACGGCGACGGTCCGACTCCACGGGGCGAGCGATCGGTGCATGTCGAAAGCCTACCCCAGCCTCCTGCCGCCCGGACGTCACGACCAGGCGGCCGCATCGGAGGAACCTCACACCGGGGGCGCCGGCCACCGGGTCGGATCCGCGGCTCAATGCTCCGGATCGAGCTCGAGCGACGCGGAGTTGATGCAGTAGCGGAGGCCGGTCGGGTTCGGACCGTCGTCGAACACGTGACCCAGGTGTCCTCCGCACCGGGCGCAGTGCGCCTCCGTCCGCTTCATCCAGAGCGACCGGTCCGTCTCCGTCGCGACGGCCGCCGGGTCGGCAGGGGCGAAGAAGCTGGGCCAGCCTGTGCCCGACTCGAACTTCGTGGCGGAGCTGAACAGCTCGGCGCCACATCCAGCGCAGCGGTAGGTCCCGGGCCGATGCTCGTCCCACAGCGCGCCGGTGAACGCTCGCTCGGTGCCCTTCTGGCGGAGGACCCGGTACTGCTCCGGGGTCAGGGATGCGCGCCACTCGGCATCGCTCTTTTCGATCGTGGGGAACGTGGTCGTTGTCTGATCGGTGTCATGCATGCCGCAACACTACCCCGGCCGTGTGTCGGCACCATGACGAGGCCGGCCAGCGTTGCGATCGCCCTACTCTCGACCTCCTGGTGGTGCCTGGACGCACCGCCTTGCGACGTCACGCGGACAGCCGCGTGTCACGCGTGACATCAACGGGTGCCCGGTGTGCTACAAGGGAGTCCAGAGGGATCCAGACAGGTTCGGGTGGGAGGAAACACTGCGTGAAGCGCGCGTTCGCGATCCTGTGCGGCACGGTTCTGCTGACGGCTCTGCTCCCGGCGACGGCGAGTGCCGGCAAGGCGACGAAGTTCACCGACCATCACGTCGGTGCGTTCTGCGAAACGCCGGTCGAAGGCGGCTTTGTCAGCGCCGGCATCGACTCGAGCAGCGAGTTCGGCCAGTTTGGCGGGGCGTCCGTGTGGCTCGATCCCGCCGTGGAGTTCGAGGATCCGGCGGCGATCAGCGGCAGTTCGGAAACGGCCGAGGTCGTCGAGGGCGATCCCCAGGTCTTGCTGAGCTCGACGTTCGACGTCTTCGACCCCGACGGCAACCCGCTCGGCGAGGCGAGCCTGGCGCTGACGATGCACCGGGTCGGGGATCCGGAGCCCCTCGAACCTTTCCCGAACAACGGCAATCACAAGTTCATCGAAGAGGGTACCTCCCAGTCGCTCGAGGGAACCGGTGTGCTGACCTTGCCGGACGGCGAGATCGCCCTTCCCTCCTGCTCCGGTGACATCACCGATCGATCCCTCTTCGAGACGAACCCGACGGCCTTCGTGTCCGCGAACCAGGGCGTGGGCCTGGACTGCTTCTGGGAGACCGACGAGGCGCGCGCGTTCCTGTCTGTGACCGATGACACCTTCGGCTTCCGAGCCGACGCAGGCGTCGCGACCGCCACGCTGGACGTCTTCAGCACGAGCAGCACCGGCTCGATCGACGCCTCGTCCATGGCCGCCGAGATGGAGCTGGTCGACGACTTCACTGGAGACACCTATACGGCCTCCGCGGAGGCGACGTTCAGCCCGATCGGTACGCCCGTGAAGTCGACGCTCACGGGGTCCAAGAGTCGTGTCCGCGTTCTCGAGCAAGCTCTCGATCCGGCCGGCTCGCTTGACTTCTCCGCGGACCTCGGGAGCTTCCAGATCGACGACGAGCATTGCAACGCGTCGACCTTTGACAACCACGCCCTCACCACCCAACCCAAGGGCCCGAAGTCGGGCCCGGCGCCGGCCAATGACACGCCCGATGGCGCGATCGCGCTCGCTCCGGGTTCGCGCCTGAACACGTCGAACGTCGGCGCGTCGGTCGATGCGGAGGCCCCGATCGAGACCTGCCCAGAGGGCCAACGCGACAATATGGGCCGGACGCTCTGGTACGCGATCGAAGGCACCGGCGGGCCCATCACCATCGACACCGCCGGCAGCAACTTCGACACGTTGATCGGGGTGTACGTCGACGACGGTGGCAGCCTCACGGAGGTCGCCTGCATCGACGACGTGTTCTACGAACCGATCGGATCGTCCTACCAGGCTGCGCTGACCCTGGACACCGAGGATGGCGTGACCTACCTCGTCCAGATCGGAGGGTTCTTCGACCCGATCTTCGGGGATGGGATCCCGCAGGTCGGGCGACTTCGTCTCGCCGTGAACTAACGGCGCTGGCCCGGTCCTAGCGGGGCAGGCGCTCCCACTCGACCCAGCGCGAGCCGTCCCACCAGCGGTGCCAGGTCAGGCCGTCCCGGCCAGGCGCCCAGACGTCGATGCGGTCTGCGCTCCACGACGACGCGGCCGGCGAGCCGGTGAGCTCTCCGCCCATCGCTTCCCAGTCATGCCACGAGATGCCGTCCCAGTAGCGGTTCCACAGCTGGCCGTCGGGGAAGATCGCGAAGACTTCCAGCTCGTCCACTCCCCAGGCCGTGGCGGCCGGCGGCGAGGCCAGCGTGCCGCCAAGCGATTCGGGGGCGTCCCACGCGCCATCGCGGAGTGCCTGGTGCACGAGCGCTTGGTCCCAGTCCACCCAGAACAGGTCGATCCTGCCCGGACCCCAGGAGACGGCGGCGATGGAAGCGTCGGACGCGGACAAGAAAGAGCCTCCCTCAGAGGAGGGAGGCTACTACTTCGAGACCGCCAGCGGGCGACCGAGGTCGTCGGCGACGCAATCGTCGAGACGGCGGGCCGCCGCGGCCGAGCCGCGGCTCACGGCGGCGAGGGCGACGGCGATCGGCCGTCGGATGGACGAGAACGTCGGTTCGCCGGCGCGCGCCTCGATGAGCATGCGCTCTGCGTCGCTGTCGCGCCGTCGATCCCGCGTGACCTCGAGGGCGTAGAGGGTCCAGGGATGCATGGTTGACTCCGTGTGCGGCTGGGTGTCTGTGTGTGGGCGTCGCCTCAGCGGCGATGCGCGTCCGGCAGCTGATCGCGGGAGTCGGCGCCGTACTGGACGGCAGCGGCATCGAAACCGGCGAGAGCGATGACCAGGATCGCGAGGATGATCAGTGCTTCCATGGTCTGTACCTCCTTCTCGGCTGCTAACCGCTAAATCCTTTGTATTAGGTTACTGGTCCAATGTACCCTCTTGCGCGTAACCTGTCAATAGGTATAGTGTGGTTACTACGATGAATATCCAGACCTCCGAGCTGGTGCATCGAGGTCACGCTCACGACGTCGACCTCGATGACACCTTCGACTTCCTGAACACCGATGACACCGACAGACGGTTTCCCGCTCGAGAAGCTGCCGACCCTCGACGACGCGTTGACCTGGTTCGTCGATCGCGGGGTCATCCACCACGGAGGGCGCCGACCGCGTCCGGCCCAGGCCGCCGGCAACGAGGGGGTGATGAGTCGCGATCTCGCCCGCGTGCATTCCGTGTCGGATCGGCGCTTCGCGAGGTGGCCCACGGCCATCTCCGAGCAGCGCGCTCCGCAGCAGGCGCTCCTCGACGACGATCAATCACGCCCTCCACGCGCGCCAGGTCATCGAGCTCGTGCCTTCGCCGGACGGGGTGATCGTCGACCACCGCCACGTCGGCGACCCGATCGACGACGCCCTCGCTCGCCTGGCGGATCCGTTCGTCGATCGAGCTGACCGAGGGTCACCCGGAGCGGATCAAGACCTGCGCCAGCGACACCTGCGAGTGGGTCTTCTACGACTCGTCACGGACGAGCCGGCGCCGATGGTGCGACATGGCGACCTGTGGCAACCGGGCCAAGGCGGCCCGCCACCGGGCACGGACGAAGGCGTCGCCCGCGAATGGCGGGACGATCCGTGGCGGTCGACGATCGGACGTCACCGCCGCTCTGAGGCCCGCCGGGCGGACCGGCGCTAGCCGCGCTCGAGATCGGCCGGACCTCGGTCGCGAAGCCGGGTCATCGATTCCTCGTCGTACGGCGAGGCGAACCCCGCGACGAGATGGCGATAGCCGAGCTCGAGGTAGCGGCGCGATCTTCTCGGCGACGTCCTCGACCGTGCCGATCGGCTGGTCGGTCCACTCGCTTGGCGTTGCCGTTGCGCTCGAAGATCCCGGCGCTGAGGATCCGCTCGGCCTCGGCTGCGTGAGTCGCGGATGATCGACGCCGCCGATGTTGCGTCGTCCGCTCGATCTCGGCCGGATCGCGCCCGACCGTCTCGCAGTGCTGGACGAGGATCGCCTCCTTGCGCCGGACGTTGTCGACGCCGCCGCCCACGTTGTTGGCGTCGGCGTAGCGGGCCACCAGCTTGAGCGTGACCTGCTCGCCGCCACCACCGACGAGCAGGGGCATCCGCTCCTGGAGCGGTGGCGGGTCGTTGCGCACGTCCTTCGCGGCGTAGCGCGGACCGGCGGCGGTCGGTCGCTCGCCGTGGAGCATGCCGCGCATGACCGGGAGCGCCTCGCCGAGCCAGCGCAGCCGCTCCGGCGAACCCGATCCGAACGGGAGCCCGAACGCGAGGTGCTCCTCCTCGAACCAGGCCGCGCCGATGCCGAGGATGGCGCGACCGCCCGAGATGTGGTCGAGCGTCGTGGCCATCTTCGCGGTCACGGCCGGCTCGCGGAACGTGTTGGCGCCGACCATCAGCCCGATCCGGATCCGCTCGGTGGCCTGCGCCCACGCCGTGACCGTCAGCCAGCCCTCGAACATCGGCCCGTCCGAGCTGCCGACGATCGGGTAGAGGTGGTCCCAGGTCCACAGGGTCAGTAGCCCAGCGCGTCGGCCCGGATGCCGGCCTGCGAGCAGGCTCGGCCAATCGGTGTACTGGTTCCAGCACAGGGCGCCGATGCGAATCTCGGTCACGAGTGGTCTCCCGGGGTGCGCGGCTGATCTCCGATCGTAGCCGCGCGGCGACGCACGATGCCGCCGTGACGCGCCTCGTTCAGGCCGTCCGGTCACGCCGGCGCGGAACGCGAGCTCGGCCGCGATGACGGCGCGGACCCAGCCGGCGCGACGCGTCCTCGACCGAGCGGACCTTGACGTGGCGGATGCGCTTGCCGGTGCCCTCGATCCGGCCGTCCGGATCGGGCAGCTCGGCGCCGTCGGCGAGCTGGAGGTTGACGCACGACTTGTGCGGGATGATCGCGAACAGGAGGTCGCGCATCGCCCGCCGCGAGCCGATCGCGAGCAGCCCGTTGCCCGGGTCGAACCATTCGATCGCGTCCGGGAACTCGTCGAGGACGGTCAGGCGCAGCGGCTCGGGCGATGTCGGCGACGGCGGGCGCAGTCGCGTCGAGGTGCCGGTCGAACGCGATGGCGTCCTCCGACATCGTCATCGGATGACGAGGTTGACGAGCTTGCCGCCGCCGGCGACGACGATCCGGTCGGGCTGCCGGCCGTCGAGGATGGCCCGGATCCGCTCGCGTCCGAGGACCGCGGCCTCGATCTCGGCGGGCGAGGCGTCGGCGGCGACGACGACCTTGTCGCGCAGCTTGCCGTTGACCTGGACCGGGATCTCGCGGGTCGACTCGACGACGGCCGCTCGGGTCGACCGCCGGCCAGGACTCCGTGTGGATCGATGCCCACGGGGCGTCCGGCCGCGGCGAGCCGCCGGCTCCACAGCTCCTCGCTGATGTGTGGCGCGGCCGGGGCCAGCATCAGCAGCAGGAGCCGGACCGCCTCGTCCCACTGCCGCCGACCCGGCGACCGCCGTGCCGCGATAGCGGAACAGCGTGTTGGACAGCTCCATCAGCTTGGCGACCATGACGTTGAAGCGGAAGCTCTCGTAGTCGGCCGTGACGTCGCGGAGCGTCGGTGGGCGGCGATCGCAGGGCGCCCGCGCCTCGGCCTCGGACTCGCCGGCCGGCAGCGTCCCGGACTCCGGCGTCGCCCGGACTCCCGGCCCTGGCCGTCGAGGACGAGGGTCCACACGCGATTGAGGAACCGATGGACGCCACCGATCCCGGTCGGGCTCCACGGCCCGCCCTGGTCCCACGGGCCCATGAACATCAGGAACAGGCGGATCGAGTCGGCCCCGTACCGGGCGACGAGATCGTCCGGGTCCTGGGTGTTGCCACGCGACTTCGACATCCGCTCGCCGTCCGCGCCCAGGATCTGGCCCTGGTTGAACAGTCGCTTCCACGGCTCGTTCTGCTGGATCAGGCCGACGTCGCGCATCATCTTCGTGAACTCGCGGGCGTACAGCAGGTGCATCACCGCGTGCTCCGCGCCGCCGGTGTACTGCTCGACCGGGGTCCAGCCCTCGACCAGGTCCGCGTCGAACGGTCGCGTCGGGCTTGTGCGGCGACAGGTAGCGATACCAGTACCAGCTCGAGTCCATGAACGTGTCCATCGTGTCGGTCTCGCGCCGGGCCGGTCCGCCGCAGTTCGGGCAGACGACGTTCAGGAAGGCCTCGTCGCGGGTCAGCGGGTTCACGCCGCTGCCGGCGTAGTCGACGGTGTCGGGCAGCAGGACGGGCAGGTCCTCATCGGGGACCGGCACGATGCCGCATTGCTCGCAGTGGATGACCGGGATCGGGGTGCCCCAGTAGCGCTGGCGGCTGACCAGCCAGTCGCGGAGACGGTACGTGACCGCCGCACGGCCGCGCTCGCGCGACTCGAGGTCGGCGACGATCCGGCGGCCGCCCTCGTCGGCCGGCAGCCCGCTGTACGGGCCGCTGTTGACGAGGCGTCTCGCCGGCGGCGTGGGCGAGTACGCGCCATCGAGCTGCACGTCCTCGTCGCCGGGCGCGGCGACGACGCGCCGGATCGGCAGCCCGAACTTCTCGACGCGAACTCGTAGTCGCGCTCGTCGTGGGCCGGGACGGCCATGATCGCACCGGTCCCGTAGCCGGCCAGGACGTAGTCGGCGACGAAGATCGGGATCCGCTCGCCGTTGATCGGGTTGATCGCGTCGGCACCGATCGGCAGACCGGTCTTCTCGCGCTCGGTCGACAGCCGGTCGATCTCGCTCCGGACCGCGGCCTGGGCGACGTAGGCCTCGACCTCGGCCCGACGATCGGGCGCGGTCAGGGTCGCGACGAGCGGATGCTCCGGGGCGAGGACCATGAACGTCGCCCCGAACAGCGTGTCGGGCCGGGTCGTGAAGACGCGCAGCTCCTCGCCGCCGGCATGGTGCTCGGACGGCGCGGTGGCGAAGACGATCTCGCCGCCCTCGGACCGGCCGATCCAGTTGGTCTGCATGATCCGGATCGGCTCCGGGAAGTCGACGCCGCCGAAGTCGAGCAGCTCGTCGGCGTACTTCGTGACGCGCAGGTACCACTGGTCGAGGTCGCGCTTCTCGACCTTCGCGCCGCAGCGCCAGCAGTGGCGATCGGCACCCTCGACCTGCTCGCGGGCGAGCGTCCCGTCGTTCGGGCACCAGTCCACGGGCGACTTCGCCCGATACGCCAGCCCGGCCTCGAGGAAGCGCAGGAACAGCCACTGGTTCCAGCGGTAGTAGTCGGGCTCGCAGGTCACGACCTCGGCCGACCAGTCGAACATCGCGCCCATCGACCGGAACTGGCGACGCATGTTGTCGATGTTCCGCATCGTCCATTCGCGCGGGTTGAAGCCGCCCTTGATCGCGGCGTTCTCGGCCGGCAATCCGAAGGCATCGAAGCCGATCGGCAGGAAGACGTTCTTGCCGTGCATCCGCTGGAAGCGCGCGATCGCGTCGGTCGGCGTGACGATGTACCAGTGACCGATGTGCAGGTCGCCCGACGGGTACGGGTACATCGTCAGCAGGTAGTAGCGGTCGCGGGCCGACTCGAGGTCCGTGTCGTGCATCCCGAGCTCGTCCCAGCGCGCCTGCCAGCGCGGCTCGATCGCGCTCGCGTCGTAGCGCTCGACCCGGGTCCGCGCGTCGGTCGAACCCGTTGTGGCGGTGCTGTCGGCGTCTCGGTGGTGTCGGTCACGTCGGTCCTCGGAGACGGAGCACCCCCCGCCGCGCCGGCGAGGGGTGTGGCTTCGGCGTCTCGTCGCGGTTGGTGGAGCTACGGGGACTCGAACCCCGGACCCCCTGCATGCCATGCAGGTGCTCTTCCAGCTGAGCTATAGCCCCACGGGATGCGGAGTTTACCAGAGGCGCCGGATCAATCCGGATCGTAGTCCGGCTGATGCCGCCCCCAGCCGGCGGGCCGATTCGGGCTAGTCGGGTTGCGACCTGTCACCATCGCCCGATGACCGCCTTCGACCTGCTGCTCCGCGGCGGGACCGTCGTCGACGGCACCGGGGCCCCCGCTCGGCGCGCCGATGTCGGCGTGCTCGGCGACCGGATCCTCGCGGTCGGCGACCTGGCTGCCGTCGACGATGACGGGGTCGAGCGCGTGCTGGACGTGGCCGGCCGCGTCGTGGCCCCGGGGTTCGTCGACCCGCACGGTCATTCGGACGGCTCGCTGTTCCTCGACGGCGCGCTGGCCAGCCACCTCCACCAGGGCTACACGACCCAGCTGTCGGGCAATTGCGGCGACACGCTGGCACCGATCACGGACGCCGGCCGCGAGCTCGTCGACCTGTCGCTGCGCGCTAACGAGCTCGAGCGCGCAGCTGGGCGACGTTCGCCGAGTACCTCGACCGGGTCGCTGAGCAGCCGCTCGGGCCGAACGTCGCGTTCCTCGCCGGGCACGGGACGATCCGTGCCTCGGTGGTCGGGGCAGACGCGCGCGAGGCGTCCGCCGACGAGCTGGCGGCGATGGTCGCGGAGCTCGAGGCGGCGCTCGATGCCGGCGCGTTCGGCCTGTCGAGCGGGCTGATCTATGCACCGGGCATGCACGCCCCGCCCGCCGAGATCGAGACGCTGGTGGCCGCCGCGGCACGGCGGGGCGGGCTGTACGCGACCCACATGCGCAACGAGGCCGACGGGCTGTTCGCGTCGCTGGCCGAGTCCATCGCCGCGGTCCGGGCGGCGGGGTCGGGCGCCCGGCTCCAGGTGTCGCACCTGAAGTGCGGCTCGCGCTCGGTGTGGGGCCGGGCGGGCGAGGCGGTCGCGGTCCTCGAGGCGGCGCGGGCCGAGGGGCTCGACGTCGCGGCCGACCAGTACCCGTACACCGCCGCCGCGACGACGCTGGCCACGATCCTGCCGCCTGCGCTCCAGGCGCTCGGGGTCGACGCCTGCGTCGACGCCCTGACCGACCCGCACGTCCGCGACCTGGTGCGGGCGGAGATCGCGCGGGGCATCTCCGGCTGGGAGAACGTGGCCTCCGACCCGGGCTGGGAGAGGCTTGCGCATCTCGTACGCGGCCAGCCGTCCCGAGTGGTCCGGCCGGACGCTCGCGGAGCTGGCGGCCGAGACCGCACGACGACCCAGCCGACCTCGCCTTCGATGCGCTCGTCGCCGACCGGCTCGACGTGTCCGTCCTGATCGAGTGCATGACCGAGGCCGACGTCGAGACGATCCTGGCCGTGCCGTGGATCGCGGTCTGCACCGACGCCGAGGGCCGGCGCCCGGGCCATCCGATCCTCGACGCCGGACGGCCGCATCCGCGCACGTACGGGACCACGGCCCGCGTCCTCGGTCCGTACGTCCGCGATCGCGCGGTGCTCACCCTCGAGGCCGGCGGTCGCCAAGCTCAGCGCCGTGCCGGCGGCCCGGCTCGGGCTGCGCGACCGCGGGGTCGTCCGCGAGGGCGCGTTCGCCGACCTCGTCGTGCTCGACCCGGCGATCGTCGCGGATCGGGCGACGACGACCGAGCCGGCGACGCTACCCGATCGGCATCGACCACGTCATCGTCAACGGGCGGCCGGCGATCCTCGACGGGACCGAGACGGGCGAACGACCCGGCCGGCTGCTGCGCCGGCCGTGACCGGTCGGACGTCGTCTCCGTCGCTCGCCCAGGCGCAGCGAGACCCCGGAGGTCGTCCGGCTGCCGGGCGGGCCGCTCGCCTACACGCTGCGCCGCTCGCCGCGGTCGCGCGGCCTGCGTGTGGTGATCCACCCCGAGCGCGGTGTCGTCGTCACCGTCCCGGCGGCGGGCCGCCGCGGCTGGGCGCGACCCGGAGCGGCACGTCGGCGCGTTCCTGGCCGAGCGCGAGGCATGGCTGCGCCGTCATCTGGCCACGCCAGGCCCGCGAGCGGGCCGAGCTGGCGGCCCGCGGCGGCTTGCGTGACGGGGCGACGATCCGGTTCCGTGGCGAGCTCCACCGCCTTCGCGTGCTCGCCGGCGGGGACCGGCGCGCGGCGGTCGCGAGTCGAGCGGATCGGCGGTGTCGACGAGGATGAGCTGGTGGTCCGCCTCGCCGCACCCGACCGGCGACCGATCGCGACCGTCCTCGAGGCCTGGCTCAAGCCGCGCGCCCGGGCCGTCATCGAGCGCGACGTCGAGCGCCATGCCGACGGCCCTCGGCGTGGCCCCGGCGGCGATCAGCATCCGGGACCAGCGGACCCGCTGGGGGAGCGCCTCGCGCCAGCGGCGACTCGCCTTCTCGTGGCGGCTGATCCTCGCCCCGCCCGAGGCGCTCGAGACGGTCGTCATCCACGAGCTGGCCCATCTCCGGGTCTTCGGGCACGGCCCGCGGTTCTGGGCCGTGGTTGCCACGCGTCGCCCGGATCACGCGGTCTGGCGGCGCTGGCTGCGCGACCATTCGACGGAGCTGCACGGCGCGCTCGACGAGATGGACGCCGGCGGCTGACACGGCGGCGAGGCGGTCGCTCGGTTGGAGTGAGGGAGTGGTGGAGATGAGGGGACTCGAACCCCTGACCCCCGCGATGCGAACGCGGTGCTCTTCCAGCTGAGCTACATCCCCACGGGATCGACGGTCACCGGGGCGCCGGACCGGTCGCAGGATAGCACGGGGTCGGTCCGATCCTGCCCCCGCGGTCGATGCCGGACCCGTGTCGCAGGACCCGGATGCGATCGGCGTCCCGCACGCCGCTACCCTTCGCGGATGCCATTCGGACTGCTCGACCGGCCTCGCCGCCGCGCTGGCCTGGGGCACGCTCGACGTCATCACGGCGCTCGGCAGCCGGGTCGTCGGCAGCCTGCGCGTGACGGCCGGGATGCAGCTCGTGACCGCCGTCATCTTCGCGGCCCTCGTCGTCCTGACCGGCACCGTCCTGCCGACCGACGTCCGATCGATCGGCCTGGCGGTCCTCCTCGGGATGATCGGGGCCGGGGCCTATCTCTCGTACTTCACGGGTCTCCAGTTCGGGCCGATCGCCGTCGTGAGCGGGATGGTCGCGGCGTTCGGCGGCCTGACCGTCGTGCTTGCCGTCGTGTTCCGCGGCGAGTCCCTGACCCCGCTCCAGGCGGCCGGAGCGGCCATCGCCACCACGGGCGTCCTGATGACGGCCATCGCCTTCGACGGCGGGCTGCGGTCGGCTCGGTTCGCCGGTCCCGGCGTGATCTTCGCCTTCGTCGCACTGATCCTGTTCTCGCTGATGGCGATCACCACGGACATCGCGCTCGAGACGATGTCCTGGATCCAGGTCTACTCGATCGCCCGCGGCGTCAATGCCGCCATCGGGATCGCGGTCCTGGTCCTCCTCGGGCTCGCCGGCCATCGCCTCGGTGCCAGACCCGTCGACGGCCCCTCCTGGTCGCGCTCCCGGGTCGTTGTCGCGATCGTGGTCGCCGGCTGCCTCGACGTGCTCGGACTGATCGCATTCGCCACCGGCCTCGAGCGGGCACCGACGTGGATGGTCGGGCTGGCCGCCTCGCTCGGGCCGGCGATCACGATCCTCGTCGCGGTGGCCCTGCTCGGCGAGCGGCTTCGCCCGATCCAGTGGCTCGGGCTGGTCGGGATCCTGACCGGGATGGTGGCGATCGCGATCCCCTGACGCGGTCTTGATCAGGCCGGCAGGCTGAACCAGAACCTCGTCGGTCCCGTCGCCGGATTCGGCACCGACCCGGCCCCCGCCGGCCTCGACCAGCTGCTTGACGATGGCGAGCCCGATGCCGGCCCCGCCACGGGCCCGGTCGCGCGACTTCTCGACGCGGTAGAACCGTTCGAACACGCGGTCGAGGTCGTCCGGCGGGATGCCGTCGCCCGTGTTCGAGATCGAGACGAGGATGTCGGCAGGCCGGCGCTCCGCCCGGACCGTCACCGTGCCGCCGTCCGGCGTGTAGCGGGCCGCGTTCGAGATGAGGTTCGAGAGGACCTGGGCGAGCGCGTCCGGGTTGGCCCGCGCGGGCAGGCGATCCGGCACGTCGACGACCAGCCGCAGGTGCAGCCCGGTCGAGGCTCGGCTGGGCGAGATCCAGCGCCGCGCGGATGGCGGTGGCGAGGTCGACGTCCTCCATCCGTGGCGGTCCGCTGGCCGCATCGCCTTCGGCCAGGGCGTCGAGCGAGTGCGACAGGCGAACGAGTCGCTCAGCCTCGTCCCAGAGCGACTCGTAGGTCGCCCGGTCGGCCGTGATGACTCCGTCGCGGAGGGCCTCGAGATAGCCCTGGAGATTGGTCAGCGGCGTCCGCAGCTCGTGCGCCGCGTTGGCGATGAAGTCGCGGCGCATGGCCTCCTGGCGCTCGAGGCTGGCGGCCATCTGGTTGAACGAATCGGCGAGGCTCGCGAGCTCCTCGGGACCGGCTCGCGGGACCCTCGCCGCGTAGTCGCCCTCCGCGATCCGGCGGGCCGCGGCGCCGACCTCCGCCAGCGGCCGGGCGAGCATCCGGGCCAGGATCACGGCCAGCACGATGCTCGCCGCGGCGGCGACGAGGACCGCGGCGACGACGACCGTGGTGACCGACTCGTCGTACATCGCCTGGGCGTGCTCGGCGGAGTCACCGGCCTCGACCATCAGGGCCCGGAAGACCTCGGCCCCGACGACGGCGATGCCGATCGCGACGATCGCGACGCCCAGTGCCGCGGAGGCCAGCGCGGCCAGCGCGATCCGGGTGGCGATCCCGCGGCCGATCACGTCCTGGCGGCCCGGTAGCCGATACCGCGGACGGTCGCCACGTAGCGCGGTCGTTCGGCATCGTCACCGAGCTTGTCGCGCAGCCTCCCGACGTGGACGTCCACCGTTCGATCGAGGACGTCGGCCTGGTCCTGGCCCCAGACGGCATCCAGCAGCTGGTCGCGGGTGAGGACGCGTCCGTCGGCCTCGATCAGGCTGGTCAGGAGGCGGAACTCGACCCGCGTGAGCGGGATCGGCTCGCCGTCGCGCGTGACCTCATAGCGGTCGAGGTCGACGACGAGGTCGGCCAGGGTCAGGGGTGCTCGAGGGCTGGCCCCGGGCGTGGCCGCGGACCCCGAGCGGCGCAGGATGGACTTGACACGGAGGACGAGCTCGGCCGGGGAGAACGGCTTGGGCAGGTAGTCGTCGGCGCCGTCCTCCAGCCCGGCGATCCGGTCGATCGTCGATCCGCGGGCCGAGATGATGAGGATCGGCGTGGCGGCCGCGGCATCGTCGCCGCGCACGGCTCGGACGACGGCCCGGCCGTCCAGCTCGGGGAGCATCAGGTCGAGGACGACGAGGGCCGGGCGATGGCGCTCGATGGCCTCGAGCGCAGCCGGGCCGTCCCCGGCGGTCACGACCGCGAACCCGTCCCGCTCGAGGTAGGTCCGCACCAGCCGGACGATCTTGGCATCGTCGTCGACGACGAGGATCGGCCGCCGCGGGATCGGCACTGGCAGGTTCGGCATCGCGAGCATCGTAGCGACCGATCGTAGGTGGCTCTCGTGACGACGCGGTGACGGGCTGATGGCAGGAAACCCGAGGCTTTGTGCCTTGTCTTTCTAGAACACATGTTCTAATCTGATCGTCCGATGTCGACCCCTCGTGGTGATGTGGATGCCGTGGTCGCGGGCCTCCAGGCCCGGTGGGGTACCGCAGCTCCGCGGGTCATCGGCTCGCTGGCGCTGGTGGCTGAGCCGGCCGTGCCACTCCCCGAGGACGCGGCGGGGCCCGGCCCGTTGCCCGAGCCGCTGCCCGACATCGACCGCGTCGTCTCCACGGGGTTCGCCGCCCTCGATGCCATCCTCGGGCCGGGCGGCCTGCCGCGATCGGCGAGCGTCGCGATCCGCGGCGACGGCTCGAGCGGCCGGACGACGCTCGTCCTCCGTGTCGCGGCGGCGGCCCAGGCGGCCGGCTCGATCGTGGCCTGGCTGGACCTGTCGCGCACGTTCGACCCCGTCGAGGCCGTGGCCCGCGGCGTCCGGCTCGAATGGCTCGTGGTCATCACTCCTGAGACGCTCGACGAGGGGCTCGCCATCGCCGGCGCGCTGCTCGCCGGACGCTCGGTGGACCTGATCGTCCTCGATCTGCCCGGCGGCCGGCTCGCCGCGACGGATCGTCCGGCCCGGGTGGCCGACCGCCTTCGCCGGCTGGCAGCCCTCGCCCGGCGCGCGGAGACGCTCCTCGTCGTCCTCGAGCCACCGGGGCTGTCCGGCGGCCTGGCGACCGCCGTCACCGAGTCCACCAGCCTCCGCCTCGAGCTCGCCCGGCGGTCGTGGATCCGCCTCGGGCACGACATCGTCGGCCAGCGGACGGAGGCGCTGGTCGCCCGCAATCGATACGGCCCGCCGGGCCGGCGGGCGACCCTCCGGATCCTCTACGCGGACGGCGGCGAGCGCGACGCCTGCCTCCGCCGCGACGACCTCCTCATCGACCAGGCCCCCGCGATCCACTCGGAACGGACCCATCACGATGCGACTGCTCCACCTCCATCGACCGCATCTCCCTCTCGAGCTCGCCCGGGCGCGGGCCTCCAGGCTCTCTCCGTCCTTCCCGCCCGGACCGCTCATCCTGGGCGGCCGGCCGTGGGATCCGGGTCCGGTCGTCGACGCGAGCCCGGACGCCCGGGCGCTGGGGGTCCGGCGCGGGATGCCGCTCGGGAGCGCCCATCGGCTCGCTCCTGAGGCGATCTTCCTCGAGCACGATGCCGACGCCGACCGGGCGGCGGTCGAGGCCGCCTTCGAGGCGCTCGGGGCATTCAGCCCGGGGATCGCCGGCAGCGCCGATCCGCTCGATCCCGCGTTCGGGCTGTTCGAGGTCCTGGTCGACGGGCTCGAGCCGTTGTGGGGCCCGGAGCCGGTCCTGATCGAGCGGCTGGTCGCCGCGCTCGCCCGTGCCCTCGGTGACGACGACGGTGCCATCCGGGCCGGGATCGCCGGGACCCGCTTCGGGGCGACCGTGGCCGCCGTGCTGGCCCGGCCCGGCGATCCCAACCTCGTCCCGGCCGGTGGCGAGGCCGACTTCCTCGGCCCGCATCCGGCCGGGCTGCTGACTCCCGACCCCGACGTGCGCGCCCGCCTGGCCCGGTTCGGCCTGCGGCGGATCGCAGCGGTCGCCGAGCTGCCGCGATCTGCACTCGTCGCCCGGTTCGGGGAGGAGGGGGCCCGCATCCGGGCCCGTGCGAGAGGCGAGGAGATCGAGCCGTTCCGGCCGCGGCAGACCCCGGAACGTCTTCGCCTGAGCCTCCCGCTCGATCCCCCCGCCGAGGACCTCGAGCCACTCCGCTTCATCCTCCATCGCCTGGCCGGCGCCCTGACCGCGCAGCTCGTGGCACGCGGGCTGGCTGCCTCGCGGGCACGGCTCGGGGTGGATCTCGACCTTGCCTTCGCGCTGGCCGGGACGCCCGCCGAGCTCGAGGTCGAGCAACGGTTCCCGGAGCCGACGGACGAGGTCGAGGCGATCGAGCGGCTCCTGTTCGCCCGGCTCGAGCGGACGCCGCCGCCGGCCGCCGTCGCGCGGCTCACGCTCGAGCTCGACGGGACCGCGCCGGCCGCCGGTCAGCAGCTGCCGTTGTTCACGCCGCAGGCCGCCCGGGCGGCACGGCTCGACTGGCAGCTCGCCCGCCTCGCCCTGACGTTCGGCGAGGATCGGATCCGCCGCGTCGAGATCGCCGATCCCGAGGCGCCGCTGCCCGAGCGCCGGTGGACGTGGCGGCCGGTCGTCCCGGACGAGCGGGGCGTGGCATCGTGACCCGCCTCCTGCGCGAGCATCCGTCGATCGACGTCGAGCTGGACACCGCCGGTGCGCTCGTGGCCATCCGCTGGAACGGCCGGCGCGAGACCGTCGAGGTCTGCAATCGCTGGCGGGTCGAGGAGGCCTGGTGGCGCGATCCGATCGCCCGCGATTACTTCAAGGTCGCCGGAGCCCGCTGGCTCGCCCTCGTCTACCTCGACCGCGTCGACGGGACGTGGCACCTGGAGCGGCTCTACGACTGATCAGCGCGGCGGGGATCCCAGGGTCACGCTGAGGACGAACAGCACGACGAACAGCGCCACGACGAGCGCCAGGGCTCCGATGTCTCGCGGCTGTGCTTTCTGCATCACATGCCTCCCCCGAGTCCCCGGCGTCAGCTCACCAGGTAGCTGCAGCATAGACGCACGGATGGGAGCCCGCGTTGCGCGGCCGCACCACCGATCCACGACGCCACGACCGTCAGTCGTGCGGGCAGGACGCTCCGTACAGGATCGTCAGGGTCGTCAGGCTGCCCGTCGGCGCGACGCTCACCTGGACCTCGCAGCCCGGTGCGGAGCCGTTCATCGTGAGGACGTAGCCACCATTCTCGAGCGGCCCCGACAGACCCGCCGTGGTGAAGCCGGCGCCCTCGAGGAGGGTCTCGAACCGGGTCGTGATGCCCTTGGCGTCGACGCCGTCGACGATGAGATCGGCGGTGGCCGGACCGGTCGCCGTTTCCTCGCCCGCGGTCGCGCCGCTGATGGTCGGAAAACCACCCGGGAGCGTGTCCCAGATCCGGCCCCAGTCGGTGTCGGTCTGACCTGCCAGCGGCGCGAGGCTGCCGCCAGCCGAGGACGAGGCAACCGTCGCGCCGGGGGATACGGCCGGGGCCGTTCGCGTGATCGCGGGTCCGCTCGGGACGGACGAGCCGGTCCCGGAACTACAGGCGGCCACCGACAGCACCATCGCGAGCAGGCCGGGCCAGCAGCGTCGGACGACGGTCATCGCCTCATCCTACCCTCCACGCCACGGACCTCCGCCGTCCAGGAACGGGCAGGCCAATCGCTCCGTCCCCTCATGGCCGGGCATCACCCGACCCGCCGATCGATGGCCTCGTACACGCGTCGAAGCCGGGACGTCGAAGCCGGGATCTCGGGTTCCGGCAGCGCATCGGCGTCCGGCCGGCGCAGGACGACGATGTCCTGGAATCCCTCGCCCTCCTCGCCGGCCCACGTGCCACGATCGATCCGGACGACCTCGAGACCGGCCTCCTCGACGATCGAGCGAACGTAGTCCTCGTCGAATGCGATCGCCCTCAGCGGATCCGAGAGCTCCGTGTAGATCGTGACCTCATCGAGCCGGTGCGCCATCGGATACGCCGACGACGCGATGGCCTTGGGCAGCCGCTCCTCGTCGTACAGGAACCAGGTGGACACGACCAGCCCCCCGGGCCTCAGCACCCGCTGGATCTCCCGCAGGTAGTGCTGGACGTCCTCCTTGTAGAAGTGCGTGAAGATGCTGAACAGGCAGCACACGTCGAACTGGGCCGTTTGCGCCGGAAAGCGGACGTCCACGGGCGCGACCCTGCCCTTCGGGTTGTACCGGTCGTTGGTGACGTCGAGGTGGACGAACGTGAAGCCAGGGGCCACGCGGGCGAGGTTGTGTGCCGCCCAGGTCACAGCCGGCTTGATGACGTCGAAGCCGAGGTATCGCCCGGCGAAGTCGGTACCGGCGAGCAGGCCCACGGGGACCCGACCGACGTTGCAGCCAACGTCGATGAGTGCGTCGTCGGACTCGAGTCCGTAGCGGTAGAGCAGCTGCGCGAGCGAGATCCCGGACGTCACGAACTGCTCGTCGCTGTCCTTCATCAGGCGCAGCTTCATCGGGGGCAATGGGATCGGTCTGCCGCTCCGGGTCGTGATCGCCATCGGGCGCGAAGGTAACACTGCCGCTGCCTCGGCATCGCAGGCTCGATCCCGGGCTGCTCATGATCGGCAAAAGCAGGACCCCGTCGCCCCCAAGCGACGGGGTCCGATCACCGTTGACCAGGCAAGGCGCCGGTTCTGTCAAGAACTCGGCTGGATGCGGGCTTCCCCATCGTCGAGCAGTCTGGAGAGGGTGGCCAGATTGCCCCGAATGAGTCGTTTGCCTATCGCCGGGATGAACGGTGTTGCCCAGGCCATCAGGGGGCGCATCACGCCTTCGGTCGAGTACGTGACCCGGCACCGACCGTCGCTCACGGGCTCGACTTCGTACGTCACGGACGCTTGACGGACGAGTCCGCCCTTCAGCTCCATCGTCACCAGGCGATCGGACTCCCATGCGACGATCTTGCAATCGATGATCGTCTCGCGGCCCCCGAAGACCCGCCGTGCGACGAAGGTGGTGCCGAGGGCGGGCTGGCCGACTGAGGTCTGGCGGACCTCAAGGACACCGGCCTCCCACGCGGGTACGTTCGGGAAGTCGATGAGCATTGCCCACACGTCGGCCGCCGGGTGGTCGATGGGGACCAACTCAGCAAAACGGTAGATCGGAGCGCGCACGTCACACCTGTCGGAGTGCGCCTGCCGGTCGGTCGACACGGACTGCGTAGGTGCCCAAACCGATCCAGGCCACGGCGAAGCCGATCGCAGCGACGATGAGCGGCACTGGCCCAAGGACGTTGCCGGCGAACCCACCGACGATCGTCGACACCGAGCAGACGCCAAGCAACAGCGCCGCTCCACGCGACAACGCGGCCGTCTGGTAGGTCGCGATTGCGAACAGCGTCGAGCCCACGAGGGCACAAAGGATGCCGAGGATGAATGGGTACCAGGCCTCGACGTAGAACAGTTGCATCCCGGCGAGCGCAACGAGGAAGGCGACGATCGTCCCTCCAGCGGTGACCCCGAAGGCAATCCAGGAGAGGACGGGATGAACCCGCGCCTGGAACGCGCTCATGCCTGTGAGCGCCACGAGGAGGGCGAGGGACCCCGTGACGAGCAGGATCCCAGGGATCACGGGGTCGACATCCCCGATCCCGATGCCAAGGATGATGCTCGACGCGAAGAGGCCGCCGCCGATGATCGCGGCGAGTCCACCGATTCGGAGCGACATGGACATCCCCCTTCCAGGTTGGACGTCAGACCGTTGTCCCCGCAGCCGCAGATGAGCGTCGACCGCGGCGAGGAGGATGTCCGCTACGTCGAACGGCCCGATCGGGCGCTCGTCGAGGATCGCCTCGAACTCGTCGCCGTAGCGGGCCCTCCAGCGGGCGGGATAACAGCGGATCAGAAATGACCTCATGGCGCGGTCTTGCCGAGCTGGCGAAGGCCCATCTGGGCGAATTCGGCGAGGCCTCGGAGCTGCTCGGCGAGGTTCGCCGCGCCGACCGCGGTGAGGCGGTAGGGCCGGCGGCGGTCGACGGGAGCCAATGGTTCCACGAGGCCCTGCTCTTCGAGCCGGGTGAGCGCCGCGTACAGCGTCCCCGCGCCCATCGGTCGGCCGGTTCCCGCCTCGATGTCCTGCATCATCGCGTAGCCGTGCTTCGGCCCATCGCTCAGGCTCACCAGGATGAGCAGCGACGGTTCGGCGAACCGTCCGAACTCGGGGACCTTCCGTTCCATTCGACTCACCCTCTTACGACCGTCGATATATCGATGAGCGATATATACGATCCTGGCGGATGGGTGTCAAGGGCCGCCGCGACTCGGCGGGTCGGGTTGGGCCGGGTTGACCTCATCCGTCCACGCCCTCGGGAGGTCCGGACCTACCGCCTTGAGCGAGACAAAACAGGACCCCGTCGCCCCCAAGCGACGGGGTCCTGGTGCCGGATGAGCTGCTCACCAGCTCAATCGGCGGGTGGGCGCTCGACCATCGCAGTCGAGAGCCGCGTCGTCCCGAGCCCCCAGGCGCCGAGACGTCTGAAGTCGAAGCTAGGTGCTCGCCGCCTGGACCGCGAGGACCGCGGGCAGGAGGCCGAGGATCAGGAGCATCGCCAGCATGACCATGAACCCGATCCGAACGGCGGAGACGGTGAGCTGGCGCATCGGTGCGTGCATGCCGTTGAGACGCCGTGATGTCGGTTGTTGTTTCGTGGATTCGGCGGCTCTCGATAGGAATCTCGTCCGGGTCGTGAGGGGGACCCGGGACTGGCCAGGATAGAACAGGTGTTCTATGATGGAGGGCCCCCTGTCAGCCCGTCGAGACGAGGCGACCCGTGGTCGAGATCCCCTACGCCGAGCTCCACTGCCACACCAACTTCTCGTTCCTCGACGGGGCCTCGGCACCCGACGACCTCGTCGAGCGAGCCGTCGAGCTGGGGCTGGCCGGGCTGGCCGTCACGGACCACAACGGCCTGTACGGAGCGGTCCGGTTCGTCACCGCCGCCGAGGCCGCAGGCCTCCATCCGGTCGTCGGCCTCGAGATCGAGCTGCTTGACGCGGCCGTGCCGGATCCGGACGGGGTGGTCATCGTCGGACGCCGGCCGCGACGACGGAGCAAGGTACCCGCCGGCCCCGGCCTCGTCCCGGACCCGAGCGACGGCCTGCCGGCTCGGCCGCGCCCGGTCCGCGCCCGGCTGCCCGGCCACCGGCCGCCGGTCAAGGAAGACCTGCGTGGGATCGGCGAGCGGGTCCGTGGCCCGCATCTCGTCCTCCTTGCTCGCTCGCAGGCCGGCTGGCGGAGCCTGTGCCGCCTGGTCTCGTACGCCGGCATGGCCGGCACGAAGGGCGTGCCGCGGTTCAGCCACGCCCTCCTGACCGAGCACACCGAAGGGCTCGTGGCGCTGTCCGGCTGCCGCGACGGGGAGCTGGCACGCCGGCTGCTGACCGGCGACCTGGCCGGCGCCCGCGCGACCGCCGAGCGCTACGCGTCGCTGTTCGGCCGTGGCGACGGTCCGGCCTCGGCGGGCTTCTTCGTCGAGCTGTCCCACCATCTCCTGCCCGACGAGGACTGGCTCGTCTCGGAGGCGGCGACGCTGGCCGCTTCGCTCGGACTGCCCGTCGCGGTCACCAACGACGTCCACTACGCCAGGCCCGAAGACCGCGAGCTGGCGGACGTGCTGGCCGCCATCCGCCACGGCCGGACGCTCGACACGCTCGACGACCTGCGGCGACCCGATGGCGAGTCGTACCTCAAGGACGGCGTGATGCTGTCCCGGATCGGCGCCTCGCTGGGGAGTGTCGCGGAGCGTGCCTGGGCGGCAGGGATCGCGACCGCCGCGGAGCTCGCCGCGTCGTGCTCGATCGATCTCGGCTTCGAGCAGTACCGCTTCCCGGGCTTCCCGGTGCCGCCCGGCGAGACGCCGTTCTCGCACCTGTCGGAGCTGTGCTGGGCGGGTGCCCGGAAGCGCTACCACCCGATGACCTCGGCGGTCGTCAAGCGGCTCGCCCACGAGCTCGACGTCATCGAGCGAGCCGGCCTGGCCGAGTTCTTCCTGATCTGCTGGGACCTGATGCGCTTCGCGAAGGAGAACGGGATCCCCGCCCAGGGCCGAGGCAGCGCGACCAGCTCGATCGTGTCGTACACGCTCGGGATCAGCCGGGTCGAGCCGATCGTCCACAACCTGTTGTTCGAGCGGTTCATCAACGAGGGCCGGACGACCTACCCCGACGTCGACATCGACTTCAGCTCGGAACGGCGAGAGGAGGTCATCCAGTACGTCTACCGGCGCTACGGCCCGGAGCACACCGGGATGGTCTGCAACCTCGTCACGTACCGCGCCCGGTCGGCCGTCCGCGAGGTGGGCTACGCGCTGGGGTTCCCGCGGCCGCTCGTCGATCGCGTGGCCAAGGCGCTCGAGACGTACGACAGCGTGATGGTCCGGCGCGACCTGGAGGCGGAAGGCGGGTTCGCCGAGTTCTTCCGGCGGACCGGGGAAGGGCTGCCCGTCGAGGCACGCGCGGCCGAGGCCGCCGAGTCGCTCGGGCTGGTCGACGGGATGGGCCAGCTGAACACGCGGATGCCGCTCGTCGGCAAGGTTCCACCGTGGCGCCAGCCACCCAAGCCGGTCGACCCGAACGCGCCGCGCCCCTTCGCCTGGCTCCGGGAAGGTGAGACCCGCGAGGCGGACGGAGAGGCGGGTGTTTCGCGATCGGGGATGTGGGAGGGGGCGCCCGAATCGCCGCCGGCCATCCGGCCGGGCGGCCGGCACGATGACGAGGGCGGTCCAGGTGACACGCCGGCCAGCGTGGCCTGGCTGCGGGCCGGACGTGGGACCGGCTACCAGGCCGACCGGGATCGGCTTGTGGGACCCGCGCTCGTCGACGGCCGGAGGATCGATCCAGAGAGCGGCCAGTTGGAGCCGCCGCCCAGGACGACCGACCGCCGCCACGACGACGGGGGACGCGCCACGGATAAGCTCGGCCGGCCGACGCGCTGGGACCCGCCAGCGGCCAGGCGAGCCGATTCGACCACGGTCGCCGGGCACTCCTCGGTCGCCCGGGTCGAGCCGGAGCCGCCGCCGCAACCGCGTGGCGGCTCGACGGTCGGCCTCTCCGACTGGGAGCGCTGGCTCGAGTTCTGCGCCAGGATCGATGGCTTCCCGCGCCACCTGTCGATCCATTCGGGCGGGATGCTGGTGACGGCGGCGCCGCTCATCGACATCGCCCCGATCGAGCGGGCGACGATGGTCGATCGCGTCGTCGTCCAGTTCGACAAGCGCGATGTCGAGACGCTCAAGCTCATCAAGCTCGACCTGCTCGGGCTCGGGATGCTCGCTGCCATCGACGAGACGCTCCAGCTGATCGAGCACGACTGCGCGGTCTGTCTCGACCTGGACCGCATGCCGGAGGACGTCCCGGAGGTGTTCGAGATGCTCCAGGCGGCCGACACCGTGGGCGTCTTCCAGGTCGAGAGCCGGGCCCAGATGCAGACGCTGCCGAAATCGCGCCCGAAGAGCCTCGACGACCTCGTGGTCGAGGTCGCGATCATCCGGCCGGGCCCGATCCAGGGCAACGCCGTCCACCCGTTCCTGCGTCGCAAGCAGGGCCTCGAGCCGGTGACCTACCTCCACCCATCCCTCGAGCCGATCCTCAAGGATTCGATGGGCGTGATCCTCTACCAGGAGCAGGTCATGCGCGTCGCGATCGATGTCGCCGGGTTCTCGCCGGCGGAGTCGGACGGGTTCCGGCGGGCGATGGGCACATGGCGCTCCAGCCGCGAGATGGAGAAGCTGCACCGCCGGTTCGTCGAGGGTTGTCTCCGCCAGCCGGACATGACCGACGAGATGGCCGAGGAGCTGTTCCGCCAGGTCGCCGCGTTCGCCAGCTTCGGCTTCGCCAAGAGCCACGCCGCGGCGTTCGCCCGGACCGCCTACGAGTCGTCCTTCCTCAAGCTGTTCTACCCGGCCCAGTTCCTGGTCGGGCTCATCAACGCCCAGCCGATGGGCTTCTACCCGGTCGAGGTCCTGGTCAACGACACGAAGCGCCACGGCGTCGCGGTCCTGCCGGTCGACATCAACGCGTCGTCGTACCGGACCACCACCGAGTGGGTCGGCCGGCCGGGCGAGCCATTGCCGGAGGGAGCCGGGATCACGGTCCGGCCGGAGCCGGTCCGATCCCCGGCCTGCGTCATCCCGTCGACCGAGGCTCGCGACCGCTGGACGCCGGAGGTCACCGCCGGCTGGGGCGTCCGGCTCGGGCTCCATCTCGTCAAGGGGATCGGCGAGCAGCACCAGGCCCTGCTCGACGCCGAGCTGGCGCGCGGCCAGTACGCGAGCCTTATCGACGTGGTCGAGCGGACCGGCTTGCCGGAAGAGGTCCTCGAGCGGCTGATCCGGACCGGGGCGCTCGATTCGCTCGGGCGGCCGCGACGCGAGCTGTTGTGGCAGCTCCGCGAGGTGGCCGGCGCGTCACGGGGCCGGGTGGACGGGCGCTCGCTGCGCGGCCTTGGCCGCGCGGCCGGCAAGCGTTCGGCGGCGGGCGGCAGGCCGATGGACCTGCGGTTGCCGGCCACGGAGGCGCCGCCTCTCCCTGCGATCACGGAGTCGGAGCGGATCGGAGACGCATACGCGGTGATCGGCCTCGACGCTCGGCGACAGGTCGTGACCCTGTTCCGGCCGGCGCTCGAGCGGCTCGGGGCGGTGACGAACGCGGCGCTCGCCGAGATGCGTCCGGGCGAGGTCCGGATCGGTGGCCTCGTCGTGACCCGGCAGCACCCGATGACGGCCAAGGGCACGGTCTTCCTCGCCCTCGAGGACGAGACCGGGATGGTCAACGTCACGCTCTGGCCGGACACGTGGGCCAGGATGCGGGGCGTCGTCCGGCGCCACGCGCTACTGCTCGTCGATGGCGACCTCCAGCGCGAGGGCGAGGTGGTCAACGTCATCGCGCGCTCGGTCCTGCCACTCCCCGAGGTGGCCGCCACCGCCGGCGGACCGGACCGGCCGGCCGGCGTTCGCCAGATCGGCCATGCCGGCATGCGCCGCCTGGGCTGAGCCGAACCCCCGCGGATCGAGCCGCGGCGACGCGCCCTGACCCGGGACATCGCTGATCTCGCCGGTTGCGACGGACATCGTCGCGAGCAGGGAGCTTCCTTCGCGCACCACGGCAACGTGTCGTCCGTCCGGGGACCACGGCGAAGTGGACGGCGACCCCTCGTCAGTCCCGCGTTGAGGACGATCCGGTCGACCCAGCCCTCGAACGCCGCAACCTCGCGCAGGCTCGGGAGCCGCCTCCAGATCGAGAGCCATGCGTCCTGGACTCACGGGCGTCGGGCTCATTGCCGGAGCCCGGGCCGTCCGATAGGTCCGATCCAGGCGAGCCGTCATCAGGGCATCGAACGCCGAGGCATCTCCCGCCTGGGCATCGGTGACGAGGCGGGCGTCGGGTATCCCGGTCCCCGGGGCACGCTCCGTGACGCTGATGCCGACCGAAGGTCTCATGCGATACAAGACGCATCCTGGGCCACCGGCGTTTGCCGGTCACGACAGATCGCGGACCGCTGTCGTCGGCCTCCCACCCCGACGACCAGTCCGAGGGTCAGCGGCGGGCGCCGGCCTTCTGGGACGTGCCGCTCGACCGCGTCCGGCCGTCGCCGGGCTTCGACTTCCGCTCCGTGGTCGGCTTGCTCCGAACGGGAGCCGACAAGCGCAGGAAGCGCCGGTACCAGGCCGCGCCGGCGGCGAAGATCCCGCCGATCACTGGCGACAGGGCGAACGCCGACGCGGCGACCTCCACGGCCTGCGACTGGGTCGGGGGCAAGCCGGCATAGATCGTCGACGGGTAGGAAAGGAGCAGCAGCGTGTAACAGGCGGCCGCGACGAGCCCGACGATCGCGCCGAGCAACCAGCTCGCCCGCGGCGCGAGGAAGCCGGCGATGAACACGCCGCCGATCGCGGGTGTCTGGATGAAGTAGGCGAACATGAAGAGCGAGAGGTCGCCGCCACTGGTCGCGATGATCGCGACCGTGCTCAGCACCGTGATCAGCAGCGGGATCCAGAGCGCCTTGCTGTGGGTGGCGATCCAGGGCAGTGACGCCAGGTCCTCACGGACATGGATCGGGTGGATGGCGGCGCGGAACGCCACCATGAAGCCCATCCGGGCCGGTTGGGCCGTCGACTTCTGGGCCTGCGACGACGACTGGCGGCGTGGCGCCGGCTCGTCAGTCGCCTCGGACAGCTCGGCGCCCTCGGTGTCGTCGAGGGATTGGGCGGCTCGGGAGCGGCGTCGCGCCTCGGCGCGGGCGGTCCTCTTGGCGCGTGCCACGGTATCTCCTGCTGGCGGGTGTCCTGGGCGGGACGGGGGATCGGGTGCTGCGCATCGTAGTCCACTCCCGATGAGCGCGAGATAACTGCCGGTGCAGCCGCTGCTGCTACAACGGTGCCTCCCCGCCTTCAGCTGCCCTTCCCGCCGGGAGGTCACCGATGGATCGTGCCCGGCGCGCGGGCTGGACCGCGCTCATCGTCGTCGCGCTCGCGGCTTCCGTGGCAGGCTGGGGCGGATCGCGCGTCCTGGCCGGCGAGGTCGCCTGGCCGCCATCGAGCCTCGTCGTGTCCGAGCTCCAGACGGGAGGCGCATCGGCCTCCGACGAGTTCGTCGAGGTCGCCAACCAGGGCGCCGGCCCGGTCGACCTGCAGGGACTCGAGGTGGTCTACGCCACCTCGTCGGGCTCCACGGTGACGCGAAAGGGGACCTGGACGACCTCGACCGTCCTCGGCGCGGGGCGGCGGACCCTTGTCGCGAACGCCGCCGGGATCCACGCGTCCATCGCCGACCTGACCTACTCCGGCGGTTTCGCGGCGACCGGTGGCGCGCTTGCCCTGCGGGTGGTCGGCGGGACGACGATCGACGCCGTCGGATGGGGAGACGCGACGAATGCCTTCGTCGAGGGGAACGCGGCAGCCGCTCCGCCGGCAGGTTCGAGCCTGGAGCGGGCTCCCGGTGGCCCGGCGGGCAACGGCATCGATACGAACGCCAACGCGCTCGACTGGTTCGTCCAGGCGGCGCCATCGCCCCAGGGTCTAGCGGCGCCGCCGGTCCCGGCGGACGCAACACCGACACCGACCCCGAACCCGACCGTGTCGCCCACGGCGCCTCCGAGTCCGACGCCGGCTCCGACGCCCACGCCGACGGCGGCTCCCTCCCCGACGCCGATGCCGACACCGGCCCCGACCGCTGAACCGACACCGGCACCGACACGACCCGACCCCGACACCCGCTCCGACTCCGACGCCCACCACCACCCCCGGCGCGACGCCGACCGCGACGCCTGAACCGACCCCGAGCGCGACCACGGCGCCAACTTCGATCGCCGATGCGCGAACGCTCGCCGACGGGGCGATCGTGCGGGTCGACGGTGTCCTGACGACGGCGCTCGGTGCGCTCGAATCCGGCCACGGCGGCTTCGTCCAGGATGCCTCTGGGGGCATCGCCCTCTACCTCGACGCCGAGGTCGCTGGATCCTGGCCGGCTGGCACCCTGGTCGTCGTCGAAGGCGAGGTGGCCAGCCGGTACTCGCAGCGGACGCTGCGGATCGCCGAAGCCGCCCTGATCGGATCGTCCGATGCCGGGCTGCCGGCGCCGATCCTTCGCCAGACCGGGCAGGTCGGCGAGGCCGACGAAGGTTCGCGCATCACGGCTACCGGCGTCGTCACCGGGTCGCCCGACCAGCTCGCCGACGGCCTGGCCGTGACGCTCGACGACGGCTCCGGCCAGGTCCGCGCCGTCCTCGGTCCGGATGCCCTGGCCGGGCGCACGATCGCGAGCGGGATGACCGCGACGGTCGTGGGGCCGCTCGGGCAGCGCGACAGCTCGGGAACAGGGACCGGCGGATATCGGATCCACGCGACCCTGGCGGGAGAGCTCGACCTGACGAATCCGGTCCCGAGCCCGACGCCCGTGCCGACGCCGAGCCCGAACCCGACGCCGCCGGCTACGCCCGCCCCGTCCGCGACCCCGTGACTGAATCACTGAACCCCCTCCTTCGCCGCCGGCGGACGCGGCATCCCCCTCGCCGCGCTGGGTCTGGCCGCGCTCGCCGTGCTCGGTGCGTGCGGCAGCGACTCGAAGTCGTCGTCGGACACCACCGCCAAGACCGACACCGCCTCCACGCCGGCCGGGACGACCGGTGCCGCCGCGACGACCGAGGCGCCGACCACGACCTCGGCCGAGCCGGTCACGCTGCGCCTCGGCTACTTCCCGAACGTCACCCACGCCACGGCGCTCGTCGGCGTCGAGAAGGGGATCTTCGCCGAGAAGCTCGGCGCCGAACGGAAGCTCGAGACCACGCACCTTCAACGCCGGGCCCGACGGCCGTCGAGGCGCTGTTCGCCGGCGCCATCGACGCCACCTACATCGGCCCGAACCCGGCCATCAACGCCTACGCCAAGTCCAACGGCGAGGCCATCCGGATCATCTCCGGCGCCACCTCGGGCGGCGCCTTCCTGGTCGTGAAGCCGGACATCACCAGGCCGGCCGACCTCAAGGGCAAGAAGATCGCCACGCCCGCAGCTCGGCAACACCCAGGACGTGGCCCTGCGCTCCTGGCTGAAGGAGCAAGGGCCTGAGCGCCGACGCAGGCCGGCGGCGGCGACGTCTCGATCGTGCCGCAGGAGAACGCCCAGACGCTGCAGACGCTTCATCGCCGGCGACATCGACGGCGCCTGGGTGCCCGAGCCGTGGGCGACCCGGCTGGTCCAGGAGGGCGGCGGCAAGGTCCTCGTCGACGAGCGCGACCTGTGGCCGGACGGCAAGTTCGTCACCACCCACCTGATCGTGCGCACCGAAGTTCCTCGAACGACCACCCGGACGTCGTCAAGCAGCTCCTCGAGGGCCAGGTCGCGGCCAACGACTGCGTCAACGCCGAACCGGCGCCGAGGCCCAGACGGTGGCCAACGACGAGATCGAGCAAGCTCACCGGCAAGCCGCTCAAGCCCGAGGTCATCGCCGCGGCCTGGAAGAACCTGACCTTCACCAACGACCCGATCGCCTCCTCGCTGAGCACGTCGGCCAAGGACGCCGAGGACGTCGGCCTGCTCAAGCCGGTCGACCTAGGGCATCTACGACCTGACCCTGCTCAACGAGGTCCTCAGCGAGCGCCGACCAGCCGGAGGTGTCCGGAGCGTGAGCGCCACTCACGCTCGAGACCGAGGGCGCCTCGACGCCGTGGACGGTCGACACCCGTGGCGCCCTGCCGTCTCCGTCGAGGCGTCACCAAGGTCTACGGCGCGCGGGGCCAACGCCGTCCTCGCCCTCGACCGCGTCTCGCTCGACGTCGCGCACCGGGCGAGTTCGTCTGCCTCGTCGGCGCCTCCGGCTGCGGCAAGACGCACGCTGCTCAACCTGGTCGCCGGGCTCGACCACGCCGACGGCCGGCGACGGTCGCGCGTAGCCGGCACGGCCGCGCTGATGTTCCAGGAGGCGGCGCTGTTCCCCTGGCTGACGGTGCGGCGGCAACGTCGAGCTGGCGCTGCGGCTGCGGGGCGTGCCCCGCAGGCCGAGCGCGCGGCCGCGGCGCGCCGAGCTGCTCGAGCTGGTCCAGCTCGAGGGCTTCGGCGACAAGCAGCCCCACGAGCTGTCCGGCGGCATGCGCCAGCGGGTCGCCCTGGCCCGGGCCCTGGCCCAGGACGCCGACGTCCTGCTGATGGACGAGCCGTTCGGCGCCCTCGACGCCATGACCCGCGACATGCTGCACGACGAGCTCGAGCGGATCTGGCAGGAGACGGGCTCCACGGTCCTGTTCGTCACCCACAACGTGCGGGAGGCGGCCCGCCTCGGCGACCGGATCGTGGTGCTGACCAGCCGCCCCGGCCGGGTGGTCGGCGAGTTCGCCGTCGACATCGCCCGTCCCCGCCGCATCGAGGCCCCCGACGTCTCGGCCCTGACCGGCGAGGTCACCGACCGGCTGCGCGAGGAGGTCGGCCCGCCATGGCCGTAGCTGAGCGACCACGCTCCGGGACCGTCAGGAGCAGCGAGCTCGCCGGCCTCGACGCCCTCGAGACCGTCACGGCGCGGCCACCGTCGATCGCCGGTCGCGGGTCTGGGCGTCGCTGTGGCCCAAGCTGGCCGCCATCGGCCATCGTCGTCGGCGTCTGGCAGCTCGTGGTCGTGAGCGGCTGGAAGCCGCGAGTACGTCCTGCCCGTCGCCGTCACCGTCTTCGACCGGCTGTGGAACGACATGCACACGGCGGCAGTTCTGGGAGGCCATCGACGTCACGATGCAGCCGCGCCGTCATCGGCTTCGCGCTGGCGCTCGTCATCGGCGTCGCGATCGGCCTGGCCGTCTCCCGGTCGCCGGGTGCTGCGGGCCGGCGGTCGGCTCGCTGATCACCGGCCTGCAGACGATGCCGTCGATCGCCTGGTTCCCGCTGGCCATCCTGCTGTTCAAGCTGACCGAGGCGGCGATCATGTTCGTGGTCGTCCTCGGCGCGGCGCCGTCGATCGCCAACGGCCTCATCCCCGGCGTCGACCACGTCCCGCCGCTCCTGCTGCGGGCCGGGCCGGGTGCTCGGCGCGAAGGGCTTCTCGCCCTACCGCTACGTCATCCTGCCGGCCGCGCTGCCGTCGTTCGTGGCCGGCCTCAAGCAGGGCTGGGCCTTCGCCTGGCGCAGCCTGATGGCCGGCGAGCTGCTCGTCATCATCGCCAAGAGCAAGTCGCTCGGCGTCCGGCTGGCCTCCGAACCGGGAGCTGCTCGACTCCCCCGGCCTGATGGCCACCATGATCGTCATCCTGGTCATCGGCATCCTCGTCGACGCCCTGTTCTTCTCGCAGATCGAGAAGCGGCTGCGCCGGCGCTGGGGCCTCGACGAAGCCTGAGATGTCGCCTCGCAACCAGAGGTTGCTCGGCGAGGTCGGAGACGGCCTTCGGCCGGCCCATCTGTGGCTGGCCGGCCGGCATCGCCGGACCGGCCAGCGGCGGGGGTCCGGCGGAGCCTCTGCCCCCGCACCCCCGCCGTCCGGGTCCGGGCGCGGGCGCGCTCAGTGGGGGCGTGACGCCTCGGGGTCGGCCAGCAGCTTGGGCACCAGGTCGGGCAGGTGGTCCTCGGCGATGTCGGCCACGGTCACGTGCTCGAGCACGGCCCGGAGGTTGGCCCGGACGGCCAGCCAGACGTCGCGCAGCGGCACGGCCGCACCGTCGTAGGTCAGGCTGTCCGGCCGGGAGCCCCGGACGTCGGCCAGCGGGCCTTCGACGGCCCGGATGATGTCGGCGACCGTGATCTCGTCTGCGGGCCTCGCGAGGCGGTAGCCGCCGTCGACCCCCCGCTGGGTGGCGACCAGGCCGGCCCGCTTCAGCTCGTGGAGGATGTTCTCCAGGAAGCTCTGCGGGATCGCCTGCGCGGCGGCGAGGCGCTCGCCCCGCACCGGGCCGCCGCCCTGGCCGGCGAGCTCGCACATCGCCCGCACCGCGTAGTCCACCTTCGCTGTGATCCGCACCGGACCGTCCAGCCTAGTGACGATCCCGACGGCGGGCCGGAGCTGCAGCCGCAGCCTCCTTCGGCGTGGAGGCCGCGGGCTACGCTGCCGCCCGTGACCGACGAGCACAGCCCCGTCCAGACCACGGACCAGGCGCACACGGCCGAGGCCGCCGGCCACGACGAGCACGGGCCCGCCGACCGGGAGTGGACGCACGACCCGCTGGAGCGCAGCTTCTTCGGCACGGTCGGCCGGGGCTACGTGATCGGCATCATCGTGTTCGGGCTGTTCGCCTTCGCGATGATCCGCACGCAGGCGAAGGACTGGGGCGTGGGCGCGGCCATCGGCGGGGCGGCCTTCGTGGCCTTCTTCGCCGGTGTGCTCGGCGGCGTCGTGCTGATCGGGCTGTGGGCGATGAAGAACGAGGAGCTCATCCGCGGCAACGAGGCGGGCGAGCCCGGCGCCGGCGGATGGGTGGGCGACCCGAGCGACGACGACGAGACCCGTGACGGCCGCGACCGACACGACCGCGGCCGAGACCGATGCCGCAACCGAGCCCGCGGCAGGGACCGGGCCGACGACCGAGACCGAGGCGGCGGCCGAGGCCGCGCCGGCGGACACGGACGCCGACGCCGCTACCGAGCCGCCGGCTGCCGACGCGGACGCCACCACCGAGACGAGCGAGGCGCCCGCCGGCGAGCCGCCCGCGACCACCGCCGATCCTGCTCCCGAGGCCACCGGCACCACCTGACGACGGGCTGACGACGCCGCGATCGCCCCGGCGGGCGACGGCTACGGTCGAGCCGATGCGGTCGCTTCAGAGCTTCAGCGTGCGCCCCTGCGCTGCCCCCCGAGCTGTCGCCGCTCGAGCGGCTGGCCATGAACCTGCGCTGGTCGTGGGACGAGCCGACCCGCGATCTGTTCCGCTGGGTCGACAAGGACGCGTGGGAGGCCATGTCCCACGACCCGGTCCGGCTCCTCGGCCAGGTCCCCCGCCCCCGCCTGGACCAGCTGGCCGCCGACCCGGGCTTCCTCCGCTACCTCCAGGAGACCGAGGACGGGCTCGGCCGCTACCTCACCGCCCCCCGCTGGTTCCAGACCCGCGCCGAGACCCGGAGGCCAGCCCGCTGCGGCTGGTGGCCTACTTCTCGCCGGAGTTCGGCATCTCGGAGGCGCTGCCGCAGTACTCCGGCGGCCTCGGCGTGCTGGCCGGTGATCACCTGAAGGCGTCGAGCGACCTCGGCGTCCCCCTCGTCGGCGTGGGGCTCTTCTACCGCTCGGGCTACTTCAGCCAGCAGCTGACCGTCGACGGCATGCAGCAGGAGCGGTTCTCCGAGCTCGACCCCGACGCCCTGGCCCTGACCCGCTGCGACGGCATCCGCATCACGGTCGACCTGGCCGGCGAGCCCCTGCAGGCGCCAGGTCTGGCGGGCCGACGTCGGCCGCGTCCGGCTGTACTTCCTGGACAGCGATGTGGACGGCAACACCCCCGAGGGACGGGCCGTCACCGACCGGCTCTACGGCGGCGACACCGAGCACCGCATCCGCCAGGAGATCCTGCTCGGCATCGGCGGGGTGCGGGCGCTGCAGGCCCTCGGGCTCGACCCGCAGGTCTTCCACACCAACGAGGGCCACGCCGGCTTCCTCGGGCTGGAGCGGGTGCGCCAGCTGGTCGGCCGGCGGGCTCACCTTCGGCGAGGCCGTCGAGGCCGTGCGCCCGGGCTGCGTCTTCACGACCCACACGCCGGTCCCGGCCGGCATCGACCGCTTCCCGAAGGAGCTGATGGAGCACTACTTCGGCTCCTTCGCGACCGAGTGCGCGCGTGACCTTCGACGAGCTCATGGCCCTCGGCCGGCGAGCACGACGAGCCCGACGAGACCCGCTTCAACATGGCGGTGATGGGGCTCCGCCTGGCGGCCCGGCGCAACGGGGTCGCCGCGCTCCACGGCGCGGTGAGCCGGGCCATGTTCGCCGGGCTGTGGCCCGGACGTGCCGACGGAGGAGGTCCCGATCGGCTCGGTGACCAACGGGGTCCACGCCCGGACGTGGATCTCCCCGGAGGTCGACGACCTCCTCACCCGCCGCGTCGTGCCCGAGTGGGACGGCGCGCCGGCCGAGGACTGGGCGCGGATCGAGGAGGTCGGCGACGACGAGCTGTGGCGCGCCCTGCAGCAGGGTCGGGAGCGCCTGGTCACCTTCGTGCGCAGCCACCTGCGGGCAGTCGCGGCTGGCGCAGGGCGTTCTCGGCCAGCGACGTGGCCTGGACGAACAGCGTGCTCGACCCGACGGTCTTCACCATCGGCTTCGCCCGGCGCTTCGCCACCTACAAGCGGGCCACGCTCCTGCTCTCGCAGCCCGAGCGGCTGCGAGCCCTCCTCTTCCACGCCGACCGGCCGGTCCAGATGGTGTTCGCCGGCAAGGCCCACCCGGCCGACCAGCCGGGCAAGGCGATGATCCAGCGCATCCAGCAGTTCGCCCTCCAGCACGAGCTGCGCCACCGCTTCGTCTTCCTCGACGACTACGACATGGCGGTGGCCCGGGCGCTGTACCAGGGCTCCGACGTCTGGCTCAACACCCCGCGGCGGCCGCAGGAGGCGTGCGGGACGAGCGGGATGAAGGCGGCCCTCAACGGCGCGCTGAACTGCTCCATCCTCGACGGCTGGTGGGACGAGTGCTTCGACGGCCGCAACGGCTGGGCCATCACCTCGGCCGGGGACGAGCCCGACCTCGACCGCCGGGACCAGCTCGAGGCCGAGTCGGTCTTCGAGCTGCTCGAGAGCCAGATCGTGCCCCTGTTCTACGACCGCGGCGCCGGTGGGGTGCCCCGGGGCTGGGTCCGCCGGGTCAAGGACGCGTACGCCTCGCTCGGCCCGCAGGTCACGGCCAGCCGGATGGTCCGGGACTACGTGCAGGAGTACTACGAGCCCGCGGCCTCGGCCACCGACGTCGCCCTCGCCGACCACGCCGCCCGGGCCCGGGAGCTGGCGGCGTGGCGGGCCCGTGTCGTCGCGGCGTGGCCGGGCGTGAAGGTGGCCGGCGTCGAGTCCGACGGCGGTCCCGCGGTGCTCGGTCAGGAGCGTCACGTCGCCGTCACTGTCGACCTGGGCTCGCTCGAGCCGTCGGACGTCGCGGTCCAGGTCCTCCACGGACCGGTCGGCGCGGCCGACGAGATCCCCCAGCCCGACGTCCTCACGCTCACCCACGTCGGGGTCGACGACGCGGGGACGCGCTCGTTGGGAGGGCCACTTCCGCTGCGCGCGGGCCGGCCGCTACGGCTTCACCGCCCGCGTCGTGCCCGACCACCAGGACCTCGCCACCCCCGTCGAGCTCGGGCTCGTCACCTGGGCCTGACCGGCCCACCTCCACCCTCGTGACGTCGATCGGGCGCCGGCGCCATCTCCGCCGGACCGGGGGCTGCGGCCTAAGGTGCCGGGCCGGATGCTCGACGCCGCGCTGATAGAGGCGTTCCGCCGGCGAGAGGACGCCGGGGTTCGGGCGGTGTACCGCGAGTACGGGCGCCTGGTCTACGCCATCTCCCTGCGCGCCCTCGGCCAGAAGCACCTCGCCGAGGACGCCACGCAGCAGACGTTCGTCCAGGCGTGGCAGGCCGCTGACCGCTTCCAGAGCGACCGTGAGCTCGCGCCGTGGCTGGCCACGATCGCCCGCCGTGTCGCCATCGACATCCACCGCCGGGAGACCCGCCGGTCGTCCTCGTCCTCGTTGGAGGAGGTCCCGGCCACCGATCCGGCCCTCATCACCATGCCGGCCGGGCTGGAGCAGTGGTACGAGGCGTGGCAGGTGCGCCAGGCCATCGACGCCCTGCCCCCTGACGAGCGGGAGGTGGTCCGCCTGCAACACCTCGAGGGGCTGACCCACACCGAGATCGCGGAGCAGCTGGGCATACCGCCCGGTACCGTGAAGTCGCGATCGCACCGCGCCCACCAGCGCTTGGCCATCGCGCTGAGCGCCTTGCGGGAGGGGCTCGATCCATGAACCGGACGGCGAGTTGCACCGTAGTACTGGGTGTGGGCCCGTCCCACCGGGTCCCTGGCACCGCCGGGACCCACGACGCGCGACAGGAGCAGCCATGACGAGCGACGAGGAGCGGATGGCCATGCTGGCCGGACGTCCGCTCGACGCGCTCGACGACGACGAGCTGGCCCAGGTCGAGTCGTGGACCCGCCTGCTGGCCGACGACGCGACGTGGGTCGAGCCCGCGCCCGATCTCGAGGACCTCGTCGTCGCCTCCATCTCCGCCGCGCCGCGGCCGACCACCGGGTGGGCCAGCACCAGCCGGCGCACGACGTCGTGGGTGCGGCCGCTCCTCGCCGGTCTGGCCGCGGCGGCGGCGATCGTGTTCGCGGTGTTCCTCCTGAGCCACCGCGGCGACAAGGAGGCCACCTTCGCCACCGGCGAGCTGACCGGCACCGAGCTGGCGACCTCGGCCACCGGCCGGACCGTCATCTACAAGGACACGTCGGGCTTCCGGATCGAGCTCCGGGCCCGCCACCTCCCGCGGCTGGACGACGGGCGCTTCTACCAGGCCTGGCTGAAGGGCCCGAAGGGCACGGTCCCGATCGGCACCTTCAGCGAGGGCCGTGGTGACTGGGTGACGCTGTGGTCGGGGGTGTCGCCGGTCGACTACCCGATGCTCACCGTGACCATCGAGGAGCCCGACGGCAACCAGGCGTCCTCGGGCCACAGGGTCCTCAGCGGCGACGTGAGCCTGGCCTGATCGCCGCGGACCGAGCGGGACGTCCTCGGCGTCGCGCTACCGGCCGGTGAACTCGGCCTTGCCCGGCCCGTGCTCGAGGAAGCTCTTCACGCCGATCTGGCTGTCCTCGGTCCGGAAGACGTCGACGAACGCGCTCGCGCTCCACGGCCATCGCCTCGGGCAGGCCGACGTCCAGCCCCAGGTCGATGGCCTGCTTGGCCAGCGCCTGGGCGGCGAGCGCCCCGCGGGCCAGCTCCCCGGCGAGGGCCAGCGCCCGCTCGTGCAGCGCCTCCGGCGCCACGACCTCGTCGCACAGCCCGATCCGGTAGGCCTCGTCGGCCTTGACCTGCCGGCCGGTCAGGATCAGGTCCTTGGCCCGTGACGGCCCGACCAGGCGGCTGAGCCGCTGCGTGCCGCCGCCGCCCGGGATGATGCCGAGCAGGATCTCCGGCTGACCGAACACGGCCCGCTCGGAGGCGATCCGGTAGTCGCAGGCCAGCGCCAGCTCGCACCCGCCGCCGAGGGCGTAGCCGGCCACCGCGGCGATGACCATGCGGGGGATGTCGGCCACGGCCGCCATGGTCTCGTGGAAGCTGGCGACGATGCCGGCCGCCTCGTCGGCGCCACCGAACTGGGTGATGTCGGCGCCGGCGGCGAAGATGCGCTCGCCCCCGGTGACGACCACCGCGCCGGGCGGGTCGGCCCGGAGCGCCTCGGCCGACTCCTTCAGCTGCTGGCGCATCTCCGCCGACAGCGCGTTGACCTTCGGGTTGTCGAGGGTGACCACGGCCACCCCGTCGTCGCGCCGCTCCAGGTGCACCAGCTCGTCAGCCATGGCGCCGACGCTACGCCGTCGAGCCCCGCGGGCCCGGAACGAGCTCGCCCGCGCTCAGGCGCCGACGCCGTCGAGCAGCACGTCGGTGGCGGCCCACGGGTCCATCCCGCGCTCCAGCACGGTGCGCTCGAGCTCGTCGTAGGTCGTGCCCTGGCACAGCTCCCGGGCCCGGGCCTCCAGGCGCTGGGCGACGATCTGGCGCAGCTCCTGGCGGGTGCGCTCGTCGCGACGCTGCTGCAGCTGGCCGCCCTTCTCGATGGACTCGCGGTGGGCCTCGACCGCGCTCCAGACGTCGCCGATCCCGGTGCCGTCGGTGGCCACCGCGGTGACGATGGGCGGGCGCCAGTCCCCCAGGTCGGACAGGTCCAACATCAGCTCCAGGTCGCGACGGGTCTCGGCCACGCCGGCCCGGTCGGCCTTGTTGATGACGAAGACGTCGGCGATCTCCATGAGGCCGGCCTTGTTGGCCTGCACGCCGTCACCCCAGCCCGGGTTGACGACGACGACGGTCGTGTCGGCCTGCCCGGCCACCTCGACCTCGACCTGGCCGACGCCGACGGTCTCCACGATGATCCACGGCTTGCCGACGGCGTCCAGCAGGCGGATGGCCTCCGGCACGGCGAGGGCCAGGCCGCCCAGGTGGCCGCGGGTGGCCATCGAGCGGATGAACACCTCGGGGTCCGTCGCGTGGTCCTGCATGCGCACCCGGTCGCCGAGGATGGCGCCGCCGCTGAAGGGCGACGTCGGGTCGATGGCGAGGACGCCGACCGCCTGGCCCTGCGCCGCGCAGGTGACCGATGAGGGCGCTGGTCAGCGTCGACTTGCCCGCACCGGGCGCGCCGGTCAGCCCGACGGTGTAGGCCTGGCCGCTCAGCGGGTGAGACGAGGCGGCCGACCTCGCGCGCCGGCTCACCGCCCCGCTCGACGAGGGAGAGCAGGCGGGCCAGCGACGCGCGGTCACCGGCCCGAGCGGCCTCGAGCAGCGGGCCGGGCTCACGGCCCCGACCCGGGTGCACTCAGACCGCCACCACTTCTCGGATGCCGTCGACCCGGTCCTTCATGATCCGCTCGATGCCGGCCTTGAGGGTGTCGGTCGACGCCGGGCAGGTGCCGCACGCGCCGACGAGGCTCACGGTGATGACGCCGGTCTCCTCGTCGACCTCGCGGAGGAAGATGTCACCACCGTCGGCCTGCAGGGCCGGCCGGATGGCCTCGATCGTCTCTTCCACCTGCTGTCGCACCGAACGTCCTTCCTGATGGCGCCCATCCTGACCGGGAGCGGGCCCTGCGGCCGCGGACCCGTCGAACAGGGCCGTTGCTAGCGTACCCAGCCATGTGGAACCGTCCACGAGCGCTGCTTGTTCCCGCGGCCGTCGCCCTCGCGCTGGCCGCGTGCGGGAGCGGCAAGGGCTCGACGAGCGACTCCACCAGCCCGTCCGCGCCGGTGACCACGGCCGCCGCCAGCACCGCGGCCACCAGCGCACCGGCCACCTCCGCAGCCGTCGCGACGACGGTGCCGGCGGGCGAGACCATCCCGACCGACGAGGCCGTCAGCGGCGACGCGCAGGAGATCATCGTCAACGTCGACGACCCGGCCCAGCTCGGTCAGACCTTCCAGGTCGCGCTCGGCCAGACGGTCGTGCTCCGCCTGCTGTCCGACACGGACCAGGAGTACCACGTCCACGGCTACGACCTGCGAGAAGCAGGCCGCGGCGGGCGTCGAGGCGACCTTCGAGTTCACCGCGGACACGGCCGGCAGCTTCGAGGTCGAGAGCCACACCACCGACAAGGTCCTGGCCACGCTGCAGGTGACCTAGTGTGCTCGCCCACCAGGGTGGTTGGGACGAGATGCTGATGGTGCTCGTGCCCATCGCCCTGCTGGTCGGGCTCCTGCGGGTGGCCAAGCGCCGAGCCGAGCGGGCCGCGGCCGAGCGCGCCGGGGAGGCCACCGCCGAGCAGGAAGATTGAGCCGGCCCGGTGCGTCCGGCTCGGCGCACCGCCGAGCGCATGCGAGCGACGATAGGAGCCAGCCCGAAGCGCGACGCCCCGGTGCGTCCGGCTCGCCCGGCGCACCGCAACGCGCTCGACGCATTGCCGAGCGAAGCGAGTAGGAGCCAGCCGAAGCGCAGCGGAGGAAGGCGACGCAAAATCGGGCCCCGGTGCGTCCGGCTCGGCCGGCGCACCGCAACGCAGCCCGACGCATCGCCGAGCGAAGCGAGTAGGAGCCAGCCGAAGCGCAGCGGAGGAAGGCGACGCAAATCGGGCCCCGGTGCGTCCGGCTTGCCCGGCGCACCGCAACGACGCTCGACGCATCGCCGAGCGAAGCGAGTAGGAGCCAGCCGAAGCGCAGCGGAGGAAGGCGACGCAACGGGCCCCGGTGCGTCCGGCTCGGCCGGCGCACCGCAACGACGCCCGACGCATTGCCGAGCGAAGCGAGTAGGAGCCAGCCGAAGCGCAGCGGAGGATGGCGACGCAGATCGGGCCCCGGTGCGTCCGGCTTGCGCCGGCGCACCGCAACGACGCCCGACGCATTGCCGAGCGAAGCGAGTAGGAGCCAGCCGAAGCGCAGCGGAGGATGGCGACGAGAACTCAGTCGAGGCGGACGATGTCGGCGCCGAGCGTCCGCAGCTTGCCCACCAGGTCCTCGTACCCGCGGTCGACGTGGTGGACGCCGTCGATGCTGGTCTCGCCCTCCGCGGCCAGCGCGGCCACGACCAGGGCGGCGCCGGCGCGGATGTCGGACGCGTCCACCGAGGTGCCGACCAGGCGGGGGACGCCGCGCACGACGGCGTGGTGGCTGTCGGTGCGGATGTCGGCGCCCATCCGGATGAGCTCGTCGACGTAGCGGAAGCGCCCGGCGAACAGGTTCTCGGTCACGATCCCCACCCCGTCGGCGACGGAGAGCATCGCGGTGATGAGCGGCTTGTAGTCGGTCGCCACACCCGGGTAGGGCAGCGTGGCCACATCGGTCGAGCGGAGGCGGTCGGGGCCGGCCGCCCGCAGACCCGCCGGGGACGGACTCCACCGTCAGGCCCATGGCGCGCGAGCTTGCGGAGCACGACCTCCATGTGCTCGGCCCGGGCGTCGCGGACGGTGATCTCGCCGCCGGCCAGGCCGACCGCGGCGAGGTAGGTCGCGGCCTCCACCCGATCGGCCACGACGCGGTGGCTCGTGCCGTGGAGGTCGCCCGCGGGCACGCCGTGGACGGTGACGACCGGCGAGCCGATGCCCTCGATCTGCGCGCCCATGCCGACCAGGAAGCGGCACAGGTCGACGATCTCGGGCTCCCGCGCCGCGTTGTCGAGCGTCGTGGTCCCCTTGGCCAGGGTGGCGGCCATGATGATGTTCTCGGTCGCACCGACGCTCGGGAACTCCAGCGCGATGTCGGCCCCCCGCAGCCCGTCGTCGGCGACGGCGTCGAGGTGGTCGTCGTCGCACGGTGAACCGTGCCCCGAGCGCCTCCAGGCCGGCCATGTGGAGGTCGATCGGCCGCGACCCGAAGTCGTCGCCGCCCGGCAGGGAGAGCCGGGCGCGGCCGCAGCGGGCCAGCAGCGGACCGAGCACCGCCGTCGAGGCCCGCATCCGGCGGACCAGGTCGGTCGGCGCCACCGGCTCCACGGTCGGCGGGCTCGTCAGCCGCAGCGTCCGGGGCTGGCGCGGGTGGCGCTCGGAGCGCACGCCGACCGCGTCGAGCAGCTCGCGCATGAGCTCGACGTCGACGATCCCGGGCACGTTCGTGAGCTCGTAGGCGCCCTCCGCGAGGATGCGTCGCCGCCATCAGCTTGAGCACGGAGTTCTTGGCGCCGCCCACCGTCACCGTGCCGGTCAGCGGGCCGGCCGGCCGCACGGTGATCGAACCCATCCCGTCAGTATGCTCGCCCGATGCCCCGGCTGGAGGCGCGCTGGTCGGGCGCGGAGGCGGACCCCGACCTGTTCCGGCCCCGCCGCGACCTGGTCCTGGAGGCCGAGGACGGACCCGGTCGGTTCGTCCAGGCGGAGGGTCCGTTCCAGCGCTACGAGCGCCAGGTGCAGGCCGAGGCGGACGGCTCGATCACCGAGACCACCAGCTACCGGCTCGCCATCCCGTGGTTCGGTTGGGTGTTCGCGCTGCCCACCCGCCGCAGCCTGCGCCGCGCCGCCAGTCACCGGCCCCACGGCGGCCTCCAGCCGTGGTGGGCGCCGCCGCAGCGCCTCGACGCGCGGTCGGCCCACGTGCTCGGGCTGCTCGCCGCGGCGCAGCTGACGACCGGGTTCTGCAACACGCTCTTCAGCCAGACGGTGGCCTTCGCGGCGGACGAGTTCGGCGCCAGCGACGGCGGCGCAGGGCGTCGCCGGCTCCGTCGTCCGGGTCGGCATCGTCTTCACCGTCCTCCTGCTCGCCCTCGCCGACCGGATCGGCCGCCGGCGGATCCTGGTCGGCGGCGGCGGTGCGGCACCGCTCCTCGCCGCGGTGGGCGCGCTGGCGCCGTCGCTCGCGGTCGCTCACCGTCATCCAGACGATCGCCCGACCGGTCGCCATCGCGCTCGGGCTGGTGGTCACGATCGTGGCCGCCGAGGAGATGCCGCCGGGCAGCCGGGCCTACGCCGTCGAGCGTGCTCGGCCTGGCCTACGCGCTCGGCGCCGGCACGTGCGTCTGGGCGCTCCCGCTGGCCGACCTCGGGGACGCGGGGCTGGCGGCTCGTCTACGCCGTCGGCCTCGTCTACCTGGTCGTCGCCGTGCAGCCTGTACCGGCGGATGCCCGGAGAGCCGGCGCTACGAGCTGCCCCACGCCGAGCGGCCGCCGCTGCCCACGGCGCCGCTTCGTCCTGCTCGCCGCGTCGGCGTTCCTCTTCAACCTGCTCATCGCCTCCACGACGTTCTACGAGAACCGCTACCTCAAGGACGTCCGCGGCTACTCGGCGACCCTGATCGCGATCTACACGATCGTCACCGCGACGCCGGGCGCCATCGGGTGATGGCCGGCGGACGGCTGGCCGACGTCAAGGGCCGTCGGCTGGTCGGCACGATCGCCGTTGATCGCCGTCGCCATCGGCAACGTCATCGTCGTTCTCGGTCGCCGGCCCGGCCCTGTGGTGCGCCAAGCTGGTGACCACGATCCTCGCCGGGATGGCCGTGCCGGCCCTCGGTGTCTACGCGGCCGAGCTGTTCCCGACCGTCACGGCGCGGCGGCGCCAACGGCGGCATCTCCGCCCTGTCCGTCGTCGGCTCGAGTCGTCGGCCTGCTGCTGGCCGGGCTCCTGCTCGACCAGGGCGTCACCTACGGGACGGTCATGGCCGTGCTCGCCGTCGGCCCGCTGATCTACGCCGCGCTCGTCGTGTTCGCCTACCCCGAGACGGCCCGGCGCAGCGCTCGACGACATCAACCCCGAGGACCGCACCGACGGCGGCCTGGCTCCGAGGCCGGCGGCTGAGAGCGGCGGCGGTCACGACGGCCCGAGGCCGGACAGCCAGGCCGCCACGAGCTCGCCGATGCGACGGTCGGCGCCCTTGAGGTCGTGGCGACCGCCGTCGATCCACTCGTGGGTGACCGGGCCGGGGATCGTCGCCGTCGCCGCGGTCAGCTCGTCGGGCGAGCCGAAGGGGTCCCGGGTGCCCTGGACGAACAGGCAGGGCACGGTCGAGGCCGGGGCAGGTGCGCGGTGCGCAGGTGGTCGGGCCGGCCCGGCGGGTGCAGCGGGTAGGAGACGAGGACGAGGGCGGCGGCCGGCAGCCCGTCGGCGACCGCCATCGAGCACATGCGCCCGCCCATCGAGCGGCCGCCGAGCGCGAGCCGGTCCGGCGCCACCCCGGCCCGCTCGACCAGCGCCGCCGCCTCGGCCCGGACGGCATCGAGGAGCACGGGCGGGCGGTCCGGCGCCTTGCGGCCGGCCGAGCGGTAGGGGAAGTCCATCCGCTCGACCGGCAGCGGGCGCCACCGCCGCCTCGATGGCGACGAGCGACGGGCTGCTGCGGCTGGCGCCGGCGCCGGGCGCCAGCAGCAGCGCGCCGACGCGGCGGCGCCGTCGCCGTCGAGCGCGACCAGGACGATCCACTCAGCGGAGCAGGATGCGGCGGGCCTCGCCGAGATCGACGATGGCCTTGCTGGCCGCGATCTCGTCGCCGCCGTGGTCGGGGTGCACCTGCCATCAGCCGGGCGCGGTACTGGGCGAGGACGTCGCGCTTGACGGACCGACGGTGCCCGGGCGGGAAGCCGAGGACGTCGAGCGCCCAGGCCACCGGATCGATGAAGGCCGACGAGCGAGCTGCCCGCGCCCCGCGCCGCCGGCCAGGTGGGCGATGAGCGCGGGGCCGACCGGGCCGTTCCAGCGCAGCGCCCGGTGCAGCACGCCGGCGATCGGCGTGGCGGCGTCCGGCGCCAGCCGCTCGGCGGCGTAGACGGCGCCGAGGATCTGCTGCAGCGGCGAGCCGTTGTCCTCGAAGTGGAAGCTGATCGCCTCGCCCTCCCCGAGTCAGCCGGTGGGTGCTGCGGGCCAGGCCGTGGCGGTCGACCTGGTAGCGGTGGCGCAGGCGGGGCTGCACCACCCGCTGGCCCCGCTCGATCTCGTTGACGAGGCGGTAGATGTCGGGGACCAGCTCCTCGTCGACCCCGCGGAGGTGGGTGGCGACGACGGCGCCGAGGAGCAGCCCGCCGAAGCCGGGCGCGGGGTCGACGGGAAGCACGAGGTGCCCGAGCGCGACCCGCCGGGTGGGGGTGATCGGGCCGGGAGTGCCACACCTCCAGCTCGGCCAGCACCATGTCGGTCAAGGTAGCGGCCGGGCGATCGACACCCCCGCCCGGATCTCCAACCCAGCCGACCTTCATCCGGCCGGACCGGCCGCTGTGCCCTCATGACACCCTCGGAGGTTGGCGCGCATCTACCCGGCAGCCGGGCCCTTCGGTGACATCCTCGGACGTTGTCAGCAATCTGCCCGCGGTGGCCGCTGGTCGGTCCGGCTCGGCGGGCAGACGAGCGGGCGCAGGACCTCGCGGACCTCGAGGGCCTCGGCCTTGACGTCGCCGACGTCGTCGGACTCGAGCGAGAGGTCGAGCAGGTCCGACACCTGGTCGAGGATCCGCTCCCACGAGGACGGGCTGACGCCGAAGGGCACCGGGCCGGCCTCGCTCTGCTCGAACAGCTCGTTCAGGCGCAGGATGGCGTCGCGGTCGTTGGGATGGCTGGCCAGGTCGTCGACGGCGACGAAGAGCGCCGACAGCGGGCTCTCGCCCGGCTCCTCCTCGCTCGGCGGCGATCCCACCGCGGCGACGGCTCCGTCGTCGACGCCGTCGAGCACGGCGTCCACTCGGCCCTCGTCCGCCGCGGTGGCGACCAGCAGACCACCCTCCCAGCGGAAGGGCACGTCGGCCTCGATGAGCCGGCCGGTGAGCAGCGCGCGCGCCGGGGCCGTCCCAGTCCGACGAGGTCGTACTCGACCTCGCTCCCCGCCTCCCGCTCGACCGGGCCGTCGCTGTCGAGCCCGTGGCGCCGCTCGATCTCGGCCAGCAGCGCGTCGGCCGGGTCCTCGTGCCGCTCGTGGACGACGAGGTCGGTGCCGAGCCAGCTGTGGCCGATGCCGGCCTCGGCCAGCGCCTCCGCCACCTCGGCGTGGACGTCGATGCGGCCAGCTGCTCAGGTCGTAGACCAGCTGCTCCTCTTCGGGGAGGTCGAGCGGATCGACGTCGTCGCGGGGGTCGGCCGGAGCGTCCTGCCCTTCGACCGGCTCGCCGGCCTCGTCGTCGTTGCGGCGGCGGGAGTAGGTGGCCACCGCGGCACCCTATCGGCCTCGCGACGTATTTCGGTTGCCCGGTGCGCGCTCTGGTCGAGTAGAACCACGAGTGCACCAGCGACCGTGAGGAGGTGACGATGTTGAACACGATGTGGGAGGAGCTGACCGCCCGGCGTGCGCGTCGCATCGTCGCCGGCCCCGGTCGCGGGTTCACCGGTCTCGCCTGAGCCGGTCCACGCCCGAACCCGGCCCTCCCTCGACGAACCGCCCGCGTGGGTTCGTCTCCCCTCACTCACCAACCCGAGGAGCAGCGCCATGTTCAACCATCCGGACGTCCTGCAGCAGCTGGTCGCCGATCGTCACCGCCAGGCCCGTGAGGTGGCCGCGGCGGGACAGGGCGCCGCCAGCACCGTCAGGTCCAGCGGGCTGGCCGGCGTCACGGCCGGTGAGCCTCACCAGAGCCGGTCCGTGACCGGCGCCAACGACACGGCCGGTCTGACCGGCGCCAACGACACGGCGGTCGACCGACAGAACGACACCGCCGTCACTGACCGGCGGTACGACTGCTCGGCGCCCCGCCCGGGTCACCCGGGACCGGGGCGCCGAGCGCGCCCGGCACTACGGTGCGCAGCATGTCGACTCGCCAGCGCCCCGACCGCAACCTGGCCCTCGAGCTGGTGCGGACGACCGAGGCCGCCGCCCTCGCCGGCTCCCGCTGGATGGGCCGGGGCGACAAGAACGGCGCCGACGGCGCCGCGGTCGAGGCCATGCGCACCGTGCTCGCCACCGTGCCGATGGACGGCATCGTCGTCATCGGCGAGGGCGAGAAGGACGAAGCGCCGATGCTGTTCAACGGCGAGAAGGTCGGCGACGGCACGACCCCGCTGTGCGACGTCGCCGTCGACCCGATCGACGGCACCACGCTGACCGCGCTCGGCCGCGGCAACGCGCTGTCGGTCATCGCCGTGAGCGAGCGGGGCACGATGTTCAACCCCGGCCCGTGCGTCTACATGGAGAAGATCGCGGTCGGACCGGACGCCGTCGGCTCGATCGACATCACCGCGTCGCCGACCGCAGAACCTGCGCTGGGTGGCCAAGGCCAAGCGCGAGAGCGTCCGCGACCTCACGGTCGTCATCCTCGACCGCGACCGCCACCACGACCTGATCGACGAGGTGCGCAGCACCGGCGCCCGCATCCGGCTCATCTCCGACGGCGACATCTACGGCGCCATCGCCACCGCCTCGCCCGAGGCCGGGGCCGACGTGCTCTTCGGCATCGGCGGCACGCCCGAGGGCGTCGTGGCCGCGGCGGCGCTGAAGTGCATGGGCGGCGAGATCCAGGGCCGGCTCTGGCCCCGCGACGACGCCGAGCGGGACCAGGCGGTCGAGGCCGGGCTACGACCTGTCGGCCATCCTCACCACCGACGACCTCGTCCAGGGCGACAACTGCTTCTTCGCCGCGACCGGCATCACCGACGGCGAGCTGCTCCAGGGCGTCCGCTTCGAGCCGCGGCGGCGCCAGCACCCAGTCGCTCGTCATGCGATCCCGGTCGGGCACGGTCCGGCTCATCAACGCCCGCCACCGGCTCGACAAGCTGCAGGGCTTCGCGGCCGTCGAC
>CAWJHK010000012.1:0-83276 GCA_963842695.1 uncultured Chloroflexia bacterium
CGTCAAGATCGTCGACCACGTCGCCGAGGCGGGCGCCGCCGTCGCGATCGACGAGGCCAAGGTGATCGTCGCCGGCGGTCGCGGCGTCGGTGGGGCGGAGGGGTTCGCGCTCGTCGAGCGGATCGCCGAGGCGCTCGGTGGCGTCGTCGGTGCCTCGCGTGCCGCGGTCGACTCGGGCTGGATCCCGTACAGCCGCCAGATCGGCCAGACCGGCAAGATCGTCAAGCCCGAGCTGTATCTCGCGCTCGGGATCAGCGGTGCCATCCAGCACAAGGTCGGGATGCGGACGTCGGGCACCATCGTGGCGGTCAATCGCGACCCGGACGCCCCGATCGCCGACTTCGCCGACCTGTTCGTCGTCGGCGACCTGTTCGAGGTCGGCGAGGCGCTGCTCGAACGGCTCGACGCCCGGTCGGGCTGAGCGCGGCTGGAGAGCGACGAACGTGGAGCTGGCGGTCCTCCTGCCGATCGTGGCGTTCATCGCCCTCGCAGCCGGACTTGCCGTCGTCATCCGGGGCACCGGCCGGATCGTCGCGCGGACCCGTGAGCTCGAGCAGTTCAAGCACGCCGTCGCCGACCTCGCCGCGCGGGTCGACGCATCGCTCGGCGGTGCCGCGCAGCAGATCGACGCCGTCCGGCGGCGCCAGGTCGGCCCCGAGACGATCGCCGACACGGTCGCCGCGGCGACCGACGCCGTCGAGCGGTACGCGGACGAGGCGCGCGGCCTTCGCGGCCCGTCGACGGCCAAGCGGATCCGGTCCGATCTCGTCGCCGACCTCGAGCGCGCCGACCGCGCCCTCGGGATGGTCGAGCACGGGGCATCGATCCTGGCCGCGGCCCGCCGTGGGTCGCGCGAGCTGGAGGCGCAGACCTCGATCAAGCGCGGCTACCTGAACCTCCTGCACGCCCGCGAGGCGATCGCCCGGCACGCGCTCGAGGCGCAATCGCTCGAGGTCGAGGACGGCGCCCAGCAGGCGGGGGGCCACGCCGCCTGACCCGACGCGTGGTACGGGACCACACCATGTAGTGGTATCCTCGCCTGACACCACTATCCCTTGTGGTGCGTGCCGACAGGAGAGCGATGCGCTGCCCCCAATGCGGCGAGCGGGAGACCCGCGTCGTCGACTCGCGCGATCTCGACGATTCGGCGACGATCCGTCGTCGCCGCGAGTGCTCTGCCTGTTCCATGCGGTTCACGACCTACGAGCGGGTCGAGGCGGCTCGGCTGGTCGTCATCAAGCGCGACGGCTCCCGCCAGGAGTTCGATCGTGAGCGGCTCGCGTCCGGGCTGCGCAAGGCGCTGACCCGTCGCCCCGTGGCCGACGGCGCTGCCGAGGCCGCGGCCGACGCGATCGAGGCAGAGCTCCGCTCGAGCGGTCTGACCGAGGTCCCCTCGTCGCGCATCGGCGCGCTGGCGATGGAGCAGCTTCGCGGCATCGACCAGATCGCCTACATCCGCTTCGCCAGCGTCTACCAGAGCTTCGAGGACCTCGAGGCGCTCAAGCGCGAGGTCGACACCCTGTTCGCCGAGCGAGGCGACTCGGTCGCCGTCGACCTGCGGAACGGCGGGGCCGCGCGGAGTCGCCGGTGAGCGTCCTGTCCGACCGCGACATCCGTGCCGCGCTCGAGGCCGGCGAGATCAAGATCGAACCGTACGACCACCATGACCTCCAGCCGTCGTCGGTCGATCTCCACCTCGATCGCAGCTTCCGGGTCTTCCGCAACAACCGCTATCCGTACATCGACGTCCGCGCTCCGCAGCCCGACCTGACCGAGCTGCTGCACGATCGACGAGGACGAGCCGTTCATCCTCCACCCGGGCGAATTCGTGCTCGGCCAGACGCTCGAGTGGGTCGAGCTGCCGAACGACCTCGTCAGCCGATTGGAAGGGAAGTCGAGCTTGGGGAGACTCGGGCTGCTCATCCACTCGACGGCCGGCTACGTCGACCCGGGCTGGAAGGGCAACCTGACGCTCGAGCTGTCGAACGTGGCGAACCTGCCGATCGCGCTGTACTTCGGGATGCGCATCGGCCAGATCAGCTTCTTCCGGATGTCGAGCCCGGTCGACCGACCGTACGGCTCGCCGGAGCTCGGCTCGAAGTACCAGGGGCAGTCGGAGCCGACGGCATCCGCCTACCATCGCGACTTCGACCAGGGGCGGGTGACCGGCCAGCCGACGCGCAAGTAGCGCGATGGCGATCAACGACGCCGTCGACTGGTCGCGGGAGCTCGGCGGCGGCGTCCGGGTCGCGCTGGTCCAGGCCGGCACGTTCCGCTCCGATGCCGGGACGTTGTTCGGGCCCGTGCCGTTCGTTCTGTGGGGACGCCTCGTCGAGGACGAGATCGACGAGTCCCGTCGCCTCCTCCAGGCCCTCAACTGCCTGCTGATCGAGACGCCGGCGGGTCGCGTGCTGGTCGAGACCGGCATCGGCGAGCGCGTCGACGACAAGACCCGGGCGATGCGCGTCTACGAAGGTCCGTGGATCGCCGCCGCGCTCGAGACCGCCGGGTTCCTGCCCGAGAGCGTCAACGTCGTGGCGATGAGCCATCTCCATTTCGACCACGCCGGCGGGCTGCTCCGCGCCGACGGCTCGAAGGCGTTCCCGCACGCGACGATCGTGGCGCAGCGGGCGGAATGGGAGATCGCGCTCGGCGACAACCCGCGGTTGGTCGCCTCGTACGTCCAGCCCGAGCTCCGCCTCGTCGAGATCGTGGGGCAAGCAAGGCTGGGCCGACGGCGAGAAGGAGATCCTGCCGGGCGTCTCGGTCGTGCCGACCGGCGGGCATTCGATGGGCCACCAGGCGATCATCGTCCGGGGCACGGGCGACGGGGCACGCACGCTGGCGTTCTTCGGCGACCTGATGATGCGGCCGTGGGCCGCGAATCCCCGCTGGGTCACCTCGTTCGACGACTTCCCGCTGGATTCGGTCACGCAGAAGGCCGCGCTGTTCGCGCAGGCCGCCGACGAGGACTGGATCGTCGTCCTGTCGCACGAGGCGCGGCAGCCGGTCGGCCGGCTGGTCCGCGATCGCGACCGATTCCGCTACGAGCCGGCATGAGGGCTGAGGGCGACGAGCCGCGCGTCCTGAGCCTCCGACTGTCGATCGACAGCGACGAGGAGCTCCGGGAGCTCGAGCGCGCGCTGGTCAAGGCCCGGGCGACCGAGCTGGCCGAGGTGCGCCGGCAGGACCTGCGGCACACGGCGGGCTACGGCGACACGACCAAACGCGAGACGATGGGCGAGGTCGCCCGGCTTGCGCAGCTCCGCCACGACCTCGTGGTCCGATTGATCGACGAGCTCAAGATCGCCGCAGGTCGCGCGGAACGGGAGCGACTCGCCTAGTCTGGTCGGAGCCGGACTCGGGCTTGGGCGTCGCGGCGTGCCGGCAGGATCCGCTCGATCTCAGCCACCGCTCCCGATCTCGTCGAGCGGCGCGCCGACGATCGAGGCGATGACCCCGTTCTCGTCGATGAACAGCTGGGTCGGCAGGCCGTACGCCTTGTACGCCCGGAAGATGTCGCCGCCGCCATCGAAGCCGATGGTGTACCCGAGCTGGTACCGAGCGGCGTAGGCCGCGACATCGGCCGGCGACGTCTCCTGGATCGAGACCGCGACGAGCTCGAGCCCGCGATCGCGGTAGCGCTCGGAGACGTCGCGCAGGATCGGCGACCTCGGCCTGGCAGGGCGGGCACCACGTGGTGAAGAAGTTCACCCAGACCGCCTTGCCCCGGAGGTCAGCCAGCCGGATCGGGTTGCCGTCGAGGTCCTTCAGCTGGACTGTCGTCCCGTCCGCCGTGGTCACCGCGAACTCGGGCGCCATCTGGCCGACCTTGAGCCCGACCACGGGCGGCGAGGCGATGAGGTAGGCGGTCGCCCGGGGATCGACGGTCCCCGGCCGGTCGGCGGTGTTCCCGAGCGGCGTCGTCACGCCGACCAGGACGATCACGGCAACGAGCACGGCCGTGAAGGCGAGCGCGAGCTGGCGCCCGCTGAACGGACCGACGAGGCCGTGGCGCTCTCGTCGGTGGCTGAACTCCGGTCGATCCGTCCACTCAGATCGCCGTGTTGAAGTTGAAGTAGCGAGGCAGGAGCGCGAGCCAGTCGAACAGCATCGCGACCCCGATGAACGGCGACCAGCAGCCCACCGATCAGCGACACGACCCGCCCGTGACGGACGAGCGGCGCCATCACCCGTGGCGCGCGATCGTAGACCGCCGCGATCAGCAGGAACGGCAGCCCGAGACCGAGCGTGTAGGCGACCAGAAGGACAGTGCCCTGGATGACGGTGGTCGACGTGGCCGCCATGGTCAGGATGCCGCCGAGGATGATCCCGATGCACGGCGTCCAGCCGATGGCGAAGATCGCACCGAGCCCGAACGAGGCGAGCCACCCCGCCGCCCGAGCTGACGACGCGACCGCCGAGCCGATCGCCCATCGACGGAGTCGGGCTGGGGCCGGCGAGCGCGATCGAGCCGGTGGTGGTGGCGAGCGACGCTGCTGCGCCCGTCTCGAGCGGGCGCCACGTGCGCTCGAGGACCGGGATGTGGAGGATGCCCGGCCAGGTTGAGCCCGAGCACGATCAGGATCACGCCACCGACGGTCCGCAACGCGGGCAGGTAGTCGACGAGCGGGCCTGCCGCGAACGTCGCCGTGATGCCGAGGAGCGTGAACACGGCACCGAACCCCGCCACGTAGGCGAGCGCGTGGCGCATCGCCGTCCAGCGAGAAGGCAGGACGCCCGTGGCGTTGGCAGCCACCGCGATGGCCGTCAGCTGGCCGAGATAGGCCGGCACGAGGGGCAGGACGCAGGGCGACAGGAAGCTGATCACCCCGGCGGCGAAGGCGACGAGGATCGTCAGGTCGGTGCCGGACATCGGTCCTCAGGCGTCCAGCACGTCGCTCATCAGCCGCCGCAGCTTGGCGGCGCTCGTCGCCAATTCGAGGCGACGGTCGCCGAGTTCCACGACCGGGATCGAGGCGAAGAACGCGCGCTCCAGCGCCGGATCGGCTTCGATGTCCCGTTCGACGAGCGCCGGGATCGGGCGGCCGGTCGTGGCACGCTCGTCGAGGAGCGCCGTGAGCAGCGATCGCGTCTCGTCGCACAGGCCGCAGCCTGGGCGCCCGTACAGGACGAGGTCGGGGAGGGGAGCGTCGTGCATGTCGGCTCGGATTGTAGGCGAGGTCGGCCGGAGGGCCGGTTCACGCAAAGGGCGCGGTACGATGGAGCCCGCGCCCCCGTAGCTCAGTGGACAGAGCGAGGCCGTCCTAAGGCCTGCGTCGGCGGTTCGAGTCCGTCCGGGGGCGCCACCCAGAGCCCGGCAGCGGACGGCCGGGCTACCCAACAGGGCGGCCCGGCCGTTGGAGCGTCAGGCGGGTTGCGCCCCGGCGGACGGGCTGTCGAGTCGGATCGCCTGGATCCCAAGCGCGAACCACCCGATGAACGTGCATGCGAATGTGACGATCACGAGGGCGTTCCCCCCGACGCCGGAGACCTCGATCCCGATGACACTGGCGACGGCAACAATGAGGGCAGGGATCGTGAGGCCTGCGCCAACGAGCGCCGCCGCTTCTCGAGGCAGGACCGCGGTCATGTAGGTCACGACCGCAAACAGGATGAAGCCCACCCAGGTGATCACGGTGCCGACGATGAACACCTCCCAAGAGATCCCGCCGAATACCTCGCTGAACCCGATTACGATCATGGCCATCCCTGTGGCGGGCACGAGGAACGCCGCCCAGGCGAGGATCGGATGGGTGCGGGCCTGGAAGGCGCTCAACCCGGCCAGGGCGACGAGCATGACCGCCGTGCCGACCAGCAGCGTGATGGCTGGCGCGGCCTTGTCCAGGCTGACGAAAGCCTCAGTGGCCAGGACGAACCCGACGGCCCACAGTGCCGCACCAACGATGGCGGCGATGCCGCCGATTCGAAGCGACATGGGGAAACCCCTTCCTTCATGGATGCCGGCGCCGCGTCCACGCAGCCGGAGCTGGGCATCGAGGGCGCCGAAGAGGATGTCCGCGACGTCGTACGGTCCGAGCGGCCGAGCCTCGAGGATGGCCTCGAACTCGTCGCCGTACCGGGCACGCCAGCGGGCTGGATAGAGGCGGATCAGGAGGGACCTCATGGCTCGGTCTTGCCGAGCTGGCTGAGACCCCGCTGGGCGAAGGCCGACAGATCCCGGAGCTGCTGCGCGAGGTTCGTCGCCCCGACCGCCGTCAACCGATACGGCCGACGTCGGTCCTCTGGCGGCAGCGCCTCGATCAAGCCCTGTTCCTCGAGGCGAACGAGGGCCGCGTAGAGCGTGCCGGCGCCCATCGGCCGGCCGGTGCCACTCTCGACGTCCTGCATGATCGCGTAGCCGTGCTTCGGCCCGTCGCTCAGGCTGACGAGGATGAGCAGCGACGGTTCGGTGAACCTCCCGAATTCGGGGACCCTGGCTTCCATCGGACTCCAACTCGTACGACAGTCGATATATCGATGGTCGATATATACGCCCGACTGCGAGCGGTGTCAAGGGTCACCTGACCTCTTGATACCCGTCGCTAGCCAAGGCCAGGCCCTTACGGTCGTGGCCGCCCGATGTCAAATGACTGCACACCTCGGACGACGACCGACGACTCGCTTCCGCCGGCTGCATCGATCGAACGGAGCGTCCAGCTCGCTGCGGAGTCACCCGCCTCCCGAACGAGGTACAGCAGCTTTCGACCGTCCAACGTCCAGGCGACCGAGCCCAATTCAATAAACTCGCCTGGGACCGCGCCGGTGGGCTGAGCCGCGCCGGTGGCGTCGATGATCAGCGACCCGGTCCAAGACGTCAGCTCCGTGAAGCGGGCGGTCGCCAGGTCGTAGCTGTATAGCGTGTTCGTCGCGGGGAATGGTTCCGAGGTCCAGTCGACCTGTTGGACGAATCCCGCCAAGCGGGTACCGTCGGGCGAAAACGCCGGCCAAGATAGCTGTTCGTGCATGTTGGGATCCCTACCCGAAGGGTGCTCGACCAAGGACACCGGCCCACCCTCGGAAGAGACGATTCCGAGGCAGGAGCCCACCGCGCAGCCGACAAAGTCGCCTGAGACCGCGAGACTGCGCCCATCGGGTGACCAGTCACCGAAATCGACGCGGTTCAGGTCGTTGATCTGGCGGGTGCCCGACCCGTCGGCCGCCACCAGATACCATCCGGGGTGCCGCGAGAGGCTCGCCCAAAGCGCGATCCACCGTCCGTCGGGAGACCACTGTGCCCACAGTTCCGGTCGGATCCAGACCAATCGTCTCGCGCTCGCGACTGACCCCCATTCAGGGGCAGCGCGATCTCCCGGTCGCCCGAGGCATCGAGCCCGGCGATGAGGAGCCCGATCCCGGAATCGACCGCCTCGATCGTGTCCCTTGGAACATCGGCCGGGCATGTCGCGATGGCGACCTCGGTGCTGTCCGGCGACCACGACACCGGGGGACCGCACCCGGGGTCCAGGGCGACCGTCCGGACCAGGGCGCCGTCAGCGGTCATGAGATCGACACTCGGCGTCAGGAATGGGCCGCCGACGTCGCGGACGGCGGCGATGTGGCGCCTGTCCGGCGACCAGGCCGCCGTGAGGTAGCCAAGCTTGGCATCGCCGGCGTCGCCGCTCGCGATCAGTGTCTGTAGGCTCCCATCAACTTCGGCTACGAAGAGGTCGCCGTCGCGTACGAAGACGATCCGCGCGGGGCCGTCGGGTGCCTGGACGAAGAGCGACGGACGGGAACCGACCGCGACGGCGAGCGCCCCAAGGGTGACGACGAGAGCGGCCAGGAGGAGCAGCCGGGCCACGCGCCGGTCGAGACCGACCGGCCAAAGCTGCCCGAGGACACCTCCGCGGGCGGTCGAGGCCATGGCCGTCCTCGCCATCATGAGCGGGTCGCTCGGCTTGGCGGCCGGCTCGGTGTAACGGTGGACCAACGCCGTCAGTCGTGACTCGAAGGCATTGTTCGGGTTGTGTTCAGTCATCTCCGAGCTCCTTTCGGAGGCGCCCCAGGAGGCGATGAAGGCGGACGCGCACACCGGACGCGCTCAGGCCCAGTTCGCGGCCGATCGCCTCCGAGTCGAGCTCGGCGATGAATCGCAGGCCGAGCAGGGTCCGATCGCGGTAGTCGAGGTCGTCCAGGGCGTTGGCGAGATCGATGACAGCCGACCGGTCGGGATCGGAGGAGGTCGCCGGTCCGTCGACGGTGAGCTCCCGAACCGTCCGACGACGCTGGCTGCGCATGATCTGGCGGGCCTCGTTGGCAGCCACCGACATGAGCCAGGGCTTGAGCCGGGCTGGGTCCCGGAGCGTGCCGAGTCGGCGCCAGGCGATCGCCCAGGCAGCCTGCTCGGCATCGGCCGCCACGACGAGGTCGCCCGAGACGAGGAAGGCGATGCGAGCCATGTCCTCGTGGTGGGCGGCGACGATCCGGGCGAACGCCACCTCGTCGCCTGCGGCGGCTCGCTCGATGACGGCTCCGGCGATCCCGCCTTCGATCATTGCGCTGCCTTCGATCATGTCCGATAGATGCCGCCGCGACCTACAAACGTTTCAGGTGCTCATGTCGGTCGGGCCACGACAGACGTAGGGAACTTTGATCGTGCCGGGAGGAAGGTGACGCGAGTCAACTGATTTCCGACGCCGACAAGGCGGCGGGCGTCAGCCTACCTCGAGGTAGTAGTCCAGCACGCTGCGTTGGTATTGTGGGTTCGAGTCCGTCCGGGGGCGCCAGACCCAACAGCGCCGCATCTGCGGCTGCCGCCCGGAAGAACGGCCCGAGCACGCCAAAGCAGAGGAGAGCCCCGTGGGCAAGGTGGTCATGAACGCCTCGGTGTCGGTGGACGGCTTCCTCGCGGACGAGGATGACCAGCCGGGACCGCTGTTCGACTGGTTGTCCAGCGGTGACGTCCCGTTGGACGAGAGCGGCGAGGTGAAGGTGTCGCAGACGTCCTACGACTACACCCGGCCGTACTGGGACCAGATCGGGGCGACAATCGTCGGCCGCCACGTCTTCGACATGACGGACGGCTGGGACGGGAAGCCTCCGGGCGGGATCGACCACGTGGTCGTCGTGACGCACCGGCCGCAGCCCGAGGGCTGGGACCCCGGGGCGCCGTTCCACTTCGTCGACGGCGTCGAGGCAGCCATGGCCAAGGCGCAAGAGCTTGCGGGTGACCGCATCGTCGAGGTCGCCGCTGGTGACGTCGGTGGCCAGATGCTTGCCGCGGGCCTGGTCGACGAGGTGCGCATGGACGTCGTACCCGTCGTGTTCGGGTCCGGCAAGCGCTACTTCGGGTCGGTCCACGCACAGCACCTGTTGGAGGATCCCGACGTGGTGATTCAGGGCAACCGGGTGCTTCACCTGCGCTATCGGGTGCGCCGTTGACCGATCTGAGCGGGGTAAGCGAAGAAGTCCACTGCGAACGGTGACACGGTCACCGCTGAGCCGTCGAGGCACGGCATGGGATAGCCGTGGTGGCTTCACTCCACGTGCTATCCCAGGCCTCGCCCCATCGACTCCCTCAGTCGCAGTCGAACCCGAGCGCCGCCGCGAGGTCGCCCGGCTGATGCGTGCCCGTGAACAGCTCCGCGACATTGCCGATGCCGAGTCGCGGCGAGTCGAAGCTGGACGCGTGCTGACCCATCGCGCCCGTTGAGGACTGCGCGAGATCGCTCGCGGCTGCTCCCCAGCAGCTCGGGTTGGTCGGCTGGCCGGCAAGCGCGACCGCCGGGACTGCCGCGGACCCGATGGCGAGGACCGCGGCCAGGACGAGCTTCCTCATGATCCACTCCCTATCTTGGGCGGCCGATCATGGGCCGCTCGACACCTCGACGATGCGCCGAGTGCCGGCATCCCGAAAGTGCGGAGGACCACACTGTTTGCCCGGCGCGCCGCTTGGGTGAGCGCATCAGAGTCGCCGGACGAGCTCCGTCCGGGAGCGAACGTCCAGCTTGGCGTAGATCCTCGAGAGGTTGGCCTCGACCGCGCGGACGGACACGTAGAGCTCAGCCGCCACCTCCTTGTTGGTGAGGCCCTGGGCAACCAGTGACGCGACCTGCTGTTCGGTGGGTGTCAGCCCATCGCTCCGCATCCGACCACCGATGCGGGCCAGCCCGTCGGTCGCCTTCACGCTCCAGAGCGACGCGCCGAGGGTGTCGAAGGCTGCCGCTGCGGCCGTGAGCGATGCCCGGGCGTCGCTCCGATGCTTCGCGCGTCGCTGGATCTCGCCCAGCACGAGGAGCGCCCGCGCGCGCTCGAACGGCAGGCCGAGATCGTCGAAGGTGGCCACCGCCTGCTGCGCCGAGCGGATCGCCCCCTCGAGATCGCCCCGTGCGCCGAGGACCAGTCCACGGCTGCGCGCCGCGATCCCCGTCAGCGTCGGGCGGTGCAGCACGTCGCCGCGGCGCTCGAGCTCCCGCGTCAGCAGGGCGGCCTCGTCCAGCCGGCCAAGAAGGACGAGTGATTCGATCTCGTCCCCGATGAAGGAGATCCGCTTCGTGCCTTCCACGCCGCGCTCGATCGAGTAGGCACCCAGAAACTCGTGCGCGGCCGCGGTGTTGCCGACGGACAGCTCCACGAAACCGAGTACCTGCTCGGCGTACGTCGTGTACGACCGGTCGCCCGTTTCCTCGCAGAGTGCACGCGCGTGGAGTCCGCGGGCCCGGGCGGCCTCCACGTCCCCAACGGAAGCCTCGACGAGGGCCAGGAGGGCCGAGATCGCACCCTCCATCATCCGCGAGTCCGCCTGGTCGGTGACGAGGAGCCCGGCCTCGGCGTGGGCGCGAGCCGCATCCCAGTTCCCGGCCAGCCACTCGAGCTCGGTCAGGAACAGGCTCAGGATCTCGAGGCTCGCTTCATCGCCCACCGCGATCGCACGCTCACGCTCGCCGACCAGCAGCTCACGGGCCTCGGCGATGCGCCCGGCCCGCACGAGGCAGACAGCGAGCATCGCCCGCGGCGAGTCCTCCTTCGCTTCGAGGTGAAGGTTCCGACCCGCTTCGAGGGCACGCTCGAAGCGGACGAGGGGATCGTCGGCCAGGCCGAGGAGGACCTCGAGATCGGCCGTCCGCGTCAGTGCGCCGGCCAGAAGCATCTCGTCGTCGGTCCGCTCGGCCAGTGCGAGCGCCTCGCGAGCAAGCTCGAGGGCTTCCGCCAATCGATCCTGGTGCCGTTCCCACATCTCACGGCTGAGCAACGCGGCAGCCCGCCGGGCAGGATCGCCACCGGCGTCCTCGAGGGCTCGCCCGATGAGATCCAGCTCGAGTGCGTCGCCTCCAGCGTCACCTTCGACCAGCCGCGACAGCGCGAGGAGGGCATCTGATCGAATGGGTCCGGTGGGGAGCTCGTCGATCACGCCCTCGACCAGCGAACGGGCGAGCCGAGTGTCGCCGGCCTGCCGAAGGACAGGCGCCGCCTCGACGGTCCAGCGCGCTCGCTCGTCCAGCGTTCCTGCAGGGAGTCGGCGGATGGCCTCGGCGAAGAGCTCGCCTGCTGCTGCTGGAGCGCCACGTGAGCGCGCATGCTGTCCGGCCGCGTGGAGGAGCTCGGCGACCTCGAGGTCCGGTCCAACGGTTGCCAGGGCGAGGTGCCGCGCTCGCGCCTCGGGCTCGCCGGCGACCTCGGCGATCCGAGCGTGCAAGTCGCGTCGCGCTGTCGCGGTCGGCACGGAATAGGCGGCCGTCGCCAGCAGCGGATGCACGAACTCGATCCGTGCCTCATCGATCCGGACGATCGACGCCTGGACGGCCGGCTGAAGGATCACCCGCAGCGGATGCACCGACGACCCCTTCGACGACGTCAACCGTCGCCGGCGACACAGCGGATACGACGAACAGCGCGGCCCGCGTCTCCTCGCCGAGACCGTCGAAGCGACTGAGGATGAGGTCGCCCAGGCTGGCGCTGAGCGCCAACGGCTCGCCCGTCGCCCAATCCGCGGTACCGGTCGCCATCGCGCGCGCGATCTCCAGGGCGTAGAACGGATTGCCACCCGAGGCTTCGTGGATGCGGCGCAGGAGCGGTCTCGGGACCGCTGCGCCGGTCTGCGTCCGCAGGATCCGATGGATCGCGCCGATGCTCAGCGGGCCGAGTGCGATCCGAAGCGGGCGCGTTTCCAGGGCGCGCGCAAGGTCGAGGCCACGTTGGTCGCCCGGGATCGAGCCGGCGGAGCTTGGCTCGATGCGCCAGGACGCGAGGAACGCCACGGGTGCATCGCCGAGGCGTCGCAGGACGTACTCCAGCACCATGGCCGAAGCCGGGTCGAGCCACTGCGCGTCGTCGATCGCCAGCAGAACCGGTTGGTCGCGCGCGAGCTCCCGGATGAGGCTCAGGACGCCCGCGGCGACCGTTCGGGGCTCGGCCGGCCGGCCTCGGTCGTCCTCGAGGAGGAGGACGACCTCGATCGCCCGCCGTTGTGGCGCCGGGAGGCTTGGGAGCACGCCGGCGATGTCGTCCACGAGCAGATCGGACAATGCGCCGAACAGGAGATGAACCTCGGTGCTCGCCGGTCGGCAGGTCAGGACGCGGTAGCCGCTCCGCTCGGCTCTGCCGATCGCTTCGCGCCAGACGGTGGTCTTGCCGACCCCGGCGAACCCTTCGACGATGGCCGCCGCAGGCAGCTGTTCGCGGGCCGACAGGAAGCGGGCGATCGTGTCCAGCTCCTGCTCGCGACCGACAGGCTGCTCACGCGTGCCGTCCATGTGTGCGCATCATGCCTCGCCGCGGATTGGCGGCAAGGTCTGTGGTTCGCCACAGTTTCGGGCCGAGCGTGACCGGCCTAGCGTTGTGGCATGGTGACGTTCGTCGTCGAGACATACCTCTCCGAGCACGCCGAGGACGAGCCCGATCGAACCATTGCCCGGACGATCGCGGCGATCGACGAGATGCGGGCTGCCGGGGCCGAGGTTCGATATGTCCGCTCGATCTTCATCCCGGACGACGAGACGTGTCTCGTCATCATCGAGGCGGCAGCCGTCGAGCTCGTCGTGGCGGCGGTCGAGCGGGCGCGCCTGGACCCGGACCGCATCACGCGCGCCGAAAGCCGCGACCCGGCGCCAGCTTCCGGCACGCCATTAGCCTGACAACCGGGACCAACGCAGTCCTGCGGCTCGGCTTCATGCTCGGCCTGAGCGAGAAGGGGCGGGCGGGTTCGGTCGGAACCCTCGTCGGCGACGGCATCGGACCCGTGCATAACGTTTCGAGTGGCGTTTGACGGCGACTCACGAAGGGCGATGATTCCCTCGAACGGTCGTTCGCATGGGTCGCGACTACGCCCGGATCCCCACAACTACACGCACCGATCACTGAGGTCGCGTCATGACAACCGCTACTCGTGCTGACAGGCGGCTCTGGTTCGTCACCCTTGCGCTCATCGTCGGGATCGTCGCCGTCAACTACGTGGTCCGCGCGCCGGCGAACGTCGGTTCCCCGATCATCGCGCGACTCGCAGCCGCGGCCATCGTCACCGTCTTCGTGATCGCCGCCAAGTTCCTCGGCGGGCCGCGTGCCGCTGCCGCCACGGGGGTGGTAGGCACCCTGATCGCGGTCCTGCTGTTGGACTGGCTGGCGTAGCCGCCGCGATCTCGGCGGTCGCGGCTATGCTGAAATCGAGCGCGCCAGCCCCGTCATGGCGCCGCGTTCCGGGAGTCGCTCATGAAGGTCGGATATGTCGTGCTGTACGTGAATGACGCGGAGGCATGCCGCAGGTTCTGGGTCGAGCAGATCGGCATGGTCGAGAAGCGGCGGTCCGAGGCGGGGACCTTCACCATCGTGCAGGTCGGGTTCGCCGACCAGCCGTTCGCGTTCGAGCTCGTGCCGCTCGAGTTGATGAAGGACAACCCGGACGGCCTCGACCTCGCGACACCGTCGATCGCCTTCACGGTCGAGGACCTCGAGGCCGCGCACGACGGCCTCGTCAGCCGCGGGGTCCAGGCGACGGACGTGGGCGACCACCAGGGCACGGCGAGCTTCGCATTCTCGGATCCGGAGGGCCGCTGGTTCGCGGTGACGCAATGACCACGGCGACCGGACATCGGATCTTCTCGACGACCGTGGCCTCGGTCTACCCGCTCTACCTCGCGAAGGTGGAGAAGAAGGGCCGCACGCAGGACGAGCTCGACGCCGTGATCCGCTGGCTCACGGGATTCGACGAAGCCGAGCTCGAGCGACACCTCGCCGCCGGGACGACCTTCGCGGACTTCTTCGCGGTGGCGCGACTGAACCCGAACGCAGGGCTGATCACAGGCGTGATCTGCGGAGTGCGCGTCCAGGAGATCGATGACCCGCTCATGCAGCAGATCCGCTACCTCGACAAGCTCGTCGACGAGCTCGCGAAGGGCCGGGCGCTGGAGAAGGTGCTCCGCTCCTGACGGCGGGTCGGCTGCGATCCCTGCCCGTTGGTCCCTCCGGGGCCGCCACACCTCAAGCGTCGAAGAGCGCGGGACAAGGGAGCTGAGCGTCAGCGTCGTTCCAACCTACGTCGTTCGCGACGGCGTGCTCTCCTCCAGGCGCCCGAGAGCCTCGAGGACCTCGGCCCGGATGCGGGCCATCGGGGTGAACGGCAGGTTCAGCCGGATCGTGGCCGACTCGCTCAGCATCGCGTTGTATTGCGCGCCGCTGCCGGTCAGGGCGCGGTTATCGGTTCGGATGAGGATGATCGGCTTCTTGCCGTAGGCGTAGCCGCACTCCCAGGCTGTGCCGGAGTCAGGGTCCGGACCGTCCATGATCGCGACCAGCGCGTCGGCCCAGTCGATCCCCGCGACATCGGCTCCGAAGATGCCTGGCGCGTCCTTGCCTGGCTCCTGCTCCTGGGGCAGGAAGACCTCGTGGCCCCCTTCACGAAGCGCCTGCCGCGAGGTCCTCGTTCCAGCTCCGTTCGGCCGCCGAGAAGAGGGGCCCGGCGAAGTACAGCTTCACGAGCCAAGTATCGCCGACACGCCGCCGCCCATCGCTCTGTTCCGGCCCTACGGTGGCCACGAGACGCCACTCGTCTTCCGTCGATCAGACGCGGTCCAGGAACTCGAGGACCCGCTGGGTAAGCAAGGCCGTTGCGGCCTCGTCGTATGACGGAAGCGAGCTGTCCGCGAAGTAGTGCTGGTCGCCGGGGTAGAGGAAGAGCTCCGCGTCCTTGACCTCATCGACGATCTCGCGAGCGGCATCGACGTCGCCCTCGCCGATGAAGATCGGGTCGCTGTCCATGCCGTGGATCTGGACGGGGACACCGTCGGGCCACGGCCCGAACGCCCACTCGCCGCTGATCGGGATACACGAGTAGAAGAGCAGCGCACCACGGGCGCCCGGACGCGTCTGAGCCAGCTTCTGCGCGACCATCTCGCCGAATGAGAACCCTGCGTACACCAGCTCGTTCGGCAGATCGTCGGCGGTGCGGACGCCCCGTTCGAGCATGTCGTCCATCCCGCTCGCCCTGATGAAGGCCATGCCTTCGTCGATCGAACCGAACGTCCGCCCGTCGAACAGGTCGGGTGCGTGCACGGTGTGCCCGGCGCCCCGCAGCTCATCGGCGAACGCCCGGATCCCCGGCGTCATTCCCTGGGCGTGATGGAACAACAGGACTTCAGCCATCGGAACCTCCAGAGATCGGGGATCGCCGACGATTTTATGGGTCGCCTGCCGTCGTCCGCGAGGCCCGGCGGGATGACGTCCTCGGTGGCACAGTCCGGCGCTCGCCGCGTACCACGATGGTTGTCTAGCGCCAGCCGAGGTCCGGTGCCACGTACTTGAGGATGCTTTCGATGGCGTGGGCGTTGTATTCGACGCCAAGCTGGTTCGGGACGGTCAGGAGGAGCGTGTCCGCAGCCTGGATCGCCGTGTCCCCGGCGAGATCCCTGACCAGCACGTCAGGCTCCGCGGCGTACGAGCGCCCGAAGATCGCCTTGGTCTGCGCGTCGAGATAGCCGACCTGGTCCGATTCCTGGCTGCCGCGCCCGAAGTAGGCTCGGTCGCGATCGTCGACGAGGGCGAAGATGCTGCGACTGACCGACACGCGCGGTTCACGCTCGTGCCCTGCCGCTGCCCACGCTTCCCGGAACAGCCGGATCTGCTCGGCCTGGAGCTCATGGAACGGGACTCCGGCATCCTCGGTCAGCAGCGTGGACGACATCATGTTCAGGCCCTGCTGGGCCGCCCATTGCGCGGTCGCGCGTGATCCGGCGCCCCACCAGATCCGGTCGCGAAGCCCGGGCGAATGGGGCTCGGGTCGAAGGAGTCCGGGCGGGTTCGGGAACATCGGGGAGGGGCTGGGCTGGGCGAACCCGGCACCCGACAGGGCCTGCAGGAAGACGTCGGCGTGCTGGCGGGCCATGTCGGCGTCGGTCTCCCCGTCGGGCGGCACGTAGCCGAAGTATCGGAAGCCGTCGACGACCTGCTCGGGTGAGCCGCGGCTGATCCCGAGCTGCAGACGGCCGCCTGCGATGAGGTCGGCGGCACCGGCATCTTCGATCATGTAGAGCGGGTTCTCGTAGCGCATGTCGATGACTGCCGTGCCGATCTCGATTCGCTTCGTGCGAGCCCCGATCGCCGCCAGGAGCGGGAACGGCGACGCGAGCTGCTGGGCGAAGTGGTGGACGCGGAAGTAGGCGCCATCGGCACCAAGGTCCTCGACCGCCTCGGCAAGCTCGATCGACTGGATGAGCGCATCCGAGCCCGACCGGACCTGCGAGTACGGCGCGTCCGACCAGTGTCCGAACGAAAGGAAGCCGATCTTCTTCACGGGCCGATTCTAGGGCCCCGCATGCCGGCGAGGTGCCGGCCCTCGATTTGTCGGTGCCGGTCCCGCGCGCCACCATGGGTCCGCAACCCGCCGCGTCATCCCGACAGGGGAGGTCGATCGGACATGAGCAAGGTGAGAGTGCACATCTCGAGCTCGCTGGACGGCTACGTCGCCGGGCCGAACCAGAGCCAGGAGGAGCCTCTCGGCGCGGGCGGCGAACGGCTTCACGACTGGGTGGTCGTGCTGAAGGCGTGGCGCGAGCGAAGCGGCATGGAGGGCGGGGAGGAGAACATCAACAGCACCGTCGTGGAGGAGGAGGTTGCGAACGTCGGCGCCGAGATCATGGGTCGGGGCAAGTTCGGTCCGGCCACCCGCGGTCCCTGGGGCGACGATCCCTGGCTGGGCTGGTGGGGCGAGGACCCACCGTTCCACAAGCCGGTCTTCGTCCTCACCCACCACGAGCGCGAGCCGCTGATCCTCTCGGACACGACCTTCACGTTCGTCACCGCCGGAATCGAATCGGCCCTGCAGCAAGCGCGCGAGGCCGCCGGGGACAAGGACGTCTTCATCGGCGGTGGCGCCGATGTCATCAACCAGTACCTGGCGGCCGGCCTCGTCGACGAGCTGGAGCTGCACGTCGCGCCGATCCTCCTGGGCGGCGGCGCGCGCCTGTTCGAAGGAGTGGGCGCGAACCTGGAGCTCGAGAAGCTCCGCGTGATCGAGGCGCCCGGGGTCGTGCACCTCAAGTACCGCGTCGTGAATTGAGGCCTGTGGCCGAACGCGCAGGAGGCGAGACCGAGTTGAAGTACATGATCAGCACGTTCGGAGATCGATCCGGGCTGGAGGGAAAGTCGCCCGAGTGGATCAAGGGGATGATCGATTTCATGCGACGGATCGACGTGGAGCTCGCAGCGTCCGGCGAGCTCGTGTTCCAGCAGGGCCTCGCCGACCCATCGCAAGCCAAGACCGTCACGGTGCAGGACGGCGCTCCCACGGCGACCGGCGGCCCGATCCTTGCTTCGGAGGATTTGCTCGCCGGCTTCTGGGTCGTCGACGTCCGGGACGAGGCACGCGCGATCGAGATCGCCGGGCAGATCAGCCAGGCCGCCGACGCCGCCATCGAGGTGCGCCAGTGCATGGACGCGCCCCCGGACGACGTCCTGGAACAGATCGGCTGACGGAGCGCCGGATCATCGATCGACGGGCAAGGAGCTTCACGGGCCGCCCGTCCGGGCGATCAACAGTGTCACTATTGGAGCGTGACCCTCGAGACCCTCGACGACGAAGCGGCTCAGCGTTACGAGGCGCGCGACGACGGCGACCTCGCCGGTTTCATCGACTACGTCGTCAAGCACGACCGGATCGCCCTCATCCACACCGAGGTGCTGGCGTCGCACAAGGGTCGCGGCGTCGGGGAGCGGCTCGTGCGGTTCGCGCTCGATGATGCGCGACAACGTGGCCTCCGCGTCATCGTCATCTGCTCCTATGTCAGGGCATACGTGGAGCGGCACCCCGAGGTGCAGGACATCATCGTCGGCATGACCCCGGTGGCGAAGGACGAAGCACAAGCTGGTCCCGGGTAAACCGATGGCGGCATCACGTCGCGTGCTCATCGAGGAGCCCACGAGCGGTAAGCGCTGGGTCCATGACGACCGGCGCGCGATCAAGTTGCTGGTGCGGGTCAGCTAGGCGACCGTCCCCGTTCAGCCAAGGAGGCTTCGAGCCGGTCGGGCACCCCGATGACGTTCGGCACGCCACAGTCGAGGAGCATCTGGCGAGCCTTGTCGCGGAACAGCTCGCGCACGTCACGAGTCGGCGGGCGGTTGCGGCTCGATGGCAGCCCGACGAGCTCCATGCACAGCTTGTCGAGGTAGCCGTCGCCGCCCGTGTAGCCTTCCGTCTCGACCCACAGGTCCATGAACGGCATGCACACCCGGACCATCTCGCGCTGGGCCTCGGCGTAGCGACCCGCCTCGAGCATCTGCCACAGGCCGACCGCGAACTCGGGCCAGTAGTTGCCCTGATGGATCTCGATCGCCCGGGCGCCCAGGATGTGGCTGGTGACGTACCGCATCTGGTTGTCGATGATCGAGAAGCGCGGCGAGAACCTCGACACGACACCCTCGAACGTCATCATCGCCGTGTCCGGCGTCGACCACTTCAGGCTGACGACGTTTGGCACGTCGACCAGTCGCTCGATCAGCGCGCTCGACAGCCCGAGGCTCGTCCAGAACGTGTTGTAGACGATGAACCCGATGTCGGCCGCGTCGGCCCCGGCCAGGACGTGGTCGAGGAAGTCGCCCTCGGTGTGCGCGTGATAGAAGGGCGGCGAGACCTGGACGTAGTCGGCACCGACGGCTGCCGCGGCCTTGACGAGCCGGACAAGCTCGAGCGTGCTCGTCGTCTGGCCCCCGACAGCGATCGGGACCCGTCCGGCGGCGGCAGCGACCGCCGCCTCCCAGACGGCGACACGCTCGTCGAAGGTCATCGTCGAGAAGTCGCCGGCCGCCCCGCCGGCGAGGAGCACGGCGTTGCCCGTCACACAGCCCCCGTCGATGAGGAACTCGACGTGACGAGCGATCGCGTCCACGTCGACCGAGAGCGCCCGTCGTCGTCCCGGAACATGGTCGGGATCGTGATGTAGCAGCCGGTCAGGCGGTCACGGGATCGGGTCGCGTCCATGGGTCGAGGTACTCCGTGTCGGGTGACGGTGGTCGTCACGGTACAGGAGGAGGAGGATGCGCACGCGCGTGGATGTCAGAGTTCGCGGGTGGAGCCCACCTCGACCCCGAAGGCCAACGTCGGCACCGTCGTGACGCCCGGCTTCCGCCGGCTCTGGATCAGCCTCGCGTTCGGCGGGGTAGGCCTTTCCGCCAGCCAGCTCGGACTGAGCTGGGTCGTCCTCGTCGCGACCGATTCACCGCTGGCGGTAGGAGTGCTGTTCGCCGCCCGGATGCTTCCATCACTGCTCTTCGGTATCCCTGTCGGCGCGCTGACCGACCGCTACGACCGGCGCCTGGTCCTGATTCGCGTCAACACGCTGGCGGCGGTCGCAGGTGCCGTCGTCGCCGCCGCCGTGGCATTGGGATGGCCCACGTTGGCGGTCGCGCTCGCCGCCAGCCTTGTCTTCGGCCTCTTTGACACGTTCCGCGTCACCGCGTCGCAGGCGTATGTCGTGGACCTCGTCGGCATCGACGGCGCCCGGCGCGGCGTCGCACTGGCGAACATCGCTCCGCAGTCGGTGGCGGCCATCGGCGCCCTGGCCGGCGGGGCGTTCCTCGAGCGCTACGGGAGCCCGCTCACCTTCGTTCTCGCAGGCGCGGCATGGCTGGCGGCCGCACTTGTCCTGATCGGCGGTGTTTCGCGCGCCCGCGCCGCGATCGAGCGCGCCAACCCGGACCTTCGCTCGGCGATGGCGCTGGTCCTGGGCAACCACGACGTCCGGGCGCTGATGCTGCTCATCGCCTTGACGGAGATCCTCGGCTTCTCGGGCTGGGTGGTGGTCCCGACGATGGCCCGCGACGTCCTGGGCATCGGGGCGGGAGGGTTCGGCGTCCTGCTCGCGGCCCGTGCGATCGGCGGCGTCACCCTCCTGATCTGGCTGGCGCGCGTTCGCCCTGGCCGGTCGCCCACGTTGTTCATCGGCGCGATGGCCGCCTTCGGCATCGGCCAGATCGCATTCGGCATCAACACCTCGCCGGCGGTGGCCGTGGTGCTCTGCCTTGCCCTCGGCGGGGCGGCCGCGTGCTGTGACGCCCTCGGCCAGACGCTGCTCCAGCAGGTCGTGCCCGACTCCAGCCGCGGCGCCGCGATGGGCGTGTGGTTCTTCTCGCTCGGTTTCGGGCCGATCGGCTTCGTGGGCATCGGGGCGTTGGCGGAGGTCGTCGGGGCTCCGCTCGCGCTCGTCGCGACGGGCGCCGCCGCTGTTGGTCGTGGCGGTGGTGGCTGGCGCACTGAGCCCGGTGCGTGGACTTGGTCGGCCGGCCGACGTGCTCGGCCAGGTTCGACGTGGTTGACACGCCGGCAAGGCCCGGTCGAGAACCAGGACCGTAGTGACCGGGTGTATAACGCCCTGGGAGGTTCGCGATGAGTCCCGAGGTGGTGCTGCAGGCGTTCCTGGCTATCTGGGATGAGCTGCCGGGGCTGGTCGGGAAGGACTGGCCCACGGTCTTTCCAAACCTCGAGTCGCTGCTGGAGCGCCTGAAGGCGACCGGCGATCCGGATGTCACGGCGGACCTGGTCATGGCCCTGCGGGCATACCCGGAAGCGCGGACGAGGCTCCGGGAAGCCGCTCGGGCGGCGTCGCCGGGACGGGCGCCGCAGACGCCGATGATGGGTGGCGTACCGGTGGCACCGCCTCCATCACCGGCGCCGAGGGTCCGATCGGCCGGTTTCGGGGCGGCCCGCGGTGAGCCCGGTGCCAACACCGGCAGCGCGGCGGCGGATGGGCCGTCGCTCGCGAGCCTGGCAGACCGGCTCGGCGACCGAGTGGCCGAGGCTCGTCGGGCGATCGGACCAGCGCCGGCGCCGGCGCTCCCCGCTCCAAATGCGGGCGGGACTCGATCAGTGGGCGCGACCCGATCGGCACCTGCCACTCCGCCGCCGGCCGCGGCACCACCGAGGGCCACGGCTCCTGCGGCGACGTGTCACGTCCGGGCCGAGATGGACCAGACGCTGACCGTCGACCGGGTCGCCAGCGTCGCGGTGATCGTCTCGCGCGACGCCGTCGGTGGGCCGATCCACGCGGCGTCGGCCGAGGGCGCCGCGGAGGTCGATCCGGGCAGGCGACTGATCATCCAGGTCCTGCCCAAGACCGGCGTCGAGATCGTCGGCGAGAGTCGGGCCGACGTCGAGGTCCCCGCGACCGGCCAGCCCACAGACGGTCTACTTCGACGTCCGACCGACCGACTCCGGGCAGGCGAGTCTCTGGGTGGTAGTACGCCAGGGCCAGGTCCCGCTCGTCACGCTCAAGCTGACGGCCGATGTCGTGGGCGCCGGCTCGCCTGCTCCGTCACCGGGTCGGCAGAACGGCCGAGGGACAGACATCCGCTGCAACCCAGCCGGCGGAGCCGCTCCACCAGCTGCGGATCAGCCAGGCCGAGCGCGGAGGAAGCCTCTATTACGAGTACGAGATCGAGGCACCCGCCCTCGGTATCCTCGATCGCTTCGAGTCGCGGCCGATCACCGGCGACCCGCAGGCGTACGTGAGCAGCCTCTACAAGCGCATCGAGGACCGCTGGCTGAGCACGAACAACGACGTGGTGGCGTTCAACCAGGAGCTGCGCGAGTTCGGTGGAGAGCTGCTCGACGAGCTGATGCCCGACAAGCTGCAGGAGCTCCTCTGGGTGAACCGCCGGCGGTTCACCAGCATCCAGGTTCTGGCGACGGAGCCGTTCATCCCGTGGGAGCTCGTCCACCTGCGCCAGCCGGAGCGACCGCTGCCCAGGGAGACGCGCTTTCTCGGCCAGATGGGCCTGGTCCGCTGGCTCTACGACAGTGGCTGGCCACCGGAACGCCTCGAGGTCCGACCGAACCGCGCTCGCTATGTGATCCCCGACTATCCCGACCGTCGATACGAGCTGCCCGAGGCGCAAGCCGAGCGGGAATTCCTCGAGAAAGCATTCGGGGCGACGGCCGTGGAGCCGCAACCGATCCCGGTCCGCAAGCTCATCTCGACCAGGGGCGGTTTCGACCTTCTGCACTTCGCCGGACATGGCGCAGCCGCGACCGACGCGATCACAGAGGCGCGGCTGCTTCTGCAGGGCCGCGTCGAGGACGGGCGGTACATCGAGGCACCGTTCACCGACGACGACGGTCAACACCCGGTCGAACCTGACCGGTGCGGACGGTTCGCGTCCCCTCGTCGTGCTCAATGCGTGCCAGACAGGACGCCTCGGCTACGCGCTCACGGGGATCGGCGGGTTCGCGCAGGCCTTCCTCAACGGCGGCGCGGGGGCGTTCATCGGCACGCAGTGGTCGGTCGGTGACGTCCCGGGTCGAGCGTTCACCGAGACCTTCTACCGCAAGCTGCTTGATGGTGCGACGGTCGCCGAGGCCACGGTCGAGTCACGCGAGCGCGCACGCGCCGACGGTGACGCCACGTGGCTCGCCTATGCGGTCTATGCCCATCCGCACGCGCGACTGGCGCGCTCGGGAGCACCCTGAGCCGGGGACAAGACGAGGAGACGACGATGGACGACGTCGCTGAGCCACGGGACGCGTTTCGCCCCGACGTGATTGAGACGGTCACGGACGACGACCTGTCGACTCCACCAGCGGCGTCAGGTGGCCGGCGACGGCGAGAGCTGCCAAAGGACGTCACCGCCGTCCGACTGCAGATCCTGGCGATCCAGGTGATGGCCGGCCTCCACGGCTGGCTCGGATCCTCGTCGAATGGCGTCATCGTCGTCAGCAGCGTGGTCGACGGGCTGGGCACGGAGCCGATCACCTTCCAGGGCAAGCCCTATCAAGGCATCAAGGACGGCGACATGTTGCCGCTGGGACGGGCGAACGACCCATCGGCCGTCTTCACCGTCTACTACAGAGAGGGCCAGCTCCCGCGCACGCTCGCCTTCTCATTGCTGGTCATCCGCAGCAACCAGGGCATTCGCGACATCGGAAGCGCGATCAGTGGCGCGATGGCCGACGATCGCTATAAGGAGCTGTCGGGCCTTTTGGCTACGGCGGTCAGCGCTGCGGTTCCGGCATACGGCACCGTGCTCGAAGTCGCAGAGCAGAGCATCGGTCTGATCACCAGCTACCTGAAGACCAAGCCCGACGATCAGCTCGGGTACTACCAAGCCAATTACACAAACCGGTTCGACAACCTCGGCGTGGGTCGCCACCCGGCCGATACGCGAACGTTCCCAGTCGACAAGATCATGCTCGCGTACCAGCTCGACGCGTCGTGACCTGGGGGCAGTGACGATCGGCCGCGACGACACGCCATGAACGGGGGATCGGTGGATGGGGCAGGGGAACGACCCCGCTGATAGCCGCGACGCATTGGCGGTACCGCCGAAGCTGCAGCAGACTATGGATCGGGCGGTCGCTGCCAACAACATACGCTCTGCGAATCCCGATGACGCGCCCGCGCGAGACGCCGCGGTCGAGGCCTGGGAGGCGCTCACGAGGCACCCCGCGTTCGGCTCGTCTTCGGCGGAGTTTCGTGCGCGTGGGTTCAATCTCCTGGGCCTCGCACTCCATCTGAGGTCCCTGTCCAGTGGTGAGCGTGCGCTGGCCGACCTCGACGCGGCGGTCGCGGCATTCGAGGCCGCGGTGACGACGGTACCGGCGGAATCCGTCTTCCGGGGGGCCTACAACGGCAGCCTGGCGTATGCGATCCTCTCGCGTTTGGCTCTCCGCGCGACGGCCGCCGACGTCGATGCGGCGATCGCCGCCTTCCGGCAAGCCCTCGAGCACGCGCCACCCGACTCTCCCAAGCGAACGGGCTTTCTCGTCAACCTCGGCGCCGTGTTGCGGCGCCGCTTCGACACCAATGGCGGGCCAACCGACCTGGACGCTTCGATCACGGCGTTCCAGGAGTCATGCGAAGTCGTCCCCGTCGGTTCTCCAGATCGACCGGACTATCTCACCAGCTTCGCGTCCGGATTGCGTCGCCGCTTCGACGCACGAGGCGACCTCGCGGACCTGGACGCTGCGATCGTGGCCTATCGGAGTGCCGTCGAGGCAACCCCGCTCGATGACCCCGGTCGGCCCGCGCGACTCAGCGACCTGGGAGGCTCCCTTCGGGCCCTCTTTGATCGCAGCCGGGCCTCGACCGACCTCGATGCGTCGATCATCGCCTTCGAGGAGGCGGTCGAGACCACACCGGCGGGCACTCCCGATCGACCCGCCCGCCTTTCGCAACCTGGGCTCCGGCCTGTTCGACCGCTATGTCCACGGCGGCGTGACAACAGATCTCGAGGCCGCGATCGTGGCCTTCGAGGAGGCGGTCGAGATCGCACCGCCGCGAGGAGCTCGACCGGGTGTCAGCTATCTTTCGAACCTGGGGAATAGCTTGCAGCGTCGGTATTGGTACACCGGTGCACCGACAGACCTCGAGGCCGCGATCCGGGCCTTCGAGGAAGCGCTGGAACTCGCTCCGTCCGACTGGACCGAATCGGGCGACCGGCCTCTCCAACCTGGGAAATGGCCTGCTTGATCGCCACGCTCGAACGGGAGACCAGGCAGACCTCGACGCGTCCATCGCGGCATTGGAGGAAGTCGACCGAGATCGGCCGGGACGATCCCGCTGGCCAGCCTGCCCGTATCAACAATCTGGGTGGCGGCCTGAACTTTCGCTATAACCGCACCGGGTCGATCGCCGACCTCGATGCCATGGTCGCGGCCTACCAGGAGGTGGTCGCGGCCACGGCGGCCGATGATCCGACGCGGCCCGCCGCCCTCCACAACCTGGGGACCTGCCTGCGCGAGCGTTACGCGCGCATGGGCGAAATGGAGGACCTCGAGGCGGCGATCGCCCTCTCACGAGGAGGCGCTCGAGACCATCCCGCCCGGTTCCCCCGAACGACCGAGGATCCTCGCCAACGTGGCGGAGAGCCTGCGTGACCGCTACGACGCCAATAGCGGATGCTCGCCGATCTCGAGGCGTCGATCGCGGCGTTCGAGGAGGCGCTGGACGCGACGCCGGCCGAGGCTCCCACCGCGGCCCAGGTACCTCGAGGACATCGGCGGCGGCCTTCTCGCTCGGTATCGTCGCACGCCGGGTACCGGCGGATCTCGAGGCGGCGATCGCGGCCCTCCGCGAATCGATCGAGGCGACTCCGGCCAATTCCCCTTTCCGGGTGGACCGCCTCGGCAACCTCGGCTTCGGTATGACGGAGCGCCACCGTCGCACGAACGCGCTGGCCGACCTCGAGGCAGCCGTCGCTGCGATGCGCGACGCGTGCCGCTCGGGTCTGACCGTCGCGCCGGCGGTCGTGCTCTCGTGACCGCCCAGGACATGGGGCGGCTGGGCGAGCGCGCGGGGAGCCTGGGCCGAGGCCGCCGAGGCGTACGGGCACGGCCTCGCCGCCATCGAGCGCCTGTACGAGGGCCAGCTCCTGCCCGGCGCCAAGCAGACGTGGCTCGGCGCCGCGCAGGGGTTGGCCGTCGGGGCCGCGTACGCCCTTGCGCAGATCGGCGCCCCGCCGCGGCGATCCTCGCCCTCGAGCGCGGGCGCGCCCGCGTGCTGACGGAGGCGATCCAGCGCGACCGGGCCGACCTCGCCGACGTCGAGGCGCTGGACCCTGACGCCTATGCGGCTTACGAGCAGGCAGCTGGGAAGCTGCGCGCCCTCGAGAGCCAGGAGCGAGCCGGTGGGACGGGCCGACCTGAAGCAGCGTCGACCACGTCGCGCGGAGTCCTCCAGGACGAAGCCCGCCAGGTGCGAGCGGACTTGCAGGCGGCGATCGGGCGCCTCCAGCAACTCCCGGGGCACGCCCGGTTCGGCCGGCTGCCGACGGTCGAGGAGGTGGCAGGCGTGGCCGAGCCCGGCTGCCCCGTGGTCGCCCTGGTCACGACGACCGCCGGCAGCGTGGCACTCCTCGTCGTCGCGGCGCGACCGACTCGGCCGCCCCGACCTTCGAGGCGATCTGGGCCCCGGAGCTGACGACGACGGTGCTCAACGAGCTGCTGACGACGGTCCGCGACGGGCAGGTGGTCGGTGGCTACCTGGCCGGCCAGATGGGCGATCAGGACGCGCTCGGAACGGCCCTGGCCGACGGCCTGCCGACGGTCGGCACGAGCCTCATCGGCCCGGTCGCGGCCCGGCTGCGCGAGCTCGGAGCGCGCGGCGTCGTCCTCCTGCCGACGGGCCTGCTCGGCCTGCTGCCGCTCCACGCCGCGCCGTATCCGGTCGATGGCGAGACGCGCTGCCTGCTCGACGAGTTCGACGTCAGCCACACGCCGGGCGCGCTCGTCCTCCGGGCGGCGCGTGCCGCGCTCGCCGCCCGCGAGGCGCGGCCGGCGGTCCTCGTCGGGGTGGGCAACCCGCAGCCCCATCCACAGCCGCTGGCCTTCGCCCGGGCCGAGCTCGAGGAGGTCGCCCGCTTCTTCCCCGACGGCGCCAGCCACCCCCTCTACGAGACCGCCGCCACCGAGCCGGCGCTGGTCGATCTCCTGCCGCAGGCGACCCACGTCCACCTCGCCTGTCACGGCCGGTTCGATGCCGACACGCCGCTCGACTCGTGTCTCGAGCTGGCCCGACCCGATCCGCCCCTGCCCGACGACGACGAGGGCCGCGTGCGGCTCGAGGAGATCCTGGCCGGCGACTGGTTCGGCCACACCCGGCTCGTCGTCCTGTCCGCCTGCCAGACCGCGATCACCGATGCCCGCCGCCTGCCCGACGAGGCGATCGGGCTGCCGGCCGGGCTGCTCCAGGCCGGGGTGCCCGGGGTGATCGGCACGCTCTGGTCGGTCGACGACCTCTCGACCACGCTGCTGATGACCCAGTTCTACGCCTACCACCGCCAGGGCGACCCAGCGACCGGCGAGGGACCGCTGCCGCCGGCGGCCGCCCTGCGCCGGGCCCAGGTCTGGCTGAAGACGCGGACCGCCGACGACCTGGTGACCCTCCTCGCCGCCCACCGCTCGGTGGCATCTGCCGCCGAGCAGCGATCGGGCACGCGGATGTCCACGGCCGACGCCGGGGCCGGCCTGCGCCAGCTCGGTCTCGAGGACCCGGCCAGCCGGCCCTACGCCGAGCCCTACTACTGGGCGCCGTTCGTGGCCATCGGTGCCTGAGGGGGCATCCGGTCCATCAGACACTCAGGGCCGCAAGCCGATGGTTGCGGTCGTCGCCGGTACCATCGAGGACGGGAGAATCCAGGTCGGGATCGGCAGGATGTGACCTCGTCGTGGCTGGAGCTCGATCGCCGGGAGGCGTGACGGTGACGGGCACGGAATGGTCCACCCCGAGAGCCCGAGATGCCCAAGACCGACCACATCGAGCCCGTCCCCTCGATTCCCGCTGCTGATCCGTGCAGAGCGCCGGAGGCGCACCGGTGAAGCTGCGACGCATCGGTCGCTTGCTCGTCCTGACGATCGTCGCGTCGATCGTGCCGTCGAGCCCGGTCGTCGCTGCTCCGCTGCCTGTCTCGCCGGCCGGCTCCGTCGAAACAACGGCGACCACCGTCCCCTTCGCCGCCACCATGACCGACCCGGTGGCCGGAGGCGTCGTCCGCCGGCACGGCAGATGGACCACGACAGACGGCCCGCAGGTCGTCGAGCTCATCGACGTCGACCCGGCGGCACCCGGCATCAGCCTCGAGACGTCCGGCCCGGCCGGCGGCGTGAACGGTGTCGAGACGGTCCGGGGCCAGGCCGGCCGAGTCTCGCGCAACGGCCATCGGGTCGTTGCCGCGATCAACGGCGACATCTGGGGGACCGATGACCCGAGTGGCACGCGCGGACCGGTCGGGCTCCAGGTGCACCTCGGCGAGCTCATCACGGGCGCCAAGGCATTGAAGCCGACGCTCGGGTTCGATGCCGCCGAGATGCCGAGGATGGGCGACGTGTCCGTCCGGACCACGGTGACGCTGCCGGACGGGACGACGTCCCTCGCCGTCGATCGGATCAACAAGCCGCGTCGGAGCGGGGAGCTCGTCCTCTACACCAGGCGCTGGGGCGCATCGACCGAATCGCTCGGGAACGGCACGGAGGTCGTGCTCACCGGGGCAGCCCTGCCGCTCCGAGTGAGCGGCACCTGGACGGCGACGGTCGCGGCCGTCGTGCCCGCCGGGGGCAACTCGACGATCCCGGCGGGTTCGCTGGTCCTCTCTGCCCAGGGCCCGGATGGCCCGGCCCTGGCCGCGCTTCCCGTGGGTTCGTCCGTGACCGTCGCGACCGCGATCACGGCCGGCTGGGAGAACGTGGTGGAGGCGGTCAGCGGGCGCGAGTGGCTCGTGGAGGGAGGCCACGGCGAGCGTCCGGCCGGTCTCGTCCATCACGACCGAGGACCATCCGCGGACCGCGGTCGCGCTTCGCGGCGACGGCCGCCTCGTCCTGGCCACCGTCGACGGCCGGCAGCCGGGCTACAGCATCGGCGTGACCGCCACGGATCTCGCCGGCCTGCTGCTCGACCAGGGTGCGGCGAAGGCCATCATGCTCGACGGTGGCGGCTCGACGACTGCGCTCGTCCGGCGGCCGGGTGATGTCGAGGCGACCCTCGTCAACCGGCCGTCCGACGGCCGCGAGCGCGCGGTCGACAATGCGCTGCTCGTCGTGTCGTCCATCCCGACCGGCCCGCTCGCCGACATCGTCGTGCGACCCGGCGACGCCCGAGTGTTCGTCGGGGAGTCGGTCGCGTTCCAGGCCAAGGGGGTCGACGCCGCGCTGAACGGCGTCAGCATCGCCGGCTCGCCCGTGAGCTGGTCGGTGGCAGGAGGCGCCGGCACGCTCGGCGCGGACGGCCTCTTCCGGGCACGTTCGCCAGGCGACGCGACCGTGACCGCGACCGTGGGCACGCATTCGGCCACGGCGACCGTGACCGTGGTCCCGGACACCTCCGCACCGCAGCGCGTTCCCGCCGGTCACGCGGTTTGACCGCGGCGCCATCGTCGACCCGAGCGTCGTGCGGATGACGGTCAGCTGGCCCGCCGCGACCGATATCGGATCGGGTGTCGCCCGGTACGAGCTCCGGACGACGGCTCGACGGAGGAGCCTGGGCTCGAGTCACGCTGCCCAGCGCCGGCGCACGCAGCGTCTCGCAAGGGCTTGCCTCCCGTGAGAGCCGTGCAGTACCAGGTCCGGGCGATCGATCGAGCCGGGCAACGTCAGCGCCTGGCGGTACGGCGGGACGTTCTACACGAGGCTCGTGACCGAGCGAGCGTCGGCGGTGCACTACGCCGGCACGTGGCGGCTCGGCTCCTCCTCGGTGCATCTCGGTGGCGCCGTCAAGTTCTCGCGATCGCGGGGCGCAACGGCGAGCTTCTCCTTCACGGGCAGCCAGGTGTCGTGGATCGCCCCGCGCGGCCCGAGCCGAGGTTCTGCACGCGTCTACATCGACGGCACCGCCGTCGCCACGGTCAGCCTCGTACAGCGCCACGCTACGGCCGCGGCGGGCCGTGTTCACGTATTCCTGGAAGGGCGTCGGGAAGCACCGCATCACCATCAAGGTGAAGGCGACCCCCGGACATCGGCGCGTCGACGTCGACGCGTTCGCCGTCGTTGATGCCGCCAGCTCCGACCCGGTGCTGGTGGGCGCCGGCGACATCGCCTCCTGCGGCAGCACCGGCGATTCGGCGACGGCCTGCCTTGATCGACCGGATCCCCGGCACGGTGTTCACGGCCGGGGATCTCGCCTATGAGTCCGGGACGGCCGCGCAGTTCGCGAACTGCTACAACCCGACGTGGGGAAGGTTCAAGAGCCGGACGCGACCCGGTTCCCGGGAACCACGAGTACGAGACCGCAGGCGCGGCGCCGTACTTCAACTACTTCGGCTCGCGGGCGGGCACGACCGGGCAGGGCTGGTACGCCTATGACGTCGGCACGTGGCGGATCTACAGCCTGAACTCGAACTGCGCGTCGGTCGGCGGCTGCGGGCCGGGGTCCGCCCAGGAAGCGTGGTTGCGCGCCGACCTTGCGGCGAACCCGCACGCCTGCGTGGCTGCCATCTGGCACCACCCGCTGTTCAGCTCGGGGATCCATGGGAGCACAGCGGAGACGCGTCCGCTCTGGGATGCCTTGTACGACGCCGGCGCCGACCTGGTGATCAACGGCCACGACCACGACTACGAGCGCTTCGCTCCGCAGCGTCCGGACGGGACCGTCGACAGCGCAGCGGGCATCCGCGAGTTCGTCATCGGGACCGGTGGCGCGGAGATGCGGTCGCTCGCGACGATCCAGGCCCATTCCGAGGTCCGCAAGGCTCGTGTCTACGGGGTCCTGAAGCTCGAGCTGAAGGCGACCGGCTATACGTGGCGGTTCGTCCCCGTGTCGGGTACCACCTGGACGGACAGCGGCGCGGCGAGCTGCCACTGACGTTCGGCGTTCATCGGACCGATGCGCCCCGACGGTTTGATGACGAGGCCCCAAAGACTCGTTTTCCCGTCGGGGCGGCGTTCGGTCGCGCTCGCGGTAGGGTCCCAGCCCCGTTGCGGCGCCTCGGATGGCTGTCACTGGATGGACGCCGGCGGACCGGCGACACCCCTCTACCTGTATATGACGCCTGAGAGCCCCGAATCGTTCGATCTTTGTTCGATCAGATGCGATCAGAGGGCGGCGACCGCGGCTTCGAGCTTCGAGGTGGCGGTCGCGTGGTCGGTGTCGGCATCGAACCAGATCGGCTCGCCGATGAGGAGCTCGACGTCGCCCCGCAGCGGTCCCGGGAACCGGCGGCGGTCGATGATCGACATCGCGTTGATCCGGAGCTTGACCGGGACGATCGGCGTCCCGCCCTCGACGGCGATCAGGCCGGCCCCCGCCTTGAACGGCTGGAGCGGTCCGCCGACGGTCAGCTTTCCCTCCGGGTAGATGAGGACGTTGAAGCCCTTGTCGAGGCGCGTGCCGAGCAGCTCGAGGCTGCGCCGCACGCCACCCTCGCGCTGGAGCGGGAAAGCGTTGGCGATGACCGAGGCGAGCGCCCCGCGAACCGGGTTCTCGTAGATCGTGTCGGCTGCCGCCGCGACGGAGAGCTTCCAGCGGACCCCGAGCGGGAGCCGGGTCAGGATGATCCCGTTGTCGAGATGGAGGCAGTGGTTCGGCGTGAAGAGGACGGGGCCCTCGATCGATGCCAGACGCTCCATGCCGGTCGTCCGGACCCGGTAGAAGAGGTGCACGAATGGGTAGATCAGCAGGACCTGGAACGTGATCCCGAGCGCACGAACGACGGGCGACAAGGGCCACCGCCACGCCGGCACCCCGCGCTTGGCTGCCCGCGCTGCCTCGACGAGCGTGACGAGATCGGCGACGGTCGCATCCGGATCGAGGGCGTCGTCGTCGACGAAGATCCCGAGCTCCTCCTCGATCACGCCGAGGAGCTCGACCCGCCGGAGCGAATCGAGGTCGAGATCGCTCGACAGGCGCGTAGTCGGGGCGAGTCCCGATGGCTCGAGACCGGCGACGCTGGCGACGATCGCGGTCACCGGATCCACGTCGGCGTCGGCGTGGTCACGCCGGACGCTCGAGGCAGCAGCCGGCAGGGAAGCGGAGCCGGGTCGCTCCAGGTCTGCGAGCCGCGCGAGCACGTCGGGCTTGCGGACCTTGAGCGTGTGCGTGCGTGGCAGGTCGGGATCCGGCCAGACGGTGGACCCGCGGATCTGCTGGTGCGCGGCCAGGCGTCCGTTCGCGGTGCGGACCACGTCGGCGGCGACGTCGGCGTCGTCGACGAGCAGCACGGCGTGCACCCGCAGCCCGGACCCGAGGGGCCAGCCGACCACCGTGGCGTCGCGCACTCGCTCGTCCTCGCGCAGGACCGCCTCGACGTCCTCCGGGTAGACCTTCTGGCCGTCGGGCAGCGCGAGCATGTCCTTCTTGCGGCCACGGAAGGTGAGCATGCCTTCGGGCGTCATCGCCCCGAGGTCGCCGGTGTGATACCAGCCGTCGGCGTCGACCGCCGCCGCGGTGGCTTCCGGGTTCTGCCAGTAGCCCGCGAACCGGCCGGGACCGCGGGCCAGGATCTCGCCATCGTCCGCGATCCGGACCTCGACGCCGGGGATCGGCTCACCGACCGTGCCGAGGACGTTCCGACCCGGCCGGGTGAAGCTGACGACGGGTCCCATCTCCGTCGCGCCGTAGCCCTGCAGCACGTCGACCCCCATCTCCGTCCAGCGCTGGGCGATCTCCATCTCGAGCGCCGATGCTCCGACGCCGATGGTGTGCAGGCGCCCGCCGAACTCGCCGAGGACCGGCCGGAACAGCAGCCGGCGGATCGGGCGGGGCGCCCGCCTGGCGATCCGGTGAAGCTGCTCGAAACGCGCGCGCCGGCCGCTCTGGTCGACCTTTCGCTCGATCGCCGCGTCGAGGAGGCGGAGGCCCTGCGGCACGATCAGCAGGACCGACACGCCATAGTCGCGGAACGTCCGGATCAGCACCGCCGGCTGGCGGCTGACCGGGTAGACGATGCTCGCCCCGACGATCAGCGGCGCGATGAGGCCGAGCACCTGCTCGTAGAGGTGCGACAGCGGCAGGACGCTGAGCAGGCGGTCGCGCTGGTCGAAGGGAAGGACCTGGGTCATCGCCGTCGCGCACGGCGACGAGGTTTCCGTGGGTCAGCATCGCGCCCTTCGGCTCGCCGGTGGTGCCGCTGGTGAACACGATCTCGGCAAGCGTGGTCGCATCGATCGCGGCGGCTGGCAGTGGGTCGGCCCGGCGCGCCCGATCGGGCAGCGTCTCGAGGAAGACGATCGGCAGGCCGAGCTGTCTCGCCGATGCCTCGGTCTGCCGGGTGGCAACGACCATCCTGGCGCCTGTCTGCTCGACGATCTTGCGGCCGAAGTCCACCGTGTGGCGCACGTCGAGCGGGACCGCGACGGCGCCGCGGTGGGCGATGGCGAGCAGGGCGATGCCCCATTCGGGACGGTTGACGGCCCAGAGGATGGCCCGATCGCCCGGCTCGAGGCCCGCTTCGGCGAGCACCGTGGCTGCGCGCGGGACGGTCGCGACGAGGTCGCGGTAACGCCAGACGCGCGTGCGGAACGACGGCCGGATGAGCAGGGCCGGACGCCGGTCGAACCGGCGACCGCCTTCCGCGACGACATCGATCAGTGTCTGCACGCGCGTCCCTTCCTCGTCGGCGACCGTCAGTCGCCGACCCGCCCGGCCAGCTCGGCCAGGGTCTCGTTCGCGTCCGTCGCGAAGCGGCGGGTAGTGACTGAACACCACCGTGCTGACGTCCAGCGAGGCGAGTCGTTTCATCGCTCGCCTGGCGGCGCGGTGGTCGTCGCTGTACAGGGCGCTCGCGAACGACACCGTCCCGACGTCGCCGCTGGAGGACATCGCCGACGAACAGCACCCGGTCCCGAGCGCCATAGAGGCAGACGCTTCCAGGGGTGTGGCCCGGCGTGTGGATCACCGCCAGCCCCCCGAGCACGGGCAGCACGTCGCCGTCCTCGATCGGCGTGAAGGACGGGAGCTCGGGCGTCATGGCCGCGAAGAGCCGCCCGCGCGACGGATGCCGGATCGCGTCACCCCAGCCGGTGCGCATGGCCTCGGCGTCGGCCGGGTGGATCAGGATCTCGAGGCCACGTTCTGCGAGCTCGCGAGCGCCGCCGGCGTGGTCCGGGTGGCCGTGGGTGCAGATGACCCGGGCGACCTCGGCGATCGAACGCCCGGCGTCGGCCAGTCCTCGCTCGATCCGTGCGCCCGACCCGGCGAAGCCCGCGTCGATTAGCGTCGCCGGCTGCTCATCGATCAGATGCGCCTTCACGCGCGTCAGCGCGATCGCGTGGACGCCGGGGCTCACCGCGGAACCGTTCGTCGTCGGCATGTTCGTCAGGACGCCTCGGACTCGCTGCCGTTACCCGGACGGACGAAGGCTACTCCCGGCTGTCTTCGCCTCGTATCATCGCGGCGTCGATGTCTCGGCCGCCTCCCCTCCGACGGCGGGACGGCTGGGCCAACGGAGAACCGAGATGAGCACAGTGCCGCCGCGGACCGACGTCGCCGTCATCGGCGCGGGTCAGGCCGGGCTCACGATGAGCTGGCATCTCACGCAGGCGGGCCGGGAGCATGTCCTCCTGGACCGACGGCAGTCCCTCGGCGGTAGCTGGCAGGACCGCTGGGACGCGTTCCGGCTCGTCAGCCCAAACTGGACTGCGTCGTTCCCCGACGCGCCGTACGACGGCGACGATCCCGACGGCTTCATGCCGCGCGACGAGATCGTCGGCCGCGTGGCCGGCTACGCCGAGCGGATCGGGGCCCCGTGCCTGCTCGAGGTGGGCGTGGAGCGACTCCGCCCGGGCACGGACGGCGGCTTCGACCTCGATACCACCGGCGGCCGGCTCCACGCCTCTGCGGTCGTGGTCGCCACCGGCGGGTTCCACATCCCGCACGTGCCGGCGATCGCCGCCGGCCTGCCTCCACGGGTCCTGAGCCTCCATGCGAGCACCTATCGTCGCGAGTCGGACCTGCCGCCCGGCGGGGTCCTCGTGGTCGGATCCGGGCAGACCGGCGTCCAGATCGTCGAGGAGCTGCGCGCGTCCGGCCGCGCGGTCTTCCTGTCCGGCGGTGCAGCCGGTCGGGTGCCACGTCGCTACCGCGGCCGAGACATCTTCGCCTGGCTGTCGGCGCTCGCCAACGACGGGGAGCCGTACGGCACGAGCCTGGTGACGGTCGCCCACCTTCCGGATCCCCGCCGGCGGCTGGCGGCCAACCCACACCTGTCCGGCCACCGCGGCGGCCACGACATCGACCTCCGGCAGATCGGCGTCGACGGCACGACGATCCTCGGGCGGCTCACCGGCATCGACGGCGAGCACGTCACGTTCGCACCGGACGTCGGCGCCAACCTGGCGTTCGCGGACGGCTTCTTCGAGGAGCGGTTCCGCGGCCTGATCGATCGATACATCGAGGCCGCGGCCCTCGACTGCCCGTCGGCCGACCCGACGGTGACCGTCGCCTTCGAGCCCCCGGTTGTCGAGCGGCTCGACCTCGACCGCGCCGGCATCGGGACCGTCCTGTGGACGACGGGCTACCGCCAGAGCCTCGGCTGGATCGAGCCGTCGATCACCGATGACATGGGCTTCGCACGCCAGGTCCGCGGCGTGTCCGACATCCCCGGCCTGTATCTCCTTGGCTCGCTGTGGCAGCACGACCAGGGCTCCGCGACGCTGTTCGGGCTCCAGCGCGACGCGCGGGTGCTGGCCGAGCGCATGGGGCTGGAGGGTCGCTCGGCCGCCGGTCCCTGACCCTGCCGGTCTCCGCTGGTGCATACTCCCGCGCTCCGGGACCGAAGAGGGGAGATGGATGGCCGGCGACCCGCTCGAGCTCGATCGCGACGCGATGCGACGGATGGGGTACGAGGTCGTCGACCTCCTCGTCGATCGGATGGCCGCCTTGCGCGACGGTCCCGTCCTGCGGACAGCGCCGCGGTCGGAGATGGAAGCCCGGATCGACGAGCCCGCGCCAGAGACGGGGCGCGACTTCGCGACCCTGCTCGAGCGACTCGACACGGAGATCCTGCCATTCGTCGGCCATTTCGACCATCCGCGGTTCTTCGGCTACATCCCCGGGGCGGGGACATGGCCGGCGGCGCTTGGCGACCTCATCGCGTCGGCCACGAACATCGACTCGGGTGCGTGGCGGGAGTCGGCCGGCCCCAGCCAGCTGGAGCTGACCGTCCTCGGCTGGTTCCGCGACTGGATCGATTACCCGCCCGAGGCGGCCGGCGTCCTCGTGTCCGGTGGTTCGGCGGCGAACCTGACGGCGATCGCGTGCGCCCGGGAAGCTCTCGTCGGGCCGATGTCGGCGGACATCGTCGCGTACATGTCGGATCAGACGCACTCGTCGATCGCCCGCGCCGCGCGCCATCTCGGCTTCCGGCCCGAGCAGATCCGCATCCTGCCGACGGACGCGGCGTTCCGGCTGCGGCCGGCTGATCTCGAGGCTGCGATGGACGCCGACGTGGACGCCGGACGCATCCCGTTCCTGGCCATCGCCAACGCGGGCACCACGAGCACCGGCGCAGTCGACGACCTCGCAGGCCTGTCCGCGGTGTGCCGCGCGCGGGGCGTGTGGCTTCACGTGGATGGCGCATACGGGGCGTTCGCGGTCCTGACCGAGCGTGGTCGGGCGGCGATCGGCGGCCTGGGGCTGGCCGATTCCGTGACGCTGGATCCCCACAAGTGGCTGGCGATACCGTTCGAGGCCGGCTGCTTGATGGTCCGTGACGGCGCGGCACTCGAGCGGGCGTTCGAGCTGCATCCCGAGTACCTCCAGGAACGCGCTCACGGCCAGCAGGCGGTCAACTTCGCCGACCGCGGCTTCCAGCTGACCCGCGCCAGTCGTGCGATCAAGATCTGGCTGGCCATCCAGACCTTCGGCCTGGACGCCTTCCGCCTCGCGATCGACCGCGCCATCGACCTGACGATCGAGGCCCAGCGACGGATCGAAGCGGACGATCGACTGGAGCTGCTGACGCCCGCCTGTCTCGGTGTCGTCACGTTCCGGCGGCGAGGCCGCCCCGGTGACAGCGCGGCCGATGTCGACCGCCGCAACGAGTCGATCGTGGGCGCCCTGGCTGCCGACGGCGACGTGCTCCTGACCTCGACCTTCATCGGCGGCCGCTACGCGATCCGACTGTGCGTCCTCAATCACAGCAGCGACCTTCCCGACGTGGTCCATGCGCTCGATCGGGTGGCCGGCCTCGACATCCCCGACGATGGGGCGACGACCGTCGACGGCGCCGAACGACCTGGACGCGAGCGCGCGGCTCGCCAGGCGACGGTCGTCGTCGACTCGACGAGCGGCGCCGATCTCTCTGTCGGCGACCTTCGACGGGTTCCGGCGTTCGAGGCGGTCGGCGCCGACGAGGGGGCGCGATTGCTCGCGGCATCCAGGGAGATCACGGTCCGCGCCGGCGACGCGGTCATCGAACGCTGGGCGCTGGCGCGCACCTTCTACCTGGTCCGCACCGGCCGCCTCGAGGTCCGGATCGACGACCACCTCGTCAACACACTCGGGCCGGGCGACCATTTCGGTGAGGTCGGCGCGATCGACTGGGGCAGGGACTTCGGCTATGGCCGGACGGCGACCGTGATCGCAACGGAGGACGCGAGGCTGGTGACGATCCCGGCCGCGGCACTCCGTGCCCTGATGGCCGAGTCGCCCGACGTCGACCGGGCGATCCGGCGCATCGCGCAGGAGCGACTCGCGATCCGCTGATCAAGGGTCCGGGGCCGGGTGGTCGCGCCCGCGATGGCGCTACGCTGGTCGCTGGCGGCAGCCGTCGCACGTCCACGGAGAGACTCCCATCGCGAAGCTCGTACGTTCGACGCACGCCCCCTGGTCCGATCCTTCGTGGCAGGCCGACATGGCCGAGTGGATCGACGCCCGCCTTCACGAGCTCGGGATCCGCCGCCGCGGCCCGGTCGACCACGTGCGGTCGTGGGCCCGGTCCGCGCTGTTCACCCTTGAGACCGACCATGGCCGGGTTTGGGCCAAGGCCGTCCCGGAGGTCTTCGCTCATGAGGTGGCCCTGGCGGGTCTGCTGACCGATATCGACCCGGGCTCGGTGGCGCCGGCACTCGCCATCGACGTGCCAGCCGGCCGGATGATCACGAGCCACGTCGACGGACCGCTCCTGACCGATGTCGTGGACCAGCCCGCGGCGTGGACCGCCACGTTGTCGCGGCTGGCCGAGCTCCAGCGCGTCCTCGCCGCGGACACGGACGCGCTGGCGGTCGCCGGTGTCGCGAGGGCTCCGCTCGAAGGGCTCGCCGACTCGGTCGTCCGGCTCCTCGATGACGACCGGCTCGTGCGGGCCGGAGCCAGGGATGGGTTGACGGCGGACGAGTCGTCGCGGGTCCGGGCACAGGCCGGTGCGATCGCCGGGGCCTGCCGCGAGCTGGCGGCGATCGGGATCCCCGACAGCCTCGACCACGGCGACTTCTCGGCCAGGCAGGTCATCCTCGGAACGATGGGTCCGGTCATCCTCGACTGGTCTGACGGCTCGGTGACGAACCCCTTCCTGTCGGCCGCGGCCTTCCTGGATCATCCGTCGTATGCGGTGGGCGGTGTCCCCGGCCGGGACGAGCTCTGCGATGCCTATCTCGGTCCGTGGGTCGCCTCGGGGGTCATCTCGGCAGGTGACGGCCGGCGGGCCCTCGACCTCGCGTCGACCGTCCTGCCCGTGCATGAGGCTGCGCTCTACGCGGATCGGGTGCTCCCGAGCCTCGGCTGGCCGGACGACCCCGACGTGACGGGCCTGGTCCCGTCGATGCTCCGCCGTCTCGCGTGACCCGCCGGCGGATCCCCGACGACGTCCTGGCGGCGGCCCACGCGCGGGCGGCAGCCAGGGAGGCACGCGACTGGGCCGAGGCCGACCGGCTCCGGGCAGAGATCGAGGCGGCGGGCTGGAAGGTGGCCGATCGCGGCACCGACTTCGCGCTGACCCCGGTGGCTCCACCCGATGTCGCCGAGGGCGGCCACGTCCGGTACGGCTCGAGCGCGAGCGTGCCCTCGCGTCTCGACGACCCGCCGACCGGCTTGGCGACGGTCGTGATGGTCGCCACCGACTGGCCGGAGGACACGACTCGTGCGCTCGCGGGCCTGTCCGAATCGACACCGGCCGGCATCTCGGTCGTGATCGTCGCGGACGGACCGTCGCCCGAGCAGGCGGCCGCGCTCGAGGCGATCGAGACCGCCGGGGTCGACCAGGAGCCATTGCCCGTCGAGGTCGCCTGGACGAGCGAGCGGCTCGGGCAGGGCGCAGCGCTCAACGTGGGCCTGCGGCGGGCGAGCGGACCGGTCGTGATCCTGCTCGACACGAGCGTCGAGCCCATCGGCGACGTCGTGACGCCGCTCGTCAAGGCGCTCGACGACCCATCGGTGGCCGTCGCCGGGGGATGGGGGATCGTGTCGGCCGACCTGCGGCACTTCGAGGAGGCGCCGGCCGGCGAGGCCGACGCGATCGAGGGCTATCTCCAGGCATTCCGGCGCGGCGACTACGCCGAGCGCGGCCCGTTCGACGAGCGGTTCCGCTTCTATCGCAACCTCGACATCTGGTGGAGCCTCGTGCTGCGCGACGAAGGGGAGGGGAGCCGGCCGCGACGAGCCGTCGGCGTCGGCGATCTGCCCGCCACGCGGCACGAGCATCGAGGCTGGGCGAGCCTGTCGGAGGACGAGCGGGCACGGCAGTCGAAGCGGAACTTCTACCGGATCATCGACCGGTTCGGTCCGCGCCGGGACCTGCTCCTCAGCCCCGTTCCAAGCTCGAAGGAGCGCTGACCAGCCGGTCAGGAACGGCGGCGCACCGTCGACCCGTCCGGTCCGTCCACGACGTCCCAGCCGAGCGCCTCGATCTCGGCCCGGATCCGGTCGGCCGTGGCGTAGTCGGCGGTGGCGCGCGCCGCCTGGCGCGCCGTCAACCGTGTCGTCACCTCGTCGGGTGCGGCCGCGTCGTCCTCCCCTGGCGCGTCCCAGACGGTGTGGAGCGCGAGCCCGAGGACGGCGTCCGCGTCCAGGATCAGCCAGCGGCGCTCGTCAGCCTCCAGCGGCGCCTGCAGGATCTGCCGGAGGAGTGCGAGCGCGCCCGGCATGTCCAGGTCGTCGTCGATGGCGGCCACGAACCGGTCGTGCAGAGCGCGGCCCGTCCGGGGTCAGCGGCGCAGTCGGGCGGGACGCACGGTCGGTCACCTCGTAGTCGGTGCCGCCATGACCGGCCGGTCCCTCGGCCACGCCCTCTGGCCGGTCGCCGGCGGCTCCCGCGCGCAGGACCGGCGGTGCGACCCACGGCCCGTCCTCCGGTGGCGGCCCCAGCGCGCGCAGGCCCGCCCGCAACGACCCGAGCGCCGCCGCGGCCGCCTCGAGCGAGCGGTCCGAGTACTCGAGCTTGCGGGCGTACCGGGAGGTCAGGGTCAGGTAGCGGAACGCCAGGGGGTCGATGCCGCGATCGGCCAACTCCGTGACACGCTGGAAGTTGCCCGCCGACTTGGCCATCTTGCGGCCGTCCATCAGCAGGAACTCGCCGTGCACCCAGTGCCGGGCCGGCACGGATCCGACGATCGGCGTCGACTGGGCGATCTCGTCCTCGTGATGGGGGAAGACGTTGTCGATGCCGCCGGTGTGGATGTCGAAGGTCGGACCGAGATAGCGCATCGCCATCGCCGAGCACTCGAGATGCCAGCCGGGGAAGCCCTCGCCCCAGCGTGCCGTCGGCCACTTGAGGAGACGCCCCGGGCCGGCGGCCTTCCACAACGCGAAGTCGGCGGAGTCGCGCTTGTCGGGCTCGACGTCGCCCCGATGGCCCGCCCGGAGGTCGGCGAGCGTGTTGCCCGATAGCCGGCCGTAGCCCGTCGAAGGCACCGACCGAGTAGTAGACGTTGCCGTCGGAGCTGACGTAGGCGTAGCCGGCGTCCTGGAGCGCCTCGGCGAGCCTCGACCATCTCCGGGATGTGCTCGGTGGCGCGCGGGAAGACATGCGCCGGGAGGATGTTGACCAGTGCCTCGTCGGCGTGGAAAGCCGCCTCGTAGGCATTCGCGATCTCGGCGGGCGTCTTGTCCTCGAGACCGGCCTGGACGAGCATCGGGTCGGCGCCGCGGTCGATCCCCTCGTCGCGCAGATGGCCGACGTCGGTGATGTTCTTGACGTGGAGCACGTCGACGCCGTGGTACAGCAGCGTCCGTCGGATGAGGTCCGCGAGCAGGTTGCTGCGCAGGTTGCCGACGTGGGCGTAGCGGTAGACGGTCGGGCCGCAGGTGTACATCCGGACCCGCCCGGGCTCGATCGGCTCGACGGGCTCGACCTGCCGGGTCAGCGTGTTGCGGAGACGGAGCATGTGGGTCATCCCCGTGGCGCCTGGACAGGCGTCCCATGCTACCGGCGGGTCGCGGCGACCGCATCGAGGATCGCCGGCGATCGGGCCTAACGTTTCGGACCGGGTCTCGTTGTATCTCCAGAGGCCTCGCGGTCCAGTTCCATCGTTCCCCCGGCGGTGTGGATTTGCGAGGCCTCATCTCGTGCCCGTCGAACTGTCGCCGCGCGACCGCCGAGAGGGCCGTCCGCCCGACCCGCCCTATACTCCGCGCGATGCGTCGTCTGATCGCCGTCGCCGTGCTCGCGACGCTGCTCGTCTCGTGTGCCGACACGACCGCAGCGGGGCCGGATCGCCCGGTCAGGATCCTCACCGGCGAGCCGACGACCCTCGATCCCGCGGCCCAGGGCGATGCCGGCAGCGCCGCCATCACGGCCCAGCTCTTCGAGTCGCTGACTGCCTTCGACGCAGACCTCAGGGTCCAGCCGGCCCTCGCTGAGTCGTGGCGATTCGACGACGGCGGGCGGCGGTTGACCTTCCACCTCCGGCCGGGGCTCACGTTCTCCGACGGGACGCCATTGCGCGCCTCGGACGTGGTCCGCAGCTGGCTCCGGCTGATCGACCCGGACCACCCGTCGCCGCTGGCCTCGCTCGTGCTCGACGTCGCGGGTGCCGAGGCGTACCTGCGCGGGACGTCGACCGACCCGGCTTCCGTCGGCCTGCGCGCGGATGACGCCGCCGGTGACCTGGTGGTCGACCTCGTGCGACCGGCGACCGACTTCGTGAACATCGTCGCCGGCCCGTCATTCGGGATCGTTCCGCCGCAGGTCGCCGACCGGAATACCGGCCTGGCACCCGGACCCGATTTCGTCTCGAGTGGCGGCTACGTCCTGACCGGCTCCACGGGCAAGGGCCTGAACCTGACCGCGAACGACCGCTACTGGGCCGGCCGTCCGGCGATCTCGAAGATCGAGCTCGTCGCCGATCTGGCGGGCGGGAGCCCGGTCGAGGCGTTCGCAGGCGACGAGCTCGACCTCACCGGCGTCAGCAGCATCGACGCGTCGTGGATCGCCTACGACAAGACGCTCGGGCCCCAGCTCCGGCGTGACGACTCGCTGGCGGTCCAGTACTACGGCTTCGACGCGTCGAAGCCGCCGTTCGACGACGTGCGGGTGCGGCGGGCATTCGGCGAGGCGATCGACTGGCGGCGGATGGCAGGGCTGAGCGGGACGAGCGAGACCGTCCAGGTCGCCAACTCGATGGTTCCGCCCGGCATCCCGGGCCGGAGCGACGCCGACTTCGTGCCCAGATACGACCCCGCCGACGCCCGCAAGCAGCTGGCCGACGCAGGCTTCCCGGGCGGTGCCGGGTTCCCCGACACGACGCTGATGACCGGCGGCTCCGGGTTCGACCAGGCGATCGTCGAGGAGGTGCACCGCGAGCTCGGGATCACGTTGCATTCCGAGACGATGGGCGATGGCTACTTCCAGCGGCTGACGGATCGAGCCGCCGGCGATCTGGTCGCTGGCGTGGGTCGCCGACTATCCAGGGCGCAACGACTTCCTCGGCGTCCTGCTCGGGACCGGCGCATCGAACAACTACGGGCGCTGGAGCTCGGCGGCGTTCGATGCCGCCATCACCGAGGCCGCGTCGGCCACCGACCCGTCCGCCGCGAACGCCGCCTACGACCGGGCCGAGGGGATCGTCCGCGACGATGTCCCGGTCGTGCCGCTGTCGTACGGCCCGGGCTGGTCGCTGACGCGGAAGGGCCTGCTCGGGGCCGGCCAGAACGGTCTCGGGATCGTGCGCATGGCGGGGCTGGCGTGGGCGGAGTGATGCGTCGCCGGATCGGCAGCCTGCTCGTGGCCGCAGTGTTGCTGATCGAGTCTTGCGCCCGCGACCTCGGCCGCCGGCTGGGCCGACTTCGGGACGCCGACAGCCGAATCGACGTTCGGCGACGGCGTGACCTTCAGCCAGCCCGTGACGCTGAGCAAGGCGGCCGCCCGCGTCGAGCTCCTCGTGACCACGGCCGACGCGATCGGCCCGACCGTGATCGTGGTCACGGGCACGCCGGGCCCGGGGTCGTCGACGCTCACCCACCGGCTCGATCCCTGCCGATACCTTCCTCCTGGCGAACACCCCGCTCGTCGCCCAGTGGCGCCTCATCGCCGGCGACGACCCGGCCGACGTGCAGCTCGGGCCCGAGGTGAGGATCACCTACGACGACGACCGGTTCGAGTGGAAGACCGAGGCCGGCCCCATCGTCCGCGTCCACTGGACCGAGGGATCGGCGGCGTTCGGCCGACGAGCGCTGCGGATCGCGGAGGACGCGGTCGCCGAATCCTCGAAGCTGCTCGGGGTGACCGAGACCGAGCCGATGGACTTCTACATCTACGCCGACGAGGACGCGTTCCGCGCCGCGATCGGCCCGGGCATCCGCGAGAGCGTCGGCGGACTGGCGGTGGCCTCGATCCGGACCCTCTTCGCGCTGATCCCGCCGGCCCAGATCGACGATGCGTGGGTCGGCATCGTCATCCCGCACGAGCTGACCCACCTCGTCTTCAACACGGCGTCGAAGAACGCGTACCACTCCCCGCCGCATTGGCTCAACGAAGGCCTCGCCGACTACGTCAGCCAGGGCTACGACCGTGACTACCGGAACGCCGTGGGCGATGCCGCTCGCGGCGGCGACCTCATCCCGCTCGACGGGCTGATCGGTCAGTTCCCGACGACCACCGACCGGTTCTACCTGGCCTACGCCGAGAGCGTCTCGGCCGTCGACTACATGGTCCGGACCCACGGCAAGGACGCGCTCGTGACGCTGATCCGGTCATACGCCGAGGGGCGAACGGACGCCGAGGCGTTCAGCGCCGCGCTCGGGGTCGACGACACGGCCTTCGGCGCGGCCTGGCTGAAGGACGTGGGCGGCAAGCAACCGGCGCGATACGGACCGCAGCCGGCTCCCGGCGGGACCCGTGCCGGCGGCATGGGGCCGGACGGGCGGATCAGCGGGATCGCCCCAGCCCGTGACCGGCGGGGCCGTGGCACCGACCACGGTCCCGGCCGGCAGCCCCGCGTCGGGTGCCGCCTCGGGCGTCGGTGACATCCCGGAGTGGATCCCGCCGCTGGTCGCCATGCTCGGGATCGTCGTGGTGGTCCTCCTGGTCGTCGGCGCCCGCCGGACCCGGACGCCTCAGCCGCCGAGGGGCTGGTGACCGCCCTCGGCCGGATCCGGATGCTGCCGACCTGGCAGATCACCCTGGGCGTCGCGCTGCTGGCTCTCGGCTTCCTGATCGCGGCACAGCTCGCCTCCGAGGGTCCACGCGTCCGCTACACGACCCAGGAGCGCACCCCGCTCGTGCAGACGGCGATCGACCTCCAGGCGCGAGCAGGACCGCCTCAAGGCACGGGTGCTCGAGCTCCGCGGCAAGATCCAGAACGTCGAGGGCCAGGGCGTCGGCGCGGCCGACCTCGCTCGCCAGCTCAATGCCCAGCTGCAACAGGCCCGGATCGCGGCCGGCCTGATCGCGTTGACGGGGACCGGCATCGTCATCCAGCTCGAGGATTCGCCGCAACCGGTGCCACCGGGCGGAAGCGAAGCGGATTATCTGGTCGGCTCGCGCGACATCCAGACCGTCGTCGAGGAGCTGTGGGGAGCCGGCGCCGAGGCCGTGGCGGTCAACGGTGAACGGATCACCCCGACGACGGCGATCATCGATGTCGGCACCTCGCTGCTGATCAACTCGGCCTACCTGACGCCGCCGTACCAGGTGACCGCCCTCGGCGCCGCGGACCTCTACGACCGGCTGAGCGGATCGGCCGGCTTCGTCGACTTCGTGCGAGCCCGCGGCGAGGGCTACGGCATCCGGATCTCGCTGGCCGAACCGGAATTCGGTCGACATCCCGGCGTTCGTCGGCACGGTGACCCTGCGGTACTCGCGTCCGATCGCCTCGCCCTCCGCCGGCCCCTCACCGGTGCCGAGCATCGCGGCGGGGAGGTGAGCTTGTACCGCCGCCGAAGCCAGCTCACCATCGCGGCCGTCGCGTTCGTGCTCGGCCTGCTGGTCGTCGTCCAGCTTCGGTCGCAGGCCGGCAACCCCGGCCTGGCCCAGCTCTCGGCGCAGGACCTGACGGTCCTCGTGGCCAACCTGAACGCCAGGAACGACCAGCTCCGACGTGAGGGCTCGTCGCTCGAGCAGGAGCTGGCCACCCTGGTCGCCAACCGGTCGCGCGGCGACGCGTCGGTCGACGAGATCGGGGCCGACCTCCAGCGGGTGCGCGCCTATGCCGGGCTCGATCCCGTGGCCGGTCCGGGCGTCACGATCGCCATCGACGGCCCGATCGACGCGCCCGGCGTGGAGGAATTGATCAACGAGCTGCGCAACGCCGGCGCCGAGGCGATCGCGGTCGGTGGCACGCGCGTGGTCGCGGGCGTCGTGGTCACCGGCGGTCGAGGCCAGACCCAGATCGACGGGAGGGCGCTTGCCGCCGGCTTCGAGCTCGCTGCGATCGGGCCTCCGGACAAGCTGACTGGCTCGCTGACCCGTTCGGGCGGGGTCATCGCCCAGCTGGCAGCCACCCAGCCGGACATCGTCGTGACCGTCACGCCGGTCGATCGCATCGAGCTGCCGGCGACCCAGCGGACGCTCGTCCCGGCGCATGGGCGGCCTCGCCTTTGATACGCTGACCCGCCGATGTCCCAGCGACCCGTCCTCCAGATCCTTCTCGGCGACGTCGTGCGCCTCCGCCGAACCCATCCGTGCGGCGGGAGCACGTGGCTCGTGGATCGCCTCGGCGCCGACATCGGGCTGCGCTGCCAGACCTGCGGCCGCCACGTGCTCCTCGAGCGGCGGGTGCTCGAGCAGCGCCTCGTCGAGTTCGTGTCCCGTGGCGACCCGGCCGTGACGACCGCGGTGACGACGCCCACGCCGGGCGGCCCGGCGGCGTGACGGCTGCGGAGACGGTCCCCGAGCCCACAACGTCCGACCCGACGACGCCCGACCCGGCCGAAGCCGGACCGCTGTCGGTCTTCCGCAACCCGGGCTTCCTCCGTCTCTGGCTGTCGCAGGCGGCGACCCAGATCGGCGGCAACATGGTCCTGTTCGGGCTGACGGTCATCGTCGTCGACTCGACCAAGTCGAACACCGCGGTCAGCCTCCTGGTCCTGACCTTCCTCGTGCCGGCCGTCCTGTTCTCGGCGGTCGCCGGCGTCTACGTCGACCGGATCGACCGTCGCCTCATCCTGATCGCGACGAACCTGCTGCGAGCCGTGGCGTTCGTGGCGTTGTACCTGGTCGGCACGAACTTCGCGCTCATCCTCCTGCTCAACATCTCGATCTCGACGATCACCGTGTTCTTCGCGCCGGCCGAGCTGGCGATGATCCCGGTCCTCGTCCCGCGCCGGCAGCTGCTCGCCGCCAACGGGATCTTCACGCTGACCCTCAACGCCGCGTTCGCGCTCGGCTTCGCGCTGCTCGGACCGCTGGTCGTCAACGTCGCCAGCCCGGAGGCGGTCATCCTGGTCGTCGCCGCGCTGTACTTCGTGGCGGCGATCTTCTGCTTCACGCTGCCATCGGCCCCGCCGCCCGCGGCGGTCAAGGAGGCCCACCACGGGCTCGGGGTCGGCGAGGCGGAGCAGGCGGTCGAGTCGACCTTTGCCGAATTGCGGGAGGGCTTCGGCTTCATCCGCGCGAACCGTTCGATCGCCTGGTCGTTGAGCTATCTCGCGATCGCCGCCTCGCTGGTCGGCGTCCTCGGCGTCCTCGGCCCGGACTTCGCCCAGGAGACGCTCGGCCTGGCCGCCAAGGACTTCGCCGTCGTCGTCCTGCCCCTCGGCTTCGGGATCGTCACGGGGATCCTGCTGCTGAACTCGTACGGCCGCTACTTCACCCGCCGCCGCACGATCGAGTCGGCCCTGATCGCGCTTGGAATCCTCCTGGCTGCGCTGTCGGCGGCCGGACCGATCAGCCGGCTTCTGCAGCGCGCCGATGCCCCGGGCGGCTTCGACCTGTCAGCGGTCACCTCGTTACTGGCGGTGGTCGTGGTCATCGCCTTCTTCGCGGGGATCGCCTACGGCCTCGTCGCGATCCCGTCGCAGACCCAGCTCCAGGAGGATCTGCCGGAGGATGTTCGCGGTCGGGTGTTCGGCGTGCTGGGCATGCTCGTCTCGGTGGCGAGCTTCCTGCCGATCATCATCGTCGGGCCGATCTCAGACCTGGTCGGCACGACAGCGGTGATCTTCGTGATGGCGATCATGGTGACCGTGGTCGGCATCGTGTCGGTGGCGACCCGAGGGCCGCTCCAGGAGACCGATTCGCGGCCCGCCGCCGACCCGCGGATGGTCGACCCGATCGCGAGCGCCCTCGGCGCCGATCTCCCGACGTGGACCGGGCACGACGACGAGCCCGAGCCCGTGCCCGCGACACCCGTCCCCGGCGCCTCGGACCCGGGCGAGCCGGTGGAGCCGAGCGAGCCGGTCGGAACGGGCGAGGCGGGCTGAGGCCTCCGGTCATGGCCCGTGTCGCGTGCGTCTTCACCGGCGGCACGATCAGCACCGCCTTCGACCCGGCTGCCGGCGGCAACGTCCCGGTGCTCGACGGTGCAGCGATCCTTGCCCGGACACCGGGCATCGAGGCGATCGCGGACGTCGTCCCGATCGACCTTGGTCGCACGCCGGCCAGCCATTTCAGCTTCGCGCAGCTCCTCGACATCGCCGCGGTGCTGCGGGAGACCCTCGCCGACCCCGCCATCGACGGCGCCGTCGTGGTCCAGGGCACCGACACCATCGAGGAGACGGCGTTCTGCTGGGACCTCGTGCTCGACGGTGACAAGCCGGTCGTGGTGACCGGCGCGATGCGGGCGTCCGATGCGCCCGTCTTCGACGGCCCGGCCAACCTGCGCGATGCCGTGCGAGCCGCCGCGTCGCCGGCCATGCGCGGCTCGGGCGTCGTCGTCTGTCTCGGCGGGACGATCGAGCCGGCGGACGACGTCGTGAAGTTCCATGCCGACGCCCTGGACACGTTCCGCAGCCCGAACGGTGGCTCCCTCGGCCGGGTAGGAGCGGACGGCGTGTCGCTCTACCGCCGACGGACGGCGCGCCGCCATGTCGCCACCGACCGCGCCGCCGAGCGGGTCCACATCGTGACCGCGACCGTGGCGATGGATGGGTCCCTGCTCGACGCCGCGGTCGCGGCCGGCGCGGACGGGGTGGTCGTCGCCGCGACGGGAGCCGGCAACACGGATCCGCGGTTGCTGGCCGCGGCGGTCCGGGCGATGGACGCGGGGGTCGCCGTCGCTCATGCCACGCGCTGTCCGGCCGGGCGCGCGGGCGACGCCTATGCCTTCCCCGGCGGGGGAGCCGAATGGGTACGTGCCGGCGCCCTGCCGGTCGGGCATCTGTGCGCCGTCAAGGCTCGCGTGGCGCTTGCCCTCGGGTTGGGTGCCGGCCTCGATCACGGCGGTCTCGCCGACCTTCTGGCCGACCCGGTCGCCTGATCCGTGCCGCTCGATCTCCTCATCACCGGCCGGATCGCCACGCTCGCCGGGTCGAGCGGCTTTGGCTGGGTCGAGGCGATCGGGATCCGGGCCGGCCGCGTCGCTTTCGCCGGGTCCGAGGTCGCCCTGGAGACGCGCGCCGATCCGTTCACCGAGCGGATCGTCCTCGAGCCTGATGAAGTCGCGATCCCGGGCATCACGGATGCGCACCTCCATCTGGCCGGCACCGCCGAAGCGACGCGACAGATCGACCTGACGGGCGCGGCGATGCTCGCCGACGGTCTCGGTCAGATCCGCGTGGCGCATGAAGGGTCCCCCGACGGGGGGTCGTGGCTCGAGGGTCACGGCTGGGACGTCGATCGCTGGGGACGGTGGCCGACGGCCGACGATCTCGAGACGGTTGCCCCCGGACGGCTTGGCGCGTTCTGGGCACACGACCACCATGCCCTGCTGGTGAGCCGGGCTGCCCTCGCCGAGGCCGGGATCGACCGTCACACCGGCGATCCCGACGGCGGCGTCATCGGTCGCGATGCCGCCGGTGAGCCGACCGGCGTCCTGTACGAAGCGGCCACGGCCCTCGTATCGACGCGCATCCCGCGGACCGATCAGGCCGAGCTCGAGGGCCGTATCGTCGCGGTCTCGCTGGCGCTGCTCGCCGTCGGGATCGTCGCCGCACATGACCCCGGCGGACTGAGGCCGGATCCCGACCTCGAGTGGTCGTACCCGGCGTATGCCCACCTCGCCGAAACCGGGCGCCTGCCCATCCGCTTGCTGGCATCGATGCGCGCCGATGCCCTCGACACGGCGCTTGCCGGGGATCTCCGCAGCGGGGCGATCCTTGGCGCGAACCCGGAGGGACGCGCCCGCATCGGGTGGCAGAAGTGCTTCGCCGACGGCTCGCTCGGGTCGCGCACGGCCGCCCTGCTCGCCGACATCGAGCCGGAGCCCGAACGCCCGTTGCCGCCCGAGCGTCGGCGTGGCGTCTGGATCACCGAGCCGGCGGAGCTTGCCGAGCAGGCACGCCGGGCCGCCGAGGGCGGGATCTCGACGCAGATCCACGCGATCGGCGATGCGGCCGTGCGTGCCGCCCTCGACGCGCTCGAGCCGACGGCGTCTACGGTGCCGTTCATGCCTCGCATCGAGCACGTCCAACTGCTCGACGCGGCGGATCGCGGGCGCTTCGCAGCCGGCGGGATCGCGGCCAGCGTCCAGCCGTCGCATCTCGGCAGCGATGCAGCCCAGGCGCGAAAGCTGTGGGGCGACCGGGCCGAGCGGCACGGCTACACCTGGGCTTCCCTCGCCGCGACCGGAGTCGTCATGCCGTTCGGCACCGACGCCCCGGTCGAGCCGTTCGATCCGTGGCCCGGGCTCGCGCTGGCCGTTCGGAGGGAGGACCCTCGCTGGCCGGCGGGAACAGCAGCATTCGCCCCGTCGGAAGGCCTCAGCATCGAACGCGCCCTGCGGGCGGCCTGCATCGATCCGCCGGCCTCGGCGCGGGAATCGGATCGCGGGCGGCTGACCGTCGGCCAGCGGGCCGACATCGCCGTGATCCCGGCGGCGTCGCTGCTGGATCCCGTGGAGCCCGGTGGTGCGCTCGCCCGGACGCGACCGTCGCTCGTCCTCGTCGACGGCCGGGTCGTCTTCGAGGCGTAAGGCCGCGGCGCCTCGCCCGGGCGGATCCTTGCGGCCGGACTCCTAGTCTTTGGCGGCCTTTCCGTCGAGCTCGCGCCGGGCGTCGGCGAAGAGCCCGTTGAGGATCCGGGACGTCGACGGGAATGCGTGGATCGTCTCGGCCAGGACGTCGATCGGGACGCGGGTCTTGAGCGCCAGCACGCACTCGTGGATCACCGCGGAGGCGTCCGGGCAGGCGACGGCGGCGCCGACGAGCTGCCGCGAGCGCCGGTCGACCACGATCGTGACGTGTCCGAACTTGGCCTGGACCGCATAGCCCTTCGCGCTCGTGGCGAAATCGGCGACCTGCTCGAAGGCGTCGAGACCGGCCTCGAATGCGCCGTCGAGCGACAGGCCGACGAATGCCGCCTCGGGATCGATGTACGTGCAGCGTGGCAGTGCCCGGTAGTCCGGCCGGATGTCCTCGCCGAGCGCCATCCGGACGGCAAGCTCGCCCTGGTAGTGGCCCTGGTGCGTGTGCAGCTCCGGACCGGCCACGTCGCCGATGACCCACAGCCCGTCGGCGATGCGCAGACGGCCGTCGCGCGAGAAGGGGGTCCGGCCCGTTGCGTCGACGCCGTAATGCTCGAGGCCGAGCTCGTCGATCGGGAACGTCCGGCCGACCGCGAGCAGCACGACGTGGCCTTCGGCCGCCGTACCGTCGTCGAGGTCGATGACGTGCGCACCACCAGTGCCGGCCCCGGCCCGAGCGCGCAGGGCCCGGACGCCCGTGCGGACGCGAATGCCGTCTTCCTCGAGGGCGGCCCGGATGACCTCGGAATTGCGCGGATGGTCGGTCGGGGCGAGCCGCGGTCCGGACTGGATGACGGCGGTCGGGACGTCGAAGCGGGCGAACACCTGGGCAAGCTCGCAGCCGGTCGGCCCGCCGCCGAGGACCAGGAGGCTCTCGGGCAGCGTGCGCGTGAGCGTCGCTTCGCGGTTGGTCCAGAGGGTGACCTTGTCCAGTCCGTCGATGTCCGGCCGCTTGGACGTCGACCCGACGGCCACGACCACGTTCGTGCCGGTCAGCTCGTGCGTGGCTCCCTCGTGCTCGACGACGACCTTCCCGCGCCCGGCGATCGTGGCGGTCCCGCGGTAGGCGGTCGCGCCGGCATCTCGGAGGCGGCGGAGATGGCTCGAATCGTCCGGCTCGTCGGCATCTGCCGGTCGATTGACCATGTAGTCGCGCGCCGCGGATGCCGCCGTCCAGTCGTAGGCGTCGGGATTGGCCTTGTGGCGGGCCGCGCCGTTGAGCAGCGACTTGGACGGCAGGCAGCCGATATGCGGGCAGCTGCCACCGAACCAGCGCCGGTCGCAGATCGCGACGGAGGCGCCCAGCTCGAGCGCCTTGAAGGCGGCCGCCTCGCCGGCGGGCCCCGCACCGATGATCACGAAGTCGAACGGATCCACGGTCACCTCTCCATCGGTCGGGCGGGCTCGCCGCGCTGGCGGCGGGCCTCGTAGGCCAGCACGGCCGCGGTGACCGACACGTTCAGACTATCGGCGATGCCCAGCATCGGCAGGCGCACCGCCTCGATGTCGTCGGCTGCCCACGCCTCGGTCAGCCCGTCGGTCTCGGCACCCAGGGCGATGGCGACCGGGCCGGTCAGATCGGCATCCGTGTAGGCCCGATCCGCGTCGACCCGCGCGGCCACGATCCTGATGGCACGGTCGCGGAGCCAGTCCAGCACCGCGGAGGTCGGGCCGGCGGCGACCGGGATCGCGAACACCGTCCCCGCGCTCGCCCGGATCGCGTTGGGATTGAAGAGATCGGTGCGCGGCGAGGCCGCCACGACCGCGTCGGCTCCTGCCCCGTCGGCGCTGCGCAGCGCGGCCCCGAGGTTGCCCGGCTTCTCGACGGCCTCGAGGACGAGGACGAGCGGTTCGACCGGAAGCGCGAGGTCTTCGAGCTCGAGCGACGGGATACGTACGACCGCCAGCACGCCCTCGGCTCGCTCGCCGAACGCGAGACGTCCGAACACGTGCTCGTTGGTGCGGTGGACGGGAGCGGTGCCCGCCGCCAGCCGGTCGAGCGCCACGCGCGCATCGGGTCCGGCCAGCAACGGCTCGCAGACGAATGCCTCGACCACCTCGACACCGGCCTCGAGCGCACGCCGGACCTCGCGAGCGCCGTCGACGAGCGTGAGGCCCATGCGATCGCGATCCCGACGCTCACGCAGGGCAAGCGCGGCGGCGATCCGCGGATTGGCAGTGCTCGTCAGGAGCGGCCGGGCAGAGGAGACCATCGCCGCCATCATGCTCCGCCGGTCGAGCGGGCGAAGGCCCCGAGCTCGAGACGACGCCCATCGGCCGTCTCGAGGGCGAGCTCACCGGTATCGACCGATCGGGCAGGGCGGCCGAGGGCGATCGCCAGCTCGCTCCCGAGTCGATCCGGCCGCGACGCGTCCGAGTGGGCCGTCAGGAGTGCGAACCCATCCGGCGCCAGCAGGCGGGCACACGCGTCGAGGAGCGAGGCGAGGTCGCGATCGATCTGCCAGGCCGCCGACCCCGGTCCGTGCCCGTAGCTCGGCGGATCGATGACGATCCCCGCGTAGCGGCGACCGCGGCGCACCTCCCGGGCGGTGAAGGCCCGAGCGTCGTCCACGATCCAGCGGACCGATGCATCGACCAGCCCGGATCGTTCCGCGTTGCGCCGCGCCCAGGCGACGGTCGGTCGCACCGCGTCGACGTGGACGACGCCGGCGCCCGCGGCCGCCAGGGCCAGCGTCGCGAGGCCTGTGTACCCGAACAGGTTCAGCACCTCCGGCCGAGCGACAGTGGCCTCCGTCGAGCGCGCGCCGGCACCCGTCGGGTCCACACCGGCGGACGGCCGGTCCGTGCCTGCGTCAACCCGATCCGCGACCTGCTCGCGGAGCCACGGCAGCATCGCCGCATGCTCGGGGAAGAGTCCGACTTGTCCGGCCGCAGTCGGGCGGAGCTCGAAAGCCAGCCCGGCGATCGCCACCGTCCACGGATCGATTGCCGCGGCCGCGCCCCCGGCGCCCTCCCAGCCGCGGTCGCGGTCGAATCGCAGGTCGGCAGCGGCCCATGTTGCCGGGTCGCGCCGCACCCCGAGCGCCGCCGGATGCGGCCGGTCGACGACGCGCGCACCGAACCGCTCGAGCCGCGCACCCCCGCCGACGTCAATCAGCGCATGGCCGCCGTCCATCTCAGGGCGCTGCGTCGCTCGGCTCCAACCGGAACAGCGGCCGATCGTATTCCGGATAACGCTTGCCCCACGGGAGCTTGACCTGCTCCACGGGCACGGGGGTGAGGCCGGTCGCCTTCTGCAACGAATCGGGGAACATCATCAGGCCGTACACAGGGCGGCGGGTCGCGACGTCGGTGAGCGGCAGCTGGGGCCGGTCGCACGTCACCAGCGCCGCCGCATCGTAGGCCTGGAGCACCACGCCGGGCTTGACGCCCTCGACGCAGTGGACGTAGCTGAGCGTCGTCAGCGCATCCCAGTAGGTGACGAGCACCGCGTCATCGGGCAAGGCGGCCAGCACCTGCTCCGCGAACCGTTGACCGTCCTGGTTGGCCGACTGGTCATGGCTCGTCCAGTTGCCGAGGGCCAGGGCGATCGGCAGCACCAGGACCGCATAGGCGACGACCGCGACGCGCTGCCCGAACCGGGTGACCAGCGCCCGCACGATGAGCTCGGCGGCGATCCCGACGCCGACGGCCAGGATCAGCCAGCTCGTCAGGAGGTAGTGCGACAGGTCGCCGAGGTAGTTGGCGTAGAAGTAGACGTTGACGACGCCGAGGACGACGAGCAGCAGCCCGAACCAGCGGTCGCGCCCGACGAGAGCGGCCAGCCCGGCAAGACCGGCCACGACGAACACGACGTTCGAGGTCGCGACCAGGTGATCGACCACCTGCGGCAGCGCCGCCCATGCCGCCCCGACGCTCTCAGGGGACAGGAAATGCATGTCGCCCCGGAACTGCGCACCGCTGATGTGGCTGAACAGCCCGGACCACGTCAGGAACGGGCCGTACACCTCTTGCGGGCCGGCCAGCGCCCGGAGCGGGAGGTAGAGGTAGGGGAGCAGGCCGAGGACGAAGGCCGCACCCGACCGGACGAGCAGCCACGGCGCGGCGGCCAGCTCGCGGCGGGCGTCGACCAGCACGAACAAGGCGACGATCGGCACGACGGTGATGGCCAGGCCGTGGTTCGAGACGCAGAGCCCCGCCAGGACGGCCCCGATGCAGCAGGTCTCGATCGCGCCGGTCGGCACGCCAGGCGAGGGCGCGGTGGAGCAGGAGGGCGACGAGGAGCAGGTGGAGACCGTTCATCTCGGAGAACGTGGCCTCCTGCCACAGCGTGCCGGTGAACGCCAGGGCCAGCCCGGCGCCCGCGGCGATCACCGGCCGGACGCCGAGGCGGACCATGATCAGCACCGCGACCCCGACCGCGGCTGCGGCAGCGGCTGCCGACAGGAGGTTGGCCCGGTAGGCAACGGATCCGACGGGGATCAGCGTGAAGGCCTTGTTGAGCAGGATGTACAGGGGGTAGCCCGTCGGGTGCAGGATCCCGAGGCGTGACGGGATCATCTCCGCCTCGGCCCAGTCACCGAAGCTGACCCCCGGCAGCAGCGTCCGGATATAGACGACTGCCGCGACGCCGCCGCTCAGGACGGCGGCCAGGTTCCCGGCATTGGCCCCCGTGCGCAGTCGCTGCAGCAGCCCGGTCCGCGAGGTCATCGGGGGCGCGGCGGCGATGTCCAGGGGTGTCCTCCTCGTGGATGGGCGGTGCGGAGGCTAGCACAGGTCCGCCGCCGAGCCACCAGCGACCACGTTGCGAGTCGGGGTATGATGCCGGTCGCCGCTGGCTCCTCGATCCGGCGGTCGTGACTCCGGCACGGACGTGGAACACCCGTGAACCAAGCGGAGATGCGACACGTGGACCGGGGGACCGGCGACGTCGGGCGGCTAGCTCAGCTGGTTAGAGCACTTGCTTGACATGCAAGAGGTCACTGGTTCGAGTCCAGTGTCGCCCACCACATCACGACTCGAGCACGCGATGACCGCCTTGACGGCGGTCATCGCCTTTTCTGGCGGCGGCTTCCGCTGTCCGCGAGACTTGCAAGGCCGGTGATCGCTCGAATGAACCCCTGAAAGACGCTGCCGTGACGGACGGTCGGTAGGTTCGTCGAAGGGAGAGGCCCCGCCCAGGCTCGTCGAGTGGAGGAACCAACTATGCGGAGACTCAGCGCTGCAGTGCTCGCGTGCATCCTGCTGGCTGCCATCGCCGGACCCGCGGCCGCGGCGAAGCCCGCCGGGGGCGGATTCCTGCCCGCGAATGCCCGACCTCTCGGCCACTCGCTGGTCGACATCGGCACTGCGTGGAACCACTGGGCCTTTGCCACCCCGGCCGATACGAACCCGCTCCTCGCCGTCCGATGCGAACAGAGCCCGATCGATGCGAGCATCTGGTTCCTGCCGGTCTCGCTGGGTGGAGAGTTCGAGACCGCGTGCGTCGTGCCACGCGGCGCGTTCCTCGTCCTGACGGCCGGCGGTGGTGAATGTTCCACCATCGAGCCGGAGCCGTGGCACGGCGACAACGAGGCCGATCTCCGCGAGTGCGTCGACGAAGGCTTCGACCTCCTGACCTATGTCGAGGTCACCTTGAATGGCACGACCACGACCGATCTCGACAGCTACGTGGTGACGACCAACCTCGACACCTTGCCGCCGGACAACCTGCTCGGTTCCGATGCCGGGCTCACGATGGACAAGGGCTATTACCTCGTCGTCAGGCCGTTGAGTCCGGGAACGCACACGCTGCGCGCGTATGACGAGTTCGAATCTCTCGGCTTCCAGGCCGGGATCACCTACACCATCACCGTCGAGTAATCGGCTAGGATGACCTGGTGCCGGCAACACCCGGCACCAGCACCGCGAACTACGAAACAGCGCGTGGATCGGGACACAAGTCGTCGACGGAGACGTCCAGAGAGCCGGGTCGAGGCTGAGAGCCAGGCACGCATCCACGACGACCAACCACCCGTGAGCGGCCGGCGAACCGGCCCGGTTGTCGCCCGTTAGCGCGACCACGAGCGCGCGGGCCGATGGCTCGCGAAGGCGGGTGGGACCGCGGGAGTGAACCTCTCGTCCTGTCGATGGACGAGAGGTTTCTGATTCTCGAGGAGACGACGATGAGCGAGGATGCGGTGGCAAAGGCCACCGACGCGATGGTCGACGTGGACGACGCCGACGAGGCGCTGTTCGAGGCACCCGAGCGCGGGTCCGCGGACGAGCTGCTCGACGCCGGGGCACAGACGGACCTCGACGCGATGCGGCACTCGGCCGCGCACGTGATGGCCGAGGCCGTTCTCGACCTGTTCCCTGGCACGAAGCTCGGGATCGGGCCGGCCATCGCCGACGGCTTCTACTACGACTTCCAGCTGCCGCGGCCGCTGACCCCTGCCGATCTCGCCGCGATCGAGGGCCGGATGGCCGAGAGCGTCGCCGCGGACCATCCATTCGTCCGCCGTGAGCTGCCATTCGCTGAGGGCCGTGCGCTCTTCGTCGAGCGCGACCAGCCGTTCAAGGTCGAGATCCTCGACGACCTGGCGGCGAAGGCGGAGCGGGACGGCACGCCGATGCCGCCGACCTCCGTCTACGAGCACGGACCGTTCCTCGACCTGTGCAAGGGCCCGCACGTCGCCTCGACGGGAAAGATCGGTCCGTTCAAGCTGCTGGCCGTCGCCGGTGCGTACTGGCGCGGCGACGAGAAGCGGCCGATGCTCCAGCGCATCTATGGCACGCGTCTGGCCGACGCAGGACGAGCTCGACGCGTACCTGTGGCGACGCGCCGAGGCGAAGAAGCGCGACCACCGCCGGCTCGGCGTCCAGCTCGACCTGTTCAGCTTCCACGACATCAGCCCGGGCTCGGCGTTCTGGCACCCGAAGGGCCAGCAGATCTGGCGCACGCTGGAGGGCGCGATGCGCGAGCTCCAGGCCCGCCGCGGCTACCAGGAGATCAGCACGCCGATCGTCGTCAGCGAACGGCTGTGGCGCCAATCCGGCCACTGGGACCTCTATCGCGACAACATGTTCCTGATCGAGTCGGAGGGTCAGACCTTCAGCCTCAAGCCGATGAACTGCCCCGAGAGCACGTTCGTCTACCGCTCGCACCTGCGCTCGTACCGGGATCTGCCGCTGCGTTTCAGCGAGTTCGGCCGTCTCCACCGCAACGAGCGGTCGGGCACGCTCAGCGGGCTGACCCGCGTCCGCCAGTTCATCCAGGACGACGCCCACCTGTACGTCCGGCCGGACCAGCTGACCGCGGAGATCGAGGCGCTGCTCGGCGAGGTGCGCGAGTCGTACGGCTGGTTCGGGCTGACGCCGCGGTTCGCCTTCGCCACGAAGCCGGACAAGGCGCTCGGCGACCCGGCACTCTGGGACCGGGCCGAGCAGCTCATCCGGGAGGCGTTCGCGGCGGCCGACATCAGCTACACGCTCAAGCCCAAGGACGGGACGTTCTACGCGCCCAAGATCGACATCTACATCGACGACGCGCTCGGCCGCGAGTGGCAGATGGCGACCATCCAGGTCGACCTCGTGATGCTGCCCGAACGGTTCGACCTGACCTACATCGACGAGAACGGCCAGCCGCAGCGGCCGATCGCCATCCACCGCGCGATCTACGGTTCGCTCGAGCGGTTCATCGGGATCCTGGTCGAGCATTTCGCGGGTGCGTTCCCGCTCTGGCTGGCGCCGGTCCAGGCCGTCGATCATCCCGATCGCCGATCGTCATCTCGAGGCTGCCCGCGAGCTGGCCGGCATCCTCCGCGAGCGCGGTCTGCGGATCGAGGTCGACGCATCGGACAACCGGATGCAGAACAAGATCCGGCTCGCCCAGGAGCAGAAGATCCCGTACATGCTGGTGCTCGGCGACCGCGAGGCCGAGGCGAGAACCGTCGCTCCGCGGGCCCGGAACGCCGCCCGCGGAGAGCAGCAGGAGGCGGTCGCGTGGGACGACCTCGCCGATCGGCTGGCCGCAGAGAGCCGCGAACGACGCGTCTGAGGGATCGGCCAGGATCAGGTCTCGGTCGCCCCTCCCTCCACCATCGAGTCCGCGTAGTACAGGAACTCGAGATCTGGCGGATCGTGCCCGAGCTGGGAAAGGTTGACCTGGGCGTCCCGCCGCTGTTGCTCGCTGTGGGTCACGATGTGGACGAGGTAGTACCAGAGCGGGAAGCGGTCGCCGTCGCCGAGATCCACGATCGCGATGAGGTCGTCGTCGGTCAGGGTGGCGAGCCACGTCCGCATCTCGTTCTCGTCCTCTGCCCAGAGATCCGCAAGGGCGTCGGCGGTCGGATAGTCGTCGGCGGACAACGAGGCGTCCCATACCTCGCGGGGCTCGCCGCGGAGCCGTCGCCGCCAGCTCATCTCCACGTCGAGCGCGTGGACGAGCGTGCCTCGAAGGTTCCGATACGTGACCGAGGCCGGCCGCACGAACTCCTCGATCGGGATGGCCGCGACGGCCTGAAGCACCTGCCGATCCGCCCAGTAGGTGAACCCGAAGAGGGCCTGGATATCGGCGGTTCGCATACGGCGACCGTACGCCGCGGCCGTCCCGGCCGTTCGTTGTCGGGTCCGAACGCCCTGTGCTATTCTCCCGCTTCGGCTGGACGCCGGGTCGTGTCCCCGCGCCGGTCGCACGGAACCATGTCACAACGAAGGGGATAGACCATCAGTCGAGACCTGCGCGTCAACCAGATGATCCGGATCCCACAGGTCCGAGTAGTCGATGAAGAGGGTGCCCAGCTTGGGGTCATGCCCACGCCGCGGGCGCTCGAGATGGCGCAGGAGCGAGGCCTCGACCTCGTCGAGGTAGCCCCGATGGCAGCGCCACCGGTCGTCAAGTTCCTCGACTTCGGTCAATACAAGTACGACCTCACCAAGCGGGAGAAGGAAGCCAAGCGCAAGCAGCGTTCGGTGACCTTCAAGGAGATCCGCCTCTCACCCAAGATCGGCGTCGGCGATTTCGACACCAAGGTCCATCGCGCCATCGAGTTCCTCGAGGACGGCGACCGGATCAAGGTCACCGTCCGGTTCCGTGGGCGGGAGCTGACCCACCCGGAGCTCGGACGCAACATGCTTGCCAGGTTCGTCGACCGGGTCAAGGACCACGGGGTCGCGGAACGGACGCCGCTCCTCGAAGGCAAGTCGATGCACATCACGATGGCCTCGCTGCACAAACCGAAGACGCACGACGCGCCGAACGCCCGGGAGGCAGAGGCGCCGGCCGCCGACGGGGCTCCGGCCCCGACCACCGACGGGGCTCCGGCCCCGGAGGCGGTGCCGGCGACCAACGGAGCCCCGGCCCCGGCAGAGGCAGCGGTCGCAACTCCGGCGGCCCCGGCCGCAGCCCAGGCGGACGCCGAAAAGCCGGCGACCGACGGGACTCCAGCCGAGGCGCCGGCCAGCCCGCCGGCTCCCGCCGAGGCCCCGGCCCCCGCCGCTTCGACAGGATCCAGGCCCGAGCCCAGGTCAACCAGTCAGAACACACCGGCCCCCGAGCCGGTGACGTCAGGAGAGTGAGGCCAGCGTGCCGAAGATGAAGAGCCACAAGGCCGCCCAGAAGCGGATCGGCGTGACCGGCAGCGGCAAGTTCATTCGCGTCAACGCGTGGAGTGGCCACCACCTCGAGATCAAATCGTCGCGCCGGACCCGGCGCTACGCCGGCAAGTCCCTGATCGGGACCGAGCACGCCAAGCAGGTCCGCCGCCTGCTGCCGTACCTCTAGGAGCAGGTCGACACCGATGGCACGAGTCAAGCGGGGCGTCACGTCCCACAAGCGCCACAAGCGCCTTCTCCAGGACGCGGAGGGCCGCAAGGGCACGAAGTCGCGCCTCGTCAAGCCGGCCCGTGAGGCCTTGCTGCATGCCCTCGCCTACGCGACACGCGATCGCAAGCAGCGGAAGCGCCAGATGCGCCAGCTGTGGATCATTCGCATCAACGCCGCGGCCCGCCAGAACGGACTGACCTATGGGCAGTTCATCGCCGGACTCAAGAAGGCGGACGTCGAGATCGATCGCAAGATCCTGGCCGACCTGGCCGTCCGGGACGCGGCCACGTTCGGGGCGATCGCCGAGCTCGCGAAGACAGCCTGATCCCGGCCCGGCCGCAGGGCCGGCTGCTCCCATAGGACCCCACGGATCCACGATCCTCGCTCCGAGGGCCAAGCGCGCTGGCCTCGAGCGCATCGGCCCGAGGATTCGATCGGGGCTCCCGATTCAGCCAGAGAAGGACGGACGTGGACCTCGCCGACCTGACGCGCGACCTCGAGAGCCTGCGCGACGACGTGCTCGCGTCGATCGGCTCGGCCGGGAGCGTCGCCGACCTCGAGGCGCTCGAGCTCGAGGTCCTCGGCAAGAAGGGCCGGCTCACGACCGTCTTGCGCGGGATCGGCGGCCTGCCGGCTGATGACCGGCCGCAGGTCGGGGCCGTCGCCAACCTGGTCCGCGGGGCGATCGAGGCGGCACTGGCGGAACGCGGCACGATCCTGCGCGGCTCGGCGCTGACCGAGCGGCTGGCCGCAGAGACGATCGACATCACGGCCCCCGGCCGGCCGGTCAAGCGAGGAACGCTCCATCCGAGCATCGAGTCGATGGCGCAGATCGCCGAGATCTTCGGCCAGTTCGGCTTCGTCGTCTACGAGAGCCCCGAGATCGAGGACGACCTGACGAACTTCCAGATGCTCAACATCCCGCCGGACCACCCGGCCCGCGACCTGTGGGACACGCTGTACGTCGACGTCGAGGGCCACCTGCTCCGGACGCACACGTCGCCCGGACAGATCCGGGTCATGCAGTCGACCAGGCCGCCGATCCGCGCGCTGTTGCCGGGCCGCTGCTTCCGCTACGAGGCGATCGACGCGTCGCATGCCTCGGAGTTCTTCCAGGTCGAGGGCCTGATGGTCGACGAGGGGACCACGATGGGCGACCTCCGCGGCCTGCTCGACCAGTTCGCCAGGGCGATGTACGGGGCCGACAAGAAGACCCGCTTCCGGCCCGGCTACTACCCGTTCACCGAGCCGTCCGTGGCGTTCGACGTCGAGTGCCTCGTGTGCGGTGGCCCGGGCTGCCCTGCGTGCGGCCGGACCGGCTGGATGACGATCCTCGGGGCCGGGATGGTCCACCCGGTCGTGCTCCAGTACGGCGGTCTCGATCCGGAGCGCTACCAGGGCTTCGCCTTCGGGATGGGCCCGGAGCGGATCAAGATGCTCAAGCACGGCATCACCGACCTGCGCCTGTTCCTCGAGAATGACCTCCGCTTCCTCGAGCAGCTCCGATGAGAGGTGCTCGCGGCCGCCCGTCCTCGGTGGCTCGGCGCGGCCCGGAGCGGTTCCTGGGCGATTCGTCGACGTCGACCTGACGCCCGAGCAGCTGGCCGAGCGCCTGACCCTGCTCGGCATGGAGGTCAAGTCGATCGTCCGCTGGGGCGCCGACTGGCAGCACGTCGTCGTCGGCGAGCTGCTCGCCGTGGAACGGCATCCGCGTGCCGACCGGCTGTCCCTGACCCGAGTCACGATCGGCGACGGCGAGCCGCTCGAGATCGTGTGCGGGGCCACGAACATCGCGGCCGGCCAGCGCGTACCGGTCGCCCTGCCCGGCGCGGTGCTCCCCGGCGGGCGACGGATCGAGCGGACCGAGAAGATGGGCGCAGTCAGCAACGGCATGCTGTGCTCCGGCGATGAGCTGGGGTTGACGGCCGACGCCGACGGGATCCTGATCCTCCCCGCCGACACTCCGCTGGGACGGCCGCTCGCCGACCTGTTCGGCGACGTCGTCCTCGACGTGGACGTCAAGCCGAATCGCGGCGACGCGCTGTCGATCCTGGGTCTCGCCCGCGAGGTGGCGGCCGTCACGGGCGGTCCGCTGCGCCAGCCGACCGACCGAGGTGACCGAGTCCGGCCGGCCGACCGCCGAGCGGCTGCGTGTCCAGGTCGACGACCCCGAGCTGTGTCCCCGGTTCGTCGGTCGCTGGGTGAGCGGCGTCACGGTCGGCCCGTCCCCGGACCGCGTGCAGATGCGCCTCCTGGCCGCCGGCCAGCGCCCCATCAGCAACGTCGTCGATGCCTCGAACTACGTCATGGTCGAGCTCGGCAAGCCGATCCACACCTTCGATGCGGCCGCCGTCCATGACGGTACGATCGTCGTCCGGCGTGCGCTCCCGGGCGAGCGGTTCGAGACCCTCGACCACGTCGAGCGCGAGCTCACGCCCGAGACGCTCGTCATCGCCGACCCGGCCGGGCCGATCGGCATCGCCGGAGTCATGGGCGGCGCGGCCTCCGAGATCGGACCGGCGACCACGGACGTCGTCATCGAGTCGGCTATCTTCGACCCGATCAGCATCCGCCGGACGGCATTCCGCTACGGCCTTCGGTCGGACGCGAGCCTCCGGTTCGAGAAGGGCCAGGAGTTCCGCCTCGCACGGGTCGGTGCCGACCGCACCGCGCGCCTGATCGCCGAGTGGGCGGGCGGCGAGGTGGCACCCGGTGCCATCGACTCGAACCCGGTCGAGCCGCCGCGCGCGACGGTCGCCTTCCGGCCGGCGCGAGTCAATCGGCTTCTCGGCACCGCGTTCGCGACCGACGAGCAGCGTCAGCTCCTCGGCCGGGTCGGGATCGAGACGAGCGCCGCGCAGGCGGGCACGCGGATCCGAGTCGCCGCGGGCACCCGGCCGCTCGATGTCGACGCGGCCGATGACGAGGTGGTCGAGGCGACGGTCCCGACGTGGCGTCGCGACCTGGCCGTCGAGGCCGACCTCACCGAGGAGATCATCCGCGTCCGCGGCTACGAGCTCGTCCCGGCGAGCCTGCCCGACACCCCGATGCCGCCGCACCGGCACGATCCGCTCGAGACCCGGACCGCGATCCGGGAGACCCTGGCGGGGGCCGGTCTCACCGAGGTGGTGACCTCCGCCCTCGTCGCGCCGCGGATCGTCGCGCGGTTCCCGGCCAACGATGACGGAGCGATCGACGACGAGCCGTCCCAGCGACCGGCCGGTCGGCCGGTCCGGGTCACGAACCCGTTGTCGTCGCAGCATTCGGTCCTCCGTCAGAGCCTGCTCGGCAGCCTGCTCGAGGTCGTCTCGACCAACCTGCGCCTCGGTCGCGACGACATCGCGGTCTTCGAGATCGGCAAGGGCTACGGCGCCCCGGGCGACCCGCCGACCCATGAATGGTGGCGGCTCGGGTTCGCGCTGACCGGCGCTGCGCTCCCACCGGGCTGGGACCGTCCGGCCCGCTCATATGACTTCGCCGACGCGATGGCCGTCATCGAGCTGCTGTGCCGCCGGCTCGGGTACCCGGTGCCGGTCCGCGAGCAAATCGCGGACGATCCGAATCTGCATCCCGGGCGGGCCGCCCGGGTCACCTCACCTGGCATGCTCGTCGGCCGGGTAGGGGAGTTGCATCCTGCGGTCGTCGCCGACCTCGATCTTCGCTCCGAGCGCATCTACGTCGCCGAGCTCGCGGTGGCCGGGCTGGCCGGCGGCCAGGTCTCGGTCGTCCGGGTGGAGACGCCGTCACGCCAGCAGTCGGTCACGCGCGATATCGCCGTGATCGTTTCGGTCGACCGGCCGGCCGCGGACGTCGAAGCGAGCATTCGGCGTCACGGCGGCACGCTCCTCCGGGACGTCGCACTGTTCGACGTCTATCGAGGCCAGCCGCTCGGCGACGGGGACAAGTCCCTGGCCTACCGGCTGACGCTGCGCGACGACGAGCGGACGCTGACCGAGGAGGAGCTCGATGATGCCGTGGCGGGCGTCGTGACCGGCCTCACGGCCGACCTGGGGGCACGTTTCCGGACCTGACCGGAGGTGTCCGAAGCGCACCGGACGACACCCATCCGGACGTCGCGGATGGTACTCGCGGCGCCTTGCGACGCTCGGATGGCCGCTGCTAACCTTGCCCGGCTCCGGCCCCGTCGGAGGCGTTGACACGGAGGCGAAACGGGTGGATTTCCTGGGCGGTCTCGAGACTGTCGACCTGCTGCTGATCCTCTATTTCATCGGCTTCTTCGTGCTCGGCTTCGCACAGGGGACGATCCGCCGGCTGCTCGGCATCGGCTCGATCCTGTTCTCGTGGTTCCTGGCCGCCAACCTGGCTGAGCCGCTGTCGGGGTTCCTCGGCAAGAACTGGACGCAGTTCCCCGCGGAATACAGCTACATGATCGGCTTCCTGGCGCTCTTCCTGACGTCGTCGATCGCGCTCGCGCTGGTAGCGCAGGGCTTCTACAAGCCGCAGCCGCTGTTTCAGAAGGCCCGGTTCGCGGACGAGATCATCGGCGGCCTCCTCGGGATCGTCGAGGCGGCCATCATCTTCGGCGCGATCCTCGTCATCCTCGATCAGTTCTTCCTGATCCCGGCGATGCCGGTGAACCCCAACGAGCTGCCCTTCCTTCGCCAGATCTGGGAGGCGATCGATCCGACCCGGATCGCGGCCCTCTTCCGCGACACGCTGATCCCGGCGTTCTTCGCACTGACCGGCTTCCTCGTCCCCGACGAGATCGAAGCGGCCTACTCGTTCGACTGAGCGTCGTCGATCGGGCCGTCCTGGCGCGACCCTCGCTCGAGGCCGCCGCGGCGCTGATCGGCGCCCGGCTCGTCCGCGACGACGCGACGGGCCGGCGAAGCGGCCGGATCGTGGAGCTCGAGGCGTACATCGGTCGTGACGACCGCGCGTCCCATGCCCGCTTCGGCGAGACCGACCGCAACCGGGTGATGTTCGGGCCGCCGGGCCACGCCTACGTGTACCTTGTCTACGGGATGTACGACTGCCTCAACGTGGTGACCGAGCCTGACGGCGAGCCGGCGGCGTTGCTGGTGCGCGCCGTCGAGCCGCTGGAGGGCGTCGGCGCGATGCGTCTCGACCGCATCCTCCGATCGACGTCCCGGCGCCGCCGCACGACCGCCCAGGCGACCGCCGACGCCGATCGGATCGACCGGCTGTCATCGACACGTCTGGCGAGCGGGCCCGGGCTGGTCGCTGCCGCGTTCGGGCTCGACACGGGCTGGACCGGCATGGACCTCTGCGATCCGGGCTCTCCGTTGCGCCTCGAGACCGCGCCGCCGGACGAGCCGCGGCCCGACGTGATGACCACCGCGCGGATCGGGATCGCGTACGCCGGCGAGCCATGGGCGAACCGCCCGTGGCGCCTCGTCGAGCGCGGCCACCCGTCGGTCTCCGGGCCCGCCGCCGGCCGCTGACGGACGGGCCGGTGGACGCACGATCGCAGGCGCTGCTCGAGTTCCCGGCGATCCGCGACCGGTTGGCGGAGGCCACCTCGTTCGGCCCCTCTCGACGGCTGGCCGCGACCCTCGAGCCGGCGAGCGACCCGGTCGTGGTGGGCCGGATGCTCGACGAGACCGACCAGGCCCGGTCTCTCATCGAGGAGCGGCCGGGCGTCGGCATCGGCGCCGCCCGCGACATCGGGCCGGCCATCGAGCGCGCGGCCCGCGGCGGCCGCCTGGACCCTGCCCAGTTCCTCGAGATCGCCGACACCCTCGATGCGACCGCCCGGCTGGCGACGTCGCTGGCCGACGACCGGCGCCCGCTGCTGCGCGAGCTCGGGCGCGAGCTCCACGCCCTGCCGGCCATCCGGTCGACGCTGGCGCGCAGCTTCGACCCGGTCGGCGAGCTGCTGGACACGGCGTCGCCGCGGCTCGGCGGGCTCCGGGCGGCCGTCCGCGTGGCGTACGACCGCCTGCGGCGCCGGCTCGACGCGCTGGTCGGGTCCGAGCTCGGGTCGGCGCTCCAGGAGTCGATCATCACATTGCGGAACGGCCGGTACGTCGTCCCCGTCAAGGCGGAGGCCCGGTCCCGGGTCAAGGGCATCGTCCACGACGCGTCGGGGAGCGGGCAGACGCTGTTCATCGAGCCGCTCGTGGCGGTCGAGCTCGGCAACGCGTGGCGCGAGGCCCAGGTCGCCGAGGCCGAGGAGATCGCGCGGATCCTCGACGAGCTGTCGGCGCTGGTAGCGGCCAACGCCGACGCCCTCCGGGAGACGCTCGAGGCCCTCGCCCGGTTCGACTTCTGGTCCGCCAAGGCATCCCTCGCCGCCGACGTCGACGGCACCCGGGCCGAGACGACGGAACGGCCCGAGGTCGTGCTGCTGTCGGCCCGGCATCCCGGCCTGTCGGGCCGTGTCGTCCCGATCGATATCCGGCTCGGTGACGGCTACACGGCGCTCGTCGTGACCGGCCCCAACACCGGCGGCAAGACCGTCACCCTGCGCACGCTCGGGCTGCTCAGCCTGATGCACCAGGCCGGCCTCCACATCCCGGCCGAGGCTGGGAGCCGGCTCCCGATCTGGCGCGACGTGTTCGCCGACATCGGCGACGAGCAATCGATCGCGCAGTCCCTGTCGACCTTCTCCGGCCATCTCCGCTCGATCATCCGGATCGTCGCCGAGGCCGGCCCCGGCACGCTCGTGCTGCTCGACGAGCTCGGTGCCGGGACGGACCCGACCGAGGGCTCGGCGCTCGCGCAGGCCCTGCTCGACCATTTCATCCGGGCCGGCGCCCTGGTCGCGGCGACGACCCACTACGCGGAGCTCAAGGCGTATGCGCATACCACGTCCGGAGCCCGCAACGCAGCGGTCGAGTTCGACCTCGACACGCTCAGCCCGACCTACCGGCTGTCGATCGGCCTGCCGGGTGGCAGCCAGGCGTTCGCCATCGCTGAGCGCCTCGGCCTGCCGGATGTCATCGTCGACGACGCCCGCTCGCGGCTGACCGAATCGCAGCGGACGTTCGAGGCGACCCTCGCCTCGATCCGCGCGACAGAGGGCGCTGCCGGCGAGGCGCTCGACCGCGCGCGAACGGCCGAGCTGCGTGCCACGGAGGCGCTCCACGACGCACAGGAGGAACGGCGTCGAGCACGGCGCGAGCGCGACGAGGCTGTGCGTGCGGCCCGCGCCGAGGCGGAGCGGATCGTCGAGGACCTGCGCCGCGAGGTCGCGGCGACCCGCGAGTCGCTCGAACGCGAGACCGTCACGGCTCCGCTCCTCGACGACGCCGTCGCGCGTGCCGAGGCCGGGCTCGGCCTCCTGCCGGCATCCGAGGACGATGGACCCCCGGCCGAGCCGCCGGTCGAGCGGACGTGGCGGTTGGGCGAGCGAGCCCGCAGCCGGAGCGGCGGCTGGGAGGGCCGGATCGCCGCCCTCGAGCGCGGTGGCCGCCGGGCGACCCTCGAGGCCGGTGGCATCCGGGTCACGGTCGACGTCGAAGATCTCGTCCCCGCGGTTGGCGGCGACGGTGGGAACGGAGGGCGGACGGGTGGTATGGCCGAGGCGGCGACCAACGCCGCCGCGATCCGCCTCGAGCGGGCCGGCTCGGTCGCCTCCTCGCTGGACCTCCGTGGTGCCCGGGTCGACGAGGCGCTCGACGCGCTGACGCGCTACCTCGATGACGCCGGGTTGGCCGGGCTCGACAAGGTCGTCGTCATCCACGGCATGGGCACCGGTGCGGTCCGCGATGCGGTCCGGGCGACGGCCGCGGATCACCCACTCGTCAAGTCCCTCCGGCCGGGTCAGCGCGGAGAGGGCGGGACGGGGCGACGATCGTCGAGCTCTAGCCGTCGGCTAGTGCGGCGTCACCTTCGGCTTCGGCGTGTTGAAGGTGCGCGGCGTGCGGGTCGGCCCGGGGTCGAACGTCGGGAACGGGATGCACGCCGGCGCGTCGGTCGCGAACGGATCGAACGTGGCGAACGGGTCGCAGTAGACCGGAGGCGTGTACTTCGGACACAGCCTGGTCGGCATGAATGGCGCGCCCCAGGTGCGACCGAACGGGGCGAACGCACCGTTGTAGAAGTAGGCCGTCCGCGTGCCGCGGGGACCGCCACGCACTCCTGAGCCCTTGGCCGCCCGCGCTCCCCAGGCCGCATTGGCCCGCTGCCAGGCCGGGAAGTTGGCCTCGACCTCGGACAGGTCGAAGAAGCTCTTGGTAACGCGCGGGCCCTGGCAGCCGTCCTGCCACAGGAGCCCCGTCGCCGCGTCGATCGCGGCGGCGCGGCGGAGCGTCTGCTTCTGCGTCGGCACCGTCCCCGGCACGAAGTATTCCTTGACCGTCTTGGTCGTGCCCGGGCCGGGCCGGAGGCCCGTGAACGCGTCGACCGTCGCGGTCGCGATGTCCGGCGGAGCCTTGAACTGGGCGATCTTCTCGCCGCGGCTGACCTCCTGGAGGATCGCCGACCACAACGGCGCCGACGTGTCGAGTGAGAGCTTGCCGTCATTCGGGCTGTTGTCGCTGTTGCCCATCCAGACCCCGACGGCCAGTGCCGGTGCCTTCTTGTCGGCCGGTGGCGCGAGCCAGCCGTACGCCGCCACGTCGCGGTTGTCGCTCGTCGTGCCGGTCTTGTAGGCGGCCGGGCGGCGGGTCTTGCCGTCGTAGATTGCCCATTTGCCCCAGAAGGGATTGACCTTCTTGTCGGTGTTGCCGGCCAGGATGTCGGTAAGGATCCAGGACGCATCGTGGCTGATGACCTGCTTGCCCTCGGGGGCCTGGTTGGCCAGCGGCCAGACCGTCCGGCCATCTCCGTCGACGATCGAGCTGATGACCCGCCGCGGCATGTGGACGCCGCTGTTGGCGATCGTGCTGTACGCGCCTAGGAGGTCGATCGGGTGGACCTCCAGGGTGCCGATGCCCATCGACAGGACCGGGACGGCCGTCTTCGGGTAGGTCAGGCCGAAATCCTTGGTCCGATCGTACGTGTGGTCCAGCCCCTGCATGATCGTCGCCTTGATGGCGGGGATGTTGAGCGAGAACTGGAGCGCCGAGCGAAGGCGGACGGGGCCGCGCTCGAGCTTGTCGGCCTGCGTCGGGATGAAGCCGCCACCGAAGTTCGTTGTGACGTCCATGATCATCGTCGAGGCCGTGAGCGTCTTGTCGTCGACGCCGATGGCGTAGTCGACCGGCTTGATCGCCGATCCCGGCTGCCGCCAGCCGTCGGCCAGGACGTCGAATTGCGGCTGGAACTTCTTGTTGCCCTTGGACGTGTAGCTGGCCGACCCGACATAGGCCAGGACTGAGCCGGTCCGGTAGTCCATCACCGCCGCGGCCGCGTTGTTGATGTTGTGGCCACGCAGGCCGAGGATCCACGAGCGATCGGCCCGCGGGATCTTCCGACCGGTCAGGATCGCCTGCGGGTCTCTCGAGTTCGGTGCGCGGGCGGCGACGTAGACCCATTTCTCGGCGATCTTCTGCATCTCCCAATCGAGCGTGGTGATGACCCTGTAGCCCGCGGTATCCACCTCGGGGCAGTCGCTGGGCGTCTCCGGGCAGTACATCTCGCCCAGCGCGCGACGCACCTGCCACACGAAATGCGGGGCCTTCCACTGAGCCGAGACCTGCTTCTGGAGCTCCACGGGCTCGTCCTTGGCCGCCTCGTATTCGGCGGCGGTGTGCTTGTTGCCGGTCAGGGTGCTGCGGGTCTTCATCAGGTCGAGGACGTGGTTTCGGCGCTGGACGATCTCCGACTCGGGCGGCACGACCAGCTTGAAGTTCGTGCACTCCTCGCCCTCGGCCACGTTCTCGAGGCAGATCTCCTGCGCGTTGCGGACGAGGTCGAACTTCGTCGGGGACTGGGGGATGGCGGCAAGGATCGCGTCCTGGGCGAGCGTCAATTGCGGCAGGGTCTTGCCGAAGTACGTCCGGGCGGCGGCTTTCACGCCGTAGCTCTGGTTGCCATAGAAGTTCTGGTTCAGGTAGGCGGTGATGATCTGCTGCTTGCCGGCCTCGCCGGGATACGCCTGCGTCAGTCGGATCGATTGGATGATCTCTCGGGCCTTGCGCTCATAGGTCGTTCCCTCGAACGCAGCGGCCGGCAGGAGCCTGGCGCGAACGAGCTGCTGGGTGATCGTCGAGGCGCCGCGTGGCTTGCCGGAGATCGTGTCGAGGCCGGCCGACACGATGCCGATCGGGTCGAAGCCAGGGTTGGACCAGAAGTCCTTGTCCTCGATCGAGGTCGTCGCGTCGATGATCTCGCCCGGCAGCTGGTCGAACGTGACGAGCTCGCGCTTGAGGTCGCCGAGCCGGGCCAGCTCGATCTTGCCGGTCTTGTCGTAGATGATCGTCTGCTGCTCGAACTCGATGTTCGTCATCGCCTGGACCGGGTCGGGAAGGCCGGCGGCGTAATGGTTGTAGGCGCTGACTGCGACCAGCGCACCGGCCCCGGCGAGGGCGCCCGTGGTCAGGATCAGCGCGATGATGACGATGAGGAGGACCTGGCCGGCGACGTTCCGGCTCCGTCCCTTCGGTCGGCTTCCGAGCGCACGTCGTCGGCGCTGGCGCCTCGCGAGTGTGGTCTGCATGGGTTTCCGCACGATAGCATAGGGGGCGTGAACGAACGGTTTGGCGCCTCCCGCTCGGTCGAGACGGCTCGACGCGCGACGCTGTGACGGGCAGGCCCGGAGGCGGGCCGGGGGAGCTGCTGGCCGAGCTCGAATGGCGGGGCATCCTGCATGCGACGACACCCGGCCTGCCCGCACGCCTCGAGACCGGACGGTCGATCAGCGGCTACATCGGCTTCGATCCGTCGGGTGCGTCATTGCACGTCGGCCACCTGGTGCCGATCTTCGGCCTGATCCGGCTGCAGCGCTTCGGTGGCCGGCCGGTTGCCGTCCTCGGGGGCGGAACGGGCATGATCGGCGACCCGTCCGGACGCTCGAGCGAGCGGAACCTGCTCGACGAGGCGACCCTCGAGGCCAACGCGCATTCGATCCGCGGTCAGCTCGAGCGGTTCCTCGACTTCACCCCCGGCTCGGGGGCGATCCTCGTCAACAACCTCGACTGGCTCGGGAAGCTGTCGCTCATCGAGTTCCTGCGCGACATCGGCAAGCACTTCACGGTCCCGTACATGCTGGCCAAGGACTCCGTCCAGGTCCGCCTCGACCGCGGGCTGTCGTTCACCGAGTTCAGCTACATGCTGCTCCAGGCGTACGACTTCGCCCACCTCCACCGCGAGCTTGGCGTCGAGCTGCAAATGGGCGGCGCCGACCAGTGGGGCAACATCACTGCCGGGCTCGAGCTCATCCGGCGGATGGCCGGGCTATCCGAGGCCTCCGCGGGCGAGGCCGGTGCCGGTCCGGCTGCCGACGACGATCCCGCCCACGGCCTGGCCTACAAGCTGCTGCTGTCGCCGTCGGGCACGAAGTTCGGCAAGAGCGAGACCGGGGACGCGGTCTGGCTCGACCCCGAGCGGACCGCGCCGTATGACTTCTACCAGTACTGGCTGCGGACCGACGACCGCGATGTCGGGACGTACCTGCGCTGGTTCACGGAGCTCACGCGTCAGGAGATCGAGGCGATGGACGCCGAGGCCGCCACGGCGCCCGAACGACGACCCGCGCAGCGCGCGCTGGCGCGCGACATCACGGCGCGGACGCACGGCATCGATGTCACGGAGCAGGTGATCCAGGAGTCGCTGGATCGTGCCTCCCACGACACCATCACCGATACCGCGACGCTCCTCTCGCTGTCGCATTCAGCCGGCGGGTTCACGTTCGACACCGCCCTGCTCGATGGCGGGATCGCCGTGCTCCTGGCCGAGGCCGGCGTGTTCGGATCGCGCGGCGAGGCGCGGCGGATGGTCGCCGCCGGCGGCGTGACCGTCAACGGCGACCGGGTCTCGGACCCGGCGGCGCGGCCCGACCTCATCGGCGGTCAGTTCCTCGACGTCCGGATCGGGAAGCGGCCACGGCGCATCGGGCGAGCCGAGGGAGGCTGACACCGGCACCACGGGCGACGCGAGCGTGTGCCCTGTACAGTTGACAGGCGATCTGCCACCGCGACACGGTCTGAGGGGCGCCGGCCGTGCCGAGTTCGTCCCGCGGGCGGCAGCCTCGCCAAGGACCAGATTCGCGAGCATGGCCGTGGAGGGGGACCCGATGGGCTTCAACCTGAGGAACCGCAGCTTCATCAAGCTGCTCGACTACAGCCCGCGGGAGATCCGGTTCCTCCTCAAGCTGGCCGCTGACCTCAAGTCCGCCAAGTACGGCGGGTACGAGCGGCAGACGATGCGCGGCAAGAACATCGCCGTCATCTTCGAGAAGACGTCGACACGGACCCGCGTGTCCTTCGAGGTCGCCGCATACGACCAGGGCGCGCACGTCACCTATCTCGGGCCGAGCGGGACGCAGATCGGTCACAAGGAATCGATGAAGGACACGGCCCGCGTCCTCGGCCGGATCTACGACGGCATCGAATACCGCGGCTTCGGGCAGGACATCGTCGAGGAGCTTGCGAAATACGCCGGCGTCCCGGTATGGAACGGGCTGACGGACGAGTTCCATCCGACGCAGATCCTTGCCGACGTCCTGACCATGACCGAGTTCTCGGACAAGCCGCTCTCGCAGATCTCGTTCGCATACCTCGGCGATGCCCGCAACAACATGGGCGACTCGCTGCTCGTGGGCGCGAGCAAGCTCGGCATGGACGTCCGCCTCGTCGCCCCGAAGGCGCTGTGGCCGCACGACGAGCTCGTCGCCGAGTGCCGAACGGTCGCAGATGCGACCGGCGCGCGGATCGCTTTGACCGAGGACCCGGGCGAGGGGGTCGCCGGCGTGGACTTCCTCTACACCGACGTCTGGGTGTCGATGGGCGAGGCCGCGTCGGTCTGGGACGAGCGGGTCAAGCTCCTCCTCCCGTACCAGGTCAATGCCGACCTGGTCGCCAAGACGGGCAATCCGGCCGTGAAATTCATGCATTGCCTGCCCGCCCTCCACGACCGGCACACGGAGGTCGGCGCGGAGATGTTCGAACGCTTCGGGCTCGACGGCATGGAGGTCACCGACGAGGTCTTCGAATCCGAGCGGTCGATCGTGTGGGACCAGGCCGAGAACCGGATGCACACCATCAAGGCCGTGATGGTGGCGACCCTCGGATCCTGAGGGGCGACGGATGCGAATCGTCATCGCCCTCGGCGGCAACGCGCTGCTCAAGCGCGGGGAGCCGATGACCGTCGGGCATCAGCGGACGAACGTCAAGGTGGCCGCCGCCGCGCTCGCGCGCATCGCCACCGAGCACGAGCTCGTCATCTCCCACGGCAACGGCCCGCAGGTCGGGCTGCTCGCGCTCCAGGGCGCCGCCTACAAGGACGTCGAGGCGTATCCCCTCGATGTCCTCGGCGCCGAGACGCAGGGGATGATCGGCTACCTCGTCGAACAGGAGGTCGGCAACCTGCTGCCGATCGAGCGCCCACTCGCGACGATCCTGACGATGGTCGAGGTCGACCCGGCCGACCCGGCGTTCGCCGACCCGACCAAGTTCGTCGGTCCGATTTACGACGAGGCGCAGGCACGCGCTCTGGCTGCCGACAAGGGCTGGGCCGTCAAGCCCGATGGGCCGCACTGGCGCCGGGTCGTGCCGTCGCCGCGACCGAAGCGGATCTTCGAGATCCGGCCGATGCGCTGGCTTCTCGAGCGTGGCGCCGTCGTGATCTGCGCCGGGGGCGGCGGGATCCCGACGATGTACGCGGCCGGCGCGGACCGTGTCCTCGTCGGCGTCGAGGCGGTCATCGACAAGGACCTCGCCAGCGGCCTCCTCGCTCGCGAGCTCGGTGCCGACCTCTATGTCATGGCCACCGATGTCGACGGGGTCTATCTCGACTGGGGCACGCCGACCCAGCGACGAGTCGACAAGACGACACCGAAGGATCTGGACGCCATGGATCTTCCGGCCGGCTCGATGGGACCGAAGGCGGCCGCCGCGGCGGAGTTCGTGGCCGGGACCGGGAAGCGGGCGGTGATCGGGTCGCTTGACGGGATCGATGCGCTGGTCGACGGCAGTGGAGGGACGCAGATCGTCCCGGATGGGAGCATCTGATGACGACGTACGGCGTGCATTCCGAGGTCGGGAAGCTCCGGCAGGTGATCGTCCATCGGCCGGACCTCAGCCTGAAGCGCTTGACACCGACCAACCACGACGACCTGTTGTTCGACGACGTCCTGTGGGTCGAGCGAGCACAGTGGGAGCACGACCAGTTCGTCGCCCGGATGCGCGAGCGCGACATCGAGGTCCTCTACGTCCAGACCCTGCTGGCGGAGGCGCTGACCGAGAGCGACGCGGACCGGCGACGGCTGATCGAGCTCGTGGCCTCGGCCGCGGTCGTCGGCCCGAGCCTGGTCGAGGCCGTCAGCAACAGTCTGTCGGGCCTTCCGCCCGATGCTCTGGCTCGTCACCTCATCGGCGGGCTGACCGTCGCCGAATCGGGGCTGGACCTCGGTCAGCTCAAGGGAACGTCGCTCATCGGGGCGGCCATCGACGACGACACGACGTTCGTCCTGCCACCGCTCCCGAACTCGCTGTTCACGCGGGATTCGTCGTGCTGGATCTACGGCGGGGTGTCGATCAACCCGATGTTCTGGCCCGCCCGGCGGCGCGAGGCCTACAACATGGCCACGATCTATCGCGCCCACCCGATGTTCCGCGATGCGGGCTTCGACTTCTGGTACCCGGAGCTCGGCGAGGATGACCGTTTCAAGATCGAGGACTTCGGGCGCGCGTCGCTCGAGGGCGGCGACGTCGAGATCATCGGACGCGGCACGGTCGCGATCGGCATGTCGGAGCGGACGTCGGGCCGGATGATCGAGCAGATCGCGCTCGCACTGTTCGCCAAGGGCGCGGCAGAGCGGGTCATCGCGGCGGTCATGTCGAAGGACCGTGCGCACATGCACCTCGATACGGTCTTCACCCTGCTCGATCGCGACAAGGCGACCGCGTACCCGCAGGTCGTCGAGGGTATCCAGGCGATCAGCCTCCGCCCGGGAAAGCGGCCGGGGACCCTCGACGTCCGCCACGACAAGGACTTCCTGTCGGCGGTCGCCGATGCGCTCGGCATCGCGAAGCTCAACGTGGTGGCCACCGGTGGCGATGCCTACCAGCAGGAGCGGGAGCAGTGGGACGACGGTAACAACGTCGTGGCCCTCGAACCCGGTGTCGTGGTGGCCTACGAGCGGAATACGTTCACCATCTCGAAGATGCGCGAGGCCGGGGTCGAGGTGGTCACGATCGAAGGGTTCGAGCTCGGCAAGGGACGCGGTGGCGGGCACTGCATGACCTGTCCGATCGTGCGCGACCCGATCTGAAGGAGAAGGGTGATGGACTCCGACGGAGGCATCCGCTGGCTCGTCGCGCTCATCGTCGCGGTCGCGATCGTGGCCCTCGTCGCGTTCGCCCGTGGAGAGCCGGAACATGCTCCCCGATCGGCGTCGCCGTCGGTCGCGGCCGAGCTCAGGATCTGACCACAGACCTTCCCGGGACTGAGGGAGACACCGCATGACCGCAGCGTCCAGCGCCGAGGCCCCGAAGCGTGGCGGGTTCGCCCTTCCGTCGGCCTACACGATCCTGTTCATCCTCATCGTGGTCGTGGCGCTGCTGACCTGGATCATCCCGGCCGGCCAGTACGACACCGACACCGACGGCGAACCGATCCCCGGGACGTACCACACGGTCGAATCCAACCCACAGCGGATCGTCGTCGATTCGCTGATGGCGCCGATCAACGGCCTGTACGGCATCGAGGCCGAGGACGGCAGCGTCAGCGTGTGGAACTCGGGCGAGCTGTTCGGGGCCATCGACGTCGCCCTCTTCATCCTGGTCATCGGCGGGTTCCTCGGCGTGACGATGAAGACCGGGGCGATCCAGGGGGGGATCGCACGCATCGTCGGCCGGCTCTCCGGTCGCGAGCGGCTGATGATCCCGATCCTGATGATCGTCTTCGCCATCGGCGGGACGACCTTCGGGATGTCCGAGGAGAGCCTGGCGTTCTACGCGCTGATCATCACCGTCATGATCGCGGCCGGCTACGACCGGCTGGTCGGCGCGTCGATCGTGTTGCTGGGCTGCGGGATCGGCGTCCTCGGCTCGACGATCAACCCGTTCGCGACGGGCATCGCATCGGAGTTCGCGGGCGTCTCGATCGAGGAGGGGATCGTCGGCCGGCTCGTCATCCTCGTCGTCGGGTCGATCATCGGCATCACCTTCGTGATGCGCTATGCCGCGCGTGTCCAGGGCGACCCGACGCGATCACTGGTCTCGGGGGACGCCGGCGAGCTGATCGACGAGGCCGAGAGCGGAGACGTCACGGCCACGAGTGCGATGACCGGGCGTCAGCAGGCGGTGCTCGCCCTGTTCTTCCTGGCCTTCGTCATCATGATCTTCGGGGTCATCCCGTGGGAGGACCTCGGTGTCGGCCTGCCCACCCTGTGGTGGTGGTTCCCGGAGATGACGGCGTCGTTCCTCCTGTTCGCGATCCTGATCGGGATCGCGGCCCGGATGTCGGAAACCGACTTCACGGGGACGTTCATCGACGGAGCCCGCGACCTCCTCGGCGTCGCCTTGATCATCGGCATCGCCCGCGGGATCACGGTCGTCATGAACAACGGCCTGATCACGGATACCGTCCTCAACTGGGCCGAGGTGGCGGTCGGCGACCTGGGTGGCGTCGCGTTCATCAACCTGATGTACGTGATGTTCCTGCCACTGTCGTTCCTCATCCCGTCATCGTCGGGGCTGGCGACCGTGGCGATGCCGATCATGGCGCCGCTGGCGAGCTTCGCCGAGGTGCCGGCCCAGTTCGTGGTGACCGCCTACCAGAGCGCCAACGGGCTGGTGAACCTCGTCACGCCGACCTCGGCCGTCGTCATGGGCGGCCTGGCCATCGCGCGCGTCGGGTACGGGACGTGGCTCCGCTTCATCTGGCCCGTGCTCCTGCTGCTGGCGATCCTGACCATCGCCGTGCTCACGATCTCGGTACTACTGTGATGAGACGCCGACCGCGACTCCACGCCGCGCTTGAGGATGAGAAGGGGACCCCGCGATGACCGATCAGCCATCGGCACCTCCCGACGGAACGGTGACCTGGCACGCGCTCGACACGGCCACGGCGCTGCAGCGCCAGGAGGTCACCCTCGACCGCGGCCTGACGGCCGCGGAGGTCGAGGCCCGGCGAGGGCGCTATGGGCCCAACAAGTTCGCCGAGGCCGCCAAGGAGCCCCGCTGGCAGGCATTCCTGCGCCAGTACAAGGACCCGATGCAGATCGTGCTCCTGGGCGCCGGCATCCTGAGCCTCTTCCTGCCGGGCCAGGTCCCCACGGGCATCGTGCTCATCGGCCTGACCCTGCTCAACGCCGCGATGGGCCTGAGCCAGGAAGGCAAGGCCTCGGCGAGCGTGGCCGCGCTCCAGAAGATGATGGTCGTCAAGGCCAAGGTCCGCCGCGATGGCTCCCTCGTCGAAGTGCCGATGGAGGAGCTCGTCCCCGGCGACATCGTCAACATCGAGGCGGGCGACCTCGTCCCGGCGGACGGCCGGATCCTCACCGCCGCGACGCTCGAGATCGACGAATCGGCGCTGACCGGCGAGAGCCTCCCGGTCCCGAAGCAGGTCGACGCGGTCGACGCCGACGCCGGGCTCGGCGATCGGGTCGATCTCGCGTTCATGAACACCCAGGTCACCCGGGGCGCCGGGACGCTCCTCGTCGTCGCGACGGGCATGTCGACCGAGGTCGGCCACATCAGCGACATGCTCCAGGTGACCACGGACGACGTCACCCCCCTGACCCGCCAGCTCAACACGCTGACGAACCAGATCCTCATCATCGCCGGCGTCGCGCTGGCGATCTCGATCGGGCTCGGGTTGTGGCGGAACACGCCGTTCAACGAACTCTTCCTCACCGCGATCGCCTTCGCCGTGTCGGCCATCCCGACCGGCCTGCCCGCGGTCGTGACCGCGATCCTGTCGATGGGCACCACGAAGCTCGCCGACGCCGGGGCGATCGTCAAGCGGCTGCGCTCGGTCGAGACGCTCGGGTCCACCTCGGCGATCAACTCGGACAAGACCGGCACGCTCACGCTCAACCAGATGACGGCCGTCCAGATGGCCGTGGTCGGTGGCCGCTACGCGATCTCGGGCGAGGGCTACTCGACCGTGGGGCAGATCACCCATGTCGGTGGCCAGGGAGACCAGCCGCTCGACCACCTCATGCTGCCGATGGCCCTCTGCGCCGATGCCGAGGTTCGGGACGGGGCGCTCGTCGGCGACCCGACGGAGGGCGCACTCGTCGTCCTCGCGGCCAAGGGCGGCGTCGACCCGGCACTGACCCGCGAGCAGTATCCGCGCGTCGCCACGCTTCCCTTCGACGCGGCGTACAAGTTCATGGCGACGTTCCATCGGATGACCGACAAGGCCGGCAAGGAGGTCATCCGGTGCTACGTCAAGGGCGCCCCGGACCAGCTCCTCGACCGGGCCTCGTCGGCCCAGAGCCCGGAGGGGAAGTCCCATCCGATCGACAAGGACGGGGCGGCCCGCTACCTCGCCGAGAACGACCGACTGGGGGCCCAGGGACTGCGCGTCCTGGCCACGGCGCAACGTGACTTCGATCCCGCCAAGTTCGACCCGAACGCCGACCTGCTGCCGCTGATCGCCGATCTCGAGCTGCTCGCGCTCGTCGGGATCGTCGACCCGCCACGTGCCGAGGCGCGAGACGCGATCGCCAAGGCGCATGCCGCGGGCATCCAGGTCCGGATGATCACCGGGGACCACGCGATCACCGCCGAGGCGATCGCCCGGCAGCTCGGCATCACCGGGCAAGCCATCACCGGCGCCGAGTTCTCCGCGATGTCGGACGACGAGGCAGACCGGCGGATCGACGATATCGGTGTCATCGCCCGGGTCGCCCCCGAGGACAAGGTGCGCCTCGTCCAGATCCTGCGCCGCAAGGGCCATATCGTGGCCATGACCGGGGACGGCGTGAACGACGCCCCGGCGCTCAAGATGGCCGACATCGGGGTCGCCATGGGCATCACCGGCACGGAGGTCTCCAAGGAGGCCGCCGTGATGATCCTGACCGACGACAACTTCGCCACGATCGTGAAGGCGGTCGAGCTCGGTCGGGCGCTGTACGACAACCTCATGCGCTACATCCGGTTCCAGATGGCGAGCCTGTTCGGCTTCATCGGAACGTTCCTCGGGGCGAGCATCTTCAACATCCTCGGTGGCGTCCCGTTCCTGCCGCTCCAGACGTTGTGGATCAACTTCACCGTCACCGTCTTCCAGGCCGTCGGGCTCGGCTACAGCAAGCCGCGCCTGGGCCTGATGGAGGACCCGCCGCGACCCAAGGAGCAGGTGATCCTGCCCCGCCCGCTGGCCGTCTGGCTGATCGCCGTCGGGCTCGTGTTCGCGGTCGCGACCCTGGGCCTCATCGTCTGGGCGAGCGACCGGTACGACGAGACCGTCGGCCACACGATGGGCCTCGTGGCTTTCTCCCTGTTCCACGTGTTCTTCTCGCTCGAGACGGCCAACGAGGACCGGACGATCTTCAGCAGCGAGCTCCTGGAGAACCCGACGCTGCTGAAGGCCTCCGGCCTGTCGCTGCTGACCGTCTTCCTGGCGACGACGTTCGGGCCGCTCGAGCGGCTGCTCGATACGACCGAGCTGACCGTCGATCAGTGGGCGCTGTGCATCGTCATCGCGGCGTCGATCATCGTCGTCGCCGAGGTCCGCAAGCTGTTCCGTCGACGCGCGATCGCCGTACCGCCGACGGGGACCCAGCCCGTGCTCGGTGCACCGGCAACGTGATCGTCACGGGCCCGACGTCCGCGCGCTCCTGATGGGGTCGCGCGGCGCGGGCCGCGGTTCGTGACGTCGTGTCACGGGCAGAGGACCTGGTGGACCCGCAGCCGCCCGGTGGACCGGACGCCACCGCCGCTCGGGCGGACTCGGTGCGCGTGCTCCGGCTGGCCATGCGCGTCGCGGTCACGATGCTGGCCAATGGCGCGCAGACGGAGGACGTAGAGGCGTCGATCGGCCAGCTGGCGGACGCGTACGACGTCGGTGGCGTCCAGGCCGCCGTGTCGTTCTCGATGATCTCGATCTCGCGCTACACCGGTCGCGACGAGGCACCGACGACGCTCCTCCACCTTGTCCGCGACCGGCGGACCGACTTCACGCGACTCGCCGCGGTGGCCGAGATCGTCCGCCACGTTCGGGACGGCACCCTCGACCTCGAGGCGGCCGAGTGGGAGGTCGATCGCCTCGACTCCGCCCGCACGGTGTACGGGCGGGCTGCCCGGTTCGCGGCCCCGGGACTGTCGGCCGCCGGCACGACGCTGATGTTCGGCGGCAACCTGCTCGAGGCCCTGACGACGCTGGCGATCGGGCTCCTCGTCCAGCCGGGGCTGGCCGCGCTCGACCGGTCCGGACTTCCGCCCTTCTTCCGGCTCGGCCTCGGGGCCGCCGGGTCGGCGATCCTCGTGGCCCTGTTCGTTGCGCTGGGCCTCGACATCAGCGGCGGCCTGGTCCTGACCGGCAGCCTGCTGCGCTTCCTGCCGGGCTATGCGCTGGTGTCCGGGTTCCGCGACCTCATCGACGGATCGGTCGTCTCGGGGACCGCGCGACTGGCCGAAGCCCTCCTCCTCGCCGCGGCGGTGGCCGGTGGGACGGGCTTGAGCCTCGCGCTGGCCGCCACGGCCGGCGTGACGCTGCGGATCCTGACCGTGGGCGAGGCGGACTGGGGGCTGGCGATCTCGGTCGGCGCGTCGCTGGTCGCCATCGCGTTCTATGCGGTCCAGCTCGGGGTGCCGCCGCGCGCCGTCGTCCAGGCCGCCGTCGTCGGAGCCGCCGGCTGGCTGCTGTACCGGGCGACGACGCTCCCGCTCGGCCAGCTGGATGCCGGTGTCGCGACGCTGGCGGCGACCGTGCTGATCGGGGCCGTCGGGCGGCTGCTTGCCCGCCACGTCGGCCCACCGGCCGCCATCTGGGTGGTCCCGGCCATCCTGCCGCTGCTGCCGGGCCTCCAGCTGGTGCAGGCCATGCTGGCCGAGACCGATGCCGCGCGGATCAGCGGCCTTGCCGCGTCGGCCGGCACGGCGTTCGTCATCGGCACCGGGGTGGCGATCGGCGACATCCTGGTCATGGCCGGCCTCGGCGTCCGAGACCGGGTCGTGGCCCCGGCCGTCGGCGCGGTCGCGGAAGGCGTCGAGGTGCTGGTCGTGGTCCCGGTCGGGCGTGCGGTCGAACGGGCCCGGCACGGCGAGGCCGGCGGCTCGCCATCGGCCCCGACGACGCAGGACACGGACGCGTCGGTCTCCGGGGATCCGCCCGGACCCGACGAGTGACTGCGGTTCCCGGCTAGGCGGCCACGGCCGGCCGGTCCGGCCGCATGCGCGTCCAACCCACGTCGAGCCCGATGCTGATCAGCAGGATGGCCAGCAGCGTGACCATCGAGGCAGGCTCTTGGATGAGCGTGGTGAAGATGAACGTGAGGAGCGTGATGCCCGTCGTCGCGAGGGCAAGGACGAGGATGCTCAGCCGGGCGCCGGTATCCGCCCGTACCCGAAGGTGGCCGAGCGTGACCAGCCCGAAGATGGTGAGCGCCACCGCGCTGCCGATCGATGCGATCGCGGACAGGTCGAAGGCGATGACCATCACGAGGATCACTGCCGCGGCGAGCACCAATCCCACCGGGGCGCGATCGGCGATCCGCCGGCCCATGACCGGCGGGAACTGACCCGTCGACGCGAGGTGCTCGGTCAGACCGGCGGCCGGATAGAGGCCCGCGTTCGTCGCTCCGGCGGTGGCGAAGAGCGCGGTCACGCTCATCAGCACGTTCCCGAAGTCACCGAGCACCGGCTGTGCGGCGACCGCGATCGCGGTCGGGCCTGCGGCGATGACCTCGGCGACGGACAGCGTCCCGAACACGCCGAGCGACACCGCGACATAGATCACCGTCGCGATCCCGATGGCGATCGCCATCGCCCGCGGCAGTTGCTTCGACGGATCGGCGAGGTCCTTGGCCGTGAACGTCACGACGCCGAACCCGAGGAACGCAAAGAACGTCAGGGCCACGCTCGAGACGATGTCGCGCACACCCGGATACCCGGAAGGCGCGAGCAAGCGTGCGATCCACGTTCGCGATGGTCACCGCGGCGAACCCCGCGAGGATGCCGACGACCACGAAGACGATGAGGCTCTGGACCCGGGCCACGGACGTCGATCCCGAGATGTTGAGCGCCGTCATGGCGACCACGATCGCCACCGCGAACGCCTTTGCCAGCGCGGCATTCCCGTCGCCGAAGATGCTGCTCGCGTAGCTCCCGAAGGACACCGCGACCATCGCGGTCACGATGGCATTGGCGGCGTAGGTCAGCCAGGCGGTGACTGTGGCGACATGACCCGGCCCGAAGCCCTGGTTGACGTATTCGAGCAGCCCGCCGGCGCTCGGGTACCGGGCACCGAGCTTGGCGAACGAATACCCCTGGAGCGCCGCGATGCCACCGGCCAGCAGGAAGGACAGCCACACGGCCGCACCGGCGACCTCACCGGCGGCACCCAGCAGCGAGAAGATCCCGGCCCCGACCATCGCCCCGACCCCGATGAAGGCCGCCTGTCGGGTGCTGACGTGGCGCACGCTGGTCGCCATGGTGTGACGGTCCCTCCCTCGCTCCGGATCACGCGTCCGTTCGGTCCGGGTGCCCTCGATGATGGAGCACGCGACTGGTTTCCCGCTACCCCGGCGAGCGGTGACGCGTCCTGAGCGCATCGATCGTTGCCGATGGCGGCAGGCCGCGCTCGGCGAGGAGGACGAGCAGGTGATAGAGGATGTCGGCCGACTCGCCGGCCAGGGCGTGACGGGTGCTGGTCCGGTCCACGGCGGACCGCTCGGCCGTCGCGTCGTCCTTGGCCGCGATGAGGACCTCGGTCGCCTCCTCCGTCACCTTGCGAGCCACGGCGTCGACGCCGCCATCGAGCAACTGGACGGTGTAGGAGCCGTCGGGTCGGGCGGTCGCGCGGTCGGCGATCGTCGCCCACAGCGTCTCGAGCCAGGCGAACCCCTCGGTCGCACGGGCCGCCGGTGCGCCGTCGGCATCGAAGCAGCTGCGCGTTCCTCGGTGGCAGGTCGGCCCGACGGGGTCGACCGCGACGAGGAGCGCATCCCCGTCGCAGTCCGTTGCCAGGTCGACG
>CAWJHK010000013.1:0-16020 GCA_963842695.1 uncultured Chloroflexia bacterium
GCTCTCGATCAGCGCCGGGGCGGGTGGCACGGAAGCCACCGACTGGACGCAGATGCTCATGCGGATGTACCTCCGCTGGGGCGAGCGGCGCGACTTCAAGACCGAGATCCTCGACCTGGCCGAAGGCGAGGAGGCGGGATACAAGAGCGTCACCATCACGCTGCGCGGCCAGTACGCCTACGGTTACCTGCGCGGCGAACGCGGCAATCACCGCCTGGTCCGGCTCTCGCCGTTCGACCAGGCGCACCGACGGCAGACGTCGTTCGCCCGTGTTGAAGTCATGCCCGATGTCGGCGAGGCCGCGCAGATCGACGTGCGCGACAGAAGATGTCGAGTTCGAGGCGTATCGCTCCGGCGGGCCTGGTGGGCAGAACGTCAACAAGGTCAGCACCGCGGTCCGTCTGCGGCACAAGCCCACGGGATCGTCGTGACAGCGCAGACGGAGCGCTCGCACTTCCCCCAGAATCGCGAAAACGCCATGCGCCTGCTGAAGAGCCGCCTGGTCGAAGTCGAGGATCGAAAAGCGCGAGGCTGAGCTGGCCCAGCTGCGCCGGTGAGCACATCGACGCGAGCTTCGGGACGCAGATTCGCAGCTACGTGCTGCATCCCTACACGATGGTCAAGGACTTGCGCACCGAGCACGAGACAAGTGACGTGAACGGGGTCCTCGACGGCGACCTCGACGCGTTCATGCAGGCGGAGCTCGAGCGCGGCATCGGCGAGGAGGGCGCCGCATAGTGCGCGCCGGCGCGCGTTCGGGAGTCCCGCTATCGGGGTTGAGCTATCGGACCGTCGCCGCCGAGGAGCTGCCCGCCTGCGCCGGGATCTGGCGAGCCTCGATCAACGACTACATCGTGCCCATGGGCCAGCCGGAGATCGCTCCGGAGTTCATCCCGCTCCTGCGTCTCTACGCGCACCTCCAGGCGACCGACCCGGAGCGCTTCGTCGTCGCGACCGTCCCCGATGGCGGGCGCGAGCGGCTGGTCGCCTTCGCGTCGGCCATCCAGCGGGAGACGTTGTGGTATCTGTCGATGCTGTTCGTCCTGCCCGAGTTCCAGGGCGCGGGTCTCGGTCGTGCGCTGATGGACCACGTCCTGCCGAGCGGTGACGGCCATGGTCCGCGCGGTCGCCACGGACAGCGCCCAGCCGATCTCGAATGCCCTCTATGCAAGCTACGGGGTCGTGCCTGGAGCCGTATGCCACTCCTGAACATGATCGGGCTGCCGGAACGACCCGAGGCGTTCGGGCCGCTGCCGTCAGGCGTCGTGCCGATCCCGTTCGACGAGTCTCGTGACGGGCGCGAGCCGTGACGGCCGCGACGGCGGCGGCCAGGGACACGCGATGCTGGTCGACGCCATCGACGGCCTCGAGGCCAAGCTGCTCGGGCATCGCCCGCCCGGTCAGCCATCGCTTCTTCCCAGGGCAGCGCGGCGGGGCTGGCTGTACCCCAGCCCAGACGGAGCGCGTGGCTGCGGCTATGCCGGAGAAGCCGGCCACATCGGCCGATCGCCGGTCGCGATGCGGCCCTCCTCGGCCCGTGCTCGGCCACCTCACCTGCACGGTCGTGCCGCGCCGGATCTTGGATACTGGATCGGCCTGGCGTTCCAATCAGCGCTCTCCGTGCCGGCCACCTTCAGGGTCAGGTTCCAGCTGGAGCCAGCTCCCGGTGCTGCTCTGCTGTTCGGCCAGCCCTCAGACTTCTCGCGCTACATGCTGATCGGGCCCGTCTCCTGTGAGCCAGCGACCACGCCCGATCGGTCCGTGCAGCAGCCGCCGTCCGGCCCGTTTGCCGGACCTGTCCCCGGGTGGTCACCTCGGTGCCGATGCGCTTCCCCAGGGCGTGCCGCAGACGTCGAGGCCGGTACGATGACGCGATGCCGATCCCGCCGCACGACCCACCCCCGCAAGAACCAACGTAACCATCGCCGCCCGGCGCTTGCGCCGATCCCTCGCGCAGCCGTGTGCTTCGTGCGCTCGCGCGACCAGCGCGGCAGGACGGCCGTACTTCGTCCTGCACGACGTCACGAAGGAATCTGCCAACGGCAGGGCTTCGCTCTGCGCAACATCGACCTGGTCATCCCCCACGACTTCGTGTTCCTCGTCGCCGTACAGCGCGCGGAATTCGACCCTGATCAAGCTGCGCCGTTCCACCGAGACGGCTGGCGACCAAGGGCCGCGGATCATGCTCGACGGCGTCAGCCCACTCGGTTCGCCGCCGGTGCCGAGGTGCGGCGCCGAGTTCGGATCATCTTCCGGACTTCGAGCTGCTGCGGTCGAGCACAGTCTGGGGAGAACATGGCCTCGCGCTCGAGGTGGCCGGGACGCCCCGCCGGCGGATCCGCCAGCGGTCCGACCACGTGCTCGCGCTGATCGGCCTGACGGCCCAGTCGCAGCAGCCGCCGCACCAGCTGTCGGCGGCGAGCAGCGACACCGCCCGCGATCGCCCGGCGCTGGTCCACGACCACGCCCTGATCATCGCCGACGAGCCCAACGGCAATCTCAGCCCGCTCCGTCGGCTGGGAGATCCTGCGAGCCTGCTGCGGTTCGACGAGCTCGGCGTCACGGTCATGATGGCGACCCACGACGCCGAGGTCGTGACCGCGCTGCGCAAGCGGTGGTGTCCCTCGAGGAGGGCCGGATCATCCGCGACGAGGTCGGTGGCGCCTACCACCGCGAGAGGACTGAGCGAGTGATCTCGTTCGTCCTGTTCAGCATGCGTCGCGCCTGGCAGGGCTTCTGGCGCAACGCCGTGATGAGCATCGCGGCCACGGCCACGATGGTCCTGATGCTCCTGCTGCTCGCCGGCTTCTGGATCATCCAGACCGGGCTGCTGGCCGGGCTCCAGTTCACCGAGCAGAAGGTCGAGGTCGTCGCCTACCTGCAGACGAACGCGACGGAGAACCAGGCCGAGGCGCTCCAGGCCAAGCTGAAGGAGATGCCCGAGGTCGCCGCGGTCGCTACGTCAGCCGGGACGCGGCACTCGAGCGCTTCCGCGGTCGTGCAAGGCGCAGGGCCGCGAGGACCTGACCCGCTACCTCGACGCGAACCCGCTGTACGCCAGCCTCGAGGTCAAGCTGGTCGACCCGTCGCGGGTGCGCATCGTCGGCGAGGCGCTGGCACCGACCCGAGCGTCCGCAGCGTCGATCAACATCGAGGACCTCGTCGAGCGCGTCCTGACGGTCACCAACCTCTTGCGCACCGCGGGCACGGTCGTGCTCGTGATCGTCGGCGTCATCGCGCTGTTCATCATCATCAACACGATCCGGCTGGCGGTCCTCGCTCGCGCCGAGGAGATCGAGGTGATGCGCCTGGTCGGTGCCTCCGATGCGTTCATCCGTTGGCCGTTCGTGTTCGAGGGTGCGTTCGTCGGGTTGCTCGGGTCGGTCGTGACGCTCGGGATCCTGGCCCTGGTCGCCGAGCCACTGAGCGGCTTCATGGCCGACTTCTTCCGGGTCCTGCCACTCCAGTTCGGGTCGCTGACGCGTGACCTGGTCGCGCTCGTGATGGGCGCCGGCGTGGGGCTCGGCATCCTCGGCTCGTGGCTGTCGGTGCGGACCTACCTCATCCGCTGAGGCACTCCCCGGGGCGCCCGGGACGTCGCGCCGCCGGTCGCCAGGACCACGGAGCCGCAGCCCCCAGATCGCGCTCGTTGTACATTTGCGGCCTCCGCCGCGGACGCTGCACACAGGACGAACTGAACGATGGATCCGGTCGCACCCCGCCACCCCGAATCCGACGACCCCTCGGACACGGATCTCCCACCAGCAGCCTCGCCGGGACCGGCCGTTCCCGAGGCGACGGCCGCCCCACCAGCCCCGCGACACCGGACTCCACTCCTCGGCATCTCCCTCGCCCTCGTCGCGATCCTGGCCGGATCCGGACTGTTCCTGTCCGGCTACAGCCTGGGCCGGCAGGCCGCCGCGGAACCGGGCACGGCGCCCTCGGACCAAGCTGCGTTCCAGCCATTCTGGGACACCTTCCACACGATCAGCGACCGCTACGCGGGCGGCGAGATCGACCGCGGCGAGCTCGTCCAGGGTGCCATCAAGGGGATGATCGATTCGCTCGACGATCCCTTCTCGCAGTACCTGTCGGCCGATCAGTATCTCCAGAGCCTCCAGACCATCAGCGGCCAGTTCGAGGGCATCGGCGCGAACCTCGGTTCGCTGGCGGCGGACGGCACCCAGGGCTGCGATCCGCTCGGGACGGCGTGCCGCCTCCTGGTCACCAAGTCGCTCGATGGCTCGCCCGCGGCCCGGGCCGGCCTGATCGCCGGCGACATCGTCCTGTCCGTGGACGGGACTGCGCTCGACGGGCTCACGGTCGACGCCGCCCGGACCATGATCCGGGGGCCGAAGGGCAGCATGGTCACCCTTGGCGTCCAGCGCGGCAGCGCAACGCCCGACGCGTTCGTCATCACGCGCGACGTCATCCAGACCACGGAGGTCAGCAGCCGGAACCTCGCCGCCGGGACGGTCGGCTATGTGTCGGTCACCGGCTTCTCGGATGTGGCGGCCGACCAGGTCGTGGCGGCGCTGACTCAGCACGTCGCAGCCGGACAGAAGAAGATCATCCTTGACCTGCGCGGCAACCCCGGCGGCTACGTGACGGCGGCCCGCAAGATCGCCAGCCAGTTCATCGCGTCCGGGGTGGTCTTCTGGGAGCAGGACGCGACCGGCAGCCAGATCGCCACCGACGCGCTCTCCGGCGGGGTCGCCACCAACCCCGCGATCCGGCTCGTCGTGTTGATCGACGGCGGGAGCGCGTCGGCCAGCGAGATCGTCGCGGCCGCCCTGCAGGACACGGGGCGCGCAACGCTCATCGGCGCGCAGTCGTACGGCAAGGGGACCGTCCAGCAGTGGCAGCAGCTCACCGGCGATGGCGGCGCGTTCAGGCTCACGGTCGCGCGCTGGCTGACCCCGAACAAGCGCTGGATCCACAAGGTGGGGTTGACGCCTGACGTCGTCGTCGCACTGCCGAAATCGCCGCCGATCGGCAGCGATCTCATCCTGGACCAGGCGCTCGAGTTCCTGGCGCGATCCGACTCGGCGACGGGCGCGGGGTTGCGGCCGGCCGCCTGAAGCGCGGTCGTTCGTTGGGCCGGCCCGCTTGATGCTTGATTTGAGGCGCTGGTCGGAGGCCTTTCCGCTTGATGCCAATCGTTGGCATCTGGTGCGAGCGGCGCGGCGCGATTGGACGACGCCAAGGCCGGTGGGCGATGCCGCGCCGAACGACGGCGAGGCACCGAACGACGGCGTCAGCCCCAGCATTGATGCCCCCAATTGGCATCAAGGTTGGAGGCCTCGCCTTCCGGCCAGGATCAGCATCAACCGTAAGAAAATGGCGGGCCCAGGACGGCGACGGCGCCGGCCATCGAACCATAGGGTCGCGCTCTTGCACACACCCCGCGCATCAGGTACGGTTCGAGGGAACGAAAGGAGGTGATGTGCAGTGATCGACAGTACGCGTAGCTGCACCACCTCGCAGGAGATGGCCGTCTAGTCGGACACCCTGTGGGTGGGTAAGCACTCGGACGCCGGCCCGCATCGGGCCGGCGTTCGTGCGTCCGGGCCGCCACGAACGGCTCGTGCCAGGAACCGAGCCCGGGACGCCGGGTCTGACCCACACCGCCCATCCTCCCGAGGAGCCCTCCGATGGCCGACGAGACCACCGTCGCGCTCAACCGAAGAGCCCGCCACGACTTCACGATCGACGAGACGTTCGAGGCGGGCATCGTCCTGACCGGCACCGAGATCAAGTCGCTTCGGGCCGGCAAGGCCAACCTGTCCGACGCGTACGCGCGAATCGAGCATGGCGAGGCCTGGCTGGTCGGTGCCCACATCGCGCCGTTCGAGGGTGGCAACCGCTACAACCACGAGCCCAAGCGGACGCGCAAGCTCCTGCTCCACCGTTCGGAGATCGACGAGCTCCTCGGGCGGACGAAGGCCAAGGGCCAGACGATCGTGCCGCTCCGGCTGTACATCTCGGAACGAGGCCGAGCCAAGGTCGAGCTGGGGCTCGCCAAGGGCAAGCAGCTCCACGACCGGCGGCGCGACATCGCCGAGCGCGACGCCCGCCGCGACGTCGACCGCGAGCTGGCCGACGCGCAACGAGGACGATAGCCGTGGCGTCGGTCCCCGCCCGTCTTCGGATCGGGCCGGTCATCGAGGCGGTCGACGCCCACGCCGCCGGTGAGCCCGGGCGCGTGATCGTCGGTGGGGTCGAGGGTGTTCCCGGCTCCTCGATGTTCGAGGCGATGGCGTGGCTGCAGGCCAACCGCGACGACCTCCGTCTGCGGATGCTCCGTGAGCCGCGGGGCTATCCGGCGGCGAACTGCAACCTCATCCTCAAGCCGACGGATCCGGCGGCCGACGCCGGGTACGTGATCATGGAACAGGTCGAGTACCCCGGGATGTCCGGCACGAACACGATGTGCGTCGTGACCGTCCTGCTCGAGACCGGGATGCTGCCGATGGTCGAGCCCGTCACCGAGCTCACGCTCGAGGCCCCGGCCGGGGTCATCCGTGTCCGGGCGGACTGCTCGGACGGAAAGGTCACCGCCGTCACGTTCCGCAACGTCCCGGCCTTTGCGACACACCTCGCCGTGCCGGTCGAGGTGCCAAGGCTGGGCACGGTCGTCGTCGACGTCGCGTACGGCGGGATGTTCTACGTCATCGCCGAAGCCGAGCGGTTCGGGCTCAGGCTCAGCCCCGACGAAGGCGCCGACATCGTCCGGATCACAGAGATGATCAAGGCCGCCGCCAACGAGCAGCTACCTGTCGCACACCCGGAGCAGCCGGGCTTCAACGGGATCACGATCGGCCAGCTGTCCGGCCCGGCCCACGATCCGGCCAACAGCCGGAGGAACGTCGTCACCGTGTCGACCGGCACGCTCGACTGGGACCGGCCGGCGACCTGGACGGGCGCCATCGATCGCTCGCCGTGCGGGACCGGGACATCCGCCAGGATGGCCGTCCTGCATGCCAAGGGCGAGCTGGGGATCGGCGACGAGTTCCGGCACGAGGGCATCCTCGGCACGGTGTTCACGGGGCGCGTGGTCGAGGAGACCACGATCGGCCCGTACCGGGCGATCGTTCCGACGATCACCGGCCAGGCCTGGATCACCGGCTTCGCGAGCTACGTCGTCGATCCGACCGATCCGTTCCCGGACGGTTTCACGATCGGGGACATCTGGGGGTAGGACCACGGCCGACGGCCGCGCGCGACCCGGGTTCGCACCAGCGGCCCCCAGCAGGCGCCCCTATCGGCTGACCGCGCCCCGCAGGCCGCTGACCGCGCGAGTCACGCGCGACGCCTCGGGCACCGAGCTCGGGGCGACCTCGGTCGCGCTCGCCCTGGCGTAGAGGACGACGCCGATCGCGGTCACGGCCGCGCACAGCAGCAAGCCCGTCGTGACGTCCACGATGCCGACCTGGAGGAGGACGCTCATCGTGAACGCGGCCACGATCCCGCGGGCGCCGGTGATCGCGTTCCAGCCCGCCATCGCAGCCGCCCTCGAGGCGAGCGGCGTGTGATCGCTGACCGCGGACGCGATGCCGACGTCGATCGAGGCGCTGCCGGCTCCGGCGGCGATGGCGGCCACCCACAGGACCGCGACCTGGGGCGCCAGGGCATAGGCGATCAGCCCGACCAGCCCGAGCGCGCTCCCGATCCGCATCGCCACCAGCGGACCGCGTCGGTCGGCGACCGCACCCCACACCAGGAAGCACAGCGTCGTCGCGCCCGCGGTGATGATCCCGATGATCCCGACGTCGGCCAGCGACAGGTCGAGCCGGTCGACGTTGACGATGGCGTACAGCGGCGCGGCGGCGATCAGGCCACCGCCGTAGAACCCCTGGGCGACCGCGATCCGCGACAGGACCGGCCGCTCACGCAGTGCCCGGAGGGACTCGCGCGCCGAGAACATCGCCGGGCGCTCGGCGTTCGGCGCCCGCAGGCCGGCGTAGGCGAGCGCGCAGACGAGACCGACGAGGCCGGCCAGCGCCACTGCCGTCGCGCCGCCGAACCGGTCGGCCAGGATGCCGCCCGCGAGCGCGGCGACGGCGGCCGCGGCCGCACGTCCCGAGCCGATGAACCCGACGATACGGCCCCGGACCCGCGCCGGGTACATCGAGCCCCACAGCCGGAGGTGGAACGGGCCGCCGAGCGACAGGCTGAGCCAGAAGGCGATCGACACGGCGACGAGGATCGGCGCGACGGCCAGCACCGCCAGGACGAGCAGCGCGGCCGCGCCGGCGCCGCGGATGATCGCGAGCTGCCGCTGCGAGCGTGGCCCGACCCGTCCGGCGAACGCCCCGAGCAGGTTGGCCACGAACGGCGCCGCGGCGAGCGCGGCGAGCCCGATCGGCTCGAGGCCGCTTCGCCGGGCCATCGTCGGGAGGAGGGTCGTCACGAGCGCCATGCTCACGCCCACGCCGACGGCCGCGACGAGATCGAGCGCGAGGTTGCGCCCGAGCGCGCGCTGATGCGCCGATGGGTGGAATGGCGGCCGGATCACCACGTACCTCGAAGCGGCCCGTTCGGCCTGCGAGGTGAGCTGTCGGGCTCGGCGTTGGGTCCGCCGTCGCGATCGCGATTTGCCCCAGGGAGGGTGGGTCCCCCGTCCTCCGCACGGGAGGTTCGGCCAGTTGCAACTGTAGCAGCGCCCGCCGGTCTCGTCCCATGGCCCGTTCGTCCGGGTACCCGTCCCTCGTCCATGGGGCGGTCGAGCCTCCCCTCGTCGAAGGCTCGCCCGACCGTATTGGCCGAATCGGCGAACAGGTGTACGATTCGTGGTCGAGTCTCGGTACTCGGACCTGTGGGGATGTGTGGTTTCGACAGGGCCTGGCTACCGGGGAACGCGAGCCGAGGACGCCACTGGGCCTCGTAAATCACGTGGCAAAAAGAAGTACCTGGCAACCGCCAGTCGACTCTCGCTCTCGCTGCTTAGGCAGTAGAGTGAGCGTGGAAGCTGCCTCCGCCTCGCGGGTAGTGGAAGCGTCATGCAGCGAGGCTGCGATCCGGACCAGCGTTGCGTAATCCGGAGTCAAGCCCGATCTAGGGGCACGTGACTGGACCGTCCGGCAGGGTGCCGATGTTCGTCCGGACGGTCGACGACAAACCATCGGACACGCTCGTAGTGGTCTCCGGCGAAGGGTTCTGGACGGGGAGTTCGACTCTCCCCCATCTCCACCATTTCTTTGCCGTGTTCCGTCACTGGCGTTTGTTTGACCGGCTGGTCCGTGGCGGGCCTGACCGCGTAACGGCTTGGGGTTGTCGCATTTCCCGACACATCCGGGGACCGGTTGCGAGGTCGTCGTAACCGTCGATGCCGATACTCGATGGACGCGAGAGGAGACCCCAGTGACCGACCACCCATCCCGCGTCCGCGCGTAGCCATGGACCCGACCCGCCAGGCGACAGCAGCGACTGACCTGAACGAGACCGAGAAGGAGCTCCGGGTCGCCTCGGACAACTTCCTGACCCGCATCGAGCGCCTGCACGCGCTCGAGGAGCAGAAGCGGGAGCTGCCCGCCGCCGAGATGGCCGACATGGCCCACGAAGTCGAGGCGCTGACGCGCGAGATCCTCGAGTGGGCGGGCCGTCAGACCGATCTCGCCCAGGAGGCCGCGGCGCTCGACGCCGGCGATGCCCGTCCGATCGCGATCATCCCGCCGCGGTCGCTCAGCGTGATCCTGGATGAGTGGCGGGCCGCCGAACGACGGCTCCAGGACGAGGTGCCGGGAACCGCAGCGTACGAATCGGGCCGCGCCGACGTCGATCGCCTGCGCGACGAGTACGCGCGGGCCTACAAGGCGCAATCAAGCCGCTGAGGTCAGGTGGCGGGTGCCAGCTCCTCGGTCGAGGTGTCCGATCCGTCCGACCCATCCGCCACGGGCGGCGCGGGCGGGCTGATCTCGGCGGAGCCGTTGCCACCGGTCTTGCCCTTCATCCCGGCCAGCCATTCAGCCTCGCCTTCGGCGAGCTCCGACGTCACGGCGAACCCGCCGGCGATCGCCATGCCCTCGATCACGAGCTCGGGCGCGCCGGCCTTGTAGCCCTTCGCCGGACGGGTATCGCCGATCCCGCCCATGCCCCGAACGCGGATGACCACGTGCCAGTCGGCCGGCACGAGGATCTGGCCGCCACCGAAGACGGCCCGAACCCGAAGCGTGGCGCCCTCCGGGGCGAGCACGGCGTCGCGGAGATCGAGCACCCCGCCGCCGTACCAGCATTCGAGCGCACCGCCGCGGAAGGCCGTGGCCGTGCTGTGGAAGGCGAGTGGCGCGAAGATCGCCACCGCGACGATCTCGTCGGCGCTTTCGTCGGTCGTCGGCACGAGGCGGCGCTTCATCGACAGCGCGGCGAGCGAGCCGGCGATCATGCCGACGATCCAGCCCACCACGACCAGCTTGATCAGGCGCACGAGCATCGTTGGTTCCTCCTGTCCGCTGTCGGGCCCGTGATTCTGCGCCTTCTCGCCGGGTCGTGCCAGTCGACCTCTCGGCGGCCGGTCGGTCGGCGCGCTCAGGCGCCCTGACGCTTCTGCCAGCCGGGCGTGAACAGGCGGAGCCGGGCGGATGTCCGAGGGTGGCGGGCGCATGCTTCGTGGTCGAGTCGGACACCGAGCCCCGGCCGGTCCGGGACCGCGAAGCAGCCGTCGATGGGGTCGACGACCGGCGGGTTGTCGACGAGCTCGCTGACCCACGCGTCGGCAAAGTCGTTGAAGTGCTCGACGATGTCGACGTTGCGGGTCGCGACCGCGAGATGGACGTTGGCGGCGGTGGCGACCGGCCCGCCGACGTTGTGTGGCGCGAGGGTCAGGTAGTGCGCCTCCGTCAGGCCCGCCAGGCGGCGCATGCCGGTGAACCCGCCGAAATGGGTGATATCCGCCTGGATGACGTCCACGTCTCCGCCCTCGACGAACGGGGCCGCGTCCCAGATCGCATGGATCCGCTCGCCGGTCGCCACCGATGTCGTGGTCGCGCGCCGCACGCGCCGCAGGGCGGCTGCGTCCTCGGGCGGGACGGGCTCCTCGATCCAGCGCGGCGCGAACGGCTCGAGTGCGACCGCGAGCTGGGCCGCCGTGTCCGGCGAGAAGCGGCCGTGCATCTCGATCATGAGGTCGATGTCCGGGCCGATCGCGTCGCGGACGGCGGCCACGACGGCGATGGCGCGGCGCCGGTCTGCCGCGCCGATCCGGACGCTTGCCGCGCCGAACGGGTCGATCTTCATCGCCCGGTAGCCGCGCGCCACCACGGCCAGCGCGAGCTCGGCGATCCGGGCGGGCTCGAGGTCGGCCTGGTACCAGCCGTTCGCATAGGCCGGCACGCGATCGCGGAACCGGCCACCGAGGAGCTTCCAGACCGGGACGCCGAGGTGCTGGCCGATGAGATCGAAGGAGGCGATGTCGAACGCGGCGAGCGCGGACTGGCCGTGCTCACCCGGCCGGCCGTACTCGAGGCGCTCGATCGCCCACGCCAGCCGTTCGGTGTCGAATGGGTCCGCCCCGATGACGTACCGCGCGGCGAGCTCCTCGACGACCGCGATGAACGAGTCGGTCTTGTTGACCGGCCGAACCTCGCCGACCCCGGTCAGGCCGATGTCGGTTTCGAGCTCGACGAACACGAGCTCGCGCCAGGGTGTCCCGACGACCGTCGTCCGGACGTTGGTGACCTGCACGTGGCCTCCTCGTGGACCGGGCATGTGGCGAGCAGGCCGGCTGCCGGCGCGGCACGCTCGGACGCTCGGCACCTGACCGGCGGGTCAGGATACCAAGCGGTCGGGGACTAGAATGGCCGCAGCGAGCTCGTCCGGGCCATCGGACGGCGCCGATCCCGGTGGAGGGCCGCATGACAGTCGCGACCCCGACGGCATGGATCCACTGACGAGCGCGATCGGCCGCTCGATCCCGCGCGTCGACGGTGGCCCGAAGGTGACCGGCCGGGCGCGCTTCGCGGCCGACATCGGGACCCGCGGCCTGCTCCATGCGCGCCCGGTCCTGGCGATGCCCGCCCATGCCCGGATCGAGCGGATCGACCGCGACGCGGCGCTGGCGGCGCCCGGCGTGGTGGCCGTGCTCGTCGCGGCAGACCTGCCGGTCGTGACCGACGGCACCGAGCGGCTGGACGAGCCGCTGGCCAGGCACGAGATCCTGTGGGCGGGTCAGCCGGTCGCGCTGGTGATCGCCGAGACACCCGAAGCCGCCGCCGATGCCGCGCTGCTCGTCACCGTCGAGACGTCCCCCCTCGAAGCGGTCACCGATCTCGACCGTGCCGTCGCGCCGGGCGCACCGCGGGCGCGTTTCGACCGGCCCGAGGTGGACGCCGGGGCCTCGGCCGAATCGCAGCACGCCGCGGTCGGCGGCGGGTCCGAGGAGTTCACCCCGGACGAGCCGGTCTCCGACAACGTGGTCAAGCGCACCGGGTTCCGGCGCGGCGACATCCCGGCCGCGCTCGCCGCAAGCGACGTCGTGGTCGAGGGTCGGTTCACGACGAGCTGGGTCCACCAGGGCTACCTCGAGCCGCAGGTGGCGATGGCCGAGCTCGACGAGGACGGCGGACTCCACGTCACCTCGGCCACGCAGGGGACGTTCTACACCCGCTCCGAGCTGGCCCGTCTCTTCGGTCTCCGGAGGTCCGCCGTGCGGGTGATCGGCGCCACGCTCGGTGGCGGGTTCGGTGGCAAGGCGCTCCTGATCAACCGCTCGTTGCGGCCGCCACGCTCGTCCTTCGTCGGCCGGTGCGCCTCGAGCTCACCCGCAACGAGGATTTCCGGATGACGAACCCGGCGCCCCGGCGCGATCCTCGACGTCCGGCTCGGCGCGACGCGGGATGGCCGGCTGCGCGGCCTCGAGGCGCGCCTGCGGTTCGAGACGGGCGGCTACGCCGAGAACAGCATCGAGGGGATCGCGGCGATCCTCACCGTCGGGCCATATCGCTGGGACGCCCACGAGGTGGTCGCCTACGGGGTCGAAACCAACCGGGTCGGGACGCGCCTACCGGGCACCGGGCGCGACGCAGGCGACCTTCGCGCTCGAGCAGCTGCTCGACGAGCTTGCCGGCCGGCTCGACATCGACCCGATCGAGCTGCGCCGCCGCAACCTCGTCGCGCCCGACGACGAGATGGCGGACGGGACGCCGTGGGGCGCGCTCGGCCTCGGCGAGTGCCTCGACCGGGTCGCCGCGCATCCGCTCTGGCGCGACCGGGCGTCACTGCCGGAGGGCGAGGGCGTGGGTCTCGCGGTCGGGGCCTGGCCGGGCAGCCGGCAACCGGCGGCGGCCGTGTGCCGTCTCGAGGCCGACGGGCGGGTCACCGTCGTGACCGGCGTGGTCGATATCTCGGGGACGATGACCGGGTTTGCGACGATCGCCGCGGAGGGTCTCGGCATCGCCGCCGACGACGTGTCGGTCATCGCCGCCGATACCGCCACGGCGCCGCGCTCGCCGATGAGCGGCGGGAGCGTCATCACCTACTCGACGGGGCGGGCGGTCCAGCGCGCCACCGATGCGCTACGGGACAAGATCCTGGCCTACGCGGCCCAGCTCCTCGAGATCGACGTCCGGGACCTCGAGCTCGTCGCCGGCGTCGTCCAGCCGAAGGGCACGCCCGAGCGCGGCCTGACCCTGGCGCAGATCGGGGAATCGCTCGACGGGTTCACCTCGGCGTTCGAGCCGCTCGAAGGCCACGGCGGGACGGTCCCGCCGGTCCTGGCGCCACTGACGACCGCCCACCTGGTCCACGTCCGGGTCGATCGCGAGACCGGATCAGTCGAGGTCCTCGGGTACGTCGTCGCGCAGGACGTCGGTCGCGCGCTCAATCCGGCCATCATCGAGGGCCAGCTCCACGGCGGCGCGACACAGGGGCTCGGCTGGGCGCTCCACGAGGCGATGGTCTACGACGACGCCGGCCAGCTCCAGACCGGGACATTCCTCGACTACGTGCTCCAGACGGCGCCGATGGTGCCCCTGTTCGAGACGATCCTCGTCGAGGTGCCGGCCCCGGACGGCCCGTACGGGCGAAGGGGATCGGCGAGGGCCCCGTGTGCGGTGCGGCTGCGGCCGTGGCGAACGCCGTGGCGGACGCGACCCGTGTCCGGTTCCGGGAGCTGCCGATCACGCCCGCCCGCATCTGGCGCGGCCTGCACGAGCTCGCGCTCGAGCCTGCCTGACCGTGACGGCGAGACTAGGCCGGCGTCAGGTCTTGGTCCCCACGACGAGGACGCCGTTGACCGCTGGGTAGTTCGAGAAGTACCGCTTCTACCAGTGGAGCTTGCCGTGGTCGTAGATCGACACGGTGACCCACACCTTGGCGCCGTCCGCCGGGGCGTTGTTGCGGAACGTGTACCCCACGGGCTTGGTCGGATCCTTCACGACCGTGTCGATCGCGCGCGGGCCGTGGCTGGATGACCGTGTTGGTGACCTTGGCCGTCCGGCCGTTCGGCACGCTCCAGATCTTGAACGTGAGCCATCGCTTGCTGCCGGCGTTGGTGATGGTCCGCGTGATCAGGATCGGGTACTCGGTGTCGTTCTTGAAGCTCATGGTCTGCTTGGTCTTGCCGACGATCCACACGGTGGCATCGAGGCCCGGCGGATACCGGTTGATGAACTCGTTGTGGTTCTGTCGGGCGAGCGGCACCATGCCTGCCCGGAACGCCGCGTTGAACAGCGTCGTGGACGTGGTGCAGATGCCGCCGCCGAACGCGCCGGTGACGGTGATCTTCCCGCCCTCGATCGCGTTGCCCGGGCCCGTGCCCGGGAGCTTGTGCAGGTCGCCGACGACCTTCCAGAAGTCGAAGATCGCCGCCTGCCGGCACGACCGTGCCGTTGATCTTCGTGGCCGGCGCCTCGATGTTCCCGCCCCAGTGGTTGTTGACGATGACGAAGTAGTAGACGCTGAACGAGCTGATGACCTTCATCTTGGCGGCGAAGCGCCTTGGCGTCCGTCGCGGTCAGCTTCGGGTCGACGGCCTTGACGACGGCCGCGACCGGCGATGCCGCCGCGCCGGCCTGGCGGGCCTCGATCTCGCTGACGATCGCGGCCTTCATGCCGGCAGCGTTGAGCGTTCGGCCCTCGCGGCTGGTGCCGGTGGCGACGATGTGTCCGCCGACCAGCTTGAGGCCCGCGTCCTGCGCGGTCTGGTTGACCTTCGTGGCCAGCGTCTTGAGGATCGGGTCGAGGCCCGACTCGTCGAAGACCGGGGTGATGCTCCCGTCGGCCGCGGTCGAGAACGAGATCAGCGGCGCGAGGCTCGTGCCGGCGATCGTCCAGCTGTCCTTGCCCCGGGCGACGACCACGTCGGCGGCCATTCGATCCGCGGCCGCCTTCGCCGCCTCGGCCGAGGCGGTGGCGACGGCGGGTGCCAACGACACGACCGGCACGGCCATCGTGATCGACGCCGGCGTGTCGAGCGCCGCGAGCTGCTGGTCGAGCGCGGTCAGCAGGGCCGCCTTGTCCACGGCGCGACCGTCCTTCGCCGGGGAGACGCTGAACGTCCCGCCTTGGCCGGCCGACACGGAGGCGTCCACGGGGGTCTGGTCGATCGTCGTGGCGAGGGTCTCGACGGCGGCCGCCAGCTTGTCGCGGTCGTAGGCAACGGCGGAGTCGAGGGTCACGCCGTGGATCGCGGCCTTGGGTGCGCCGATGAGGTTCGCGAGGGGCTCGCCCTGGCGGCCTGCCGCGAGTGCCGCGTCGAGCAGCGCCGAGGTGTCGGGGCCGCGGCCGACGTCGGCGTAGCTGATGGTCGTCGTCTGGCCGTCCGGGCCGGTGAGCGTGATCTGCCCGGTACCGAGCGACCCATAGGCGTTCGCGATCTCCGCCTCCGCCTGCTCGCGGGTGAGCCCGCCGAGTTCCGTGCTGCCGACGCGGACGCCGGGCAGGACCCGGCCTTCGTACTGCTGGCCCCATGCGTACAGGACGCCGGCGCCGATGCCGACGGTGAGCAGGAAGCCCAGGACGAACGAGACGCCGAAGCGGAGGGCGAGCGACCGTCGGCGCCGAGGCCGTGCCGGCGGCTCGCCG
>CAWJHK010000014.1:0-10576 GCA_963842695.1 uncultured Chloroflexia bacterium
CGGTGCGCCGCTCTTCTCGGTGGGCGCCGCGGACTGAGCCGGGGCAGGCCAAGCGGGGATGTCTGGATCCGGCGGCGGTCCGGGGCCCGCTAGACTGGGCACCTGCCGTGTCGACGTCATCGCCCTCTGACCGCGCGCTGAGCCCCGAGGACATCGATCGCATCGCGGCTGTCGCCGATCCGATCATCCGCAACCTGCGGATCACGCAGGCGTACGACGACCTCTCGGCGACTGCAGCGGCGCGGGTCGGGCCCGTCGCCAACTGGTGCACCTATGCCACGTGGGCCTCGAAGCAGGCTGGCCGGACGATCCGCAAGGAGGACCTCCTGCGTGCCGCCGAGGCCGCCTTCCGATCGTCGCCCGACGCGGAACGTGCCGCCAGCCAGCTGACGATCGCAGCCGGCCGGTTCGGCGCCAGCATCCCGCTCGACGCGCCGGTCGCGTCCGTCTGGGAGATCCTCGATCCGAGCGCGGCGTTCGATCGGGCCAGCGTTGCCGTTGCCAGGGGCAATCTCCGGGTCTTCGAGGAGATCGGCCGTGCCTTCGCCTGGTTCGAGCTCGATTGCGGCGCGGCCACGACGGCCGGCGGAGATGGACTCGCCCGGCTCATGGAACGGTTCCGACCCGGCGACCCGCCGACCGGCCAACGCTACCTGCGGCAGGCGTTCGCGCATTACGACCGAGCGCGGTTCGAGACGGACCCGCGCGCCCGCGCCCAGCTCGTGCTGCTCGCCAACCTGGAGGTCGGCTTCCACGAGCAGGTCCGTCTGCAGCCCGAGATCAAAGAGGCGCTCGACGCCGGCGTGGTCGATCCGCGCGATGTCCGCGATCGCGTCGTCCAGGGGCTCTTCCCGAACGCCGGCTGGATGCTCCGGCTGCGACTGTTCGTCGCGGGCGTGTTTGGCCGTCGATCGCCGATCGACGTCGCGGTCGACGCGATCGTCGCCGAGAAGCAGCGACTCGTTCGCGGCATCGTGACCCGCCATCTGCTGTCGATCGATCTCGGCTCGGCCGTTCAGCTCCAGCTCGGCAGCGATCTCGGGGTCGGGTTCCCGCCGTCGCTGCGCGAGATCGTCCTGGCCGAGCTTCGCGATCTCCTTGCGCGGATCGATCCGACGCCCGACAGCGAGCGAGACTCGGGTGCCGTCGATTGGGCCGATCTGGGCGATCGCATCCACTTCATCGCCGACATGTTCAGGTGCTTCCAGGAGTCGCCGTTCCTGTTCGACGCGCCATTCACCGATGCGCAGCTGGCGCAGCTCGATGCGGGCGAGCGGCCGGCCGATCCGCTCTGACCCGAGGATCCGTCGATGGGCCAGCCACGTGAACGCCGTCCGTGTCCGCGGACTGGATCGAGTCCAGCGTGGCCGCCCGCCGGAGCAAGGCCGCACCCTGGACCGGACCCGGACCGCGCACGAGATCGTGGCCGACGGCGATGCCCAACGCGTTCCGTAGCAGGCCGATGTCGCCGTGCTCCCTCGCCCGCCGGAGCGTCGCGACGAGGATCAACGGCGCGATCGCGTCCCGAGCCCTCGGCGCGAGCGCGCGCGCCGCTTCCGTCCACCTTCGCCGCGGCCCGGAGGCCTCCACGAGGTCGAGCAGGAGGTTGCCGGCACCGCCCGAGCGGCGGCTCGCCGAGACGGCCGCCGGTGGGATCAGGCCGTTCGCCAGCGCGATGGCGCACAGGAAGCCCATGACATACGTTGCGTGGTACGACGTAGCCAGCACGTCCCGGCGTCGCTCGGGCTCCGACAGGACCTCGTGTCGCCTCGGGTCGAACCCGATCCCCGGCACGAACCCGCGAGCGTCCTGGACGCTCGCGAGGATCCCGAACGCAAAGCCGGCGGCCGCGCTCCAGCGGCGACCGAGCATCGGCCAGGTCATGCACAGCTCCGCCGTCAGATCAAGGTCTTCGGTCTCGAGAGCGAACGCCAGGGCTGCCTCGGCGTCGGCGCACACGGCGGTGCGGGAGCGCGGCAGCGCCGCCCGACGCGTCCCGAGGTCCGTGGCGTACATGAGGGCGTGGGTGAACGCATAGAGGTCGAGCCTCGTAGCCGCGAGCGCGTCGACGGGCCGGCCGAGCATGGACCGCGCCAGCAGCCCGCGCTCGGGCCTTCGACGCGGTGCGCCGGACGTCCACACGCGCTCGAGCCACTCCTGCTCGAGCCGGCGGTGCTCGAGACGCTCGGGTCCCACGAGCGCCGCCGTCTCAAGGCTCTGGCGCATGAGCCGGTCGACGTCGGGATCGAGGTGACCGAGCCGGCTCAGGATGGCGTGCGCCACGGCGTACTCGCGGGCCCGCCCTGGGTCGCTGCAGATCGCCGCGAGCACCGGGCCGGATCGCGCCTCGGCGATGAGCGAACGGGTCAGCGCGTCGAGGCGGCCGTCCACGCCCGCGTCGAGCCCGCGCAACGGCGACGTGCAGAGCAGCAGCATGGCCGTCTCGGCGACGACCTTGTCCCGGCTGAGCACCGGCGCCGGACGCGTCGAGTCGGACGCGCCGGCCTCGGCCGGCGCGTCCGTAGCACTCGACTGCGCATCACGACCGGCGAGAGCGAGGGCCTCACCGGCCAGCTCGAGCGCGATCCGAACGCGCCGAACGAGATCGGACCGATCCCACGGACGCGACGTGCTCGCGTTCGTTCGGGGAACGGGCGGTACCCGTTCGATGCGTTCGTCTGGCTCCGGAGGCCGACGCCCTGGCACGCGCCGGTCGGTGGCTAGCGTTCGAGCTGTCCGGCTTCCTGGATGCGAACCTGGCCGGCGAGATCGCTGACCCGCAAGACCCCGAACGGATCGGGTGGGATGCAGGCATCGATCAGACGCCAGTGGACGACGACGTAGAAGTCGTCGCCTTCGCTGGCGATCCGCGATCCGAACTTGCCCAGGATCCCGCCGACGGCCTCGAAATCGACGGCCTTGCTGTCGATCAAGGCTGAGACCACTTCCTGTTGGAGCGCACTGCGACGACCCATCGGATGCTCCTTCGCTCGGTACACGCCGGCTGGCTGCCGGTGTTGATGACCGCGTTCGTGTCGGGGCCGTGCCGTCAACAGATGCCGACCCCAAGGCTGTATTCGGTGAGGTTGTCGTGGTCGTAGCCGCCGTCGCAGCTCACGATCGTCCGCTTCCACGCCCGGAGCTCGAGCTGGTAGCAGCACGGCTCCGTGAACGCGGTCGCCGCGTCGGGGATCGTCAGCCGGTACGACCCACCCTTCCAGATGGGTGCGACGGCACCCACTTCGGCCAATGCTTCGCCGTAGGTCGGACCCACCTGCGTCGCCGGGCTGAGGGCGGTGACCGTCCCGAGCGCGAGCAGGTTCGTCGACTGGTTCAGTCCCCAGGTCGCGATCAGTGAATACACCGCGAGGTGGCCATCGGGATCGGTGACCTGGAAGTCGATCTCGAGCGGTCCGCTCGCCTGGGCCGTGTCGCACGGCTCGACAAGGTCGCCGTCGATCCGCACGGCCGAGATGTGGGTGTCGGGCTCGAGCGTGCACGTGTGCACGCCGCCGCAGTTGTGCGAGGCCGGGTGACCGATCGCCGTGATCGCCCGGTTGTCGAAGGTCAGGACGAACCGGTTCTCCTCGTCCGACCCGCACACCGGCATGACCTGGCGATTGGTCAGCCCGCCCGATCCGTCGTCCTGCCAGCCGACGGCGCGGAACTCACACGCGCCATCCGCGAATTTCGTCGTGTCCAGGTAGGCGAGCAGGCTGAAGTTCGGCGACAGCCAGGCACGGGACCAGCCGGCATCCGGGAACCATGCGACGCCGCTCTCGTCCTCGTATCGCTCGCGCGTCTTCCAGACGCGATGCCCCGACAGGGTCAGGACCGGGAAGTCGGGGAAGACGGTCGGCGGGGTGGCGCCCGGGTCCCAGTACTCGCGGGCGAACCCGAGCTCGGCACCCATCGGCAGCGGGACCCACGTCGCGCTGCCGCTGTCGTACCGCTCGAGCTCGATGTAGTCGACGCCGACCATGTCGCCAGGGTTCTTGCTGATGGTCACGGTGCCGCCGAACGGACGGTCGCCGTTGTATGTCGCGGTCCCGGCGACGACCGCGCCGGGATACGCGAAACCGACCGGCGTCGCGGGGGCGCCTGCGTTGCCGCCGACGCTGGCCAGCGGGACGCCGCAGACGGCGTCGACGACGAAGCAGTCGTCGGGATCATGGGTCGGCAGGCAGCACGCCTCGTCGTTGGTCACGAGCGTCACGTCGAGCGGGCTCGAGATATCCCAGCGCGTGTCCCAGACGGTCTCGTCGACGACCGTCGTCAGTCCACCCTTCTCGCACGCCTGGCGGACCTTGAAGATGATGTCCGGCGTGCAGTCCCACCACGGCCACCACGGCCACCACGGCCAGACGCGGAGCCGGGTGAGCTCGTCCGAGGCGGGCAGCTTGGCAACCAGCCGCGAACGGATCGACTCCAGCCGGGCGGCGTCGGCGGCCGCCAACGGCCGGTCCGTCGCGATGTCCTCGTCCTTGAGCAGGCCGGCCAGCGCGGTCAGCGCGGGCTGATGGCCGACCGGGCCGATCTCGAGCTCAGGCCGGCCGGCGAGGGCGGCCTGGACCCGCTCGCCGAGGACCTCGTCGAGCGCCCAGACGCGCTGGTTCCACCACCACCAGGGCCACCAGCCGCAGCACCACCGGAAGCGGATCTCGAACGCACCGTTGATGTCGGTGGTGGCGCAGCCGACCTGCTGGGTGCTGCTCCACAGGAACCACCAGTCGACATCGAAGGCGCACACCTCCGCGCCGGGCACGGGGTCGCCGTCGGGGCAGACGACCCGGCCGCGGATGACGAATTCGCGGCACCAGCGCAGCCACCAGAACCACCAGTACGGGGCGATGAGGATGGGCTGGAGCGTCAGCTGAGGGCGCTTCGCCCAGAGTCGCCCGCTGACGTCGAGCTTGAGGGTCTGGGACTGGAGGAGCTCCTCGTCGGTGGCGGACGCGGGACCGACATGGACCGACAGCCCGCCCGGATCGGTCTCGAAGTCGAAGCCGGCGCTGCCGCGACGCGCCTTCCCAAGGGAGACGACGGCGGACCTGGTGGCGCCGGTCGCGTCGCGCACGACGACGCGCAGATCCTGCTGGTCCTCCGGGCCGAGCTCGCCGACACCGGTCGCGTCGAGCGGGATCTCGAGGTGGAACTTGCCCTTGTCGCCGGCCCGGTTCGCCATCCCCTCAGTCCTCCACAGCCAGGAACGGCGATGCTGGGTGGCCGCCAGTCGCGGAGGCGTCGGCCGACGGTCACGGTGCAGTCAGCGCACCGTCACGACGGCGTCACGACCGGGTCACGGCCGAAGGACCAACGTCTCACCGGCGCCGGGACCATCGCCTGCCCGGAACCGACCCGCGCCGATTGTCCGGCTGGGTCCGACCGGAGTAGGGTCAGGCGAGGCCGTCGAGGGCCTCCGCGCCGGCATCGGAGTACGATGGCTTTGCGCGCGTGGGAAGGGGGACCGGGGGAGTGCGATCGCGTGGCGGACGCCGCGATGCAACGCCGAGATCACGCCAGGCCGTCGGTCCAGGTCGTACCTACCACCTCAGATTGACCGGGGCGTTCGCCCTGCGATGCGTTGACGAGCCGATCCCGCTCCCGATCAGCTCGCAGCGGCTGATCGCCTATCTCGCACTCAGCGACGGACCGACGCAGCGGTCGCATGTGGCGGGCACGTTCTGGCCCGACGTCGGCCAGGACCGGGCGATGGCCAACCTGCGCTCGGTCATCTGGCGAGTCCGCGGTTCGGGCCACGAGCTCATCGCCGCCGACGACGGACAGCTGTCCCTCCAACGCAACGTGGTCGTCGACGCCCGCGAGCTTCGGCGGACGGCGTACGCGATCCTCGAATCCGGCGACGGCGGCGATCCCACCTGGCTGGACGCCCTCGTCCGCTCCGACGAGATCCTGCCCGACTGGTCCGACGAATGGGTGCTCGTCGATCGGGAGCGCTACCACCAGCTGCGGCTCCACGCGCTCGAGCGGCTGTGCGGTGAGCTGGCGGCCACCGGCCGGTTCGGGCTCGCAGTCGAAGCCTGTCTTGCCGTCCTGGCTGCCGAGCCGTTGCGCGAAAGCGCCCAACGACAGCTCATCGAGGTCTACCTGTCGGAGGGCAACCGGGCGGATGCCCTCCGCCAGTTCACGTCCTACCAGCGCGTCATCCGCGAGGAGGTCGGCGTCGAGCCGTCGCGCGAGATCGCCGAGCTGGTCAGTCCCTTGACCGTCGCGCGTCGCGCCCGGGACTGACCGGCTGGGTGGGTGGATCGGGCGGGCCCCGATCAGCCGGGGGTGTCCAGCCCGCCCTGGAGGAACGTCTCGACCGAGCCCGCCGAGACCGGCTGCGAGAAGGTCAGAACGAGCTCGCGATCGAAGCCGATCGCGTCGGTCGTGCCGCTGGGCTCGGGCTGGATGAGCAGCAGGCGGAGGTGGCCGTCGACCCGGTCGATGTACAGGATCAGGCCGTTGTCGATCGGGTAGTCGATCCAGGTCAGCTTGAGGGTCTTCGCGTCGAGGTTGTCCGCGGCCAGCGTGTAGCCCTCGACCGAGGCGCCATCGCCCGGTGTCCCTGATGCGGCGTCGACGAGCAGGCCGGTGTGATCGACGATGTCGACGTGGACCGCGGCGCCGGTCGCGTTCGCGAGGTCGACCGTGATCGGCATCGCGTCGCGCCCGCCCTGCTCGGGGGTCGATGTCGGTCGCGGCGACGTGGCCGGGACGGAGGTGGCGGGTGGCGCGGACACGGCCGGTGCGTCGGTCGCGCGGTCGCGGCGGTCGCGCCGGCGGCAGATGCTCGGCGGGCGTCGGTGTCGGCGAGCTCGATGCCGGGGGTGGGACCACGACGCCGCCGACGGCGCCGTGACCGCCGAAGCCGCCGAGGGCGACGATCGACACGAGACCGATCGCGACGGCCGTGGCGCCGAGTGCGCCGAGGGCCGTCGGTCGGAGGGATGACTGGATGGGACGGGTTCGGGTGTCCTGCATGATGGTCTCGTTCGCCTCTGGGCTTGTCGTGAGCTCGATCGCTTGGCTGCGTTGGCTGCTCACACAAGGGAAGAGGCGGCGCGGCGGTGGTTTCTTCATCCGCGGCCGGCGTTTCGACGAATCACGTACATCCGTCCAGGCCCTGGACGGACGACGGAGGCGGTCGGTGCTACGATCGCCGCCCCCCACGATTCCCGCCCCGTGAGAATGCACCCGTGATTGCCCCATGACGACCGCGCGCGATCGGCCACCCGAAGAGGCGGCCGAGGACACCTCATTCGCCCGTGGCCTGCGCCTGCTCCTGACCGTGGCCGATCGCGGCGAGGTGCGTGCCGACGAGCTGAGCTCGCTGCTGGAGATGCCGCTCTCGACCGTCTACCGCTACCTGCGAACGTTGGGGGAGTTCGGCTTCGTCGAGCGACGCGGGGGCCAGTTCGGCCTCGGTCCGAAGCTGCTCATCGGGAGCGGGGCCAACGTCAGCAGCGAGCGCCTGATCCGGCACGCCGACGCCGCCCTGCGGATGCTCGTCCAGGAGACGGGCGAGACGGCGATCGTCGTCCGACGGATCGGGCTGTCGAGCGTGTGCCTCCACCAGGTCGAATGCGACAAGGCGCTGCGCGTAGCGCTCGACCCGGGTGCGATGTCGCCCCTGTATGCGGGGGCGCCGGGTCGGGTGCTGCTCGCGTTCGCGCCGGCGGAAGTGCTCGAGGAGGTCCTGGCCCAGGACCTCATGCGCATCACGGATGCCACGCCGACCGAGGAGGAGGTGCGAGCCGCACTTGGCGGGATCGTGATGACGGGCATGGCGACGAGCGAGGGCGAGCTGATCGCCGGATCCGTCGCGATGGCCGCGCCGATCTTCCGGGAGGACGGCATCGTCGGAGCGATCGGTTTGCTCGGACCGGCGTTCCGCTGCGACGACACCTGGCGCGCACGTGCCGGACGGCTGCTGCAGGAGGCTGCCCGGGAGGTCAACGCGGCCCTGGCCGAGGACGCGCTCGGGTGAGACCGGTACTTCTATCCCGTATCGTGGCAGACCACCGTCTCATGGTATGGCAATCTCTCTGAGGATTCGCTATGCTGCATCGCCATGGGCCATCCGTCACGACCCTGCTTCGATCGGCTGCTCCCGGTCTCGGACCGGTATGCGGATCTGCCCGTGGCTGACGCCTTCACCTGGGTCGCCTGCACCGACGAGGTCGAGCCGGGCGAGTGGTACATGGTCGCCTTCCGTTCCACGCGGCGCCCGGATGCCGATGAGGCTCGTCTGACGGCATACGACGACTGGGCCCACGCGGAGGCGATGGACGCCCCGGGGTTCGTCCACTACTTCAAGGGACCGACCACGATGGACGGCCGGTGCCTGTCGTTCTGCCTGTGGGACAGCCGGGACGAGGCCCGTGAGGCGGCTGGGCGCCCGGCGCATCGGCAGGCCGCCGCCCTCACCCACGAGGCGTACGCCGACTACACGCTCGAGTTCCACCGCGTCCGCCGCGCCGCGGGCGCAGGCGAGTTCACCTTCGAGCCGTGGGACGCCGTCCCAACGTCGAGCGGGAAGGGGCGCAGACCGAGGCTCACGCCCCACCTCGCGCCGTCCTGACCCGGGCCACCACGGCTGCACGCAGCGTGCGGTCGATCGGTCCCGGGCTCGCCGCCGCGGTCGCGGTCGCGGCCGTGGCGCGCCTCGTCACGTCGTTCCTGCCCTCGATCGTCGCGGACGTCACGATCGCCCTCCTGCTCGGCATCGTCGTGGCGGCGATCGCCGGAGCGCGACTCGCGCCGTTTCGGCCGGGCCTCGCTTTCGCCTCGCAACGCGTCCTGCGCTTCGGCATCGTCCTGCTCGGAGCGCGCCTCAGCCTCGGCGAGATCGCCCGGATCGGACTGCCGGCCACCGGGCTGATCCTGGTCACGATGTCGCTGTCGTTCGTCATCGTCCTGATCGCGGCCCGCTTCGTCCGGATCGAGGGCCGGCTCGGGCTGTTGATCGCCGTCGGTTCGGCCGTGTGTGGCAACACCGCGATCGTCGCCACCGCGCCGGTCATCGGCGCCCGGGCCCGCGAGGTCGCCTACGCGGTGGCCACCATCACCCTGTTCGGGACGCTGGCGGTCTTCCTGTACCCGACCATCGGCCGGGCGATCGGGCTTCCGCAGCCGCAGTTCGGGCTGTGGGCCGGCGTCGCTGTGCACGACACCAGCCAGGTCATCGCGACGAGCACGGCCTACGGCCCGGATGCGCTCGTGGTGGCGACGGTCGTCAAGCTGATCCGCAACGCGCTCATGGCGCCGTTGCTCCTGCTCATCGCCGCGGTCTGGGCCGCGCGTGCCGAAGGCGCCGCCGGGTCGGCCCGTGGCGGGGTCAGGCGCGCGTTCCCGTTGTTCGTGCTCGGATTCCTCGCGCTGGCCACGCTCCGGACGATCGGCCTGATCGACGCGGACCAGGCGATCGCGCTCGATACGGTGGCCCGGGTCTTCATCGTCATCGCGCTGGCCGCCGTCGGCATGTCGATCCATGTCGGCGAGCTGCGCGAGACGAGCTGGCGGCCGCTGGCGGTCGGCTTCGCGGTGGCGCTGGCCATCGGGCTCGGGAGCCTGATGGCGATCACGACGCTCGGCCTCGGAGCCGGTATCGCGCCCTAGCGCGCTGGTTCGCGCAACCCGCGGACCGGCCACCGGAGCCGTCCTGCTATCGTGCGGTCGTGGCGATCGAGACGCTGGCCCCCGAGCGGAGCGGGTCGACCCCCGAGCCGGGGCCGATCGTTGCGACGTGGCTCGGCCGGGTCGGCTACCGGGATGGATTGGCGCTCCAGAAGCGCCTGGTGGTCGACCGTGCCGAGGGCCGGATGGGCGACCGGCTCCTGCTGCTCGAGCATCCAGCGGTCCTGACCCTCGGCCGGTCAGCGGACGCGGCCCACATCCGGGCGGACGCGGCGACGCTCGCCGCGCGCGACATCGAGACGATCCGAGTCGAGCGTGGCGGCGAGGTGACGTATCACGGCCCGGGCCAGCTGGTCGCGTACCCGATCCTGGCGCTCGGCCCGCGCGGACTCATGATCCGGCCGCTCGTCCGTGCGCTCGAGGCGGCCCTGGCCGAGACCTGTGCCGCCCTCGGGGTGGAGGCCGGCCGGCGCGAGGGCCAGCCCGGTTGCTGGTGCGACCCGACCGGCTCGGATCCGCGCAAGATCGGGGCACTCGGCCTGCGCGTCGAGCGCGGCGTGAGCTACCACGGGATCGCCCTCAACGTGACGGTCGACCTCGAGGATTTCGGGCTCATCGACCCGTGCGGGATGCCAGACGTGCGGTCGACCTCGATCGCCGCCGAGCTGGGCGACCCGGACGCCGGCCGACGACCGAGTCCGTGGAGCGCGCCGCGATGCTGTTCGCGCCGGCGCTCGCGGACGCACTCGGTGTCGAGCTGGCCGGGATCTGAGCGCGGTGGCGGCCGGGCTCTTCGAGCTGCGCAAGGACCCGATCACGGGCTGGTGGGTCGCCACCGTCGTCGATCGCGCGTTCCATCGCGACCGCTTCGCACGGGCCGCGGAGCCGGTCGATGATCATCTCTTCGGCTGCGCCAACTGCTCGACGCCCGAAG
>CAWJHK010000015.1:0-71894 GCA_963842695.1 uncultured Chloroflexia bacterium
GGACGTCGTAAGTCAGGACGGCACCGGGCACGTCCAGGGTCCGGGTGGTCATCGTGGTCATCGTGGTCATCGTGTCGCTCCTCGTCATGCCTGTGCTACTTGCGGATGTAGGTGATCGGGAAGTCGATCTCCCATCGGCCGCCTGCGTCGCCCATGCCACGTTCCCAGCGAGCCTCGATCGTGCGGCCGTCGGCCGAGATCTCGCCGATGAAGCGCTGGTTGAAGCCGGGCCCCTGCGGCCCGTTCCAGTCCTCGCCGGGGGCCCGCCAGGTCTTCCAGATAGAGCCCTCGACCGTCGTCAGGTAGAGCCGCTTGACGCCGCGAGCGTCGAAGTAGTGCATCGGCTGCGGCTCATCGTCGGGGCCGCCACCGATGATCGAGAGGCTGTCGGGCACCACCCCCGGTTCGGCCACCGAGTCGACTACGACGAGCTCCCCGAGGCGCCTGATCGTCACCGAACCGAAGACCTTCATCGGCGGCTCGATCGGGATCTCGCCTTCGACGCGCCATTCGCCGATGAGCGGCTCGAACTGCTGCATCGTCCGACTACGCGGACCGGACCGGATCCTCGGCGAGGATCGCGTCGATCTGGCCGACCGCCTGGGTGAGGCCTTCCTCCATGCCCATCGCCAGGACCTGCTCCATGGCCTCCGTGCTCGGGAAATGGCTCTCGATCGACATGCGCGTGTGCCCGGCGTCGATCGGCTCGATCGTCACGCGGCCCTCGTTCCGCGGGAAATCGTCGTTCGGGCTGCCATCGTCGTTGGCGAAGCCATCGAGGAAGACGAGCCGTCGCGGCGGATCGACCTCGAGGACGTCCCAATAGCCGCGCGGCTGGTCGCCGGTCGGCCCGGTCATGTGGTATTCGACGCGGCTGCCCGGGTGCCAGGTCGTGGGTGTCGAACGTGGCGGGGTAGGTGGGCGGGCCCCACCAGCGCTCGAGCTTGCGCGGGTCGGCCCACAGGTCCCAGACGCGCTCCGGCGACGCTTCGAACTCCGCCGTCAGCACCATGGTCAGGGTTTCCGGATCCTTCCGGACAGCAGTGACAGTCATGATCGTCGTTCCTCCGTGCGGCTGATGAGATCGGTCATGCGGTCGATGCGACCGCGCCACAGCGCTTCGTACTGATCGAGGAGGCCGCGCGCCAGGCGGAGCCCCTCGATGTTGGTGCGCACGACCTTGCGGCGACCGTTGCGCTCCTTGGTGACCAGCCCGGCCCGCTCGAGGACGGCGACGTGCTTCTGGACCGCGGCGAAGCTCATCGGGTAGTGACCCGCCAGCTCGGCGACGCCTTCCCGTCCGCTCAGAGCGCGCAGGACGATGTCCCGCCGCGTCGCATCGGCGAGGGCGGCGAAGACGTTGTCGGCGTTGAAGCTGGCATCCATTGATACAACCATACGGTTGTATCAGTGATCCGTCAAGCCCAGTTCTCTGCCTCGGTAACGATTCGAATTCCCGCGGGATCCGCGTCAGCAGCGGACGGGTCGTGCCCTCGGGTGCGCCGCCGCGTACGTCGACTTGACGGTCTTGTAGCGCGTCGCCTCGACGATGAGCTTCGCGTACGTGCGGTTCGGCCCGGTCGACGTCTGGAGCCACAGCCGTTCGCGTGTCAGCGACGTAACGCCGGCCATCGCGTTCTGCGTCTTGCGGACCCGGGTGATCCGGTAGTAGCTGACGTAGCTATCGCTCGTCCAGACCCTGACGGTCCGGCCGATCAGGCTGCGGCCGCCGTTGTTCCGCCAGCTCGTCAGCAGCGGGAGGAACATCCCTCTCCTGGCGTGCGCGTAGATGAACGTGATCCCAGGCTCGCGTGGCTGCGCGACCGACGCCTGGTACATCGCGACGTTGCAGGGCGGATAGCCGGACGGCCCCCGGATGACCGGCAGGTTGATGCCGATCCCGTCGACCACGACGCGAGTCGCGCGGACGAAGCTGAAGCCGGCGCAGCGGATCGACGACCCGCTCACGATCCTGACGGAGAAGTGCGGGTGACGCGCCACGGACCAGATGCCCTGCATCGGCCCGGGCAGGAGGCTGTTCGTCCGCGAGACCGTCCCGCTCGGCGAGGTACGGACGGCCGTCGGCCGGGCCGCGATCGTGCCGAGCCTCGAGCAGGTGCCGTTCCGGACCTGGACGCTGTACGTGGCGTTGCGCTTGAGGCCCCTGAGGCTGTAACGGATGGAGCCGACGCCGTTGGTGAACGCCTTGAGCGTGATCGTCCCGTTCGAGCCGAGGGTCGCGCCCCACGTGCGCTGGAGGGTGATCGCGCCCACGGGGGCGGCCTCGAAGATGAGCAGCATGGATATGGCGATGAGGATCGCCATGGCACGGCGTCGAGTGTGTCGCATCGGTCTTTGTCCCCGTCCGGTCGATGCCGGGTCGTCGTCGCGTCCCGGACGCCGAAAGTAGCGACCGGGAAGCGGTGTCACAAGAGGGGCGGCGCGGTTGCCGGTGACCGAGGGCACCGACCGGGCGACCCGGCGTGAGTGATCTGGTCGGGCCGCCGCCAAGCGACGACCCCGCGTGGTGCCTGGGCGCGCCACGCTCGCCGATCCGTCCGGGACCGGGCCGGCCATTCTACCGCCAGGAGCGCAAACGACCCGCCGGACGACTCGACGCCGATCGTCGGAGACCGGTTGCTATCCTGCCGCCCGTGCGATCCGTCCTCACCGCGCCGTCCGAAGCGATCGTCCCATCGAGGCTCGGGCGGAGCTTCCGGTGGCTGCTGGCGGCCGCGATCGTGAACAACTTCGGCGACGGGATCGTGCTGGCGGCGGGGCCCTTGCTCGTGGCGTCGCAGACCAGCGATCCGTTCCTCGTGTCCCTGGCCGTGCTGAGCGGGAAGCTCCCGGTCCTCCTGTTCGGCGTCCTGGGCGGCGCGGCCGCGGACCGGTTCGACCGGCGCCGATTGGTGATCGCGGTCGATCTCTGCCGGGCCGTCGCCCTGGTCGTCCTCGTCTTCACGATCGTCAGCGGGACGGTCAGCATCGCCGTCATCATCGGGACGCTGTTCGTCCTCGGCACGGCGGAGACGTTCGCCGACTCGGCGAGCAGCTCCCTCATGCCCGGTCTCGTGGACCGGCAGGATCTCGGCGTTGGAAACGCCCGGATGCAGGGCGCCTTCCTCCTCACCAACCAGATGGTCGGTCCACCGATCGGGGCCTTCCTGTTCGTGGCCGGCATGGCACTGCCCTTCGCCACCAACGCCGTCTGCTTCGTGCTCGGTGCGGTGCTCATGTCGCGCATCGTCACGAGCGCGAAGGCCGATCTCCCGACGCCGACCGAGCCTCCGGACCGAGCTTGGCGAGGGCATTCGCTGGCTCGTGCGGCACCCACCGATGCGCACGCTGGCCCTGACCATCTTCACGTTCAACGTCACGTTCGGTGTCGGATTCTCGGTGCTCGTGCTCTACGCGAGCGAGCGGCTCGGGATGGGCGCGGTCGGGTTCGGATTGCTGACGACCGCCGTCGCCATCGGTGGCATCGTCGGGATCGGCGTGTACGGCCGGCTGGAGCGGCGCTTCTCCCTGGGCGACATCATGCGCGCCGGGCTCCTCATCGAGACCGCCACCCACCTGGCGCTCGCGATCACGACGTCGGCAGCCGTGGCGCTCGTGACGATGCTGGTGTTCGGGGCCCACGAGTTCGTGTGGGGGACCACGGCCGAGACGGTGCGACAGCGCGCTGTGCCGGACGAGCTGCTCGGCCGCGTGACCGGGGTCTACCGCGTCGCGGCCGCGCTAGGCATCGTGATCGGCACGCCGCTGGGCGGTCTCGTGGCCTCGGCGTTCGGGGTCGCCGCGCCGTTCTGGTTCGGGTTCATCGGCTCCGCGTTCCTGGTTGCGGTCCTGTGGCGCCGCCTGGACAACATCGTCGATGCCGGGGACGGTGCGGTGGTGGCCCCCGACACGACATAATCAACCCGAGGCCGGGGGGACCGTCAGCCCGTCCGCCATGAGGTGCCCGTCGTGGCCACACAACGCTTCGAGTCATCCGTCACGTCCGTGTCGTGGATCCCATCCGAGGCCATCACCGGTCCGTCGAAGATCCCGTTCGGGATCGGCGTGACCCACTACGATGAGCCTCCGCCCGACCACCTCGAGGATCTCGACGAGCTTCGGAAGCGCGACCGCTTCCGCGAGGCGAACCAGTTGCGGGCATTCATCGAGGTCGACGACGGCCGGATCGTGAACGCCGGCCATCTCGGCCAGGGCTATATCGGGTCGACGACCGTCAAGGTCGGGCCGGCTGCCCTCCGATTTCCCGCCGTCCAGCTCCCGGACATCCAGACGGCTCCGGAGGTCGGTGGCTCATCGGCGCGCTTCGTGCAGACCGTGGGTGGCCGGATGGGGTTGCCGACGCCGCGGCCGGTTCCGCACAAGCCGTTCATCCAGCTCTGGCCCGCGATCGCCTGGACGACCCTTGCCCTGACCCTGAACGCCGACGGCAGCTCCAGCCATGAGCTCGTCGGCGCGAGCCCGTTCCCGCGTCACTGGATCTACGACGCGGAGGGACGGCTCGCCGAGAAGTCCGGCGTCATCGACTTCGCGAAGTGGTCCCACGAAGCGTTCGGTGAGCGGACGCCGTGGGGCGAACAAGACTCGCCGACGGTCGTCGCCGAGGTCGAGTCCGCGCTCGAGCGGTCGCTGTCCGGCGCGATCATGAGCGGAGGGCCGAAGCCGAAGATCCGGAGCATCAAGGAGGGCGAGAACCTCGTCCGCCAGGGACAACCCGGCACGGAGGTCTTCCTGATCCTCGACGGCATGTTCATGGTCGAGGTCGATGGCAGCGTCGTCGCCGAGATCGGCCCGGGCGCCGTGGTCGGTGAGCGCGCCGCCCTCCTCAACGGAATGCGAACGGCGACCCTGTGGGCGCGCACGCCCGGCCGGGTCGCGAGCGTGCCCGCAGACGCGCTCGATCCGCAGGCGCTCGGCAGCCTCGCCGCGACGCGTCGACAGCGGGAGTAGGCGCCGCCCTTACGGCTTGGGGTGCGCCTCGAAGAAGTCCAGGACGGTAGTCGGGAACGCGTCGGAGAGGTCCGGGCCATGCCCGCCGTTCGGGATCGTCCAGAGCTCGACCGCGCCGCCGGGTCGGCAGCCCGCCCATCGTTTCACCGTGGACTCGGCCGGCGAGCCGTCGATGACCACGCCGGCGTCGAGATCCAGGCGCTCCGCCACGACCGACGCCTTCGCACAGCCGTCGGAAGTCGCCCAGCTTTCGACCGTTGCCTCGGCGCCGGGATACGCCGCCATCGCAGCGCCTGGGCTCAGGTCGTTGAGCGTTCCGCCCTCGAAGAGGACGGTGTCATCGTCCGTGCCGTGGATCTCGACCACAGCGACCGGAGCCGCGGGAGCGCAGTCCGCAGGCTTCGCGAACGTAGCACCGGCCAGGCTGATGATCGCGGCGACCTGGTCGGCGTGCCCGCATGCCATCCGGTGGGCCATGAAGCCTCCGTTCGAATGACCGATCAGGTCGATGCGCTTCGGATCGACTGACAGCGACTTGCCGATCTCCGTGATGACGCCGGACAGGTACGCCGCGTCGTCGACCCCGGTCCGATGGAGATCGCAACACGCGTCGGTCGCGTTCCAGAACCGGTTTCCGTCGGTGTCGAAGGTTCCGTCCGGATAGGCGTACAGGAAGCCGCGCTCCTCCACCAGCGTTCCGAGGTCGAAATAGGCGTCGTGGTCGAGCCCCGACGAGCCGTAACCGTGGAGAAGGATGAGCAGCGGCGCCGGCCGCTTTGGGTCGTACCCGCTCGGGACGTGGACCTTCACGGGCCGATCGCCTCCCACCACGATGTCCGCGACGTGGGACGCGCCGGCGGAGGCCGAGGGGCGGGTCGCGGCTGTGGCAGCCGGGGTCGGGGCGATGCTCGATGGGCCAGAGGTGGAGGCAGGCGTCGTCACCGGCGGCGCGCTCGGCCCCGACGGACCCGAGCAGGCGACGAGCAGCCCGGCAGCCAGTCCCAGGATCGCTCGGGTCTTCACTCGCCTTGCATCATCGGCCGGTCGTCAAGACATGCGGTTCGACCGATCGTCGTCGCCCGGCCTTGACAGGTTGCCGACTATACGTATACTCCTACATATGGTCGATGCAGAAGTCGGGAGATACGATGCACACGTGCCGAACAAGACGATCTACGTCTCGCAGGGAGACCTTCCGCTCTATCAGCGAGCGCAGGAGCTCGCCGGCGACAACCTCTCCGCTGCCATCTCCGCGGCGCTCAAGCGCTTCGTCGACATCGAGGAAGGGAAGCGGGAGGGCTACGACGAGATCCACGTCCGAGTGGGAACGGGCAAGGGCCGCAAGGTTCGGTTCACCGCGATCCTCCTGGGCGAGTGGGCGAACACGAACAACAGCGGCGTTCGAGCGGTTCCGTGTCTGGCGCGGCCGGACCGGCAAGTACGTCGTCCACGTCGAGCGGAGCGCCGGCTTCACGATGGTCGACCAGGACGGCAAGGCCGCCGGCTGGCGCGGGTATCTCGGCATCGGAAACCTCAGCTACGGCAGCAGCGCCGCCCAGGCGAGCCTCGAGGTCGTCGAGTCACTCGACGAGCTTCAGGAACGCATCCCGCCACAGCTCTACGACATGGTCGCCCGCGCACCCGGAGAGCCGGAGTTCGAGGACCTCGACGTCTGACCCTCGGCCCGCGATCGGGCGGGGAGGGGAGTGATGTCGACCACCGACACCCGGCCGGCGATCCGCACGGTCGGCCTCCGCAAGTCCTACGGCAAGCAGGTCGTCCTCGACGGCATCGACCTCGAGATCGCAGAGGGCACCGTCTTCGCGCTTCTCGGGCCGAATGGGGCGGGCAAGACGACGACGGTCCACATCCTGTCGACCCTGACGGCCGCCGACGGCGGCGACGCGCAGGTCGGGGGCCACGACGTCGCCCGTGAGCCCGACGCGGTTCGTGCGGTCATCGGCCTGACCGGCCAGTTCTCGGCGGTCGATGCACTGTTCACCGGCGAGGAGAACCTGCAGCTGATGGCCGACCTGCGCCACCTCGGCAAGGCCGAGGGCCGTCGACGGGTCGGCGAGCTGCTCGAGCGGTTCGATCTCGTCGACGCCGCGAAGAAGCCGGTCTCGACCTATTCGGGCGGCATGAAGCGGCGGCTCGACCTGGCGATGACGCTCGTCGGCGACCCCCGGATCATCTTCCTCGACGAGCCGACGGCAGGCCTCGATCCCCGGAGCCGACGGGTCATGTGGGACATCATCCGCGGTCTCGTGGGGCGAGGCGTGACGATCTTCCTGACGACCCAGTACCTCGACGAGGCGGATCGTCTGGCGCATCGGATCGCCGTCCTCGACAAGGGACGGCTCGTCGCGCAAGGGACGCCGAACGAGCTCAAGCGCCTCGTACCGGGCGGTCACGTCCAGCTGGCGTTCGGCGACGCGGCGGCGCTCGAGCAAGCGGCCCGGATCTTCGAGGAGGGCACCCCCGACGAGGAGGCGCTGACCCTGCAGATTGCCGAACGACGGCGGGATCGGCTCGCTGCGGAGGCTCCTCGATCGGCTCGACGCCTCGTCGGTCGAGCCCGACGGGCTCTCGGTCCAGACCGCCGATCTCGATGACGTCTTCCTGTCGCTCACGGGCGACCACGAACCGGAGAAGGTGGCTCCACGATGATCACGTATCCCATCGCCGTGTCCGACACGGCCACGATGCTCCGGCGCAACCTCCGCCGGATGCGCCGGTATCCCTCGCTGACCGTGTTCATCGCCGGTACGCCGATCGTGTTCCTGCTGATCTTCGTGTTCGTCTTCGGCGGGACCCTCGGAGCCGGCCTGGGCGGCGTGGCCGGCGGCCGCGCCGAGTACATCGCCTACGTTCTGCCGGGCGTGCTCCTGATCACGGTCGTCGGCGCAGCCCAGGGGACGGCGATCTCGATCGCGATGGACATGTCGGAGGGCATCGTCAACCGCTTCCGGACGATGGCCGTCGCCCGCTCGTCGGTGCTCGCCGGTCATGTCGTCGGCAGCGTCATCCAGACGATGCTCGCCCTGGCGCTCGTCGCTCATCGTCGCCGTGCTGATCGGGTTCCGACCGACCACGGGTCCGGTCGAGTGGCTCGCGGCGGCCGGCCTCCTGGTCCTCGCAGCTCTCGCCGTGTCCTGGCTATCGGTCGCGATGGGCATGTCGACCAAGAGCGTCGAGACGGCCAGCAACCTGCCGATCTTCCTGATCCTGCTGCCGTTCCTGAGCAGCGGCTTCGTCCCGACCGAATTCGATGCCGGACGGGCTGAGCTGGTTCGCCGAGAACCAGCCGTTCACGCCGGTCATCGAGACGGTCCGCGGGCTGCTGATGGGCACGCCGATCGGTAACAGCGGCATCGTCGCCATCGCCTGGTGTGTCGCGATCTCGGTCGTCGGCTACCTGTGGGCGACACGCCTCTACGAGCGCGATCGCGCGAGCTAGGACGAAGCCGGCTTCGACCGCAGGCGCGCCGGGGCGCGGCACCGCCAGGCGTCGGTGATCACGGTCTCGAGCGTCGCGACATCGATGGCGGGCAGCCGGACGAGGATCGCCGGATAGCCGTTGTAATGCGGCTCGGTGAAGAACACCGTCGGGTCGAGGTCGATGAGGATCTCCTTCTCGGACTCGTGGGCCACACGAACGGCGATCACATCCGGGTTCGGGACGCGCGCCTTCTTCGGGTCGACGCGCTCCATCCAGGTCCACGAGATCGGCTTGCCGGCGACCGAGTAGCTCGAACCGGTCTCGTCCCCGGTCGTCTCCGGCAGAGACGATGCGATCCGCCGGAGGTCTTCGCGTGTCGCCATGCCCCGTCCGTGGACCGGGCTCAGGCCCCGGCGTGAACCGGAGACGGCAATTCACCGGCGACCAGGGCCAGTAGCTCACCGACCATGGCGATCTGCTCGGGCGTCCGGTACATCGCGTTGTTGAACGTGAAGCCCGTGAACCCGGCATCGATGTAGGGCCGCAACCCCTCCGCGGCCTTGTCCAAACCACCCACGATCACGAACGGCCTGCGCTCTGCGGGGATGTGCTGCAGGAACGCTTCGGCCTCCTGGTCCGAGGCGACCACGAACACGGGCGCTCCCATCGTTCGCTCGATGGTCGACGGGTCCCGGCCGATCTCCTCGCAATAGCGTTCGAGGACTTCGTTCTTGTGCTTGAGCGCATCGAGACCGATCGAGAACCAGTGCGTCATGTCCGCGTACCTGGCCGCGATCCGGAGCGTTCGCTGTTCGCCGCCGCCACCGACGAGGATCGGCGGTCCACCCGGCTGGACGGGTCGCGGGGCGTTGTAGGCCTCCTCGATCCGGTAGTGCTCGCCGTGGAAGGACGGGCGGGCCTCGGTGAACATTGCCTTGATGATCGCGAGCGCCTCTTCGAGGCGGTCCATGCGGCCACCGATGGCTGGGAACTCGTAGCCGTAGCCCGTGTGCTCGACATCGTTCCAGGCGGCTCCGAGGCCGAGGATCGCGCGACCGCCGGAGATCGTGTCGAGCGTCGTGGCCTCCTTGGCGAGGAGGGCCGGATTGCGATAGGTGACGCCCGTCACGAGCGTGCCCAGGCGAACTCGCGACGTCTCGCGCGCCAGGGCAGCGAGCGTGAGCCAGCCCTCGAGCATCGGCTCCTCGGGCCCGCCCACGAGGGGGATCTGGTACAGGTGGTCCATGACCGTGACCAGGTCGAAGCCCGCGGTCTCGGCGGCCTTCGCCTGCTCGACCACCCTGTCGAAGAGCTGCTCCGGCGGGGTGTCGGGGTGGGAATAGCTGGGTAGGTGGAGTCCGAACCAGACGCTCATGAGGCAAGCCTAGACCCGTCGGCGAATCGATGCCTCCCGGCCCTGGATGCGATCGAGGATGAGCTCCAGCCCGACCATGAACCGGTCGTCGATGGGACGCTCGGCCAGCGCCGTGAGGGCCCGGCGATCCCGGCTTGACCCGGCCGAAAGGGGCAGGCAGATTTCCGGCTGAGATAGTCGACTCTGCGGGGCCGTCTTCGTCGCCTCGGTGAAGGCGGCGTCCAGTCCGTCCCGAGCAAGGAGCCGAAGATGTCGAAATACCTGCTGGCCGTCCACACGAGCGATGAGGACCTGGCCCGACCGATGAGCCCGGAGGACATGCGTCGCGGCTTCGAGCAGGTCGCCGCAGTCGAGCGCGAGATGCGGGCCGCGGACGCCCTGCTGTTCAGCGGCCGGCTCCTGCCGACGGACCAGGCCCGGGTGGTGCGGCCCACCAGGCGGCGGGTGAAGGCGACCGACGGCCCGTACACCGAGACCAAGGAGCATCTCGGCGGCTTCTACATCGTCGAGGCGGCCGACCGCGATGCCGCGCTCGAGTGGGCGACGAAGGTCAGCCTCGCGATCAACACCCCGATCGAGATCCGGCCGTTCGCCGACGAACCTCCCCGATAGGTCGCGTCGGCAGCGACATCGACCGTGCCGGCCGGTCTGCGATGATCGTGCCCGTGGAGTCGAACCCCAGGCCGCTCGACGGGCGCGTGGCGCTCGTCACCGGTGGTGCGTCGGGCATCGGCCGCGCGATCGCCCGCGAGCTGGCAGCGCGCGGTGCGCGCGTGGCCGTCGTCGACCTCGACGGCGATGCGGCCGAAGCCGTCGCCGGCGAGCTGCCCGGCGCGCTCGCGCTCGTCTGTGATGTGTCTGACACGGGCGCGTGCGAGGCCGTCGCTCAGCGGGTCGCAGATGTGCTCGGATCGGTCGACATCCTGGTGAACGACGCCGGCCTCCAGCACGTGTCGCCGATCGAGACATTCCCGATCGAGCGCTGGCGCTACCTCGTCGACGTGATGCTGGTCGCGCCGTTCGTGCTGACGCGGGCGGTGCTGCCCGGGATGCGCGCCCGAGGCTGGGGCAGGATCATCAACCTGGGCTCGATCCACTCGCTCGTCGCGTCACCCAACAAGTCGGCGTACGTCGCGGCGAAGCACGGGCTGCTCGGCCTGACACGTGCGACCGCGCTCGAGGCCGGTCCCCACGGGATCACGGTCAACGCCATCTGCCCGTCGTTCGCCCGGACACCGCTCGTGGAGCGCCAGATCGCCGAGCTGGCGGAGACCGAGGGGATGGCGTCCGACGACGTCATCGAGCGCGTGATGCTCGAGCCCGCGGCCGTCCGTCGCCTGGTCGAGCCCGAGGAGGTCGCGCGCTACGCGGCGTTCCTGTGCTCGGACGACGCCGCCTCGATCACGGGCAGCGCCCAGGTCATCGACGGGGGCTGGACCGCGCGCTAGCCCGGATCTGGCTGGGGATCTGACCTCTTGACAGCGGGCCGTGGCCGGCGTAATACTGTACCCGATGGTTCAGTATCAGCACGTCGACCGAACGCTCGCCGCCCTGGCGGATCCCACCCGCCGGGCGGTCTTCGAGCGTCTCGGCTCGGGCAGCGCGACCATCACCGAGCTGGCGGAGCCCTTCGGCATGTCGCTGACGGGGATGAAGAAGCACATCCGCCAGCTCGAGGACGCAGGCCTCGTCACGACCGAGAAGGTGGGTCGGACGCGGATCTGCCGAATCCGACCCAGGCCGCTCGACGACCTCGAGGCCTGGATCGACGACTACCGCCGGACGGTGAACGAGCAGCTCGATCGGTTCGGCGAACTCCTCGACCGTACGAAGGGAGAACGACGATGACCGTCGAGCAGAAGAACCCTCACCGCGTGATCCTCACCAAGCCCACCGACCTCGAATTTCGCGTGGAGCGCGTGTTCGACCACCCGATCGAGCGGGTCTGGGCCGCCTACACCGACCCCGAGCTGATCCCGCAGTGGTGGGGCGACAACACCCGGGTCGACCGTCTTGACGTCCGGACCGGTGGCAGCTGGCAATTCATCGTCGACCAGGGCGGCCAGGAGGCGGCGATCACCGGCGACTTCCTCGAGGTCGACCCGCCGCACCGGATCGTCCAGACCTTCGGGATGGAAGGGCCGTACGGCGACAGCCATCACCAGACGATCGAGTTCGAGTCGCTCGGCGACCAGACCCACCTCGCGATCACGTCGCGGTTCGCCACGACCGAGGAGCGCGACGGCATCCTCGCCTACGGCGCGGAGAAGGGCGCGATCGGCGGCTGGGTCCGCCTGGACGCCGCGCTCAAGGGTCTCGCCGCCGCCTGACATCGACAGACACCAGCCATCCCCATCGACCCAGTGGAAGGGAGCACCGAGATGAGCACCGAGCAGAAGACCAAGAAGTCGGCCGCGAAGACCGACACGACCAACGTGTGGTCCGACGATGAGCGGTCCGCGATGCAGGAGCGCGCCAGGGAGCTGAAGGCGGACGCGAAGAAGGCGGACATGGAGAACGATCTCCTCGCGAAGATCGCCGACATGCCGGAACCGGATCGGGTCATGGCCGAGCGGATCCATGCCATCGTCACGGCCACAGCACCGGGCCTCACGCCGAAGACCTGGTACGGGATGCCTGCCTGGGCCAAGGGCGACAAGCTCATCTGCTTCTTCAAGGCCGCCGACAAGTTCAAGTCGCGCTACGCCACGTTCGGCTTCGAGGAGACGGCGGCCCTTGACGACGGCAGCATGTGGGCGACCTCGTGGGCCCTGACGAAGCTGACCGCCGCGGACGAGGCGAAGATCGCCGCGCTCGTGAAGAAGGCGGCGAGCTGAGAGCAGCATCACCCTGGACGCCCAGGGGTCGGGTGGCGGCCTGCGGCCAAGCGGCCATACTGGTCGTCACCCGCGAGATGGAGCGCGAAAGGGGAGGCAGCCATGGCAAATCTCGTCGTCCATTTCGAGATCCACGCTTCGGAGCCGCAGAAGCTCATCGACTACTACTCGAAGCTCCTCGGCTGGACATTCCAGGACTACGGAAGCAGCGAGCAGCCCTACTGGGTCATCGACACCGGCGAGGGCTCGATCGGCAACGTGGCCGGCAAGCCCGGTCTTGGGATCAACGGCGGCCTGACCCAGCGTCAGGGGCTGCGTCCCGACGTCGGTGCGCCGGTCAACGGCTGCAACATCGTCGTCGGCGTCGATGACGTCGACGGGCTGATGGCGCGCGGCATCGAGCTCGGCGGGACCGAGGCGCTGCCGGCGACCGACTGGCCGGGCATCGGCCGTGGCGGCTACCTGCTCGATCCCGACGGCAACGTCTTCGGCCTGATCTCGCCGGTCCTCTCCGACGGGACGGTCGCCATGGCCGCTGGCGCCTCGGCATAGCCTGTCTGCGAGGCTTCCGCCGCCGCAGCAGAGGAGGGCAGGACCACGGAGTCCAAACGATCGCCGTTCCTGCCTCCGCGCTGGTTCATCCGGGGCGCCTGGGCGGTCCACCGTGCCGTGTATTCGGTGAGCGGGGGCCGGCTCGGCCTCCGGCCGGCGACGGCGAAGACCTACGGGACGATGCGACTCCACACCACCGGGCGGCGAACCGGTGCGAAGAGGGTGGCGATGCTCGGCTACTTCGAGGACGGACCGAACCTCTTCACGCTCGCCATGAACGGCTGGGGAGAGCCGGAACCGGCGTGGTGGCTCAACCTCCAGGCCGACCCCGACGCCATGCTCGAGCTGCCCGATGGAACCCGCGACGTGCGGGCACGGATAGCGAGCGGCGATGAGCGTGTCCGGTTGTGGGCCGAGATGAAACGGCGCGAGCCGAACCTCGATGGCTACGCCGCCCGGCGATCGCGCGAGACCGCCGTCGTCGTGTTCGAGCCTCGTCCTTCTCAGCAGGGCTGACGCCCCGCGTCCACGTGTTCCGGCACGACCGGCGGCTCTCTTACCATGGGCAGCCATGACGGCGCCGACCGCATTGACCTACCCGACACCGCCCACGGCCGACCAGGTCGACGACTACCACGGCATCGTCGTCGCGGATCCATACCGGCCACTGGAGGACAGCGATTCGCCTGAGACGCGGGCGTGGATCGGGGCTCAGAACGAGCTGACGTCGCACGTCCTCGACCGACATCCCGGGCGTGCCACGATCCGATCTCGGCTCGCCGAGCTGTGGGACTACCCGCGGGCCGGGGCACCGTGGCGTCGCGGCCGCAGATGGTTCCAGCTCCGCAACACCGGGCTCCAGGACCAGGACGTCCTGTGGACGGCCGACTCACCGGATGCCGAGGGCTCCATCCTGTTCGATCCGAACGCGCTGAGCGGAGAGGGGACGACCGCGCTGGCATCGGTGGCCATGGACGACGACGGCCAGCATGTCGCGCTCGCCCTGAGCGACGCCGGATCCGACTGGCGCCGCTGGCGGGTCCTCAGAACCGAGACCGGCGAGGAGCTGCCGGATCGGATCGAGTGGAGCAAGTTCGCGTCCGCCGCATGGACGCACGACGGTGCCGGCTTCTTCTACTGCCGCTACCCGGAACCGCCCGCCGACGCCGCATACGACGCGCCGAACCTCGACATGGAGCTGCGCTATCACCGGCTCGGAACGGGTTCCGCGGACGACCCGCTGATCTTTGCCGTCCCCACCGAGCCCGAGTGGGGCTTCGATCCGGCGATCTCCGACGACGGCCGACTTCTCATCGTCACCATCTGGCGGGGCACGGATCCGGAGCGCCGGATCCATGTCGCCGATCTCACCGACGGTGTCGAGGCCGCACGGGTGCGGCCCGTGCTCGATGCGGGCGACGCCGGGTACGACCACATCGCGACGATCGACCGGACGATCTACCTCCTCACGGATCGCGACGCGCCGCTCGGCCGCGTGATCGCCGTGGACATCGACGATCCGCACCGGCCGCGCGAGGTCATCGCGGAGACGGACGAGGCGCTGGAACAGGTCGTCCTGGTCGGCGAGCGGCTGGCGGCGGCGTACCTCCACGATGCCCACAGCCGGCTGGCGCTGTTCGACCTCGACGGCCGCCCGGCCGGGGACGTGCGTCTGCCGGGCATCGGCTCGATCGTCGAGATGTCCGGCCGCCGGCGTGACGACGAGCTGTTCCTGACCTTCGCCAGCTTCGTCTCGCCGGCGATGGTCCTCGCGGTGCGGATGGATGACGGTAGCGTTCGCGAGGTCGGGCGGCAGGCGCTGGCCTGGGACCCGGGCGACTTCGTCAGCGAGCAGGTCTTCGTGACATCGGACGACGGGACTCGCGTCCCGTTGTTCCTCACCCGCCGGCGCGACGTCGACCCGACCGGCGACGTGCCGACGCTCCTCTTCGGGTACGGCGGCTTCCGCATCTCCATCGGACCGGGCTTCAGGCCGGAGTGGCTCGCCTGGATGGAGCGCGGCGGGCTGCTGGTCGTCGCATCACTCCGTGGGGGAGGGGAGTACGGCACGGCGTGGCACGACGCCGGCCGTCTCGCGGACAAGCAGAACGTCTTCGACGATTTCGCCGCCTGCCTCCGATGGCTGGCGGCGTCTGGGTGGACCCGTCCGGAGCTGATCGCGATCAGCGGCCGCTCCAACGGTGGGCTGCTCGTTGGAGCGACCATCACCCAGCAGCCCGCGCTGTTCGGCGCCGCCCTCGCCGAGGTCGGCGTCATGGACATGCTCCGGTTCCATCGGTTCACGATCGGCTGGGGCTGGACGAGCGATTACGGCTCGGCCGACGACCCCGACCAGTTCCGGACGCTGATCGCGTACTCGCCGCTCCACAACATCAAGCCGGGCGTGGCGTACCCGCCGACGCTCGTCACGACGGGCGATCACGATGACCGCGTCGTCCCCGGGCATTCGTTCAAGTTCGCGGCAGCACTCCAGGCCGCCCAGGCCGGTGCCGCTCCCGTGATCATCAGGGTCGACACCGACGCCGGGCATGGCCTGGGCAAGCCCGTCCACAAGCTCATCGACGAGCGGGCCGATGTCCTGACGTTCCTCGAGCTCGCGCTCGAGTCGCTCAGAGACGCCGGGGACTGAACGTCGGATCGAGCCGCCACGCGCGGCCGGAGCGCTTCATCCGCGCAATGGCCAGATGTGAGGCCGGCGCGTCCTCGACGACCTCGACCTCGACGACCTCCTCGACCCGTGAGGCCTCCGCGCCGTCCTGGGTCGGGACCTCGACGAGCGGGCGATCCACGCGTCGTAACGTGACGATCGACGGCGACCGAGCCGACCCGAGCGCGCTCGTCAACGGCTCGCAGACCAGCAGCTCTTCGCCGTCGGGGCCGACGGCAAGTCCCGGCGTCACGCTGATCTGCCCGCCGTTTGCCTGGCTGGTATGCACGGAAACGTCGAGCCCCCACACGACGCCAACCCCGTGGAGCAGCAGGTTGTGGCGTCGGTGCTTGTCGCGGAGGTAGTCCTGCTCCGCGCTGAAGTCGTCGACGCCCATCACCTTTCCGAAGAAGTACCGGTTCCTGGTCAGCGCCGGAACGTCCGAGCACGAACCCTTCCGAACTCGGTCGGAGAGCTCCTCGACGATCGCGAGGAGGCGCGCCTGTGCGCGCGGAGAACGATCCTGCCGGTAGAAGAGCAATTCGGCGAGGAACGCGATGAGCTCGACGATCGTGACGCCCGGATCGTGCTGGTTCGTGTCCGTCCAGTCCGGCGCCACCACGTGAACGCGGTGCGCCAGGTCACGCGCGAGCTTGCGCCACTCACTGTCCGTCAATGTCGTCACGTTCGCCTCCCTTGGTCGCGGCGGGGAGCCGCCCCCGAGGAACATACCCGGGTCGCAGAGCGGTAGTAGTACCCAATGTCCCTTGCGGACGCGCCACCCCGTGCCCCAGACTCCGCGGAGCATCGGAGGGGAGTCGAGGGGAAAGGGAACAGAACGAGTGCCGCGACGCGCCGGGATCGCCGCCCTGCTCCTCGCGCTCGCGGCCGGCCTGCTCCCATCGGGGATGCCCGGGGCGACCATCGTCGCCGCCGCCGAGCCCACACCCGCGCGCGAGCGCGCAGTCGGACCGGGCGGCATCACGCACCTGCCGCAGGTCCCGCCACCGCCCGGCGCCCGAGGGCACGCGGCCCGGCGCGGCGACCTGCGAACACGCCGACGGCCAGGTCATCGTCAAGTTCAAGCCGCACGCCAAGGCCTCGGCCCACGCCGCCGCGTACAAGGCCGTCAAGGGCAAACCCGTCAAGAAGCTGCGCACGGTGCCCGGCCTGGAGATCGTCGAAACCCGGCTGACGCCGGAGCGCGCGGGCCGCGCGCTGAAGGACGATCCGGCGGTCGAGTACGTCGAGCCCGACTGCGTGGTGAAGCTCGACACGACCCCGAACGATCCCGACTTCGGCGACCTGTGGGGTCTGGCCAACACCGGACAGGCTGGCGGGACCCCAGGCGCGGACATCGGAGCCGCCGAGGCGTGGGACGTCCGGACCGACGCCAGCGCGGTCACCGTGGCGGTCATCGACACCGGGATCCAGCGCAACCACCCGGACCTGCTCGCGAACGGCTGGACGAACACCGACGAGATCGCCGGCAACGGTATCGACGACGACCACAACGGCTACGTCGACGACCGGATCGGCTGGGACTGGGTGAACGGCGATGCGAACCCGGACGACGACTACTTCCACGGCACGCACGTCGCGGGCACGATCGGCGCTCGCGGCAACAACGCCATAGGCGTGGCGGGGGTCGCCTGGCAGGTCAAGCTGATGGCGTTGAAGGCGTTCGACGCGAACGGCAGCGCCCAGACGAGCACCATCATCTCGGCGATCGACTATGCCGCGGCGAACGACGCGACAGTCATCAACGCCAGCTTCGGCACCACCGAGTTCTCGCGGGCGATGTACGACGCGTTCGAGGCAGCCGGTCAGGCGGGGGTTCTCACCGTCGCGGCCGCGGGGAACGACAGCAAGAACGCCGACGCATCACCCGGGTACCCGGGGGCATTCCGGCTCGACACGCTCATCTCGGTCGCCGCGACGACTCGCCGCGACGAGCTCGCGAGCTTCTCGAACTACGGCATCCACAACGTCCTGGTCGCGGCACCCGGCGAGTCCATCCTCAGCACAGTGCCCGGGAACGGCTACGGCACGGCGAGCGGCACGTCGATGGCGACGCCGCATGTCACCGGCGTCGCGGCACTGCTGGCCGCCCAGCACCCGACATGGACGCCCAAGCAGCTGCGCGACCGGATCCTCGGCACCGTCCGCGCGGTCCCGGCGCTCGACGGCAAGGCCTGGACCGGCGGCGTGGTCGACGCAGGCGCCGCGCTGGGGAACGGGCCCACCGTCCTGCCGCCCGATCCGCCGGCACCGACGCCGGTCGCGCTGGCGCCCACGACCCTTGCCGACCCGGCACCGACGCCCGCCACCGCGCCGGCCCCACCCGACTATCCCGATCCCGACGTCGTCGATTCCTCGCCCGCCGACCTCAGCGCGCCGGAGATCGCGTTCGACTCGACGGGCGTGCCGTACGTCGCGTACGTGCGCCGGTTCGACGGGGTCCACCTCGCGTCGCGACCCGGGAGCGACTGGACCGACAAGCAGCTGACGACCGCGTACGACGACATCTACCACCTCGACCTCGCCGTCGGTGGTGACGACATCCCGCAGGTCGCCGTGCAACGCGTCTGGGGCGATCTCGCCACCTACTCCGACCCGGGGATCGTCGTCGCACGCTCCGAGAGCGGCGATCCCGACGTGCAGCGCGTGACCGCAGCCTGCCCACAGGCCGACTCGTGCTTCTGGGACTGGAACCCGGCGACGGCCGCCGACGCCTCGGGCGCCCTCCACGTCGCGTTCACCCGCACCGCGGCCTGGGACCAGGACATGGTCAAGGCACCGGCCGGCAGCTCGTCGCCCGTGCCCGGCAACGGCCTCTATTACGCGACGGACGAGGGCGGCACGTGGACGGTCCGCCAACTGATCGACGGCGGCAACGGCGGTGTGCCCGCGATCGCGGTCGAGGGCGACGGCACGGTCCATATCGTCGTCAGCCTTGTCGACGGCTCGGACTCGGGGCTCTACTACGCCACCAACGAGGGCGGGACGTGGTCGCTGCTCCGGCTCACCACGGACGTGACCGACACCTCGGCCAGCGTCGCGGTCGACGCCAGCGGAGGGGTCCACGTCGCCTGGGCGAGGTTCGGCCTTGGGGTCTGGTACCGCCACCGCGCGCCCGCCGGGACCTGGGATGCGGAGGTTCGGCTGGTCGACGATGCCGCGTACCAGGTGGGTCTGGCGGTGGACGGCGGTGGACATGTCCACGCCGTGATCGGACGGATGGACGCCACCAACACCGTCAACGGGATCATGTACGCGACGAACGCCAGCGGTCCGTGGGTGGCGACCCCCGTGGGAGGATCGGTCGCGGCGTACCCGAGCATCGCCGTGGACGGCGACGGGACCGTCGGCATCGCCTACCTCGACTACACCGACCCACCGATCGGGATCGCCGTCGCGCTGAAGGTCGGCAGCACCTTCCAGTACTCACGCGTCCGCGAGTTCAGTGACACGGCCGGCGCCCCCCTCCCCCTGGCCCATGCCGTCGATGCCAACGGACACAGCCACGTCGTCGTCGGACGCGGATGGGGGAGCTCGGATCCGGGCGTCTGGTACGCGACCGACGCATCCGGCACCTGGCAGCTCGAGAAGATCGCGCACGGGTACCCGAACGCCGTGGCGATCGCGGTCGACCAGCTTGGGCGTCCCCACGTGGCGTTCGAACAGACGCCCCAGGACCAGGTCGGGCCGCCGGTGACCCAGCGCGTCGGCTACGCGGTCCGAACGAACGGCTCGTGGACCATCCAGAGCATCACGGGGGCCGACTACGGCGAGGGAGTTGCGATCGCCCTCGACGCCGCGGGCACGCCGAACGTCCTCTGGCCGAACAGCGGAGGGACCGCACTGCTGCGCGGGCGCCCGTCGGGCGGCGGATGGACGATCGACACGGCGTATGGCGGCCCTGGGTTCTTTGTCCGCCAGCCTGCCGCCGTGTTCGATCCCACGAATGTGCTCCACGTCACCTTCGACGCCTCGTTCTCGGGCGTGGACGGGTCGCGGCTGATGTACGCCAAGCGAACGGCCTCGGCATGGAGCAACGCAACGGTCGCCGGTGGCGGCGTGTACCACTTCTACCCATCGATCGCCCGGACCGCGTCGGGTGCGCTGTGGATCGCCGACTGGCGGGCGGGGCAGGACACCGCCAATGACGGCGTCTGGGCGTACACCAGCAACGGTGGTGCGTGGACGGCGACGAACCTCGGCAACAGCGCTGCCGATGCGTACGCGTCCGTGGCCGTCGACGCAGCCGGCCGGGTTCGCGTCGCGTGGAGCCGCACCTGGTACTACTCGTCGTCCGGTTGCTCGGTGCCGATGTGCCTCGCCGGCCCGGGCCTCCGGGAGAGCGTCCTCGACGGCGGGTCGTGGACGACGACCAAGCTGTCGGCGTACTGGCATGACCTGTTCGCGAAGACCGCCAGCGGCCCTGACGGGGCCATCCGGATCGTGTGGGAGCGGCTGGAGATCGGCCTGCGCGCGCTCACGACGGTGGCAGGTGTCGACACGATCGCTCCCGCCGCGACGATCACGCCGTCCAAGACGGCGACCAACGCAGCGACCGTCGACTACGCCGTCCAGTTCAGCGAGCCGGTGACCGGGCTGACCGCCACCGACTTCAGCCTGACCGGGACGGCCGCGGGGTGCGTCGTCGACGCGCCGACGGGGTCGGGTACAAGCTGGACGGTCATGGTGAGCGGGTGCGGCGCGGGCACGCTGTCGGTCGGGCTCGCGGCGGGTTCCGTCCTCGATGGAGCCTCGAATGCGGGTCCCTCCGGCCTCGTGACACGCCGCAACGGTGACGATCGACCGGACGGCACCGTCGGTCACGGCACCGACGCTCACGCCGCGCTTGAACGCCTCGCTATCGGGCACGGCTATCCCGATCACGGTGTCCTGGACCGGGGCCGATGCGGGCTCGGGCGTGGCGACATACACGCTCGAGCGCAGCACCAATGGCGGCGGGACGTGGTCGGTCGTCGCGAGCGGTTTGACCGGGACGTCCCGCGACACGACGATGGCGTCCTCGGGAACGGATCGGTTCCGGGTGCGGGCGATCGACAAGGCCGGCAATTCTCGACCAATGCCACCGCCGCGACGCTCACGGGCCGTCTCGTCCAGCAGGGGTCGTCGGCGGTGACCTACAAGGGGACATGGAGGAAGGCGACATCGGGCGTCTACTCGGGCGGGTCGTCGCGCTACACGAGGGTCGCGAACCGCTCGGCAAAGTACACGTTCACCGGCCGGTCGATCGCCCTGATCTCGTCTCGCGCATCGAACCGCGGCAAGGTCCGGATCTTCATCAACGGCGTCGACCAGGGCGTCGTCAACCTCTATAGGTCCAGCACCCAGCACCGGGCTGTCGTCTGGCAGCGAACCTGGTCTGCGACGGTCACCGTCACCATCCGCGTCGTAGCCCTGGGCCAGCCGAGCGCCCGGCCGCGCGTGGACGTCGACGCGTTCGTCCGGATCCAGTAGCCCGCTCGGAGCGGGCCAGGAATGAACAAATCCGTCCCCGGAAGCGTCATTAAGGGTGTAACACCCGCGCGCCACGCTGTCCCGTAGCTGCCGGCGCAGGCGCGAGGGGAGGGGAGTGGCGTCATGGCGACCTTGATCGAGCGGATCGACCTGCCACCGGCTCGCGAGAGCCCCTACTGGCGGATGGCCCTGACCGTGTTCCTGCGCAGTGCGCCGACGCCGGTCATGCAGCGCATCCGCGCGCGCGACCCCAAGGTGCCCATCGAGGAGTTCGTCATCGTCGGCCGTAGGAGTGGGGCCGAGCGGCACTACCTGCTCAACCACATCCAGGTCGAAGGCCGGCGCTACGTCGCCAACCCGAATGGCACCTCCCAGTGGGTCCGGAACCTTGCGGCGGCAGGCGTCCTCACGATGATCGACCGGGCAGGCACGACCGAGCGCCTGACGGCGACCGAGGTCGGGGACGGTCCAGAGCGCGACGCTGCGATCGCGTGGACCGCCACCATGCCGCCCCCGGCCGGCATGGTCTACGGCGCTGCGGCGGGCCACATCCGTGCGGCCGGCCGCTTCTTCCGCCTCGAGCCGTCGAGCTGAGTCGACCCTAGGACGCTTGCACGAAGTCCGCGAGAGCCGGGTCGACCTGCTCTCGGAGGACTGCCGCGAGCGAGTCGTCGTCGAGCCGGAACGCGTCGAACAGGCGCCGGACCGTGGCCTCGCCGCCGCGGTCGTGGAGGTCGGCGGCCAGCAGCTGGAGCCTGAACTGGAACCAGACGTAGTTGGGCCCGGGCATCGCCGAGTAGGCTCGCTCGAAGTCGTCCCACGTCCGGTATTCCCACGCTTCGGCCGCCATCCCGGCGGCCAGACGCGGCAGGGTGAGCAGGATCGGCAGCGATCCGGGGGCACGGCGCTCGACCCAGGCGTGCAGACACAGGTTCGCGAAGAGCTCCGAGAGCCACAACCGCGGGAAGTGCACAACGCCCTGGCTGAACAGGTGGCCGACCTCGTGGACGGCGACCAGGTCGAAGAACGGCCCGAACCGCAGCTCGCCGTCGCCCTGGGCGTACATCGCATCGAGCTCCGGTCGGTCTTCCGCGGCGACCATCTCGGCCAGTCCGGCCCAGAACGGGGCCTCGGTGCCTGCGACCGTCAGCGTTCCGTCTCCCGCGTTCGGGAGCCCGTACAGCGAGACCTCGGACTTCTTCGCCCAGTCGTCCTCGGACAGCACCAGGACCTGCGCCTCGGGCCGACGATCCAGCAGCTCCGCCAGGTATTCGTACGAATCGGAGGCGATCCGGCCGATCGCCGCCGCGGCCCCCTCGAGCCCCTCGCTCGCGAAGGTCGGCAGGCCGCCCGGGACCTCGACCAGGCCGTCGCGCAGCTCGGTTCTCATCGACCCTCCTCAATCCTCGACTCGGATGATCGTACTTGCGGCCCGTCGGCGGGGGAGGAGATCCTCGGGACGCTCTACAGACGCTCGAGCCGGAAGGTTTTCATTCGTCGAGAGTTGGAGCCGGTCATTCCCCGGGCGTCTCGAGCCATCCTTCGCGGATCGCGCGGGTTGCGAGTTCGGTGCGCGAGGCGACATCGGCGCGCTCGAAGATCCGCGTCAGATGGCTCTCGACCGTCTTGGCGCTGATACCCAGTCGAACCGCGATCTCGGCTCTTTCGCGTCGTCTTCAACCTGATCATCTCGGGATCACGCCGCGCCGAGGTGGCTCGGCGCGGGTCGATGAAGCAGGTGTTCGATGACATCGTCGATGAGTCGCCCGAGACCTGGCTCCTGTCCTCAGAGCGAAGCCGTGCCGTGAATGTCGCGTTGCGAGCCTGCGGCGCGGACGGACGGACGGGGCTCATTCTCGCGGCACAGGGATACTCCGGACGCGATATCGCGGCAATCCTCGGACGCAGCGAAGGGGCAACTCGCACGCTCATCTGTCGCACTCGCCAACATGTCCGCCGCGAGCTGAACACGATGGACCCATCGCCTGTCGCGAGCTGATCAAGCCGGCGCCTGACCGTCGCGCTGCGGGATCAGCGGTCCAACGTTTGGGCCTCGAACAGCTCCCATTCACCGGGAACGCCGCGCAGGTTCGTGACGCCCAGCGGCTTGAAGGTCAGGTCTGTGCCGGTCGCGAGGTCGCGGACCGTCCTGGTCACCACCACCTGGCCGGGGTCTGCGGCGCCCAGCACTCGCGCGGCGATGTGCACCCCGATGCCACCGACCCCGGTCTCGCCGCGTTCGATCTCGCCGGTATGGATGCCTGCCCGGATCTCGATGTCGAGGTCGCGCGCCGCGGCGACCAGGTCGAAGGCGCACCGCAGGGCGCGGGTCGGCGCGTCGAAGATGGCGATGACTCCATCGCCCGCGAACTCCATGTTCTGGCCGTGCCAGCGCTCCACCTCGCCGTGGACGACACGATGGTGTTGCTCGAGGAGCTTCTTCCAGGCACGGTCGCCCATCGCGGCTGCCCGACCGGTCGAGTCGACGATGTCGGCGAACAAGACCGTCGCCAGCGTTCGGTCGATGTCCTCGGCGGCCTGGAGGGAGCGGACCTGCTCGCGCGTCCACTGATATTGCTCGGCGAAGGGGCCGGTCGGCTCCTTGCTCGCCGGTACGTACGTGTGCAAGACGACACCGGAGTCGAACGAGCGTGTGTCGACCAGGCGCAGGTGGTGGATGTCGACGCGATCGCGGAACAGTCGCTTGCCGCTGCCCAGGATGACGGGGTAGATCAGCAGGCGGAATTCGTCCACCAGGTCATGGCGCATGAGCTCGTCGACGAGGTCCGGGCTGCCGTAGACGACGAGGTCGCCGCCCGGCTCTGCCTTCAGCTTCGTGACCTGGGTCGCTACCTCGCCCGAGAGGATCGTCGTGTTGTTCCAGTCGGCGCGTTTCAGGGTGTTGGACACGACGTACTTCGGGATGGCATTCATCTTCTCGGTCATCTCGGGGTCGCCGCCGCTGGCGGTCGGCCAGAACGCTGCCCAGATCTGCCAGGTCCGACGGCCGAGCAGCAACGCGTCGGCCGACATGATCTGGCCCTTGTTGTAGACCTCGTCGTCATCGGTCTGGATGCGAAGGGCCCACGCGTTGCGCCCGGTCCGGTGCTCGTCGTACCCCGGCCCCTCGACGATACCGTCGAGCGTCACGAACGAGGTCACGACGAGCTTCATCGCCAAAGACTAGTGGGCGGCATCCACGGATGCGGACCCTGATCCGGGTCATCGCCGTTCCGGCGACCATCGCAGCGACCGTTGGCGGGCGGTGTCACGCCGGCGGTATGGTGTGACACCTGCCCTTGGACCGCGAAGACCGTTGGGAGGAAATCATGGTCGAAGCAGGAACCCGACTCGCGCCACGCCACCTCGGTCAGCTGCGCCGATCGTGCGGCGACATCGTCGCGCCCGAAGACGAGGACTACGACGAGGCACGCCGTCTCTGGAACGCGATCCACGATCGGCGACCGGCGGTCATCGCGCGGCCGAGGAACGCCCGGGAGGTCGCGGCCGCGGTCGCCTTCGGACGCGAGCACGACCTCGAGATCGCCCTCCAGTCCGGCGGACACGCCGCACGCGGGTTGGCCGGGCCGGATGGCGGCCTCGTCATCAATCTGTCGAACATGCGCGGCGTCGAGGTCGATCCGCGGGCTCGCATCGCCCGCGCGAACGGCGGCGCCTTCCTGGGCGAGCTCGATATCGCCGCACAGGCCCACGGCCTCGTCTGCCCGGTCGGGGTCGTCGGTCATACGGGCGTGGCGGGACTGACCCTCGGTGGGGGAGTCGGCCGGCTCCAGCGCCGCTTCGGCCTCACGATCGACAACCTGGCGGCCGTCGAGCTCGTGACCGCCGACGGCCGGATCGTGCGTGTGACCGAAACCGAGGAGCCCGAGCTCTTCTGGGGCCTCCGTGGCGCCGGCTGGAACTTCGGGATCGCGACGGCGTTCGAGCTCCGGCTCCAGCCGTTCGGACCGGACCTCCATCGGGGCGTCCTGACCTTCCCGGCCGCACTCGTCCACGAGATCTGGGGCATCTTCCACGCTTTCGCTGCGGGCGCCCCCGATGCCCTGACCCTGATCTTCGGCATCGGCCGGGCCGGAGAAGGGGAGGGCTACCCCGACGAAGTGGTCGGACGGCCGATCGTCTACATCGCCTGGAACCACGGCGGATCGCCGGAGGAGGCCGAGCGGGACACGGTGACCCTGCGCTCCGGGCCGGAGCCGCTGACGACCACGATCGGCAGCAGCCCGTACCTCGACGTCCAGACCGCCCACGACCTCGCGTTCTCCTGGGGCGGTCGCTCGTTCATCAAGAGCCAGAACGCGAATGACGTTCGACCCGAGGCGCTCGGCGAGGTGGTCGAGCTCGCCGGAACCGGGCCGGGCGGCGCGAGCTTCTCGATCACCGCGCTGGGAGGCGCGATCGCCAGCGTTCCGGAGGATGCGACCGCTTACGCCGGTCGGGCCGTGGCGTTCGACCTGAGCGCCGACTCGAGCTGGGATGACGCGGCGGACGACGAGGCGAACATCGACTGGTGCCGCCGGGTGATCGCGGCCTTCGATCCCGATCGGGCGCTCGGCGCCTACCCGAACGGCAACAGCGACGCCGGCCCAGATGAGACGCTGCGGTTCTTCGGCGAGACGAAGGTCGCCCGCCTGGCGGCGCTCAAGCGAGCCTGGGACCCAGACAACGTGTTCCACATCAACCCGAATGTGGCGCCGGCGCGAGCCTGACGAGCGGCGCCTGGACGATAACCACGCGGTGGTGTCGGTTCGGGGCCGTGGTGTTCGTAGTACGGGTCAGCGGCAGCCCAGAAGGGTGCCCCCCAAACCGACGGTCGACACGTCTCGACCCGGACTCGAAGGAGCGATGACGATGAAGCTATTCGCCTCGATGATGGTGACCCTGGACGGCGTGTACCAGGGCCCCGGAGGCCCCGACGAGGACCGACGCGACGGGTTCGATCGCGGCGGCTGGACCGCGGCCTTCGGCGACGACGAGGGATGGCAATTCCTTGTCGCAATGTTCGAGCGCGCGGACGCGTTCCTGCTCGGACGCAAGACCTGGGAGATCTGGGAACCCTACTGGCCGCTTCACGACGCGGGCGATCCGGTCTCCCACGGGATCAACGTCCTGCCAAAGTACGTGCCCTCGACGACGCTCAAGGACCCTACGTGGCAAGACACCCACGTCATCGACGGCGATGTCGAGGCTGCCGTGCGCGAGCTCAAGGCGAAGCCCGGGCGCGAGCTCCAGGTCCATGGCAGCGGCGAATTGCTCCGGTGGCTGCTCGAGCGCGACCTCGTCGACGAGCTCAACCTGCGGATCTACCCGGTCGTACTGGGCGACGGGCTGCGACTGTTCGCGGAGCACGGCCAGACGCACAACCTGGAACTGATCGAGACGAAGTCGACGGCGTCCGGCGTGATGCTCCAGACCTATCGACTAGCCGGCCGGGCCACGTTCGGAAACGCCGGGGACTGACGCCGGCGCCTTCTGCCGCGTAACGTCTGAGGGGTGTCCCGCGTCCCAGTCCCACCGGCCGAGGCGACCCTCGCGTGACAGATTCAAGTGCACAAGCGAAGATGTCGCGGCTGCCAGGGACCAAGCCCGGCGCAGGCCGAGCACGCATGAGCATCTGATGACCGATCTGCCCAACTCCGCAGCCGACGGGGCTGCCAACGCCTCCACACCCGACGGAGAGACGCCCGCCGGCGACCCAGAGTTGGCGGCGCTCGTCCAGAGTGACGCACTGCCGTCCGGCGACCCAGAGCTCGCGGAGCTCGTCCAGCGCGACGCCGCCCCGGCTGATGAGACCACCGTCGTTGCGGTTGCGCCGGGCGAGCCGATCGACACTGCCGCGGCGGATACGTCGCCGACCTCCGAGCCCGGCGTCGATGCCGTGCCGGTCCTGCTCCCCGTAGCCGCCCTGACCGACTTCGAGCCCCCGGCACGGCCTCGGCGCCGACGGTCGCTCGCCCTCCGCTTCGGCGCCGCGTTCGTCCTGGGCTTCCTGCTCGCCGTTGGCATCGGCACCGGCGTCCTGTACGCATGGGGCCAGCAGTACGACGGCCGGGTCATGCCCGGCGTCCGCCTCGGCAGCACGGAACTCGGCGGGCTCACCCGCGAGCAGGCGGCGGCGGAGATCGCGAACGCCTACGGATCGCTCGGTACCGGGCAGATCACGCTCACCGGCCCGGACGGCCAGACGACGACCATCAGCTACGCCGACATGGGCCGCGGCCCCGATACCTCGGCGCTGGTCGACGCGGCACTCGGGGCAGGTCGCCAGGGCGACCCCCTCATGAACCTCATCGGCGCACCCCGGACCGCGATCAACGGCGTGACGATCGACCCCGCCGTTGCCTACGACCGCGAGAAGCTCGCCGCCGCCGTCGAGACCCTCGCCACGACGATCGACCAGACCCCGGTGGATGCCTCCGTGTCGGCCGGCCAGGGCGGGACGCTGACCGTCTCCCCGGCGAAGGACGGTCGTGCCGTGGACAAGACGGCCCTGCTGACCGCGCTCGACGCGCAGCTCGCGGCGCTCGGCACGCCGGCGTCGATCGCGATGGCCGTGCCGGTCGCGCCGTTGGCACCCGCCGTCGCCACTGCCGCGGCCGAGGCGGCGAAGGCGGCCGCGGTTCGAATGGCCGCCGACGTGGTCGTCACCCGGGGCGAGGACAGCTGGACGATCGCCGGCACGAGCCTCGCGCCGCTGATCTCGTTCTCGACCGCGGCCGACGGGAGCATCACCCCGGTCGTTGACGAGACGGGCCTCGACCCGATCCTCACAGCCCTGGCCAAGAACGTGAACCGGGCCGCGAAGGACGCGGGCCTCAAGCTGGTCGGCGGACACGTCGTCGCCACCGGCTCCAGCCACGAGGGCCGAACGCTCGACGCCGCCGGCACGAAGGCCGCCATCATCAGCTCGCTCGAGGCCCGCCAGGCGGGCGCGGCGGCATCGCCGGTCGCGGCCGTCGTCAAGGCCGTCGACCCGAAGCTGACCACGACGGACGCCAAGGCCTTCGCCCCCAAGATGCGGATGATCAGCTCGTACAGCGTCTACTACTTCGTCATCGTCAACAACCACTGGGGCGGGAACATCGAGGGTCCGGCAACGGTGATCAACGGCACGGTCGTGCCGGCGGGCCAGAAGTTCGACTTCTGGAAAGTGGTCGGCGACCTGCACGATGCGCCCGGCACCGGGCCGGGCAACGCGATCGAAGGCGGAAAGATCACCGTCACCGGCGCGTTCGGCGGCGGCATCTGCACCACGTCGACGACGCTGTTCAACGCGGCGTTCCGGGCCGGCATGATCCCGCTCGCCCGACAGAATCACAACGAGTTCATCAACCGGTATCCGCCGGGGCTCGATGCCACCGTGTGGATCGTCGGCAAGGCCAAACAGACGATGAGCTTCCGGAACGACACCGAGTACCCGATCCTGATCTCGCGGACCGTGACCGGCAACAGCAGCAAGCGGTGGCTCACGTTCAAGATCTGGAGCGTGCCGAACGGCCGGAAAGCCACGGTCACCAACACGGTCATCCAGCCGGGGGAGCGCGCGATCCACAAGACCGTGAAGGATCCGACCAAGCCGGTGGGGTACCGCTTCTTCAACAACTCCGCGGTGGACGGCGCCAGGGTGTGGACCACCGTGACGATCTACGACCACGGCAAGCTCCACTGGCAGAAGCGGTACTACTCGAACTACCCGGCCGTGGACGGCGTCACGATCGTAGGGACCAGACAGACCTGACGCCGGCCTGACGAGCCATGGAGCCACGCGTCGGCATCGCGCACATCGAAGTCACGGCAGCCGACGGAACGTTCGCGATCGGCCGGGAGGCCTTTCCGGACTTCGAGCGGTACGCCCGGCTCGGCGTCCACGTCCAGTCGGACCAGGTGCGGATCGCGACGCCGCTTCCGGGCTACGTCGAGGCCGCGTTGACTGCCCTCGCCGACGCCTGCCGGGAGCTCGGCGTCCCGCACGCCGATGTCGCCTTCGTCGACACGGTGGTCCCGCCACCGCGCTCCGGGCTGCGCTACGGCTTCAAGGGCGCATACACAACGGATCGGCCCGAGGTGATCTGGATCTTCGCGAACTGGACGAGTCAGGACGAGCTTCGGACGGTCGTGCGGCACGAGGCGGCGCATCTCGCCTTCGCGCGGTCGCACACGGTCGAGGAGTCGGCCGGCCACACGGGACCGTCCGAGGACTTCGCGCTGGCGTTCGAGAACGCTTCCTAGGGGCTCGCTGCGACGACCGAGCGGCCCCTGGCGCCTGCTGCGCCGAGAAGTCCGCGGTCGACACGACGCGCGCGACGCGTTCGTGGCCTTTCCCACCGCGACCGAGGTGTCTACCGTGTGTTCAACAGCACGGATTGGGCCCAAGGTGACCGATTACCTCATTCTCCTGCGCGGTATCAACGTCGGCGGCAAGAACAAGGTGCCGATGGCGCGCTTGAGAGAGCTCCTGGAGGAGCTCGGCCATTCGGACGTTTCCACGTACATCGCCAGCGGAAACGTGATGCTCCGCTCCGATAGCCCGCCGGGCGAGACCAAGCGCCAGATCGAAGAGGCATTACCCAGGGCCTTCAGGCTCGACAGCGAGCTCATCGCCGTCGTCGTCCTGACTCGCGCCCAGCTTCAAGCCGTCGTGGACCACAAGCCTGAAGGCTTTGGCGAGCATCCCGAGCGGTTTCATAGCGATGTGATCTTCCTGATGGGGATCGATGCGGCGTCGGCCATGCAGGTCTTCGACCCGCGCCCCGGCGTCGACCGTGTGTGGCCAGGTGATGGCGTCATCTACTCGCAGCGTCTCAGCGCTCAGCGCACGAAGAGCCGTCTCAACAAGGCTCTGAGCACCCCGACCTACAAGAAGATGACGGTTCGCAGCTGGGCGACCACGACCGCGCTGCTCGAATTGCTGCGAGCGCGCCGAGCCTGAAGTCATCGGAGGTCCACCGCACACTGGCAGATGACGGTCACATTTCATGAGCTGTCGACGCCGGCTGATGGCCCAGCGCCTCGGCGCGTCGCGTTATCGAACGGGGAGGTCGGAGGATGGGAAAGATCGTCGCGGCGATCACGATGTCAGTGGACGGCTACATCACCGGCCCGGACGACGGCCCGGACAAGGGACTCGGTCAAGGCGGGGAGCGCCTGCATTACTGGGTCTTCGGCGGCCCCTGGAGCTACGACAACGAGCCGCAGGGCCACCCCGAAGGCGAGGACGCCGAGTACCTCAACGAGATGACGGCTCGCGCCGGGGCGATCGTCGTGGGCCGCACCATGTACGAGGCCGCGGGGCACTGGGGCGACAAGAACCCGTTCGGCATGCCCGTCTTCGTGGTCACCCACCGGCCCGAGGAGGAGCCCGACGCCGGCGAGTTCAGCTTCGTCGGAAGCTTCGATCAGGCGATCGATCGCGCGAAGGAGGCCGCCGGGGACAAGGCGGTGAGCATCGGTGGCGGCGGCGACGTGATCCGGCAGGGGCTCGATGCCGGCATCGTCGACGAGCTCCACATCATCGTGGCGCCGGTCATCCTCGGGGGCGGCAAGCACCTCTTCGAGGACTTCACGAAGTCCCTAGATCTCGAGAACCGCGGCGTGCGCCAGTCCCGGTGGGCGACGTTCATGGAGTTCGGAGTGAAGCGGTAGGCCCGCGATGGAAAGCGCCCGCGCCGAATCCCTGATCGTCACGGCCGAGGATGCCCGCGCCGCGATGCGACGCGGTGAGAACGCGGAGGGCGTCGAGGCGTTCGAGGCAACGTATGCCGACATGTGCGAGGCGCTCGACTGGCTTCTCCAGGTCGGCCGCGCCGACGACGCATTCCGCCTCTCGGCGGCGATGACCCAATTCTGGATGGCGTCAAAACGCGTCGACGAGGGGAAGACGTGGCTTGAAGGAGCCCTCGAGACGGGGCAGGGGAGCGACGCCGGTCGTGCCCGCGGCCTCCACGACCTCGGCTACCTCGCCTTCTTCTCCGGCGGCTACGACGTCGCCGCGCGTCGATTCGCCGAGTCTCGCCAGCTGGCCGAGCGGGCCGGCGACCGGAACGGCATCGCCCTCGCCCTGGCCGGCTCGGCGCGCGTCCAGCTCAACGACGACCCGGCGGCGTCGGTCGCCCTCCTCCGGGAGGCGATAGCGATCACGCAGGACGTGCCGGACAGCCTTGGCCGGTCGAGCGCCGAGCATGTCCTGGGCGTCGCGCTCCAGCTATCGGGCGATCTCGAGGGCGCCCGCGACGTCATGGCCGAGCGGCTGCGCCACGCCCGCGAGACCGGCAACGACTTCGTCGTCTTCGTCGAAGCGTCAAACCTGAGCATGGTCGAGCGCAAGCTCAACAACCTCGACACGGCCGAGGCACTCTCGCGCGAGGCCCTGCGCATCGTGGTCCGCAAGAACGACCAGATGGCGATCCCGTGGGTCATCAACGGCCTCGCCGCGGTGATCGCCGCGAAGGGGACCATCGAGCGCGCCGCGGAGCTCCTCGCCATCGCCGAGTCGCTCCTCGCCCGCGCCGGCGGCGAGTGGCCGGCCGACGAGCGCGAGCAGTACGACGGGACGCTCACGGCGGTGTCAGCCGTGTTGTCACCCGCCGAGCTCACCCGACTTCGGGCGCAAGCCGACGCGATGAGCCTCGATCAGGCCACCGCGGCCGCGCTCGACGCCGACGCCGATTGATCGGCTTAGGTCAGCCAAAGATCGAAGGCCTGCGGCTCGTTGGGGTCGGATCACGGCATCACGGCAGGCGGAGCCGGTCGCTGACATCGGGCGGCGGCGACCATGACGCCAGCATGGCGGCCGACGCGGCCCTCAGATCTCGACGACCAGCTTGCCTCGCGTACCGGCCTGAAAGGCTTCGAGCGCGGCGCCGATGTCCGCGAACGGGAATGTCCGCTGGATCACGACATGCAGCCGGCCGGCGGCGACCTCGTCGGCCAGCCAGGCGAGGTTCTCGGGGGTCGGCATCCCGCGAACGTTCATGGCGGTGACGCCTCGCGCGGCCAGTGCGTCCACATCTGCAGCACCGAGCGTCGTGGCGACATGTCCGCCGTCGCGAACGAGATCGGCCATCGCAGCGAAGTGGTCGCCTCGATCGACGAGATCGATGAGTGCCGCGACGCCGTCGGGGTATCGCTCGCGGAGCAGGTCGACCGTGCTCACGCCGGCGTAGTCGACGGTCTCGGCTGCGCCGAGGGATCGGACGAGCGCCTCCTCATCGCCGGGATGCGCCGTTGCCACCACCGTCGCTCCTCGCTGCGCTGCCAGTTGCACGGCGAATGACCCGACGCCACCCGTGGCTCCGACGATAACGGCGACGTCACGGGGCTCCAGCTCGACGGCATCGACGGAGTTCAACGCCGTGACGCCAGCCAGCGGGATGGCGGCCGCCTGGGCCCAGGACAGCTCGGACGGCTTGCCAGCGATCACCAGCCCCGAACCGCCGACCAACTCACCGAACGCGCCGACCTTCAGCGGTGGGGTGCTCTGGATGAAGCCGAGAACCTCGTCGCCGATCTGGACGTCACTCCAGCCGGTCCCCACCGACTCCACGACACCGGCGAAGTCCCTGCCCACCACGGTGGGGAAGTCGTGCTGCATCATCGCGGCGAGGTAACCGCCCGCCTGGAAGATGTCGAACCCGTTGACACTGGCCGCGTGCACTCGGACGACGATCCGGTCGTCGGCAGGTTCCGGATCCGGGATCTCCATCAGGGCAGCGGGTTGGTCAGGAGCGGCGAGGACGAAGGCCTTCACGGTGATCCTCGAAGCGGGTGGGGCTCGACTATACCGCCTTCGTTGCGTTCGCAACGATTCTGGTTCGTCGGGTCCGATTGCGGCATTCGGGCTGAGGCGATCTGCGCCATCCGGCCTGCGTCAGATCGCGGCCAGGCGGCGCCCGAACGTCTCGACTGCGCCTGGACGAAGAACAAACGTCACCCGCTCGATCCCCGTCTCTCCGAGCAGGTGGTCGCGGACCGCACGCAGGGCGACATCGGCGGCGGTCTCGAGCGGGAAACCGAATGTCCCCGCGCTGATCGCCGGTGAGCAGATCGTCCGGGCCCCGAGATCGTCCGCGACTCGCAGCGCGCTCTTGTAAGCCGACGCGAGAAGATCGAGCTTGTCCTGTCCGCCAGAGCCCCAAACAGGACCCACGGCATGGATGACCCAACGTGCCGGCAGAGCGTAGGCGCCGGTGGCCACCGCGCTGCCGGTCGGTGTGCCGGCGGGATACCGGCGGCGCATCTCGCCTGAGAGTTCCGGACCCGCTGCTCTTCGGATGGCCCCGTCCACGCCACCGCCATGAGCGAAGGCATTGTTCGCTGCGTTCACGATGGCGTCGGCAGCGACGCGCGTGATGTCGCCCTCCACGACCGCCAGCACGGAGTGGCCGAATTCGCGGGTCTTGTCGGGCGGCTCTCCCACAGGCGAAATTCTGCCCGGGTCTGCGGCGGTCCGCCAACTGCGTCGCGGACGTGAGGTCCCAAGATTCCGCCGTCCCCAGGATCTCAGATTTCGTCCAGCCGCCACGGATTTCGTCCTCGCGCGGCTTCGGACGGGCCGGTCGCGTTGTTGGGGAGCTTGGTCGTCGCGTCGGGGCGGCTCTCGTGGAATAGGCTTGTGGACCAGCCATCCCGCCCCAGGAGGTCCATTCATGACCATGGAGTACGTCTCCCTGCCCGGTGAGACCGCTCCGCCCGTTCCTGACGGGCCGAAGCTGTGCAACGGCGACGACATGCGCATCCTGCACAACGCGTTCCTGTGGGGATACGAGGTGGCGCCTGGACTGGTGCGCGGCGTTCCCCCCGGTGACACGGCTCGCAGCGAGTTCGTCGGGCAGTGGCTCGCCGATCTCGACGCGACGCTGCACACGCATCACGAGAGCGAAGACGAGTTCCTGTGGGCCAAGCTCGAGCAGCGGGCCCCCGCCTGCGCGCTCCACGTCGCCCAGATGCGCGCTCACCACGCACAGGTCGCGGAGCTGCTCGAGGAGGCAGCACCGCTCCTCACCCGATGGCGCGCGACGGCCGAGCCGGCGCTCGGCGAACAGCTGGCCGATGCCTACGAGCGGATGCTCGGTGTGCTGAAGGTGCACCTGCGCCGTGAAGTGGTGGAGGTCGTCCCCGTCGCGGAGCGGGTGGTCACCGCGGAGGAGTGGACGGCGATGGGCGACCACAGCGTCGACGCGATCCCGAAGAGTCGCCTCCTGCCGCAGCTCGGGACGCTGCTGGCGAACTCCACGCCCGCGGACCGCAAGCTCTTCTACGCGGGCCTGCCCGTCTCCGTGAGGGTGCTCTGGCGCCTCGTGGGCAGGCGTCAGTACGCGAAGCAGTTCAGGCAACTGTTCCCGGGCGAGCCAGTCCCACCGACCGGCTGACCGACACCCGGCGGCGCCAAAGGACAGTTCAGCGGGAGTTCACATGCGGAATTGACCGTCCTATCTGACGCATCGCAGACATAACTCACCTTATCGGAAGTAGTTCTGGCCCAGACTGGGCGAGATCACGGGCGCTGTGCGGCCATCGGAAACTTCACCAAGGACAGGTAGCGCGCGTCTCGTCGCCCTCGACTACGAGGAACGTGCCGTCGGCGACTGATCAGCAGCCTGGGACTCGCCAGCGGAGTCGCCATCGAAGTCGGCCTCCCAGGCCGGAGTGACCGCCAGGGACCGAAGGAGGTCACTTTCCATCGTCCCGAAGTCCGCGGCCAGCCGTTCCTTGACCTCATCGGGCTCGTCGCCGAGCGTCAGCCGCTCGAACGTATCGATGTACGCGGCGGTGTGCGACGTCCGATAGCGTTCCAGCCCGCGCACGCGCGTCTCGATCGTGGCGCCGGCGGCGGCGATCTCTTCGTCGCTCAGGCCGCGGACGTCGTTCCACAGGGCGGCGCGCTCGCGCAGGAGCGACCACTCGGCGCGGGGGCCGCCCGACAACCGGACGAAGATGCGTGGCTCCGCGGCGGCGAGGAGGAGGCCACCCCACGCAGCCACGATGAGGGCCGCCCGGATCCAACCCATCTCGAGGACCAGCGGGATCACCTGCATGGCCAGGGCGAGCCCCGCCAGCGCCAGGGCGGCCACGATCCCGATCGGTCGCGCGCCCCAGGCCCGGATCTCCCTGATCGCCCAGCGCGTCAGCACCACGACGACGACCGCCACGGCCACCGACGCCGCCAGGTGCAGGGGCGACGACTGAAGCGTGAGGGCCGCCATGAACGTCGCGACCGTGGCGGCCGTGAGCACCAGGATCGAGTTGGCGCGCAGCCAGCGCATCGCACCATCGTCGGTGCGACCGGCAGGGAGCGTCAACGACGGCCGCGTCACGAGGCCACCGGGACTGCGACGCGCATCACGTCGAGCAGCTCGTTGCGTGGCGGACCGGCGGGCGACCGGCGAGCGCCGATCAGCAGCAGCTGCCAGAACCGCTCGAGCTTCTCGAGCAGCGCCGGGTCGCCGTCGAGCACGGCTAGGGGATCGAGGAAGGTATTGCGACGTGCGAGGGCCCGCGCCAGGTCGCCGTCGGCGAGCGATGCCACACCGGTCGCGCCGTACGTGAAGAAGGCGTAGGCGTCCCCCGCGCGGTGGCTGTAGTCGATCGACTCCCCGGCCCACAGGCGCGTCCGTGTGTCGTCGATCTCGCTGACGTAGACGAACCGCTCCTCCATCTCGGGCCGGGCGAGCGCCTCGAACGCCAGCGCGGCTCCAGCAGGATCGCCACCGGCGTCGCGCACCGCCGTGACCAGGTGCCGCGCGTGGATGAGTGCGAACGACAGGCCGAGCGACAGCGCGGGGTCCGTGTGCACGATCGCGTCGCCGATGCCGACCAGCCCGATGACCGGCGGCCGCCCGTCCTCGACCGAGCGGATCGTGTTCTGGAGGCTTCCCATCGGCATGACGTCGGTGATCGGCTCGGCGGTATCGGCGTTCGTCCACGCATCGAGCGCCGGCATCGTCGCGACCGCCGCCTCGAAGGCCCGGCTGTCACGGACGACCTTGAGCGCCTGGTCGGCCGGCGGGGTCGCGATCAGCGCGCAGAACGTCCGGTTGTCGCCCGGGAACGTCGTGAATGCCGCGTAGCCGAGGTCGCCGCGCGGGCCGGGCACCGATGGGCTGTCGGCCAGGGTCACCCCCTCGCGCGTCCGGTAGTAGCGGCAGTAGTAGATGATCGAGCAATCGTTCGTCCGCTCGGGCATCGGCCGAGCGCCGGCGGCCGCGATCCATGACGGCGTCGGGGTCCGGCGACCCATGGCATCGATGACGAGATCGGCGTCGATCGTGCCGTCGCCGGTCTGGACGCCCGTGACGCGCGGCCGATCGGCACTCCCCTTCCCCGGCCGTGTCGTGAGACCGGTCGCCACGGTGCGATCCACCACGCGGATCCCGGGCTCGGCCGCGATGGCGCGGCGGAGGGCCCACTCGATGAGGGGCCGGCGGACGGCCAGGAAGATGAGCTCCGCGTCGTCCGGGCGGATCTTCCCCTCCCCTGAGCTTCGGTCGCAGGTCGAGGTCCCAGGCCCCCGCGGCGATCAGCGCCTCGTGCACGTCGGGAAACAGCCTGATCATCTCCTTCCGCCCGCGCGGCGTGAAGGCATGCGGCTGCTGGAAATGCGGAATGCCCTTGCGCTGCCAGCCGAGCGCGTCGAGCGGGCCGCCGAAGGTCACCTCGTCGCGTTCGACCAGCGTCACGGCCTGGCCGTCACGCGCGAGCGCGAGCGCCGCCGAAAGGCCCGCCACGCCGCCGCCAAGGATGACCACTGGGCGCCGCGCTACGGTGCTCATGACAGCGGCCGATCGAGCGGGCGACGGTGCGCCATGGGCAGTCGAGGGCGGATCAGGTCCGGATCAGGCTCCGGCCTGCTCCGTGGCGTGCTTCTGCATGCGCGTCGATCAGCGCCCGTGCCTGCTCGTGGTCCTTCTCGTTGGGATGGTCGTGGTCGGCCACGATCCCGCAGTAGACGTCGTGGATCGCCCGGCTCATCGTGTCCTCGTCGGCGACCGCGAGGCCGAACTCGTGGATCCGTCGGACCGTGTCGCTGCCCTCGGGTAGATGCATCGCCTCGATCAGGCTCTGCTGCATCGTCATGTGGTCCGCCTCCTCGCAGGTCAATGGGCGGTCAAGGGTACGCCGGGCGCGAGCGGATGGGAACCCGGTGAGGCTACCCGGAGGCGTCCAGGATGTCGGCAACCGACTCGGCCGTCTCGAGCGCCCCTTCGACCCAGCCCTGCGCACGCGAGAACGCCTCGCCGCAGACGAACAGCTCGCTGCCCGGGATCGGCTGGATGGCCCTGCGCATCACGTCGTCGGACACGGCACCGGCCCGCCAGAAGGACCAGCCCGTCTCGTGCGGGTCGCCTCCCCACGAGCTGTACGCGGAGCCCATCGGTGCCGGGAGGTCCGTCACCGTCGGGTGCAGGAGTCGGAGGTAACGCAGGGTTTCGGCCAGCAACCGGTCGGGCGCCGGCGACCCGTGAGGCCCGGACCCATCGAGGAGCTGCCGCCACGGTTCGGCGTGCCGTCCGTCCGTGTAGGCCGCGAGCAACGCCGCCGGTCGATCCGGGTCGGCGCCGAAGTAATACAGCTTCCGCGGCGGCAGATCCGTCGTCATCCGATGGAGGTCTCCGTGGTCGCGCCACCAAGGTCGCTCGTACCAGAGGTAGACCTTGACGGCCGGGAACGCCTCGACCGATCCGAGGATCTGGCCGAACGCCGGGGCGTCGAGCGCGCGCGCGCCGGTCACCAGCTGCCGCAACGCGGGAACGGGCACCGTGAGGACCAGGCGCCGTGCAGCGACCTCCGCGCCGTTCGCGAACCGCAGCCGATGGCCGGAACCGTCGATCACATGTCCGACGAGCTCGTGTTCGAGGCGAACAACCCCGCCGGCCGCGACGAACGCCGTGGCCATGGCCCGCGGGATCGCATCCATGCCGTCGTCGGGCACCCGGGCCTCGGCGGTCGGATTCGCCGCCACCGACCAGGTACTGGATCCCATCGGCGAGGTTGAACGCGCGAAGGCCGGAGTCATAGCCGAACGAAATCCCCGACGAACCGATGGCCTTCCTGGCTCAGGACCGAAGCGAGGGCCTCGCCGAGCGTCCACTCGGTAGTCGGGCGACCGCGATACCGGCCGTGCGCCCGGACCCAAGCCCAGTCCTCAGAGGTCATGCGCGTCGCACCGGGCACGATCCGCTCGAACGCGGAGACGCCGAGTTCCGCGGCCGGGCGACCACGTTCGACGTCGGCGAGCACATAGCCGTCGCCCGCACTCGGGTCGTCCGGACCGCGCCCGACGTGGCCGCGCAGGAACGACCGCTGCGCACCGCCGGTCGGGTCGAACGGATGCGTGGCGAGGTCGAACCGCCGGACCACCTCGATCACCCGCCGATGGCTGGTCAGGTAGCGCATGCCGCCGAGCTCGATCGGGTGCTCGAGGCCGGCAACACGCAACGATCGGAGGCGCCCGCCGATCCGGTCCGTCCGCTCGAACACGGCGACCGACCATTCGGGGTGCGCCCGTTTGGTTCGCTCGGCGACGAACGATCCCGCGGCGCCGGCGCCGATGACCGCCAGGTCGATGACGCTCGCGTCTGCCGGTCCGTTCACGGCCACCTCCTCCTCGCTCCCCGCCCCGGCCGTAGGGAGCCCCGCGCCGCCGAGGATAGCCGGCTGCCGGGCCGAACCGTCTCGTCAGCCCGTCGCGCGGCCGACCTCGACGCGGACGATCTGCCCGGCGATGACCGACAGTCGCACGACGTCCCCTGCCTGGAATGGCCCGCCCAGGATCGTCTGGCGGCGGTTGTAGCCGGGCATGATCGAGCCATCCGAGAAGCAGAAGCGCTGGGCATCGATGACGAGGCACTCGGACTTGCCGCGCTCTTCGATCATGACGGGGCCTTCGACCACCGTGGCCTGGCCGTCGAGCAGCTGGCGCTGCAGGTCGAACGCGGCGATCATCGGCAGCCCGGTCCCGGCCGCCAGCACGAGCGCGAAGAGGCCGACGATCATGCCTCCGGCCCCGTATTGCACGCGGCGCGGAGGTCGAGGCTGGTAGTGATCGGAGCCGTCGTCCTCGTCGACGGTCGGCCTGTTCGACCACTCGAGCGCCGCCACGACGGCCGTCCCCGCCACGACCGCGAGGGCGAACGCCCATAGCTCGCCGAGCAGCCACACCACCACGAGCAGGCCGGCGCCGATGCCGAGGACGAGCGGCCATCGGGCGACGACCACGTCGGAGTCCCACAGCCCGACGGCGATGACGACCACCAGCACGATCGCGGCGACCACGCCGACCCCCAGCTGCGGCAGCCGCTCCGAGACGTCGAAGACGACCTCGTAGGTCACCCGCCCAGTGTGCCGTTCCCCCAGTCCGGCCGCAGGTCTCAGGCGACGCGCCCCGCCCCTAGCGCGGCCCGCACCGCGTAGACCCGGGGCACCAGGCCGGTCATCGCCGGGTAGCGGGCCTCGACCGCCTCGCGGAGCGCGTCGACGGCGTCGTCCCGGAGGAAGTTGACCGTGCATCCGCCGAAGCCGGCACCGGTCAGCCGGGCACCGACGACGCCGGGCACCGACGCGGCGATCTCGACGAGCGCGTCCAGCGGCCCCGAGCTGACCCGGAAGTCGTCGCGCAGGGAGCGGTGGCTGGCGAACAGCGCCTCGCCGACCGTCTCGAGATCGCCCGCCGCGAGCGCGGCGACCGTCGTTTGGACCCGGGCATCCTCGGTGACGACGTGCCTCGCGAGGCGGTAGGCCTCGTCGTCGAGCCGTTCACGGGCCTGCTCCAGCAGCTCCGGCGTCGCGTCGCGTAGCGCCCGGACCCCTGGATCGAAGGTCCCGAGGATCTCGACCGCCCGGTCGCACGCGGCTCGCCGCGCGTTGTACTCGGAGGTGGCCAGCGTCCGCGGCGCCCCGGAATGGCAGATGACGAGGCGCGTCGCGGCCGGCAACGGCACGGCCCGGTGCTCCAGGCTCCGGCAGTCGAGCAGCAGTGCATGGTCGGCGACGCCGAACGAGACGGCGAACTGGTCCATCAGCCCGCACGCCACGCCGACGAACTCGTTCTCGGCGCGCTGGGCGAGCCTCGCGAGGGCCATCGTGTCGGTCGCCGGGCGCTCGCCCGCCGACAGCGCCCAGGCCGCCGCCAGCTCGAGCGCGGCCGACGACGACAGCCCCGCCCCGACCGGCAGGTCCGAGGCGAGGACCCCGCGGAAACCCGTCCGCGGCAGACCCGCCGCCGCCATCGCCCAGGCCATCCCGGTCACGTAGTCGATCCAGCGACCGGCCGCCGGCTGGAGGTCGTCGAGACCGAACGCGGAGCGCTCGCCGGTGTCGAGGCGGGTGAGCTCGACGCTCCGGTCGGCCGTCGGGACCAGCGCGATGCTGATGCCCCGGTCGATGGCGGCCGGCAGCACGAACCCGTCGTTGTAATCGGTGTGCTCGCCGATGAGGTTCACCCGACCCGGGGCGTGGACGACCCGGATGCTCGCGGGCTCAGCGGCGGCGACAGCGTCGATCGCCACCAGCCGGTCGGCCAGCTCGGCGGCGGGAGGGTGCATTCCGTCGGCGATCACGAGGTGCAGCCTAGCGAAGCCTGCGTGGCCCGAAGGGAACGACCCGTGGACTGGCCCCGATGCCCCGGGCCGAACACGCGACGAAGCTCGGCGGTCAGACGTTGCTGCCGGTGACGATGACGAGGACCGGCCCGTCCGGACGTGGAGCCGCGAGCAGGCCGGCCCACGAGGCTGCGGCAGCTCCCTCGACCGTGATCCCGAGCTCCTCGGTGAGGATCGCCTGCGTGGCGTGGAGATCCGCTTCGGATACGACCCGCATCTCGTGGACCCGCCCGGTCATCCGCTCGACCGCGGCGGGGACGGCGACCCGGCTGGCGATCCCGTCGGCGTACGTCTCCGCGGATTCGGTGTCGATCGCACGGCCGGCCTGGAAGCTGAGGGTCATCGCCCGGGCACCCTCGGCCTGGATGCCTACGACGCGACAGGCCGGGAGCTCCGCATGCAGCCACGCGCCGACACCGTTGATGAGGGCGCCATTGCCGACCGGGACCGAGGCCACGACGGGCGACGGCAGGTCGCCGGCAGCCACCGCGTCGGTCAGCTCGAGGGCCATCGTCGCGGCGCCGGTCGAGATCCGCGGATCGTCACCGTCGACGAGCAGCTCGACGGGGTGCTCCGCGGCATGAGCCTCCGAGGCCTCCCGGGCCGTGTCGACGTTCTCCCCCACCTCGATGACGTTCGCTCCGAGGGCGCGCATCCGCTCGACCTTGCCGCGGTTGGCATTGCGGGACACGAACACGATCGAGGGAACGCCCAACGCGCGAGCGGCGTAGGCCACGCCCTGGCCGAAGTTGCCGGCCGAGCAGCAGACGATCGGGCGATCCGCGGCGACCCTCCCCTCCCCCGCCAGGGCCTGGATGGCCAGCCACGTCCCCCGGCCCTTGAACGAGCGGATGGGATTGACCGTCTCGACCTTGACCACGACCGGCACGCCGAGCCGGTCGGACAGGCCCTGGTGGACGAACTGCGGCGAGTCGAGGAAGGCGCGATCGATCCGTTTGTGAGCTGCACGGATCGCCGCGGGTTCGAGCTCGGGGACGGCGATCACGGGGGCGTCGTTCCCCGGGTCACGCGGCACAAACTAGAAACGCCCGAAGGAACTACCGGTCCGTAGTTAGCACCGCTGATTTGCATCCGCGACACTACTTTCGGTCCAGAGCCCCTTCGAGCAAGGCCTACGATAGCCGACGCCTCGCGCCCGTGGCTACGGACTTATCCACGAGTTTCTCGGGAAGATGCGGCGGATTCGCGGCCTTGTCCACAGCGAATCCACGACGGGCGGTCAGGCCTCCTCGAGCGCGCGTTGCTCGCCGTCGTCGAGGACGGGCAGGCCGGCCTCGTCGACCAGGAACGGACTCCCCTCCCCGACCCGCCAGCGACCGTCGTCGAGTCGCTCGACCCGGATCGCCGGAAGCCGCACGAGACCGCCGTGGGTGCGGATCTCGACGGCGGCCACGTCCCGTGTCGACCCGGCGGCCGCGGCCCTCCACCGCCAGGCAAGCGCCGCTGCTGCGAGCGGCGAACCCTCGACGAGCAAGGCATCGTCGGGCCCGAACGGCCAGCCCGCCACATGCCGGACGCCGCCCTCGCCCCGGGCCACGTGGTTGCCGTGGAGCGTGCCGTCGCTCTCGGGATGGAACGTCCACAACCCGTCGGCGCGGGCCAGCTCCAGGTGGCTGAAGCGGCCATCCGGATCGCTCTCGAACAGGAGCGCGTGACGTGTCGCCGACCCGCGGGCGACGACCTCACGCCAGCGGCGGCCGCGACGACCCTCGGCGACCGTCCAGGTCACCTCCGATCCGTCGGCCAGTCGACCCCAGCCGGCGACACGCGTCGGGGCGCTCATCGCTCGGTGCTGGCCGCGGCCTCCACGGTCCCGGCGCGGTCGAGCTCGTCCGCCCAGCGGTCTGCGATGGCGAGCAGCTCTCCGGCCAGCGCCGGCGCGACGCGACCGGTCACGCGCACGTCGCGCTCGCGATAGTCGAGGTCCACCGCCCCGCGTTCGCGGACGCGGGCGAGGAGCTCACCGGCCGCATACGGGACGGCGGCGTCGACGTCGACCCAGAGCGAGGCGAGCAGGGCGGCGATCTCGGCCCGCAGCGTGTCCATGCCGAAGCCGGTCAGCGCGGACACGAAGACGCGGCCGCCGATCGCAGGCGCAGACAGGGTCGCGTCGCGCGCCGTGGGCTCGAGCAGGTCCGCCTTGTTGAACGCCAGCAGGCGCGGCTTGTCGCCGGCGCCGAGCTCATCGAGAACGGTCTGGACCGTCGCCCGGTGCTCCTCGAAGTGCCCGTCCGATGCGTCGACGACCTCGACCAGGACGTCGGCCCGGTTGACCTCCTCGAGGGTCGCCCGGAAGGCGTCGACGAGCTGGTGCGGGAGCTTGTGGATGAAGCCGACGGTGTCGGTGACGATCGCCGTCTGGCCGTCGCCGAGCTTGACCTGCCGGCTCGTCGGATCGAGCGTGGCGAACAGCTTGTCCTCGGCGTGGGCCACATCGGAGCCGACGAGGGCATTGAGCAGCGTCGACTTGCCGGCGTTCGTATAGCCGACGATCCCGACCGTCGGCCAGAGGCGCCGGTCACGCCCGCGGGCGGCGGTCTCGCGCTGCGTCCGCACCTGCTCGACGCGGTCCTTCATCTTCGCGATCCGCGTCCGGATGATCCGCCGGTCGGTCTCGAGCTGGCTCTCGCCGGGACCGCGCGAGCCGATCCCGCCCTGGGTCCGCGACAGGTGGGTCCACAGCCGTGTCAGGCGCGGAAGCTGGTACTCGAGCTGGGCCAGCTCGACCTGGAGGCGACCCTCATGCGTCTGCGCATGGAGCGCGAAGATGTCGAGGATGAGCCGGCTGCGATCGATGACCTTGACGTTGAGCAGCTCCTCGAGCGCCCGTTGCTGGGCGGGCGACAGCTCGTCGTCGGCTACGAGCAGATCGAAGCCGGTCTCGCGCTTGGCCGCGACCAGGTCCTCTGCCTTGCCCTTGCCGACGTACCAGTTCGGATCGACGTGGCGGCGGTTCTGCCACTCGGCGCCGACGACGTCCGCGCCGGCGGTCGTCGCGAGGTTGGCAAGCTCGGCGAGCGAGTCGGCGGCGGACCAGCCGTCCTCGGTGCCGGTGTCCACGGCGACGAGGAAGGCCCGCTCGATGGGCGCGGCAAGGTCGATCAGGTGGCGGGCGGTCATCGGTGACGTAGTGTAGTCGTTGGTGCCGCGGACGCCGGCTGGGACCCGGTTATGGACGGGCCGGTCGCCGGGTCTTCACGCCCGCGTCGAGCGCGTTGGTCGTTGCCGTGGGCAGTATCCTGTGAGCACGGAGGCCGCGTCCCGCGGACGGTCCGTCATCGATGGAGGGTTTGGAACATATGAATCGACCCATCGGCGTCACCCTGCTGGCGGTCGGCGCCGGCCTTGCCGGCCTGCTGGAAGTCTGGCGAATGCTGGTCTTCCTCGGAATCGCCAAATGGACGTTCATCGGCAAGGAAGTCTCCTTCCCCGACCCGCAGTGGGGCCAGGCGCTCTGGGCGCTCCTGATCGCCGCGATCTGGTTCTGGGTCGCCGCGGGCTTCTGGAACGTGCGGGCGTACGCCTACTCGTTCGGCGTCTTCATCTCGCTGTTCACGATGATCTTCGGCTTCATGGCGCTGCTGTTCGGCTCCACGGTGGAGGCCGAGACGCTGCCGATCCTGATCGCCGTGATCATCTTCTTCTACCTCAATTACCCCGGCGTCCAGCAGCACTTCGTCCAGCACGAGCTGTCGCTGATGACCCCGGAGCAGCGCGCGGCATTCGACCAGATGCAGGCGGCCAACGCGGCGATGGCGCGAGCGTCCGCAACCGCGGCTTCGCCCGCCGCGACGCCTCCTCCGCCGGCGCCCCCGCCTCCACTCCTCCCCCGCCGGCCCCGCCGGCCAGCCCGAGCGCCTAGCGCTTGCCCGGTCCCGCCCTCGGCGGGATCGCAGTCCGCTGCCCAACGAGACCGACCGGCCCGACCGGTCGGTCTCGTCACGTCTGCCTCTCTCCGCTGGGGCCCGGCCGGTCGAGGATCGCTCGCGCTCGATCGAGGGCGGCCATGAGCGGATCGGTCGTCGTGACGTCCAGCCACTCGATCTCCGGCTCCGACCGGAACCAGGTCCGCTGCCTGCGCGCGAAGCCGACGTTCCGGCGGGCGTCGAGCTCGATCGCCTGCTCGGTGGTGACCTCGCCGTCGAGGACGGCCCAGGCCTCGCGGTAGCCGATCGCCGAGAACGGGCGGAGTGATGGGTCGTACCGCTCCCGGAGCGCGCGCGCCTCCTCGATCAGGCCGGCGTCGAACTGCTGCCGGGCGCGTGCCGCGATGCGTGAGCGATGCGTGGCGGTATCGAGCGTGAGACCGAGCCAGGTCACCCGTCCGTCGTAGCCGCGAGCCGGCGGTGGCGGCGCGTCGCCCGCCAGCTCGGCGATCTCGAGGGCGCGGACGACCCGGCGCGGGTTGTGGAGATCGAGCCGGTCGGCGGCAGCCGGTGCCACCTGGCGGAGGCGTGCCACGAGCGGCGGGAGCCCGTCCGCCCGGAGCTCCGCCTCGAGGCGCGCCCGGACGGCCGGGTCGCTCGGCAGCGCGTCGGTGTCGAGCCCGGCGGCCACGGCCCGCAGGTACAGACCCGTCCCGCCGGCCAGGATCGCCACGCCGTCGGTCGCGGCCAGCCCGGCGAGGACGGCTCGCGCGTGGGTCGCGAAGTCGGCGACGCTGAACGGCTCGTCCGGATCGACGAGGTCGAGGCCGTGGTGCGGGACGCGCGCCCGGTCTGCGGCGCTGACCTTGGCCGTGCCGATGTCGAGCCCGCGGTAGACCTGCCGGGAGTCGGCCGAGATGATCGCCACGGGCCGTCCGTCCGCCGCGAGCCCCTCGGCGAGCCGGATGGCCAGGTCGGTCTTGCCGGTCGCCGTCGCACCGGCGACGACGATCAACGGCGGCTGCGGGCTCATGCGACGGCCGTCAGGCGCCGGTCGGTGTGGCGCCGGCGGGTGCGGCGCCGGTCATGCGCCGACGAGCGTGCCCCGGAGCGCGTACGGACCCGCGTGCTCGATGCGGACTGCAACCGTTCGTCCGACGAGGGCCGGGTCGCCTGCCAGGTGGACGAGCTTGTTCCCGCGGCTGCGGCCCGACAGCCGGCTCCCGGGCGTGGCGACCAGCCCGTCCTCGGGCGCGGTTCCCGGCCCCGCTTCGCGGTCCGCGTGATCGTGGGGCCGGCCGGGATCCTTCGCGTCGACCAGCACCTCGACCTCGCGGCCCAGCCAGGCCTCGTTCCGCTCGAGACCGATCGCCTCCTGGATGGCGAGCAGGGTGTTGAGCCGGCGTCGCTTGTCGGCCGCAGGAACGTCGTCGGCGAGCCGGGTCGCCGGCGTCCCAGGTCGGGGCGAGTAGGCCGCTGCGAAGACCTGGTCGTAGCGGACCCGCGCGAGCAGCTCGAGGGTCTCCTCGAACTGGGCCTCGGTCTCGCCGCAGAACCCGACGATGACGTCGGTCGAGACGGTGATCCCGGGCACGGCGTCACGGATCTTGTCGAGGCGCTCGAGGTAGTGCTCGATCGTGTACTGGCGGCCCATCCGCCGGAGCACCGCGTCGGAGCCGGACTGGACCGGCAGGTGGAGGTGCTCGCACACGGAGTCGCAGCCGGCGAGCGCCGCGATCAGGCGATCGGACAGGTCCCACGGATGCGATGTGACGAACCGCAGGCGGCCGATCGCCGGCCGGCCGTCGGCGGTGCGGAGCGCGTCGATCGCCCGGATCAGCTCCGCCAGGTCGGGCCGTCCCTCGAGATCGAGCCGGCGGCCGGCCCACCGCGCCCCGCCGACGTGCCCGAACCGCGGCTCCGGCGGCAGATCGTGACCGTACGAGTTGACGTTCTGGCCGAGCAGGGTGACCTCGCGATATCCGGCGGCGGCGAGCGACCGTGCCTCCGCGACGATCTCGTCGAACGGGCGGCTCCGTTCCGGCCCCCGGCTGAACGGCACGATGCAGTAGGTGCACGTCTTGTCGCAGCCGTAGATGATCGGCAGCCACGCGGCGATGGCCGAGCCGCGCGCGATCGTCCCCTCCCCGACCGCCAGGGCCCGGGTGTCCGCCAGGTGGTCGGCGACGCCGACGACGGCCCGCCCGACCGTCGTGAGCGCCCCGGTCGTGCCGATCGCCCCGATCGGTGCCTGCGCCGAGGCGAGCCCGAGACGGTCGACGAGCTCGGGCTCCTCGTCGGGGCGAAGGAAGAGGTCGACCGCCGGATATCGGCGACGGAGGCCACCGCGGTCCGGCTCCCGCACCGAGCAACCGGTCAGCACGACCCGCATCGCCGGGTTGGCGGCCTTCAGCCTGGCCAGGTGGCCCTGCCGCCCGATGACCTTCTGCTCGGCTCCCTCGCGGATCGCGCAGGTGTTGATGACGACCAGGTCCGCGTCGTCCAGCGTGGGCGCCTCCTCGCAGCCTGCTCGCAGCAGCCGGCCGGCCATCTCCTCCGAGTCGCTCCGGTTCATCTGGCAGCCCAGCGTCCAGACGTGGAAGCGCGGCAGGGTCCGGGCGTCCGGCACGTACTCGGCGAGCCGGGCGTCGTCCGGCGCCGACGGGACGCGAGGCCCGCTCGAGGCGGCGCGCACCGCGGCGTCGACGACGTCGAGGACAGGCAGCGCGCGCGAGCTGAGGCGAACGTCGGTCACGGTCGGGCCATGGTACGCCGGGTCCCGCCCGTCATCAGCGGCCGGGCCGGGAAGGCGGCCCGACCCGGTATCCTCGAACCCATGGAGCTGCTGACCAACCCCGAGACGTGGATCGCCCTGCTGACGCTGACCGTCCTCGAGATCGTGCTGGGCATCGACAACGTCATCTTCATCTCGATCCTCGTCCAGCGACTGCCCGACGTCCGAACGCGACCGGGCCCGAGTCATCGGCCTGAGCCTCGCGATGGGGATGCGGATCCTGCTGCTGCTGACGATCTCGTGGATCGCGGGCCTGACCGAGCCGGTCATCTCGTTGTTCGGCCGGGAGCTGTCGTGGCGCGACCTCATCCTGATCGCGGGCGGCCTCTTCCTGCTCTGGAAGGCGACCACCGAGATCGGCGAATCGCTCGAGGGCGAGCCCGCCCACCACGCCGACCCGACGTCCGGCACCGCGTCGATGGGTGGCGTGCTGGTCCAGATCGTGCTGCTCGACATCGTGTTCTCGCTCGACTCGGTGCTGACGGCGGTGGGCATGGTCGACGACGTCACGATCATGATCGCGGCCGTCGTCATCGCGGTCGGGGTCATGCTCATCGCGTCCGGCCCGCTCGCCCGGTTCGTGCACGCGCATCCGTCGGTCAAGATGCTGGCCCTCGCGTTCCTCCTGCTGATCGGGGTCACGCTCATCGCCGATGGGCTCGGCTTCCACATCGACAAGGCGTACATCTACGCGGCGATGGGCTTCAGCGTGTTCGTCGAGGCCCTGAACCTGCGGGCGCGGCGTCGCCGCTCGGAGCCGGTCGAGCTGCGACCGACGTTCGTCAAGGACGAGCCCGAGTAGCCCGGTCAGGCCGCCCCGCTCGAGCGCTCGGCGACGCCTCGTGACGCATCGGATGATGCTTCGGAGATGGCCCGGAGGAGCCGCGGCCCGACTTCGGGCGGGACCCACAGCAGGGAGTGCGCCTCGGCATAAGGCCCGAGGTCACCGTGGTAGTCGGTGCCGCCGGTCGGGATGAGGTCGAGCGCGATCGCGACGTCGCGGACGGCCGTCACGGTCTCGGTGTCGAACGACCGGTAGTAGACCTCGAGGCCACCGAGACCGCCCTCCGCGAGCTCGCGCACGACCTCGATGCGGGCGGGCGCCTCGGCGAAATGGGCCAGGACCGGGAGACCGCCGGCCGACCGGATGGACTCGATGGCCTCGAGCGGATCGAGCCCGGTCCGCGGGATGTAGCCCGGCTGCCCCCAGGCGAGGTACCGGTTGAAGGCGTCCTCGACGCTCTCGGCGTGGCCGGCACCGATGAGCGCTCGGGCGACGGTCGGCCGGCCGAGCGCGTCCTCGTCCGAGCCGGTCAGGTCGGCCAGCTGGTCGTCGATCGGGTAGCCGAGCTCGCGCAGCCGGGCCACCGTCCGGTCGAACCGCTCGCGACGACGATCGCGCTGTGCGGCGAGGGTCGCCTCGAAGGCCGCATCGTCGGGGTCCATCCCGAAGCCGAGGATGTGGAGCTCGCCCTCCCACAACCCGAGATCGCGGGTGACGATGGCGTTGATCTCGACGCCAGGAACGAGGTCCAGGCCGGCTGGGACGGCACCGGCCGCGATCACCTCGCGGTAGCCGGCCAGCGTGTCGTGGTCGGTCAGCGCCAGCAGCCGGACGCCGGCGGCGGCCGCGTCGGCGACGAGGGCCGCCGGGGCGACGATCCCGTCGGACCGGGTCGTATGGGTGTGGAGGTCGATCGTCGACGGGCTGGGTGGGACGACGCGCCCGGGTCCCGCCGGAGGCAGCGGGTCGTGGCGGCTCTTGCTCGACCGCGTCACGGCTCGACCAGCCGCTGGATCCGCTCGATGGCGAGGGCGCGGCCGGTGGCCGGGTCGATGTCGACCTGGACGGCGTTGAAGATCACCGACCCCTCGCCGACCTCGAACCGTGTCGGCAGGGCGTTGATGAAGCGGGGCAGCACGGTCCGCGGCTCGAAGCCGATGACGCTCCAGACCGGCCCGGTCATGCCGATGTCGGTCTGGTAGGCGGTGCCGTTGGGCAGGATCCGCTCGTCGCCGGTGACGACGTGGGTGTGCGTCCCGACGACGACGCTGACGCGACCGTCGAGGTACAGCCCGAGCGCGTTCTTCTCCGACGTCAGCTCGCAGTGGAAGTCGACGAGGCGAACGGGCGGCAGCGGCTCGGACGACTCCTCGAGCAGCCGGTCGGCATCGGTGAACGGATTCTCGATCTGGGGCATGTACGTGCGGCCCTGGAGGTTGATGACCGCGACGTCGGTCCCGTCGAGCGCCTGGTAGGAGCCCCAGCCGCGACCCGGGACCTCGTGCGTGCCGTAGTTGAGCGGCCGCAGGACGCGATCGTTGGCCTCGAGGTACGGGATAGATCTCGCGCTTGTCCCAGATGTGGTTGCCGGACGTGATGACGTCGACGCCGGCCGCCAGGATCGCGTCCGCGGTCGACGGGGTGAGGCCCATGCCCGCCCGCCACGTTCTCGCCGTTGGCGGTCACGAAGTCGATGCCGCGCTCGTCGCGCAGGCCGGGCAGGATCGACTCGATCGTGATCCGGCCGGGCTTGCCGATCAGGTCGCCGATCATCAGCACGCGGCACGCGCCGGGCGGCCGCGGCGCGTTGCCGTTCGGCGCGTTGCCGAGGCTCGTCCGGCCGATTGACGCGGACGCGGGCGGGCCCGTCGGTCCCTACTTCGCGTACTCCACGGCCCGCGTCTCGCGGATGACCGTCACCTTGATCTGACCCGGGTAGGTCAGCTGCTCCTCGATCTTCTTGACGATGTCGCGAGCCAGCCGGCTGGCCGTCAGGTCGTCGATCTCCTCGGGCCGGACGAGGATCCGCACCTCGCGGCCGGCCTGGACGGCGAACGAGCGGTCGACGCCGCCGAAGCTCTCGGCGATCGCCTGGAGGTCCTCGAGCCGCTTGACGTACGTGTCCATCGACTCGCCGCGGGCGCCCGGTCGCGACGCGCTGATCGCGTCGGCGATCTGGACGATCGGTGCCTCGAGGCAGGTGTACTCGACCTCCTGGTGGTGCGCCGCGATGGCGTTGATCGACCTTGGGCGACAGATCGTGGCGCTGGGCGATGGTGCGCCGATCGCGGCGTGCGGGCCCTCGACCTCGTGGTCGACGGCCTTGCCGATGTCGTGGAGCAGGCCGCCCATCTTGGCGACCTGGACGTCGGCGCCGATCTCGGCCGCGATGACCGCCGCGAGGTGGCTCGTCTCGACGACGTGGTTGAGCACGTTCTGGCCGTAGCTCGTCCGGAACTTGAGCCGGCCGAGCGTCTTGATGATCTCGGCCGGCAGGCCCGGCACGCCGGCCTCGTAGGCGGCCTGCTCGCCCGCCTGGCGCATGATCGTGTCGACCTCGGCGCGCGCCTTGGCGACGACCTCCTCGATGCGACCCGGGTGGATCCGGCCGTCGGCGATGAGCTTGGTGATGGCCAGGCGGGCGATCTCGCGGCGGACCGGGTCGAAGCCGCGACAGGATCGACGGTCTCCGGGCGTGTCGTCGATGATCAGGTCGATCCCGGTCGCCTGCTCGAGCGCCCGGATGTTGCGGCCCTCGCGGCCGATGATCCGGCCCTTCATCTCGTCGGACGGCAGGTGCACGACCGAGACCGTGTGCTCGGCGGTGTGGTCCGCGGCCACGCGCTGGATGGCGGTGATCACGATGTCGCGGGCACGGTCCTGGGCGTCCTCGCGGGCCGAGCGCTCGATCGCCCGGGCGATCTTGACCGCGTCGTGCTCGGCCTCCTCGCGGACGGCTTCGATCAGCAGGTTCTTGGCGTCGTCCGCGGAGAGGTTGGCGACGCGTTCGAGCGCGGCGACCTGCTCGGCGGTGCGCGCGGGCCAGCTCCTCGCGGGTCTTGTCGAGCTCACGCTCGCGGTCGAGGAGCTTGCGGTCGCGCTGCTCGAGCATGTCGGTGCGCTGGTCGAGCTGCTCGTCGCGCTGGAGCAGCCGGCGTCTCGAGGCCGGACAGCTCCGCCGCTTCGGGCGCGCGCCTCCTCCTCCGCTTCGCGCTGCATGCGCAGCTTCTCGTCCTTGGCCTCGAGGATCAGCTCCTTCTGGCGGGTGCGGGCCTCGGCCTCGATGCGGCGCGCTTCGGCGGTCGCCGCCTTCATCGACTGGGAGGCCCACACGCTGCGCAGGAGTACGCCGAGGACGACACCGCCGACGGCGGCCACGACGGCCACCGCCAGGAGCGACAGGGGTTCCATATTCGGGTCCTCCCGTCCGGCCGATCGTGGGCCGGACGTGCGTGATGCGATGGACGGCTCGCTCGCACGTCGGGTTGGGCGATCGTACGGATCGTGGAATACGGGTTCCTCGTGGGCTGCGATCGAGCCGCGTTCGGTGTCCGCGCCGACGATGAGCGGCGCGACGATGATCTGGTGCGTAGCCTACGGCCGGCCCCCCGGAGGGTCAACCGAGGCGACAACCGTCCGGCACCCGGGCCGTCAATCGTCGTCGAGCGCAGCCTCGTCGTCGGTGACCCGGGCGGCAACGATGCGGCACACCTCCGGATCGAACCCGTTGCGGGCCAGCAACGCGTAGGCTCGCTGCCGCCGCTGGCGCGGGTCCTATCACGCGGGCCAGGCTGCGCGCGTTGCGGGCCACGAGTCGCTCGGCGGCGGCCTCGTCGGCCGAGATGGTCGGGTCGCCGTCGGGCTCGGCGTGTCCGCAGCCGCCTCCCGCCGTTCGGCGAGGACGAGGTCGACCGTCGAGCGGTCGACACCCTTCAGCCCGAGCTCCTGGCGGATCGCACGCTCGCCCCGCGGCCGGGCTCGATCGCGGGATTCGACCCACATCCGGGCGAAGGCCTCGTCGTCGAGGATCCCGAGCTCGAGGAGCCGCTCGACGGCCCCCTCGACCAGGTCGGCGCGGTAGCCGGCTGTCGTCAGGCGCCGCCGCACCTCGGCGACGGACCGGGGACGTGCCTCGAGAAACCGAGCCGCCGCCTCGAGCACGACGGCAGGGTCGTCGACGGCTCCACGGCGTCTCACGGCGCTCGGCGAACGTCTCCCGGCGAGCGCCGACCACGCTGATCGGACCCTCGTGCCGGTGCCTAGGCCTCTTCGATGCCCTCGACCGGGATCGACATGTCGTTGATCTTGGCCCGGATCTGCTGGTCGATCTGGCGGGCGATGTCCGGGTTGCCCTTGAGGAACTCCTTGGCCGCCTCGCGACCCTGGCCGAGCCGCGTCTCCCCGAACGTGAACCAGGCGCCCGTCTTGGTCACGACGTCGATCGGCCACGCCGACGTCGAGCAGGCCGCCCTCGCGCGAGATGCCCTCGCCGTACATGATGTCGAACTCGGCGACGCGGAAGGGGGCGGCGACCTTGTTCTTGACGACCTTCACGCGGACCCGGTTGCCGACCGATTCGGTGCCCGTCTTGATCGTCTCGATGCGGCGGATGTCGAGCCGGACCGAGGCGTAGAACTTCATCGCCCGGCCGCCCGGGGTCGTCTCGGGGTTGCCGAACATCACGCCGATCTTCTCGCGCAGCTGGTTGGTGAAGACCAGCGCGGTGTTCGAGCGCGAGACGGCGCCGGTCAGCTTGCGCAGGGCCTGGCTCATCAGGCGCGCCTGGACGCCCATGAAGCTGTCGCCCATCTCGCCCTCGATCTCGGCCCGCGGCACGAGGGCGGCGACGGAGTCGACGACGACGCAGTCGATGCCGCCCGAGCGGATGAGGGTCTCGGTGATCTCGAGCGCCTGCTCGCCGGTGTCCGGCTGGCTGACCGAGGAGCTCGTCGACGTTGACGCCGCAGGCCCGGGCGTAGCCGGGATCGAGCGCGTGCTCGACGTCGATGAAGGCGACGACGCCGCCGCGGGCCTGGGCCTCCGCGAGGACGTGCTGGCAGACCGTGGTCTTGCCCGACGACTCGGGGCCGAAGATCTCCGTGATCCGGCCGCGCGGGATGCCGCCCACGCCGAGCGCCAGGTCGAGCGCGATCGAGCCGGTCGGGATCGTGTCGAGCGACGAGCTTGTCGCGCGAGCCGAGCTTCATGATCGCGCCGCGACCGAACTGCTTCTCGATCGTCGCCAGGCGCGGCGTCGACCGCCTTGCCGCGCTCGGCCGTGGCGCGCTCCGCCGTCCGTTCGTCCGTCATCGCCATCGGTCCGTCACGCTCCTCATCCGATCCGTACCGGTGGACCGGCGGAGCGCGCCATCGGCGACGTCTGCCGGTCGATCAGCCTTCCTCCGCCTCGTCCTCGACGACGTGGCGTTCCTTGCGCGGCTTGCGGATCACCTCGACGTTCTGCGGAGGCTCCGACAGCGGCGAGAGGCTCGGGTTGGGCGGTCTTCGCCTTCGGCTTCTTCTTGGCCTCCTTGTGGGGCCGATCTCGAGAGCCCATCGCTTCGCCTCCGCGTCGTCCTGCAGCCTATCGAACGAGCCTTCACGCCGACTTGTCGGCGACTTCACCACGGCTCACCCGACCCGCGCGTGCGCGCAACTCGGGCATCGCTGCGGGGAAGGTCCCGGACCGGATCGCGGCCCGGATCCTGACCATGAAGTCTAGGGTGAAGGTGAGGTTGTGACAAGTCGCGAGCCGGTAGCCGAGCAGCTCGCGAGCGCGGAACAGGTGGGCCAGATAGGCCCGCGAGAAGCGCCGGCAGGCGAGGCACGGACAGTCGGCCTGGACCGGCTCCGGGTCGTCGAGGAAGCGCTGGTTGCGGATGTTCAGCCGGCCGCCGGGGATCCACAGCTGGCCGTTCCGGGCGACCCGCGCCGGCAGCACCGAATCGAACAGGTCGACGCCGCGCTGGACGGCCTCGAGCAGGTCGGCCGGCGAGCCGAGACCCATCAGGTAGCGCGGTCGCGGATCGCCGTCGAGCAGCGGGATCGCGACGTCGAGCGCCGCGTCGCGCTGGGCCGGGGTCTCGTCGCCGGCCAGGCCGCCGATGCAGATGCCGTCGAACGGCAGCGCGGCGATGTACCGGGTCGATTCCGCCCGGAGGTCCGGCTCGAGGCCGCCCTGGACGATCCCGAACAGGGCCTGGTCGGGGCGGGTGTGCGCAGCGAGCGAGCGCTCCGCCCAGCGGTGCGTGCGCTCGGTCGCGTCGGCGACGACGGCCCGTGGCGAGCTCGGGAAGACCGGCTGGTCGAAGGCGACCGCCACGTCCGAGCCGAGCGCCTCCTGGACGCCGATCGGCGACCTCCGGGGTGAACCGGTGGACCGAGCCGTCGAGGTGGCTGCGGAACGTCGACGCCGTCCTCGTCGACGACCCGCAGGTCGCCGAGCGACACGACCTGGAACCCGCCCGAGTCGGTCAGGATCGGGCCGTCCCAGTCCATGAAGCGGTGGAGCCCGCCGAGCCGCTCGATGCGCTCGTGGCCGGGGCGCAGGTAGAGGTGGTAGGTGTTGGCCAGGATGATCGACGCGCCCGTGTCGCGCAGGTCGTCCGGCGACAGCGCCTTGACCGTGGCGTTCGTGCCGACCGGCATGAACTGGGGCGTCTCGACGACGCCGTGGGACAGCGTCCAGGCGGCCGGCGCGTGCGCGCGTCGAGCCGTCGGCCGGGGCCGGCACCTCGACCGTGAACGTCGCGGCGGCCACTCAGCGACCCCGGCCGATGACGCTGAGCACGACCGACAGCAGCACCGACACCAGCAGCATCGTCGTGATCGGGATGTAGATCGTCAGGTCGTCGCGGTGGATGACGATGTCGCCGGGGAGGCGGCCCAGCCACGGCACGCGCGGGGTCAGCAGCATGATCGCGCCGAGCACCGTGATGAACACGCCGATGACGACGAGCGCCCGGCCGATCGGCTCGAAGCTGTCCATCAGGGCTCGGTCGGTCCTCTGCCGGGGGTTCCTCGGCCGGCAGGTCCCACAGGCCGGGCATGCCGGGCTCGCTGCGCCGTGGCGGCGGGATCTCGTAGCCGAGCGCCGACAGGTGGGCGCGCGCGAGGTCGGTGGCGATCCGGCCCTGCGGCGTCCGGTCGAGGAAGCCGAGCCGCAGCAGGAACGGCTCGTAGACGTCCTCGATGGTCTCGGTCTCCTCGGACAGGACGGCGGCGAGCGCGGCGACCCCGACCGGGCCCGACGCGAACTTCTGGACGATCGCCGCCAGCAGCTTGCGATCGGTCGAGTCGAGCCCCTCGTCGTCGATCTCCATGGCCTTCATCGCGGCGGTCGCGATCGCCTCGTCGACCCGCCCGTCGCCGTGGACCTGGGCGTGATCGCGAACGCGCTTGAGCAGCCGGTTGACGATCCGCGGCGTGCCCCGTCCACGGCGGGCGATGGCCCGGCTGGCCGCCGCGTCGATCGGCACGTCGAGGATGGCGGCCGAGCGGTCGACGATGGCGATGAGCTCGGGCTCGGTGTAGAAGTCCAGGCGATACGTGGCCCCGAACCGGTCGCGGAGCGGGCTGCTGATCCGGCCGGCCCGGGTCGTCGCGCCGACGACTGTGAAGGGCTTGAGGCTGAGGCGCAGCGATCGGGCGGACGGGCCCTTGCCGATCATCACGTCGAGGGCGTAGTCCTCCATCGCCGGGTACAGGATCTCCTCGACCGCGCGGTTCAGGCGGTGGATCTCGTCGATGAACAGGACGTCGTGCTCCTCGAGCGAGGTCAGGATGCGCGGCCAGGTCGCCTGCCCGCTCGATCGCGGGTCCCGAGGCGTACTTGACGTTGACCCGCAGCTCGCGGGCGATGATCGTCGCGAGCGTGGTCTTGCCGAGGCCGGGAGGGCCGTACAGCAGGACGTGGTCGGCCGCCTCTCCCCTGCCCCGTGCCGCCGCAAGCAGCATCGACAGGTTGGCCTTGACCTCGCGCTGTCCGATGTACTCGTCGAGCGTGCGCGGCCGGAGGCTGCCCTCGATGACGAGGTCGCCGGCTTCCTCGAGATCCGCCGAGAGGATTCGCGAAACGTCGTCGGCCATTCGTGGCGAGTGTAGCACCGGGACGCCGTTTCGCACGGATGTTCTGTACGGCCCGAGTGGCCCACGAGGCGACCGCACCGGGCTCGCGTCTAAAGGGTCGGCCGGAGCACCGCGTTCGAAATGAAGGGTCGGACCACCGCCGGATCGGTCGATCTCGCGATGCCCCGTGACCGCACCGGGCCCTACGGTGTCACCAACGACCTCGGTCTCCGAGGCGCTACAGGGAGATCGAGATGCATACCGTGCAGGCCTACGCCGCGATGATGGATCCGGACCGCGAACGAGCGATGACCCGGCGAGCCCTCGAGCGAGCCGCCAGGGCGGGTGGCGAGCAGCGCCCCGGTCTGGCCCGCGGTGGGTTCACGTCCTTCGCCAAGCTCCTCCGGACGGCCGGCACGACGATCACCCACATCAGTCTCGGTGGCCCGAGCTCGACCCTGCGCCCGAGCGGTTCGACCGGCATCTGACCGAAGTCTTCCGAGGCCCTGTTCGCTCTGCGGGGAAGCGAACAGGGCCTCTATTCGTGCGCGCCGGCCGCGAATCACCCTCGGTCGACGAGACGACAGGGCCTATCATCCGCGGAGATGGCTCGCCGTCTCTCCAGCCCCGTCTTCATCGGTCGATCGGCAGAGCTCAACGGGCTCCTGTCGGCGGCCGATGCCGCCGCGGCCGGGGAGCCGTCGATGATCCTCGTCAGCGGCGAGGCAGGCGTCGGGAAGACCCGCCTCGTCGACGAGGCGGCGACCGTCCTCCGGGATCGTGGCTGGCTCGTCCTCGAAGGGGGGTCGGTCGCATTCGGCGACGACGGCCTGCCGTTCGCCCCGATCGTCGAGGCGCTCCGCGAGCTCGTCCGCGACGTGGATCCGGAACGGATCGCCGCCGCTGCGGGAGCCAGCCTTCCCGAGCTGGCGCGTCTTGTCCCCGAGCTGTCGGCCGCCGCCGGCGAGAGCGGCCCGATGCCGACCAGCCAGGCGGACTGGCGCCAGATCCGGATCTTCGACGGGATCCTCCGCCTGCTGGGCGGGCTCGCCGAGAGCGCGCCGATCATGCTGGTCGTGGAGGATCTCCACTGGGCGGACCGGTCGACGCGCGACCTGCTGTCGTACGTCGTCCGGAACACCCGTGACGAGCGGCTTCTCGTGGTCGCGACCTTCCGGATGGACGAGCTGCACCGCCGACATCCGCTGACCGGCTGGCTCGCCGAATCGGAGCGGCAACCGCGCGTCGAGCGCATCGATCTGACCCGGTTCGCCCGGTCGGAGCTCGTCGAGCTGCTCACTGCCATCTCCGGCGAGCCGCCCGCCCCTCGGCTCGTCGAATCGATCGCGCGCCGCTCGGACGGCAACGCCTTCTTCGCCGAGGAGCTGGTGGCCGCCGTCGACGAGCAGGGTCAGGTCCGCGATCGGCTGCCCGAGACACTGCGCGACGTGCTGCTGGTCCGCCTGTCGGCGCGGACGGAGAAGGCCGGGCGCCTGATCGAGGTGGCGGCGGTCGCCGGGCGGCACGTCGAGCACGACGTCCTCGCCGAGGTCTGCGAGCTGAGAGAAGCCGACCTCCGGGCGGCGCTGCACGAGGCGGTCGACGCCCAGCTGCTGGTGGTCGAGCCTGTCGACGGCCCCGAGAAGTACCAGTTCCGCCACGCCCTCGTCCAGGAAGCGGCGTACGACCGGTTGCTGCCATCGGAGCGTCGCGGCCTCCACGCCGCCTACGCTCGCTCCATCGAGGCACGCCCGGCTGGTGGCGGGGCGGCCGAGGCCAGCCGCCTGGTCGAGCTCGCACATCATTACGCGGCCGCCAACGACCCGACGCGCGGGCTGACGGTGGCCATCAAGGCCGCGGATTCGTCGCGCGCCGTGTACGCCTATGCGGAGGCGGCGCGCCAGTACGAGCGAGCCATCGAGCTGTGGGACACCGTCCCCGAAGCGGACCGGCCGCCCGGGCGGGACCTCGCCGACCTGTACGACGCCGCGAGCGAGGCGGCAACCGTGGTCGGCGACGGGTCGCGGGCCGTCGATCTGGCTCGGCGGGCGATGGATCTCGTCGAACGCGGGCCTGATCCCGGCACGCTCGAACGACGTGCGCGCGCCAAGGAACGGCTCGGGACGGCGAGCTGGCTGGCCGGTGACATGCCGACCTCGATCAGGCTCCTCGAGGAAGCCGTCGGTCTTCTCGACGGGGCACCGCCGTCGATCGACCAGGGGCGGGTGCTGTCGGGGCTGGCCGGCAACCTCATGCTGGCCGGCCGATCGCGTGAATCGATCACCTTCGCGGAACGGGCGATCGAGTGCGCCCGGACATTCGGCGACCGCCCGCTCGAGTCCCGTGCGCTGAACATCCTGGGCGTCGACCGGGCGGCGCTCGGCGACATCGCCGGTGGCATCGAGCTGCTGCGCGAGGCCCTGGCGATCGCGATCTCGCTCGGCGACCCGATCGAAGTCCCGCGGACCCACGCCAACCTCGGGACGATCCTCGAGCAGGGCGGCTTCGTGGAGGAGGCCCTCGCCGTCTCGGTTGCCGGCGTCGAGGCGACGGAGTTCTACGGCAGCGATCTCGGGTTCGTGATCTTCCTCGCGGTGAACGCCGCCTCGATGCTCATCGAGCTGGGCCGCTACGAGGAGGCGGCGGACTGGCTCGAGCGCCAGATCCCAAGGGTCCGACCAGGTGTCAACCGGATCCACTTCCACGGGGCGCGAGCCCATCTGCTGCTGCTCACCGGCGACCTCCCGGGGGCACGCCGGGACATCGACATCGCCCAGGCGGAGGCCTCCCGGATCGCTGACGCCCAGTACGTCATCGATTTTTACTCGTTCGGGGCGGAGATCGAGCTGTGGGCCGGGGATCCAGCGAGCGCGCTGCGGATCGCACAGGACGGCTTCGAGCGCCTGGTCGAGACGGATGACGCCATCATCATCGGTCAGCTGGCGATGCCGGCCGCGCATGCCGGCGCGGACCTCGCCGTCCGGGCGAGAGCGGCGCGTGACGCGGACGGTGCCGCGGCGGCGATCGAGGCGGTCGAGGACGTGATCGAGCGCTACCGCGCGTCGACCGGCAGGCTCGCCGAGCCCGACGAGCTCGCGAACCAGGAGATCGGCTGGCGGATGGCACTCTGCGCGGCTGAGCTGGCCCGCGCGAAGGGCGAAGACGACCCGAAGGGGTGGGACGCCATCCGGCCGGCCGTGGCCGCGCGCCCGGCGCCGTTCCTCGAGGCGTACGTGCTGTGGCGCCGGTCCGAGGCGGCGGCCGCCACCGACGGCCCGCCGGCGGCGATCTCATCTGTTCGGGAGGCCCACGCCATCGCGTCGCGCATCGGAGCCCGCCTGCTGGTCGCGCGCATCGAGGGCCTCGCCCGTCGCCTGCGCGTCGATCCGTCGCCGGGGGCGGTCGCCGGCGTGACCGCGGCCGAGGAGGCCGCCAGTGCGGCGCCGCCTGACCCGTTCGGGTTGACCGGCCGCGAGCGCGAGGTCCTGGCGCTCGTCGCCGAGGGCTACACGAACAAGAAGATCGCCGAGACGCTGTTCATCAGCGAGAGCACGGCCGGCGTCCACGTCTCGAACATCCTCGGCAAGCTCGGTGTCGCGACGCGGACCGAGGCGGCGGCGGTGGCGGTGCGGCTCGGGCTCGACCGGTCGGTCATCGCGCCCTGAACGGCACGGGCCTCGAGGCCCCGGCCCACCACGGACCTGACGGGCGCCTAAAGGGTCGCCGCGCCCGATCCAACGGTCGAGGCCCCGCGATTGTGGGTGATCGCCGGATGGCAGCGCGCCCGCCCGCTCGTAGCGTGATCCCATCGACCTCACGAGAGGCCGACGACACGGGAGAACGAGATGAGCACCTCCGCGAAGCGCGATCGCACCACCGCTCGGCTGCGGGTGAAGTTGGCCACCGGCCTCGCCGGCCTGGCCATCGCAGGCGCGATCGTCGCCGCCTGCTCGACGGCGAGCGCGGGGGGCGCCGCCACCAAGCCAGCGCCCGGCCAGTACCGTCTGCCGGACTCTGCGGCTCCCCGCGAACACCGGTTCCGAGCCCGGCCAGTACCGTCTGCCGGACTCGGCGGCTCCCGCCGCGAACACCGGTTCCGAGCCCGGCCAGTACCGTCTGCCGGACTCGGCGGCTCCGGCCGCGAACACCGGTTCCGAGCCCGGCCAGTACCGTCTGCCGGACTCGGCGGCTCCCGCTGCGACCCCGGCCAGTACCGTCTGCCGGACTCGGCGGCTCCGCCGCGAAGCCGGCTCCGGGCACGTACTCCACCTATCCCGGTGACAGCCGCGAGTCGCTCCGTTTCGAGCACCTCGCCAAGTAACGCGCCTCGGCGACACGACCCGAGACCGTCGATCCGCGACCTGGTACGGCCCTGCCACCAGGTCGCGGCTCATGGCGGGCCGAGGATCCGGCGGTCCCGCTCGCGTGCCTCGGCCGCCGAGCGCTCAGTCGCGCAGCAGGCTCCGAAGCGCGGCCTTGACCCGATCCTCCAGCGTGCCGCCGATCGTGGGGTCGGCGAGCGCGATCCGGGACGCCTCTCGCGCCTCGGCCAGTGAATAGCCCAGGGCCTGGAGCGCAGCGACCACCTCGCTCTCGGCGGCGCCCGTTCCCGACCCGTAGGCCGTCGTGGCGGCCACGCCCGCCGCGGCGACCTTCTCCTTGAGCTCGAAGATGATCCGCTCGGCGAGCTTCTTGCCGATGCCCGGGATCGTCACCAGCACGGCCTGATCCTGGGCCATGATCGCGAGCTGGAGGTCGGGCGTCGGGCGCGACCCGACGATCGCCAGCGCAACCTTGGGTCCGACGCCGTTGACCGTCAGCAGGAGCGTGAAGAAGCCGAGCTCCTCGGTCGTGCGAAAGCCATACAGCGCCTGCTGGTCCTCGCGGACCAGGTGGTAGGTGTGCAGCTTGAGGCGGCTCCCCGGCTGGGCCGTGGCGAGGATCGCCGGCGCAGCGAACACCCGGTAGCCGATGCCGCCGACCTCGATGACGAGGGAATCTGCGGCCACCGCCCCGACGACCCCCTCCACCGACGCGATCACGCGGCGGGCGGACGTCCGGTCACGTCAGGAGGCCGTGCGCTTGTCGGCCCGCTCCGCGCGCTCGGCTCGCTCGGCGGCGAGGGCCTCGCGGACGGCTCGTTCGTAGCCCGTCTCGCCGCGGCGGATCGGCGGGACGGCGGCCCGGTCGAGGACGGCGGCACCGACCGTCGACACGGCATGGTCCGTGTTGGCCACCCAGGTCGCGATGGCGAGCGCGTCGGCGGCATCGTCGGGTCGGGGCCGCTCGCTCATGCCGAGCACGAGCTGGACCATCCGCCCGACCTGCTCCTTGTCGGCGGCCCCGTAGCCCGCGACCGCACTCTTGACCTCGCTCGGGGTGGCCTCGCGCACGGGCAGGCTGTGCTCGGCGGCCGCGAGCAGGACCACGCCGCGCGCCTGGCCCACGGCGAGCGCCGTTTGCACGTTGCGGGAGAAGAAGAGCCGCTCGACGCCGACGACGTCCGGCTCGTGCAGGGAGATCAGCTCGTCGACGAGCGCATGGATGGCCAGCAGCCGCTCCGGCAGCGAGCTGTCCGGGCTCGTCGTCAGGCAGCCGTGGTCCACCTCGCGGAGGCGCCCGCCGGTCCGTTCGACGATCCCGTAGCCGAGAGCGGCCGTCCCCGGGTCGATCCCGAGGACCTTCACCCGGCGACCTCGGCGTAGACGTCCTCGGGGATGTCGAAGTTGGCCGTCACGCGCTGGACGTCGTCGAGGTCCTCGAGCAGCTCGACCAGACGGAGCGCCTGGCGCGCCTTGGACGAGTCGAGCTCGACGGTCTGCTTCGCGATCATCGTCGATTCGGCCGACTCGACCGGCACGCCCGATGCCTCGAGCGCCCGGCGGACCGCCTCGAGGTCGGACGGCGCGGTGTAGATCTCGATCGACGCGTCACCGTCGGTGTCGACGTCCTCGGCGCCGGCGTCGATGGCCGACAGCATCACCTCTTCGGGGTCGATCCCGCTCCGCGGAACCTCGATCAGCCCGCGGGGCTCGAACTGCCAGGCCACCGCGCCCGAGCCCGCCAGCTGGCCGCCGGCCTTGCTGAACATGGAGCGGACCTCCGCCGCGGTCCGGTTGCGGTTGTCGGTTTGCGCCTCGACGAGCACCGCCACGCCGCCCGGGCCGTAGCCCTCGTAGACGATCTCCTCGAACTGCTCCGCATCGCCGCCGCCGGTCGCCTTGTCGATCGTCCGCTTGATGTTGTCGGCGGGCATGTTCACCGAGCGCGCCTTCTCGATCGCGAGGCGAAGCCGGTAGTTGCCGTCGGGGTCACCGCCACCCTGGCGGGCCGCCACGGAGATCTCGCGAGCGACCTTCGTGAAGAGGGCGCCACGCTTGGCATCGGTGACGCCCTTCTGGCGCTTGATCGTGGACCATTTGCTATGACCTGACATCGCGGGGCGGAGTATAGCCGACGTATCATGTCGGGACCCCTCGCTCCCCCGGACGTGCCGTGTCCCCTAGAACCAGGAAGGACCGACGAAGCCGATGACCATGAAGAGCGTCGACCTCCCCCACCTTCGGAGCGTCGTCCTGGCCGGCCACGCGGGAGCCGGCAAGACGACGCTCGCCGAGCAGCTCCTGTTCAAGGCCGGGGCCATCCCACGCCTCGGTCAGCGTCGACGACGGGACGGCCCACCTCGACTTCGAGCCCGAGGAGCAGAAGCGTCGCGAGTCGCTCAGCCTCGCGGTCGGCACGTTCGAGTCGGACGGGACGCGGATCTCGGTCCTCGACACGCCGGGCTATCCGGACTTCGTGGCCGACGTCGTCGAGGGGTTCGCGGCGGTCGATGGTGCGGTCCTGGTGATGGACGCCTCGGCCGGCGTCGAGGCCGGGCTCGAGCAGGCGGTCGCCGAGGCTCGGCGCACGAACACCGCCGCCTGCTTCTTCATCAACAAGTGCGACAAGGAGAACGCCGACCCCTCGGCCGCGCTCGACGCGCTGCGGGCCAGCCTTCGGCAACAAGATCGCGCCGCTCCAGCTCGCCATCGGCGCGGCCGACAAGTTCACCGGCTACGTCGACCTCGTCCATCGCAAGGCGTGGCAGTGGAAGGGCGGCGGAGGTCGAGATCCCGATCCCGGACGACCTGGTCGACGAGGTGTCGCGCCGGCGCGACGAGCTGCTCGAGGCGGCCGCGGAGGCCGACGACGACGTGCTGACCAAGTACCTCGAGGGCGAGGAGATCGCCGACGCCGAGCTCGAGGCGTGCCTGCGCAAGGGCGTCAAGGATTCGATGCTCGCCCCCGTGCTCGTCGGCAGCGCCACGACCGGCATCGGGCTGCAGGCGTTGCTCGACGCGATCGTCCGCTACCTCCCCTCGCCGGCCGACGAGGGGCCGGCCAAGGCGACCGACAAGTCGGGCGGGACGGTCGAGGTCGCGCCCGACGCGGATGGACCGTTGCTCGTCCGCGTGTTCAAGACGACCGCCGACCCGTTCGTCGGCCGGCTCACCTACTTCCGCGTCCTGTCGGGCACGCTCCACTCGCAGGCCCACGTGTGGAACAGCACGCACGGCGAGGACGAGCGGATCGGCCAGCTGCTGCTGCTCCACGGCAAGGAGCAGGAGCCGATCGGCGAGCTCAAGGCCGGCGAGATCGGCGCCGTCGCCAAGCTCACCGTCACCGCTACGGGCGACACGCTGAGCGTCCGCGAGAAGCCCGTCGTCCTGGCGCCGCTCAGCTTCCCCGAACCCTCCCTGATGGTCGCCATCGAGCCGCAGACCAAGGGCGACCTGGACAAGATGGGCCCGGCGCTCGCCCGGATGCTCGAGGAGGAGCCGACCGTCCGGCTCGAGCGCAGCGCGACCGGCGAGCAGATCCTGCGCACGATGGGCGAGGCCCACGACGCCGTGATCATCGAACGGCTCAAGCGCAAGTTCGGCGCGGCGATCGCGACCCACACGCCTCGCGTCCCGTACAAGGAGACCATCCGCGGGACGACCAAGGTCCACGGCCGGTACAAGAAGCAGACCGGCGGCCACGGCATGTTCGGCGACGTGTGGCTCGAGCTCGAGCCGAACCCCGATGGCGGTGTCGAGTTCGCGGAGAAGATCGTCGGCGGCTCGGTACCGAAGGGCTTCTTCCCGGGCGTCGAGAAGGGCATCCGCGAGGCCGCGGCCGAAGGCGTGCTCGCCGGCTACCCCCTGTCCGACTTCAAGGCCACGCTCTACGACGGGTCGTTCCACACGGTCGACTCGAACGAGCTGTCGTTCAAGATCGCGGCCTCGATGGCGCTCAAGGACGGCGTCCACCAGGCCAAGCCGGCGCTTCTCGAGCCGATCATGAAGGTCGACATCCGCGTCCCCGAGGCCTACATGGGCGAGGTCAACCGCGACCTCAACGGCCGTCGCGGCCGCGTCCTCGGCATGGATACCGATGGCGATATCCAGATCATCACCGCGCACGTGCCCGCAGGCCGAGCTGTTCAACTACGCCACCGAGCTGCGCTCGCTCGCCCAGGGACGCGGTTCGTTCAGCGCGGAGCTGGACCACTACGAGGACGTGCCGTCGCACATCGCCGAGAAGGTGATCGACGCGCACCAGAAGGAGCTCGCCGCAGCTGGAGGGCACGGCGCCGGTCACTGAGCAACGTCTCCGCTGTCCGTGGACCCGGGCGCCTCAGGCCGACCCGTCCGCGAAGGCGAGCACCTCGGCGAGGTCCAGCCTGCCCGTGTAGAGCGCTCTCCCGACGATGGCCCCCGAGCAACCGGCGTCCCGGAGCGCGCGCAGGTCGTCGATCGAGGCGATGCCACCGGACGCGATGACGGTACCGCGGTCCATCCCGACGATCCGCTCGTAGAGGGCGAGGTCAGGCCCGGCGAGGAGCCCGTCGCGGTCGATGGCGGTCACCTCGAACGTCTCGACTCCCGCTTCACCCAGGCTGGCGATCGCATCGGCTGCGTCGACGCCCTGCATTTCCGGGTTCCAGCCGTAGCCGACCGCCCGGCCGTCGCGAACGTCGACGGCTACCGCGATCTTGCCGGCACCATGCGTCGCCACGAGGCGTCCGGCGAATGCCGGGTCGGCCAGCGCGGCGGTGCCGACGACGGCCCGGGCGGCTCCGGTTGCCAGGACGGCCGCGACGCCCTCCTCGGTACGAAGGCCACCGGCCACCTCGACCGAGGCGCGATCCCCCACCGTGCCGACGATCGCCGTGATCGTCTCCGCGTGGGTCGGCATGCCCGACCGGGCACCGTCGAGATCGACGACGTGGAGCCACCGTGCCCCGGCATCGACGAATGCCGTGGCGACGACCAGCGGATCGTTGGCGAAGGCGGTCTCGCGGTCGAAGTCGCCCTGCTCCAGCCGCACGACGCGGCCCCCGCGCAGGTCGATGGCGACCAGGATCTCGAAACCGCTTGTCACAAGCATTCCTTCATGCTAGCGTATTAGCACGCTACAACGCTAATACATCAGCAGCGGAGTGACCGGCACGATGGCCGACGACTGGCGGACCCCCGACGTCGAAGCCCTGCTCCAGGCAGTGCTTCGTCTCGAGACGCGCGATGAGGCCGAGCGGTTCTTCCGCGACCTCTGCACCCTGAACGAGCTGCGCGACCTGTCCCAGCGCTGGGCCGTCGTCCGCATGCTCGACGCAGGACTCCACTATGCCGACATCTCCCGGCAGACCGGTGCGAGCACAGCGACGATCACCCGGATCGCGTCGTGGCTGAACCACGGCGAGGGCGGCTACCGCGGGATGCTCGCGAAGCTGGACGCCGAGTCCCGCGAAGGAACCCGCCCCTACCCGGTCGGCGGCGAGCGATGACTCGTCGCCTGCGCCTCGCCGTCCCCAACAAGGGACGGCTGGTCGAGCCGACCGTCCGGCTCCTGCGCGACGCCGGCCTCGTCTTCGAGGAGCACGATCGGAGCCTCGTGGCGCGCGTCCAGAACTTCGATCTCGACATCCTGTTCGTCCGGACCAATGACGTGATCGAGTTCGTCGGCGACGGCGTCGCAGACCTCGGCGTGACCGGTATCGACCTCCTGGCCGAGACCGGCGCCGAGCTGCCGCGGATCCGGTCGCTCGGCTACGGCCGCTGCCGGCTGGCGGCCGCGGTCCCGACCGACACGCCCCATCAGGCCATCGACGATCTCGCCGGCCTCCGCGTCGCGACCGCCCACCCGAACACCGCCCGACGCTTCTTCGAGGAGCGCGGCGTCCCCGTCGAGATCGTCCCCATCTCGGGCGCCGTGGAGGTCGCCCCTCGTCTCGGCCTGGCCGAGGGGATCGTCGACCTCGTCTCGACCGGGTCGACGCTGGCGATGAACGGGCTCCGCCAGATCGGCGACGTGCTCGAATCCGAGGCCGTCCTGATCGCCAATCCGGCGGCCGATCGCGAGCGGGCGGCGGAGGTCGCGGCCATCGACACGATGCTCAGCGCCGTGATCGCCGCGCGCGGCCGGAAGTACCTGATGATGAACGCCCCGGCGCCCAGGCTCGCCGAGCTCGAACGCCTGCTGCCTGCTCTCGAGTCGCCGACCGTCATCCCCCTCGCTCACGCCGGGATGATCGCCATCCACTCGGTCGTCGGCGCCGATGACGTGTGGAGCCTGCTCCCCCGCCTCAAGGCCGCCGGCGCCTCGGGGATCCTCGTCCTGCCGATCGAGAAGATCGTCCCGTGACGGGTCCTGCCGCTCCGTCCGGCTCTCCGGCTCGGCCGACCGAGGCGGATGCCCCGGCGCTCCGGCTTCGATGGCTCGATCTCGCCGACGTCATCGCGGGTGACCCGAGCGCCCGCCGCGACCACGACGCATTGATCCGGCGCGGTGCCGTCCCCGATCCAGCCGTCCGGGATGCCGCCCGCGTCACGCTGGCCGACGTTCGGGTGCGCGGCGCCGATGCGGTCCGGGATGCGAACGAAGGAGTCGGTGGCGGCGCGCGCGACGGGCGGCTCCTCCTCGACCCGGGCGAGCTCCGCGAGGCTCGCGACCGGCTCGACCGCCGGACCCGGCGAGCCCTCGACCAGGCGATCGACCACGTCCGGCGGTTCGCCGAGACCCAGCGGCCACGGACGGTTCGCACCGGGATCGCCCCCGGCATCGAGATCGAGCGCCGCTGGACACCGCTCCAGCGCGTCGGCGCCTACGTCCCGGGCGGATCCGCCCCGTACCCGTCGTCCCTCGTGATGACCGTCGTGCCGGCCCGTGTCGCCGGCGTCGGCGAGGTCGTCGTCGCGTCCCCGGCCGGGCGCGACGGCGAGATCGATCCCGTCCTGACCGGCGCGGCGGGCCTCCTGGCGGTGGACGGGTTCGTCGTAGCCGGCGGGGCACAGGCCGTGGGGGCGCTCGCGTTCGGGCTCCCGCAGCTCGGCCTCGAGCCGGTCGACCGGATCGTGGGGCCGGGCAATGCCTGGGTCACGGCGGCCAAGCTCGAGGTCGCCGGGACCGTCGGGATCGACCTGCCGGCGGGGCCGTCGGAGGGCATGGTCCTGGCCGTGCCGCCCGCCGACCCGGTCCGGGTCGCGGCCGACCTGATCACCCAGGCCGAGCACGGGCCTGATTCGCCGGCGATCCTCGTCACCACGGATCCGGCGTTCGCATCCACGGTCGAGACAGCGGTCGAGTCGCTCGTGGCCGATGCGGCACGGCCCGAGATCCTCGATGCGGCGCTGCGCGATCACGGTCTGGTCGTCCTCGCCCCGTCGCTCCAGGCAGCCATCGACTTCGTCAATGCCTACGGGCCCGAGCACCTCTCGATCGATGTCCCGGCCCTCGAGGAGACCGTCGCGGCGATCCGCAACGCGGGCTCGGTGTTCGTCGGCGCGTGGGCACCCGAATCGGCCGGCGACTACGCGACCGGTGCCAACCACGTGCTTCCCACCGGTGGGCTCGCGCGTGCCTCCGGAGCCCTGGCGGTCGAGTCGTACGGCAAGTTCATCCAGGTCCAGCGGGTCGACGAGGCGGGGCTCGCGTCCATCCGCGACACGATCGCCACCCTCGCCGAGGCCGAGGGTCTGCTCGCCCACCGCGACGCGGTCGAGATCCGGTTCGGCGGCCGGTCATGAGCCCGACGCCCGTGACCTTCACCGGGCCGAACGTTCCCGCCTCGTACAGCTGGGAGGCGACCGACGAAGAAGTCGCCGCACGCTACGGCCTCGATCCCTCGACGATCCTGCGGTTCGACCTCAACACCTCCCCCACCCCGCCGGCGCTCGTCGATCGAGTGCTCAAGACGGGCCGGTTCGTGGCGCCCCTGAACGAGTACCCGCCGACCGACTATCGGGAGCTCGTCGAGGCGGCGGCTGCCCGGTACGGCGTCGGCACGGACGAGCTCCTGGTCGGGGCCGGCGCCGACGAGATCCTCGACGACGTGGGCAAGGCGTTCATCCCGCCCGGTGGCCGGGCGGTGATCCCGACCCCGACGTATGCCATGTATCGCGTCATCACCGAGCAACGCGGGGCGACCATGGTTCCCGTCCCGCGACTCGGCGAGACCGACGGCTGGGCACTCGACCAGGCAGCGATCCGGGAGGCGGCGGCGGACTGCCTCGGTCGTGTGGCTGTGCAGCCCGAACAACCCCACCGCGCTGGCCGAGCCCGATGGCCTGATCGAAGCGCTCCTTGCGGGCCTGGCCGCGGACGCCGACACCGCGGGCCGCCGGCCACCCATCGTGGTGCTCGACGAGGCCTACGCCGAGTTCGTCGGGGCGTCGCTCGTCGGGCTGCGGGTCGACCATCCCAACCTGGTCACGATCCGGACGGCCAGCAAGGCCTACGCGCTGGCCGGGCTGCGCGTCGGGTTCGGGATCGCCCGGCCCGAGGTTATCGCCGCGCTGAACCCATTCCGGCCGCCCGGGTCCCTGTCGACCATCTCGGTCAGCGTCGTCACGGACGTCCTCCGCGACCCGACCATCCTCGATGCCAACCTCGAGCGCGTCGAGCGCGAGCGTGTGCGGTTCGGCGACGCGCTGCGTTCGCTCGGCTGGTGGGTCGGGCCGTCCGTTACCAACTTCCTCCTGGTCGACTTCGGCTCGGTCGAACGGGCGACGGTCGTTGCCGAGGCGCTGCTCGGAGCCGGGCTGGTGCCACGAACGTTCGGCGAGGGTCATCGCCTCGCCGACCACCTGCGCTTGACCATCCGCAACCCGGACGAGAACGACCAGCTGATCGCCGTGGCGAGGACCTTGGAGGCTGCCCGATGACGACCCCGCTCGGATCGGTCGAGGTCGGCCCGCGCGAGGGCCGGCGGGTGACCGTCGCCCGGTCGACGGCCGAGACGGACATCACGATCACGCTCGGGATCGACGGCGTAGGCCACCGCGCGATCGACACTGGGATCGGCTTCTACGACCACCTGCTTGGTTCGCTGGCGCACCACGGGCTGTTCGACCTCGCCGTGTCCGCCGACGGCGACCTCCAGGTCGACGAGCACCACACGGTCGAGGACGTCGCCCTCGTTCTGGGCTCGGCGTTCGCGGAGGCCCTCGGCGACCGGGCGGGCATCGCCCGCTTCGGCGAGAGCGCCGTGCCGATGGACGAATCGATCGCCCGGGCCGTCGTCGACGCCGGCGGGCGGCCGTACGCGGTCGTCGACCTGCCGTTTCGCGGCGAGCGGGTCGGTGGGCTGCCGCTCCAGCTGGTCGAGCACGCGCTCGAGGCGTTCGCCCGGACCGCCGGGGTCACGCTCCACCTCTCGGGCACGGGCCGCAACGACCACCACCTCGCGGAGGCCGCCTTCAAGGCCCTCGGCCGCGCCCTCCGGACGGCGTGCGAGATCGACCCCCGCCGCGATGGGGTGGCGTCGACCAAGGGCGTCCTCGAGTGACCGCCCGGCCGCGCATCGCGGTGGTCGATTACGGAGCGGGCAACATGGTCAGCATCGACCAGGCCCTCGAGCATGTCGGCGCGAGCGTCACCATCGCCCGGACCGCGGAGGCCCTGCGCGGCGCCGACGCGGTCGTCGTCCCCGGCGTCGGGGCCGCCGAGCCGGCGATGGCCCGCCTCACGGCCCGTGGCTTGAGCGAGCCTCTTCGCGCGTGGCTGACCGGCGATCGCCCGTTTCTCGGGATCTGCCTGGGGCTTCAGCTCCTGTTCGACGGCAGCGACGAGGACGACGCGGTGACGCTCGGCGCGGTGCACGGCCGCACGGTCCGTCTCCGCGACGCTCCGACGCTCCCTCACATCGGCTGGAACCAGGTCGACCCGGTGCGGCCGCACCGGTTGTTCGACGGCATCGAGCCGGGCGCCGACTTCTACTTCGTCCATTCCTACGCCGGCGAGCCGGCCGAGCCCGCGGCCGGCCTCGTCCTGGCCACCACCGACCACGGCCGCCCCTTCACCTCGGCCATCGGCCGCGGTGCGCTGCTCGGCGTGCAGTTCCACCCGGAGCGCAGCGGCCGGGACGGCCTCCGCCTGCTGGCCAACTTCGTCGATCTCGTGCGGGCCGCCTGATGCTCCGCCGCCGGGTGATCCCGTGCCTTGACGTGGCCGACGGCCGGGTCGTCAAGGGCCGGCAGTTCGTCGACCTCGTCGACGAGGGCGACCCGGCCGACCTCGCCGAGCGCTACGCCGCCGAGGGCGCCGACGAGCTGGTGTTCCTCGACATCCGGGCGGCGCCCGACGGCCGGACAACGCTCCTCGACGTGGTCGAGCGCACGGCACGCCGGGCGTTCATCCCACTGACGGTCGGTGGCGGCGTCCGGACCGTGATCGACATGCGCGATGTGCTGCGGGCCGGCGCCGACAAGGTCTCGCTCAACTCGGCGGCGGTCGCCGAGCCGACCCTGGTCAGCCGGTGTGCCGCCCGCTTCGGTCGGCAGGCGGTCGTGGTGGCGATCGACGCGAGACGGGTGGCGGGTTCCTGGGAGGTCGTGGTCAAGGGCGGCCGCGAACCGACGGGCCTCGATGCGGTCGACTGGGCGCGGCGCGTCGTCGACCTCGGTGCCGGCGAGCTCCTGGTGACCTCGATCGATCGCGATGGGACCGGGGCCGGCTTCGACACGGACCTCCTGCTGGCGATCTCATCTGTCGCGAACGTCCCGGTCATCGCCTCGGGCGGCGCGTCGGGCCCGGACGACTTCATCCGTGCCATCCGCGACGGCGGCGCCGACGCCGTCCTCGCCGCATCGATCTTCCACCGCGACATCCACAGCATCGCGGCGGTCAAGGCGGCCATGGCCGCCGCCGGGCTGCCAGTCCGGCTCCCGAGCGGGGTGGCCGCGTGACCGTCCCGGACGTCACGTTCGGGTCGGACGGGCTGGCCCCGGCCGTGATCCAGGACGCGATCGATGGGCGGGTGCTGATGGTCGGCTACATGGATGCCGAGGCGCTGGCGGCGACGGTGGCCACCGGTGAGGTCCATTTCCACTCCCGCTCGCGCGACCGGCTGTGGCGCAAGGGCGAGACGAGCGGCAACGTGCTGCGGCT